>NZ_JBWKQH010000006.1:0-460479 GCF_059418665.1 Undibacterium sp. GW821-FHT07F11
CCCATGCAGCAGGGAGAGAATATCCTCCCTGTTGTGTAAAAATAAAAACCCCACCTCTGGAAAGCGGTGGGTTTTTTTATAAATCATTAAATCGATCAGTGACGAATAATTCTTGATGAAGACTCATTGTTAAAGTCTGCAATTCCTGGTAACTCTTTGGTAGCATGTTGATCAATAAATGGCGAATCCTTATTTTTGCCACTTTGCATAACGACAAAAAAGACAATGAAAAAACTGAGTCGCAATGATCCCTGCTCTTGTGGCAGCGGGAAAAAATATAAGCAATGCTGTATGGCTGCAGATGAAGCAGCAAATGCGCAAGCGGATAAACAAAAACAACAAGTACAAGACCAGATTGCTACCTGGCTGAACCAGGGCATGACACTGCACCGTAGTGGGGAAATTGAAGCTGCCAGAAAGATTTATGAGCAAATCTTACAGATCAAACCAGAACATGCGGATGCCTTGCATTTATACGGAGTGACTGCTCACCAGCTGGGAAATTATGTACAAGCGATACAATTTATCCAGCAATCATTGCAGATTAATCCCCAGAATTTTTATGCACTGAATAATATGGGATCAGCACTGCGGGAATCCGCACAGTTGGGTCGTGCGCTGGAATGTTTTCAGCAAGCCTGTAAACTCAAGCCTGACTATGCTGAGGCGCATAGCAATATAGGTAATGTGTATAAAGATATGGGAAGGCAGGACGAAGCTATATCGGCTTACAGACATGCAAACAGTTTGAATATGTCATTAGCTGAGCCCTGGAATAATCTGGCGCTGATTTATCAAAAGCGTAAGGAATTAGACCTTGCCATACAATATGCAGAACGCGCAGTCGCATTGCAGCCAAATCTGGCGGAGATTCATAATACCCTGGGTAATATTTATAAAGATGCTGGTCAGATTGCACAGGCATTGAACAGTTATCAAAGCGCCGTGACCCTGGATCCACAACATGGTAATGCCCTTCATTTCATTCATGTACTCAATGGTCAGACCAGCAGCCAGGCACCGGTGAGCTATGTCAGCAAGATATTTGATGATTATGCCGAACGCTTTGACCAGCATCTGCAAGAGGTGCTGGAGTATCAGATTCCCGTTGTCATTGGCAAAGAACTCAGGAAATTACGCGTTACTGGCGCAAGCGCATGGCGCATACTTGATCTGGGATGTGGTACGGGGCTGGTGGCAAAAGAACTCGCCGCTATGGCAGTGCAGTTGGTAGGCGTTGACCTATCCGAAAAAATGCTGTTAAAAGCCCAGGCCAGGCAGATTTACCACAGACTGATTAAGGCAGATTTGCTCACCATGACGCAGCAAGAAGCAACGGCAAGTTATGAAGTGGTGACGGCGGCTGATGTATTTGTGTACTTGGGGCAACTTGATAAAATCATCCCAGAGGTCAGTCGCTTATTGGTTGCAGATGGCCTGTTCGCTTTTTCTGTTGAAGCTGCTGATGAAGACCCGACTCAGAGAGGCAACAGCATAGGCTATATGCTGCGCAGCAGTGGCCGCTATGCGCATCAATTGAGTTATCTGGACAAGTTGGCATCTGAGTATGGATTTACGTCCTTACAATGTTCGCCACAAACCATCCGAATGGAAAATTTGCAAGCCATTCCCGGGTATCTGTTGATCTGGCGAAAACAGACCTAAGGCATCTCACAAAATTAATTTTGTGTTATTGCCTTTCCAAATTAAAAGAATGAAGCACCGACGATAACTGCTTGAGTAATTCGGGGAGTGGTGCGGTGTGCCTTAATTTTGAAATAAGCTGCGGCTTAATACCGGTAGTTGTGCTGAAAAAAGCGCCATCACTTTATCCTGCTGATACAATACTGCACTTGATTTTGACCGAAACGCCTTCATTTCAGTGTAAGTAATCGTGTTGTGCGTGTTGTGATCAAAATAAATAATGATTTGCGATTCAATGCCATCTAGCCTGGCGCTTAACCCATGCCATCAATGGAAATGGGCTTTTTCTAGTTATTGGAGTTTTACTATGTTTCAAAATGCTCAAACCCTGGACAAGAACCTGCATGGCTCTTTGCGCTTTCAACCTGCTGCAGACTTTGCGTTTGCCCGTGGCCTGACCACTGCCCCTCTGGCACCGACAGAAATTCCTGAAGCAGCTCAGTTCTATCCTATTTTGTTCTCGCAATCCGGCTTGCTCAATGCAATCGCAGTTTTGGGATTGAGAGAGCGCAATGTTTTCCTGAATGAAAAAAATCAATGGACTGACACTTATGTGCCTGTTCATGTACGCCGCTATCCATTCATCCTGGGTCGTATTGGTGATACGGATGACTACGTGCTGGCTGCTGATATGGACGCGCCACAGTTCAACACCAAAGAAGGTGAACTTGTGTTTACTGAAAAAGCAGAATTCAATCCTAGCTTCGGCAAAGTATTGGAATTGCTGAACAGCTATGAGAAAAATCTGCGTGAAGGCCGCGTTATCCTGAATGAGCTGGAAACCACAGGCGTGCTGGTTGCTAAAGACCTCAACTTCCGTGAAGGCAACGAAGTGCACCTGATCGGTGGTTTCCGTATTGTTGACCGCGAAAAAGTCATGGCACTTGACGACGCCACACTGGCACGCTGGGTACGCAGCGGCTTGATGTCTCTGCTGGAATTGCATTGGGCATCTTTCCAACACCTGCCTAAAGTCGCATTGGCATCTTCACGTCCAGATCAGGTTCAATAATCTGTATTTGACTTGCATTAGAATGTGAATGGAAAATGGGGCCTGTGCCCCATTTTTCTTTTGGATCAAATTACAAGGTGAATGCTTTGAAATTACTACACGTAGGCTGCGGCCCGCAAAACAAGTCAGGTACTACACCTTTTTTCCAGTCAGATGAATGGCAGGAAGTGCGTTTCGATATTGATCCCAAGGTCAACCCTGACATACAGGGCACTTTAACCGATATGAGCGCCGTTGAAACAGGCTCTATCGATGCGGTTTATTCATCGCATAATATTGAGCATCTGTATCCGCATGAAGTACCGGTCGCGCTTAAAGAAATCATGCGTGTACTCAAAGATGATGGCATCTTTGTGGTGACCTGTCCGGATATGGTGTCTGTCTGCAAGCTGGTGGCTGAAGATAAATTGCTGGAACCCGCCTATATCTCCCCGGCAGGGCCGATTGCACCGATCGATATTTTATATGGACACCGTGCTGCCATGGAGAAAGGCAATTTGTTTATGGCCCATCGCTGTGGCTTTACCCAGAAAGTACTGATGAATACTTTGGCTGGCGCAGGTTTTCAAACGGTAGTAGCTGCTTCACGTCCCTCTGCTTTTGATTTGTGGGCCGTGGGTAGTAAAAGTGCCAGACCTATTCCCGAGGTTGAAAATTTATTGCGTGCGCAATTGAAATAAGCAGTATTTGCTGATGATGCAAAAGAAAAAAATAAATACTGCGGCCAAAGGAGTCAGCCCCGCTGCCCAGGCAGGCAAGGCTGCGCAGTTGTTACAGCAGGCGCTGGCCTTGCATCAGACGGGGAAGCTGGCTGAGGCAGAAGCCATTTATCAGCAAATACTGCTGGCGGATGCCAGGCATTTCGAGGCCTTGCAATTTTTAGGGATGATCAAGCGCAGCACAGGTGAACTGGAGCAGGCGCTCGATTTGCTCACAATGGCTGCATCCGTCAATCCGGCCAATACCATCATTCATGCCTCGCTTGGTAATGTCTTGCTGGATCTGCAGCGTCATGCAGATGCCATTGTCAGCTATGACCGTTTTCTGTTATCCATGCCAGACTTTGCCGAAGTCCTGAACAACAAGGCAAATGCACTCAGTGCTGTGGGACGTGAGGCCGATGCCATGGCCTGTTACGAGCAGGCGCTGCTTAAACAGCCAGATTTTCCCGATGCCTATTTTAACCGGGGCAATCTTTACATGGATATGCGCCAATATGCGCTGGCTCTGAACGATTATGAACAAGTGCTGCGTACCAATGCGTCCCATTTTCAAGCCTGGAATAATCGTGGCAATGCGCTCTTGAAGCTGGAAAGACTACCAGAAGCATCGCAAAGTTATCAGCAGGGATTAAGCATTGCACCAGGCAATGCAGAGTTGCATGGCTGCCTGGCCAATCTCTATAAAATCACTGGCAAATTAAATGAAGCTGTTCAGCATTATGCCAAAGTGCTGGAGCTGACTACGACTGGTTTTCCCAGGCAAAATGCCGCGCTACAACTGGCAATTTTGCATCATGTGTTTGGCAATCCGGCAAATGTAGACGCTTTGTTGCAAGTGGCAAAAGGCATGCTCAACAATGCGCTTATCAAAGATAAAGGTTCTTTGATCTACTGCGCCTTCATGTTGAAAATACAGTCGTGGTGGCAAACTTACAGTCAGCAGGCGCAATTCCCGCAAGCGCAAGGCGTACTGTATATCATAGGGGAAAGCCATATGCTGTCGGCTCATAACCTGGTCGTCAGTTATGGAGGGCAGCATTTGCAATGCAAGGGATTGTGGATAGAGGGATGTACGCAATGGCAAATCGGTCAAACCAAGGCTAATCATTACCAGCAATTATTGGCAGATTATCTACGGGTAATACCTGTAGCTTCCAGCGTATTGATCACTATAGGCGAAATTGATTGTCGCATCGATAGCGGCATCTTGAAAGCCAGCAAAAAATCTACTGCTTCCGCCGAAATTAATCTGACACAACGCGTACACAATACTATAGTCGCCTATCTGGACTTTATTGCTGCCCAAGCGCAACCGCGCCAGCTCAAGTGCATCATCAGCGGCGTACCAGCCTATCATATGAATGAAAGTGGCTGTGCTCAAGATGAGCTACAGGAGTTTGGTCAATTCCTGTCCCTGTTCAACACCAGCTTGAAGCAGCAAGTATTAGCGAGAGGCATGAATTTTCTGGATGTTTTTGCCATGACCGATAGCGGTAGCGGTAAAGCCAGCCAGCAATGGCATATAGATGAGCATCACCTACGTCCTGACGGCATTCTTGAGGCATTTTCCCGTCATTTGCTTACTGCATGAAATTGCCTGCAGCAAGACACATTTGCATGCTTCCCCAGAGCTGATTAGCGTTTATACTGTAACAATTTTCCAAGTTCGTATTCCTACTCAATTTGCGCTATGAAAATCCTGTTTGTTCACCAAAATTTTCCAGGCCAGTTTGTGCATCTTGCGCCCGCTCTGGCTGCCGATCCAGCGAATGAAGTTGTCGCACTATCCATGCAAAAGGCTGCGCCAGCACTATGGAATGGGGTCAAGGTATTTTCATATCAGCTTACCCGTGGTACCAGTGCTGAAACACATCCGTGGCTGGCGGACAGTGAGCCAAAAGTCATCCGCGGTGAAGCTGCCATGCGTGCAGCACTGCAATTGCGTGAACAAGGTTTTGTGCCTGATGTGATCATTGCTCACCCTGGCTGGGGTGAGAGCCTGTTCTTGAAAAAAGTCTGGCCCAAGGCCAAACTAGGCATCTACGCAGAATTCTTTTATCACGCACAAGGTGCGGACGTCGGCTTTGACCCTGAGTTTTCTTCCAATGCCATTGAGCAGGCCTGCAAGATACAACTCAAGAATATCAATAATCTCTTGCATATAGAAATAGCCGATGCGGCTATTTCCCCTACACATTGGCAAGCCAGTACCTTTCCCGGTGCCTTTCGTGAGCGCATCAGCGTCATTCATGACGGTATCAATACGGATATGATCGCTCCCAATCCTGGTGTGGCCTTGACCTTAGGTGGCGGATTGAAGTTGACGCGGGATGATGAAGTCATTACCTTCGTGAACCGCAATCTGGAGCCGTACCGCGGTTACCACATCTTCATGCGTGCCTTGCCGCAGATACTGGCGCAACGTCCCAACGCGCACGTCCTGATGGTGGGGGGTGATGATGTCAGTTATGGTGCCAAGTCTGAAAGTGGGAAATCATGGAAAGAGATTTTCCTCAACGAAGTGAGTGCTCAATTGCCAGAGAGTGCGCGCCAGCGTATCCATTTCCTTGGTAATATTCCTTACCAACACTTCATTCCCTTACTGCAATTATCACGCGTCCATGTCTACCTGACCTACCCCTTTGTACTGTCGTGGAGCTTGCTTGAAGCCATGAGTGCTGGGTGTGCCATTGTCGCCTCCAATACCCAGCCTTTGCGTGAAGCCATACGCCACAACGAGACAGGCAGATTGGTAGATTTCTTTGATGTAAAAGCTCTAAGTCAGGAGGTCTGTGATTTGCTGGACCAGCCAGAGGAAAGACAGCGTTTAGGTGAAAATGCCCGTCGTTTTGCCTGTGAATTTTATGACTTGCAAAGAGTGTGTTTGCCTGCTCAACTGGAATGGGTATACGCGCTCGGAAATGAAACAAAAGTTAACATTCAAAATGATATATCTGCACAGTCGCTTGTAAACACTGTCGTAATTGAGTTAAAATAAAACCGTAGCCAGCAAGACCATTAAGAACTCAGCGCCCCGCAACGGATATTGCGGGGCGTTTTTTTTGCTTCTGCTCACCATCATTCTTTATCTTCATTGTGCCCGTATGCACAATGTGCTCACTCAGCATCTTTTAGCTCTTGCCGTACCTGGCGTATTCCCTGGCTAAATCATTTAGTCTTGTGTATGCCGATGTGACCGATGTGACTAATATCACTTTGCTTCACGCTAAGTATGTTTTTAGGCATAGAAAAACATGTCAATTAAATAAATTCTGGATTTTTCAAAAATTCTTGTCATGCCCTATATATGGGGAGTATGAAGAAATCACCAATGGCTTCGCAGTCAAATTGGAGTAATTTTTTATATACAGGGGGGGGTATGCAAAATATACATGCTTCGATACACGAAACACGTTTTAAAAGCGTAAAACTTGTGTTACGCTTTCGAAAAATGTGATGTACATCACATTTAATTGAGTTGTGAACAGGGATAATGCCGCCTTGCCTTAAAAATGCAGATGAATTTGTTTTCTACAAACTTTATTCATCAAGTGGCCACCTTTTATATTGCGATGTTTTTAGCACTTCAGTGTGCAAAGAATACAAATGATCTCGAAATTAAAACTTCCACAAACTGAAATTGCACAGGTCCTGATGACCTTTAAAAGTGCTTTCAGGACCGTTGGCATTTTCAGTGCCATCATCAATCTGTTGATGTTAGCACCTTCCCTGTACATGTTACAGGTTTACGATCGCGTTTTGCAAAGCCGCAACGAAATCACATTGTTGATGTTGACATTGCTGATGTTGGGTGCTTATGCCTTGATGAGTGCGCTTGAATATATCCGTAGCTTTGTATTGATACGTCTCGGCGCCAAGCTCGACATGCAAATGAACAAGCGCATTTATACTGCTGCATTTGAACAAAACCTGAAGCGTGGTGGTGGCAATGCTGGCCAGGCTTTGCAGGATCTGACACAGATTCGCCAGTTCCTCACAGGTGCTGGCTTGTTTGCCTTCTTTGATGCGCCGTGGTTCCCGTTCTACCTGGCCGTGATTTTCATGTTTGACACCTACCTGGGTTTGTTTGCTCTGGCTGCGGTGATCGTCATGGTGATCCTGGCGTACGCCAATGAAGTCGTCTCCAAAAAGCCTTTGACTGAAGCCAATACCATGGCCATCGTCTCTAGCAATCTGGCCACCAACAACCTGCGCAATGCGGAAGTCATTGAAGCCATGGGCATGTTGCCTAACCTGATGTCGCGCTGGTTCAAATTGCATGGTCGTTTCTTGCAGTTGCAGGCAGAAGCCAGCGAAAAATCAGGCATTATCACCGCCTTGAGTAAATTTGTTCGTGTTTCGGTACAGTCTCTGGTACTCGGTTTTGGTGCTTTGCTGGTCATTGAAGGCAAGATGTCACCAGGTATGATGATTGCCGGTTCTATCCTGTTGGGTAAGGCGACTGGCCCTATTGATCAACTCATCGGTGTATGGAAACAATGGAGTACAGTCAAAGGTGCCTATGGCCGCTTGAATGAATTGCTGGCATCCAACCCACCTCGCCAGGCGGGTATGGATTTACCTAAACCACTCGGTGCTTTGTCTGTTGAGGGTGTAACTGCTGCGCCTCCTGGCTCTACCGTTGTTGTTGTCAAAGGCCTGTCCATGGCCCTGCAACCAGGTGATGTACTTGGTGTGATTGGCCCTTCAGGTTCAGGTAAATCCACGCTGGCACGTTTGCTGGTCGGCGTCTGGCCTGCTGCTGTCGGCAAGGTGCGTCTGGATGGCGCAGACATCTATCAATGGAACAAGGACCAGCTTGGACCAAATATCGGTTACCTGCCACAAGACATAGAATTGTTTGGCGGTACGGTGGCAGAAAATATTGCCCGTTTTGGTGAAGTCGATTCTGAAAAAGTCATCCTGGCTGCCAAGCGCGCTGGTGTACACGAATTGATTTTGCATTTCCCGCAAGGCTATGACACCCGTCTGGGTGATGGCGGTGCCGGTTTGTCCGGTGGTCAAAAACAGCGTATCGGCCTGGCCCGTGCCATGTATGACGATCCGTCCCTGCTGGTACTGGACGAACCGAATTCAAATCTGGATGATGCTGGTGAGCAAGCGCTTGTGATGGCGGTCAATGATTTGCGCCAACGTGGCAAAACAATCGTGCTGATCACTCATCGCACTACTATCCTGGGCGCTACCACCAAGCTCCTGTTGTTACGTGACGGTGTAGCTCAGGCCTTTGGCCCGCGTGACCAGGTATTGGCTGCGCTGAATCAGGCAAATCAACAACAGGCACAGCAGATGCAACAAGCCCAGCAGGCTGCTGCGGCACAACAGGCAGCCCAGCAAGCTCAGGCTCAGAACAGTCTGCAGTCCGCAGCTTCAGAGCCGCCAGCAGATACGCAGGCAAGAATCAATGCCACAGCTGCAGAAGAGGAATAATCATGAAAAATGCATTGGTAAAAAAAGGTGATGTCACGGATGTGGCAACGCACAACGTAGAAATACTTGAAGTCAACACAGATGCACGTGGCTACTCCCGCCTGGGCTGGATCATTATCCTGATCGGCGTGGTTGGTTTCCTGTTGTGGGCATTTACAGCGAAGCTTGACAAGGGTGTGCCCATGAGTGGCAACGTCGCCGTCGCGTCCAGCCGCAAAGTTATTCAGCATCAGACCGGTGGTACTGTCGATGAAATTCTGGTCAAGGATGGCGATGTCGTTAAAGAAGGCCAGACCCTGTTGAAGATGAATTCTGTCAGTGCCAAATCAACTGCAGAAATCACCCGGGTGCAATTGTTTACTGCCCAGGCAGTAGAAGCCCGTTTGCTGGCTGAACGTGCCGGTGCAAAATCCATCAGCTTCCCCAAGGAACTGGATGAGGCAAAAAGTGATAGCCGTGTAGCCAACACAATTTTGCTGCAACAGCAATTGTTCACTACCCGCCAGATATCCATGCAAAGTGAGTTGGGTGCAGTCGATGAAAATATCGCTGGCTTGAGATCGCAATTGAAGGGGCTGGAAGAATCCATGGTCAGCAAAAAGCAGCAACAGGTGTTCCTCAAGGAGCAGCTTGATGGTATGCGTGACCTGGCCAAGGAAGGTTATATCGCCCGTAATCGCCTGCTGGATTTGGAACGTACTTATGCACAGGTAAATGGCAGTGTTTCTGAAGACCTGGGCAATATGGGCCGTGTGTCACGCCAGATCATGGAACTGGGCTTGCGCAAATCCCAGCGTCAGCAAGACTATCAAAAAGAAATCCGCACGCAATTGTCTGATGTGCAAAAAGAAGCAGAAGCTTTGCAAAACCGCCTGACTGCACTGGACTTTGATCTGAACAATGTCATGGTAAAAGCACCCGTGGCTGGTACCGTAGTTGGCCTGAATGTATTTACCAAAGGTGCAGTTGTGCCTAGCGGTTTCAAATTGATGGAACTGGTTCCTCAGGACGACGCCCTGATCGTGGAAGCCATGTTGCCAGTCAATCTGGTTGACAAGGTTCATGCTGGTTTGAAAACCGAGTTGATTTTCTCTGCATTCAACACCAATACCACGCCACACATCCCTGGCATCATTACCCAGGTATCGGCTGACCGTACGGTAGAAGAAAGAACCGGCCAGGCTTTCTATAAAGTGCGTGCTGAAGTCGCACCTGAAGGCAAAAAGCTGATTGCCAACCTGAATATTCGCCCAGGCATGCCTGTTGAATTATTCGTCAGCACTGGTGGCCGCACCATGATGAACTACCTGCTGAAACCGATTATTGACCGTGCCCATTCCGCAATGACTGAGGATTAATGATGAAAAAATCATGGAAGCGCCTTAATCTGATCGCAGCTGCCTGCGGCATACTCGTGATGTCGGCAAGTCAGGTTCATGCCATGGGCCTGGTGCAGGCCTATGAAGCAGCACTGATCAATGACCCGACTTACCGTGCCGCTGTTTCTGAAAATGTCGCTGGGAAGGAATACCGCAAGATAGGTCGCGCAGGTTTGCTGCCGACCATACAATACTCCTATGGCACCAGCAAGAACAGGGCAGAAATCACCTCGCCGTCGACGAATTTCCTGGGGCAGCCAACTGGCGGATTTACAGAGAGTAATTACGACTATACCAGTATCACCAATTCCGTTTCGTTGCGCCAGGTATTGTTCAGCCTGGATACAGCTGCACGTTATAAACAGGGTATAGCGCAGACCAACTATAGCGATGCCATCTTTTCGGCACGTAGCAAGGACTTGATCATTCGTTTGACGACGGCCTATGCTGATGTCAAATTTGCCGAAGATCAGCAGGACTTGTTCCGTGCCCAAAGAGATGCTTACGCTGAACAAAAACGCATTAATGAGCGCATGTTTGAAAAAGGTGAAGGCACCAAGACAGACATGTTGGAGACCCAGGCAAAGCTTGATGTTGCCGAGGCTCAGGTGATAGAAGCGCAAGACAATTTACTGAATGCAAGAAACGCTTTTTCTGCCATCGTCGGCAGTGAAGTAAATCAACTTGACGGCTTGCGCCCCGAGTTCACGGTCATGCCCGTCACTCTCTCAAGTTTTGAAGAGTGGATGACGATTGCAACAGAAAACAATCCTGAGATCGCAGCTGCTAAATATTCAGTAGAAGCGGCCGAGCTGGAAATCAGCAAGGCCAAGGCAGGCCATACACCAAGACTGGAACTCAATGCCGGTTACAATCGTGGCTTGTCTGACAGCATCACGACACGTACGCAAGATCAGACCATCAAAAGCGTCGGTGTGCAATTGGTGATACCGATTTATTCTGGTGGTTATGTCACGGCAATCAGTAACCAGGCCATTGCCAACCGCGACAAAGCCAAGGCCGATCTGGATGCAACCCGGAATAGAATCTCGATAGAATTGCGCAAGCAATTTAATGCGATACAAACCAGCTTGACGAAAATCAGCGCCTTGCAAAAATCGGTTAATTCAGCGACTTTGCTGGTTGAAGCAACCAAGCAAAGTGTCAAGGGTGGTGTCCGTATCAATCTTGACGTGCTCAGCTCCGAGCAACAACTGGTCGCTACCAAGCGTGACCTGGCGCAGGCCAAGTACAATTACCTGATCAGCTTCCTCAAGCTGCGTGTCACCGCTGGCAATATTACTGTGGATGATGTGCAGACAGTTGCTGCATACTTTACACCGAACTGATATTGGCTGGAATGCTGCAGGAAGTGAATCAGTAAATCAATCATAAGCAAAAAAAACGGCACATCCTTAAAAGATGTGCCGTTTTTCATTTTCAGGCAGAAATCAGCCTGCCAGTTTTTTCTTTAGCAATTCATTGACCTGTGCTGGATTGCCCTTGCCCTTGGTCGCTTTCATTGCCTGACCCACCAGTGAGTTGAAAGCCTTCTCTTTGCCAGCGCGGTATTCATCGACAGACTGCTGATTCGCAGCCATGACTTCGTCGATGATTTTCCCGAGAACATTAACATCAGAAATTTGTCCGCCTATGGACGCGATCATTTTGTCGACCGTGCCCACATCTTCAGATGGAGCTTGCCACATCGCCGCAAACACTTCCTTTGCAATCTTGTTGGAAATCGTGCCATCAGCAATTCTTTGCAATAACACTGCCAACTGCGCAGATGTTACTGGGATGGCGCTGATATCCAGGCTTTCACGATTCAGGGTCGCAGCCACATCACCCATCATCCAGTTTGCCGCAGGTTTGGCTTGCGCCGTACCAGCAGCAGTTACCACAGCTTCAAAGTAAGTAGCCATGCCCTTGGATTGCGTCAGGATAGTCGCATCGTATTCAGGCAAGCCCAGTTGCTCGATAAAACGCTGGCGCATGGCAGATGGCAATTCCGGCATAGTGGCACGTACTTGTTCTACCCATTCGCGGCTGATTTTCAGCGGTGGCAGATCGGGATCAGGGAAGTAACGATAATCCATCGAATCTTCCTTGCTGCGCATGGAGCGAGTTTCTTTTTTGTCCGGATCGTACAGACGAGTTTCCTGGATGACGGTGCCACCATCTTCAATCAATTCGATCTGACGGCGCACTTCAATATTGATCGCTTCTTCAAGGAAACGGAAAGAGTTCAGATTCTTGATTTCGCAACGTGTACCAAATTCTTTCTGGCCAACCGGACGCACAGAAACGTTGGCATCGCAACGGAAAGAACCTTCCTGCATATTGCCATCACAGATATCCAGCCAGGTCACCAGCGAGTGCAATGCTTTTGCATAGCCGACTGCCTCAGCTGCATTGCGCATGACAGGCTCAGTGACGATTTCCAGCAAGGGTGTGCCAGCACGGTTCAGGTCTATGCCTGTCATGCCCTGAGCTGCGCCATGCATGGATTTACCAGCGTCTTCTTCCAGATGGGCGCGTGTCAGTTCTATGTTCCTGAATTCGGTCTTGCCATCTTTTTCAAACACACAAGGTACGAAACCACCTTGCACTACCGGGATTTCAAACTGGCTGATCTGATAGCCTTTAGGCAGGTCAGGGTAGAAATAATTTTTACGGGCAAAGATGGATTCCGGTGCAACCAGCGCGCCAACTGCCAGGCCAAACTGTATGGCTTTTTCCACCGCGCCTTTATTCATGACTGGCAGCACGCCAGGCAAAGCCAGATCAACCGGGCTAGCCTGGGTATTTGGCTCAGCGCCAAATTGTATTGAAGAGCCGCTGAAAATTTTTGAATTGGTCTTGAGTTGCGCGTGCGTCTCAAAACCGATAACGACTTCCCATTGCATAATATTTCCTCGTCTTATCTTTATCTTATTGCGTCTGCCTGCTTATGGACATAAAGCCGCAGATCCATTCAACTCATTGATCGTAGGTACAGCTGCCGGTCTTGGTGTCCACCGTCAGTGCTGAAAAATTCTTGCGCGAGCCGCACAGGGTAGGGCAGCTGGGCTTGATATGCAGGGCATCGCCTTCACGTTCCAGACGTATGCTGCATTGAAAGCCACGATCAAAATCATAACCCCGTTTGAGTCGCGCTGCTGAGGCGTCCTTTAGTTGCAAGCGCCAGCCTTTTTCTGTCAATTCTGCTTCCACACCATCTTCAGTATCTATGCTGCATTCATGTCCGCGATTACTGCGAAACACAGAAGACTCCCACTGAAATTCCGTGACCTGCGTACCATTCAATTGCATGCGTGCCTGATCACTGAAAATCAGACGCTCACCATCACCATCTTCCTTTTGCGTTTGTGTGCAGGCGATACGGGTATCCAGTGTCTGCGCAGACACGCTGCTGCCTATCACCAACATAGCGGCACTCAGGAAGATCTTCAAGCTCATACAGGTGCGCGGGTATGCCAGTCAGTCACTTGCTGGAACTGGTGGGCCACATTCAGCAATTTCGCTTCATCATAGTAATTGCCGATGACTTGCAAACCTACCGGCCGCTTGGCATTCTTTTCGCCTTGCCCAAAACCGCAAGGGATGGACATGCCAGGTAAGCCAGCGAGACTGGTCGACAGGGTAAAGATATCGGCCAGATAGTTGGCCACAGGGTCATCGGCTTTCGAACCCAGGTCCCATGCCACAGTCGGCGCTACCGGCCCCATGATGACATCACATTTCTCAAACGCTGCAGCAAAATCCTGCGCGATCAGGCGGCGTATTTTTTGTGCCTGTAAATAATAAGCATCATAGTAACCGTGCGACAGTACATAGGCACCAACCATAATACGGCGCTTGACTTCAGCACCAAAACCTTCGGCGCGGGACTTCTTGTACATCTCTTCAAGATTTGTATAATCCGCTGCACGATGACCATAACGCACACCATCAAAACGGCTCAGATTCGAAGAAGCTTCTGCCGGTGCGATCACATAATACACAGGGATGGACAACTCGGTCTTTGGCAGAGAAATTTCTACCAGTGTCGCGCCCAGTTTTTCATATTCAGCCAGTGCAGCACGTACCGCCTGTTCCACATCCGCAGCCAGGCCGGCCGAGAAAAATTCCTTGGGCACACCTATGCGCAAGCCTTGCAAAGACTTGTTCAAATCACGGTTGAAATCTTCTTTTTTGCGTTCGAGAGAAGTCGAATCTTTCTCATCAAAACCTGTCATTGCATTCAGCAAAATGCCGCAATCTTCAGCGGTTTGGGCGATAGGGCCACCCTGATCCAGCGAAGACGCAAAAGCAATCATGCCGTAGCGCGATACGCTGCCGTAAGTTGGCTTGATTCCGGTGACGCCGCAAAACGATGCCGGTTGACGGATGGAGCCGCCCGTATCGGTTGCTGTTACTGCCGGTGCCAGACGTGCAGCAATTGCTGCAGCTGAACCACCGGAAGAACCACCAGGCACGGCAGTTTTGTCCCAGGGGTTTTTTACCGGGCCAAAATAGGAATTCTCATTCGATGAACCCATGGCGAATTCATCGCAATTCAATTTACCCAGCGTGACCGTACCCGCTTTATTGAACAGATCAACGACAGTCGCATCGAAGGGACTGACATAATTCTCCAGCATGCGCGAACCGGCAGTTGCACGCCAGTCGCGGGTCACGAATATGTCTTTGTGGGCGATAGGTACGCCTGTCAAGACACCGGCATCACCACTGGCCAGGCGTGCATCGGCTGCTGCCGCCTGTTGCAAGGTCCATTCAGGATTGACGTGCAAGAAGGCATTCAGGTCACTGGCAGCAATACGGTTCAGATAATGCTGGGCAAGTTCGGTGGCGGATACCTGCTTGCTCTGCAGCAGGGCGGATAATTGCGAAATTGTTTTGGTATGCATGAGGATTCTATTGCTTATTCAATAACCTGGGGTACGAGATACAAGCCATCTTGTGTCGCTGGCGCTGGCTTTTGATAATCTTCGCGATGATTGCTTTCGGTAACTGCATCTTCACGCAGGCGCAATGCCATTTCTGGCAGCAAGGCAGCAATAGGATGGCTCAGAGGGGCTACACCCGTGGTATCCACAGCTTTTAACTGCTCTACCAGAGAGAAAATACCGTTCAGCTTCTCCAGAGTGGAGACTTCTTCTGCATCTGAGGTTTCTATTTTTGCCAAATTGGCAATTCTTTTCACATCTTCAAGTGTCAGTGACATAGTTCAGGGGCGCATTTTTGCGCGAAAAAGAGTGTCAAAAAATACATAATTCAACATCCCACCAAAAGCTTAATTTAGGTGTTGGTATCGAATAAATTTAAACAGATTATAAGGTAGAATGGCGGGTTAATGCCCTAATTGGCTTGCTAAATCCCCTAACATGCTCAGTTATGGTTTGGATAGCGAGATGGCTGGTCAGTTTCCGGTGGAGCCGGTCAGGGTTAAAAATTCGGTAGCGCAGCCCGATAAAGCGGGTTGAGCCCACAATCAGTTAAACACAGGACAATACATGTTTGGTTTTTTACGTAGTTATTTTTCAAATGATCTGGCGATCGATCTGGGAACAGCCAACACGCTGATTTATGTACGTAGCCAGGGTATCGTGCTCGATGAGCCATCCGTAGTCGCGATCCGCCAGGAAGGCGGACCAAACGGCAAGAAAACAATTCAGGCAGTAGGTAAAGAAGCCAAGCAGATGCTGGGCAAGGTGCCGGGTAATATTGAAGCTATCCGTCCCATGAAAGACGGCGTGATTGCCGACTTTACCGTTACTGAGCAAATGCTCAAGCAATTCATCCGTATGGTGCATGACACCAAGTTCTTCAAACCGTCCCCACGTATCATTATTTGCGTCCCTTGCGGTTCTACCCAGGTAGAACGCCGTGCGATTCGTGAATCTGCTCTGGGTGCCGGTGCTTCTCAGGTATATCTGATTGAAGAACCGATGGCCGCAGCGATAGGTGCTGGTTTGCCAGTGTCTGAAGCTACTGGTTCCATGGTAGTCGATATCGGTGGTGGTACTACTGAGGTAGGTATCATTTCCCTCGGTGGCATGGTCTACAAGGGCTCTGTCCGCGTTGGTGGTGACAAGTTTGACGAAGCTATCGTCAACTACATCCGTCGCAATTACGGCATGTTGATCGGTGAGCAAACTGCTGAGGCCATCAAAAAGGCTATTGGTTCAGCTTTCCCAGGTTCCGAAGTCAAGGAAATGGAAGTCAAGGGACGCAATCTGTCCGAAGGCATCCCGCGTTCTTTCACGATTTCCAGCAATGAAATCCTGGAAGCGTTGACTGATCCGCTGAACAACATCGTTTCTGCCGTTAAAAACGCACTGGAACAAACACCTCCAGAACTGGGTGCCGACATCGCTGAAAAAGGCATGATGCTGACCGGTGGTGGCGCACTTTTGCGTGATCTGGACCGTCTGCTGATGGAAGAGACAGGCTTGCCAGTCATCGTCGCAGAAGATCCGCTGACTTGTGTGGTCCGTGGCTCTGGCATGGCACTGGAACGCATGGATAAGCTGGGTTCGATCTTTTCTTACGAATAATAAGAGTTAAGCACCGGACCATCGTGGGGTTTGACAGCCAGCGCTGATGTTGGCTGTACTTCCCGTATTTGATGAGGCATGCATCAGTCCTGGCTACTGAAGCAAAGCTGAATTGATTGCAAATTAAAATGCTTGTTGCGCTGTTCATTGAGAAACACCGGTAAAGTATGGATTACAGCCCACCACCACTCTTCAAGCAAGGCGCCTCTGCGCGCGTGAGAGTGGTTTTCTTTGCCGTCCTGGCGATCTTTTTGTTGGTTGTTGATGCCCGACTGAAATCCCTGACACTGGTCAGGCAAATATTGGGCAGCGTGCTGTATCCGGTGCAAATGGTCGCCGTCATGCCGCGCGATACCGTCAAGCGCGTCTCTGAATATTTTGTTTCAGTGACTGCACTGGAAAAAGAAAACACGCAACTGAAACGCCAGCAAACCCAGAATGCCGATACCCTGCAACAGACCGGGCAATTGGCAGCAGAAAATACCCATTTGCGTAAATTGCTGGATGCGCGTGAGCGTTTGCAAGTCAAGTCTGTCATGGCAGAAATCATTTACGATGCACGTGATCCGGCCAGTCGCAAGGTCATTATTGACCGTGGTATCAAACAGGGTATCGCCTTGTCCCAGCCGGTGATTGATGATCAGGGCGTAGTTGGTCAGGTGACCCGGGTATTCCCATTGACAGCTGAAGTCACTTTGTTAACGGATAAAAACCAGGCCATCCCGGTGCAGATACTGCGAAATGGCTTGCGCAGCGTCGCTTATGGTCGCGGCCAGTCCAGCTATCTGGACATGCGCCTGACCACCAATGCCGATATCCAGAATGGCGATCAACTGGTGACTTCTGGCATAGACGGTATCTATCCTCCCGGCCTGGCTGTTGCCAAGGTAGTGCAGGTAGAAAACAAGGCTAACACCACGTTTGAAAACATATTATGCGTGCCAACAGCGGGTATAGACCGCAACAGGCAATTACTGGTCTTGCTGGTGTCTACTGATAACTTGTCGCGCCCGGACACTGAAGATGTACGCGCCAAGAAAGAAAAAATCAATCGCAAGGTGACCCGTGATGCGACAGCGCCGACATCCGAGACCAAGCCTGTGGACCAACCCATGAAAGATTTGCCGGTCAAGGACAGCGCTGTGAAAGAATCTCCAGCCAAGGATGTCCCTGCAACTGCCAAGGAACCAGCTCCATGAATAGCCCGCATTACATATTATTGCCGGTCAACCCGCTATTTATTGCCATCAGTTTTGCCGTCGCCTTTTTTCTCAATT
Organism: Undibacterium sp. GW821-FHT07F11; assembly: GCF_059418665.1. Taxonomy (NCBI): domain Bacteria; kingdom Pseudomonadati; phylum Pseudomonadota; class Betaproteobacteria; order Burkholderiales; family Oxalobacteraceae; genus Undibacterium; species Undibacterium sp. GW821-FHT07F11. The sequence continues at coordinate 18,109 of NZ_JBWKQH010000006.1, forward strand.
TTTTGCCATGGGGCGGCTGGATAGGCATACCTGATTTCGTCGCGTTGGTGCTGGTATTCTGGACCATACACCAGCCGCGCAAAGTTGGCATAGGTGTGGCGTTTGCAATGGGACTGCTGATGGATGTACATGATTCCATCTACATGGGCGAAAATGCTCTGGCTTATACCCTGCTATCGTATTTCGCCATCATGATACACAGGCGCGTGCTGTGGTTTCATCCATTGACGCAAACCTTGCATGTATTCCCTTTATTCCTGTTTGCCCAACTGGTGCAGCTTGCGGTACGCATGCTGGTAGCACCAGATGCAAATTTTCCTGGCTGGGCCTATTTTACTGTCAGCCTGGTGACGACCGTACTGTGGCCGGTTGCTACCCTGTTGCTGCTGGCACCACAAAGGCGGGCCAAAGATAAAGACCATACACGTCCTATCTGAGCCTGCTGCCCGATTGCTGCCTGTTTCAAGCTTTTCACTATGACAGAACTAAAGAATACAGAACGCGAACTGCATTACTTCCGTATGCGCCTGGTTTTTATCGGCGTATTCGTGTTCCTGTGTTTTGCCGCACTTGTTTCACGCTTTGTCTGGCTGCAAATCATCAAGCATAATGACTATGCCTTGCTGGCAGATGAAAACCGCATAGACATCGTCCCTGTCGTCCCTAATCGCGGCCTTATCACTGACAGGAACGGCGTCATCCTGGCGCGTAATTATTCTGCCTACACACTGGAAATAACGCCCTCAAAAATTCGGCAGGACATGGACATCCTCATTGATGAACTGGCGATACTGGTGGATATACAACCAAAGCATCGCAAGCGTTTCCGCAAATTGCTGGAAGATTCAAAAAGTTTCGAGAGTCTGCCTATACGCACCCGTCTCACTGATGATGAAGTCGCCAGGTTTACTGCACAGCGTTTCCGTTTTCCCGGTGTCGATATCCAGGCGCGCTTGTTCCGTCAATATCCCCAGGGGGATTCTGCTTCGCATGTGATTGGTTACATAGGTCGTATCAGTCCCAAGGATGCCGAGATCATTGATGAAATGGAAGATTCCGCCAACTATAATGGCACCGACTATATAGGCAAGGAAGGTCTGGAAAAAAGTTACGAAAAGATCTTGCACGGCAATACCGGTTTTGAAGAAGTTGAAGTTGCAGCAGGTGGCCGTGCCGTGCGCGTGCTGTCCCGCTCTGCACCGACTTCAGGCAAGAACCTGATTTTGTCAGTCGATATAGAGCTGCAAAAAGTCGTAGAAGAAGCTTTTGGTGACAGACGCGGGGCACTAGTTGCGATTGAGCCCGCCACTGGTGATGTATTGGCTTTTGTTTCCAAGCCTACCTATGACCCCAACCTGTTTGTTGAAGGCATCGACCAGCAAAGCTGGAATGAACTCAATACTTCAGAAGACAAACCCTTGCTGAACCGTCCACTGACGGGTGCCTATCCACCAGGTTCGACCTACAAGCCTTTCATGGCACTGGCTGCACTGGAGTTGGGCAAGCGTACCACCTCGCAGGCAATTGCTGATCCTGGCTACTTTACTTTTGGTAACCATACTTTCAAGGACGATAAAGCTGGTGGACATGGCATGGTGGATATGTACCGGTCCATCGTGCAATCCTGCGATACTTATTACTACATGCTGGCCAATGACCTGACTGTGGATGTCATGCATGATTTCATGGCACCGTTTGGTTTCGGGCAAAAGACAGGCATTGATCTGGAACATGAGCGCTCAGGGCTGTTGCCATCTACCGCCTGGAAGCGCGCAGCCTTCAAAAAGCCTGAACAAAAGCGCTGGGTATTGGGTGACACGATATCCCTTGGGATTGGACAGGGCCAAAATACCTTCACTCCTTTGCAAATGGCGCACGCCATGGCGACACTGGCGAATAATGGCATCATCATGAAACCGCATCTGGTCAAGATGACGGAAGATCCGCAAACGAGGCAAAGGATACTGACAGTTCCCAAAGAGACTGCCCGTATTCCCCTTAAACAGGAAAATATAGATTTCATCAAAAACGCCATGGTAGGTGTTACCAAAGAAGGTACGTCAGCCAGGGTATTCCAGGGAACTGAATATGTTTCCGGTGGCAAGACAGGTACAGCACAGGTGGTGGGTATCAAGAAAGGCGAGAAATATAATGCCAAGAACATGGCAGCCCGGCATCTTGATCATTCCCTGTATACCGCCTTCGCGCCCGCCGACAAACCAAAAATTGCCATTGCCATTATTGTAGAAAACGGTGGCTTTGGTGCCGAGGCCGCCGCACCTATCGTACGCAAGGCACTCGACTATTACTTGTTGGGCAAGCGTCCGCAAGACAAGGGCAGCAAGGACCAGGTACCGCCTCAGCCCAAGCCGCAGAGCGACATGACCCTGTATCGTTCAGATGCTGAAGTCAAGGCGCCTGCCGAGCCTGATCCAGGTCCCAAGCCAGGTGGTGAAACCTTAGGTAATAAGGATTGAAAATGCAAAAAAATAGTATTAACTGGCATTTCATCCGTTCGCATATATTTGTCTTTGATGCGGCCTTGGCGATACTGGTATTTCTTATCATGTCTATAGGTATCATGACCCTGTATTCAGCGGGCATGGATTTCCCCGGTCGTGTCGAAGGCCAGATCAGAAATATCCTGGTGTCTTTCTTCATCATGTGGGTGATGGCGAATATCCCGCCACAGACCCTGATGCGCTTTGCCATACCGATTTACACCTTTGGTGTGGCCTTGCTGATTGCAGTGGCCGTATTTGGCCTGGTCAAAAAAGGTTCGCGTCGCTGGCTGCATGTAGGTATAGACATGCAACCTTCAGAAATGATGAAGATCGCTACTCCGTTGATGCTCGCCTGGTATTTTCAAAAGCGTGAAGGCGCTTTGCGCTGGCGTGACTTTGTCATCGGTGCAGTGATCCTGGGCATACCTGTGGCCCTGATCGCCAAGCAACCGGATTTGGGTACTGCCATGCTGGTTGTCGCAGCAGGTTTTACTGTGGTGTTTTTAGCCGGTCTGTCATGGAAGTTTTTGATCTCACTGACAGTGGCAGCCGCCGTTCTCATCCCTACCGTGGTCTGGCCCATGCTGCATGATTATCAGCGTGACCGGGTATTGACCATGCTCGATCCTAATCGCGATCCCCTGGGTAAAGGTTTTCACATCATACAATCCACCATTGCTGTCGGTTCTGGAGGCTTGCATGGCAAGGGTTATCTGAAAGGGACGCAGGCCCATCTGGAATTTATTCCCGAACATACGACAGATTTTATCTTTGCCGTCTTCTCTGAAGAATTTGGTTTTGTCGGCAATGTGATCCTGGTTAGCCTGTACTTTTTACTGATCCTGCGCTGCCTGATGATCGCTGCCAATGCACCCACCCTGTTCGCCCGTTTGATGGCCGGTGCCGTGACTATGATATTCTTTACCTATGCCTTTGTTAACATGGGCATGGTCATAGGCATCGTGCCAGTCGTTGGCGTACCTTTGCCTTTCATGAGTTACGGCGGCACTGCACTGGTGACGCTGGGTATGGGATTAGGGATAATGATGAGCGTACAGCGTAACCGCAAACTGGTGCAGACATGAGATTGTACATGTTCGCCAAGTCAGCCATTCCTGGCACTGGCTGGCGGTTGCCGCTGCTGGCAGCCAGCGGTATTTTATTGGCAGCATGTGGCAGTACCCCCAAACAGAATGTCATTATTGCAGATGGCCAGCGCCCTGCAAGCAGCACAAAATCCACGACTGGCCAGACTGCAAACTCGCCCAAGGCAAGCTCTGGTAAAGGTGCTTATTACAAGGATGATGGCCCAGGTGAAAATATACCCGAAGGCCTGGAAAATACCGTAGACCCCATTCCTACGCTGGAAAATTATTCGCGCTCAGGTAACAAGCCCTATGTGATATTCGGCAAAACTTATACGCCGATAGCCGACAGTACCACTCCTTTCGTACAGCGTGGCGTTGGTAGCTGGTACGGCAAGAAATTTCACGGGCAAAAGACTTCATCCGGTGAACTGTACGATATGTATAAAATCACTGCAGCTCATCCCACCTTGCCGATACCGTCCTATGCGCGAGTAACAAATCTTACTAATGGCAAGCAGATCATTGTACGCATCAATGACCGCGGGCCGTTTCATGCCAGCCGCATCATCGATTTGTCTTATACCGCAGCACTGAAGCTTGATGTCATCGGCAAAGGTAGCAGCCAGATTGAGGTCGAGCGCTTATTGCCGGCCGATATAGAAAGAATGGCTGAGAATCGTAAAAACCAGCCAGTCCAGCCTGTGCAGGCCATGCAATCCATGCAGCCTGTTAAGCAAGAGACTGCAGTTGCGATGACGCCCCCCCTACCTGCCAGAGAAATGCCTGTCGTGCGCAATAATCCGGCGGCGACCATGAGCATGGAAGAATTACTGGCAGCTCAGGAAAGCAAGCCCATAGAAAAATTTACCCAGCCGGTGGCTGGCGTAGTGAATTCAACTGTGAACACTGCTGCAGCCACCACCACGTCATCTGCCACCCCTGGTTATTACATACAATTCGGGGCCTATGCGATACGCGCCAACGCAGAAGCCATCATGAATCATCTCAAAGGCAGGGCAACCAGTAAGCTGCCTGGTTTTGATATCGTGCAGCAAGGCAGTCTGTATCGCCTTGTCAGCGGTCCCTTTGCCAACCGTACTGAAGCTACTGCGGCGATTGCCCAGGCCAGTGATCTTGGCGTTGGCAAGCCCCTGGTCGTGCAGCGCTAGGCTTTATTTCTCAACAGGCTTATTCCTCACCATCTTGTTTCATCTCCAGCGCCATTTGATACAGGGCATTTTTCTTTTGCCCTGTCAGTTGCGCTGCCAGTCCTGCGGCCTGCTTGACTGAACATTCTTCCAGCAAAATCTGCAAGACCCGGCGCGCTTCCAGCTCTTGCTCATCAGCAGCAGCGGCAGCCGCTTCAATGAGGATCACGTATTCGCCTTTTTCCCTGTGGCTGTCTGCAGCCAGCCAGCTTTCTGCTTCTGCCAGAGTGCAGCGATGAATTTCTTCAAACAGTTTACTGACTTCGCGTGCCAGCACGATGCGCCTTGTGTCGCCAAAGGTGGCGCGCATGGCGGCTACCGCTTCGATGATGCGATGCGGTGCTTCATAAAAAATCAGGCTGGCGGGTATGGCTTGCACTTCCCTCAATATGCTGTCACGCTGCCCCGCTTTGGCTGGCAGGAAGCCAACAAAATAAAAACGGTCATGAATAAGGCCGCTGGCTGACAGAGCGCTGATAGCCGCAGACGCACCTGGCAAAGGTGTGACAGACATGCCTGCTAGTTTGACCGCATCCACGATCTTGGCACCGGGGTCGGACACGCCGGGTGTCCCGGCATCAGACACCAGCGCAATACGCTCGCCAGCTTGCAAACGGGTCAGTATTTTTTCTGCCACTTCGCGCTCATTATGCTGATGGGCAGCGATCAGGGGTTTGCTGATACCATAGCGCGATAGCAACTGTGCAGTATTGCGGGTATCTTCGCAGGCAATCGCATCTGCCAGCGACAGCAGGTGCAGGGCGCGCAGGGAGATATCGGCAACATTACCAATAGGAGTAGCGACTACATATAATGTCGCAGCCGGATAATTTTGTCGGGTGACTGCCTCAATCACAGTGGCACTTGTGAACAGTACGTTGTCGGTGGTGCTCATGCCTGTTCCTTTATTTAATATGCAAGATAAGCAAATGAATTAGCCGAGATTGTACGCCAATGAGACTCGCAAAGACTTCAGAAACGCCGGATAGCAAATCAGGAGCTGACCAGCGCACCAGCCGACGCCGTACCGGCGACGAGGCCGAAAGCCTGGCGCTGGCGTATTTGCAAAAAGCTGGCTTGAAACTGATACAACAGAATTTTTTATGCAAAGGTGGAGAAATCGACCTCATCATGCAAGATGGCGCCGTTTTGGTCTTTGTGGAAGTCAGAAAACGCAGTTCCATGCAATTCGGCGGTGCCATTGCCAGCGTCACGCCGGCCAAGCAAAGACGCATGGTGCACGCCGCGCAGGTCTATCTGCAAACAAAAAAGACCCAGCCAGCTTGTCGCTTTGACCTGGTGGCCATTGATGGTGAGCAACTCAACTGGTTAAAGAATATCATCGTTGCTTGATGAAATTGCAAGCTGGCGGACTGTTTGAGTCCACTAATGCCCAGCCTGCCGTATAATCTGACGCAATCAGACTAAGTAAGCATTATGACAAATCAACGCATATTGGCGCACTTCCAGGAAAGTGCAGAATTAAAGATGCGGGCCGGCACAGAGCTGGCCCAGCCTATTTCAGAAGCTGTGGAACTCATGTTCTCGGCGCTGTCTAACGGTAACAAGATACTCGCCTGTGGTAATGGCGGTTCTGCCGCCGACTGCCAGCATTTTGCTGCCGAACTGGTTGGACGCTTCGAACGTGAACGCCTGCCTTTACCGGCCATGGCGCTGACGACAGATACTTCGATTCTGACTGCAGTAGCGAATGACTACAGTTTCAATGAAGTCTTTTCCAAGCAAGTCCAGGCTTTTGGCCAGTCTGGCGATATCTTGCTGGCCTTGTCCACGTCCGGCAATTCGCTGAGTGTGGTGAATGCCATTAACGCTGCACTTGAGCGGGATATGCGTGTCGTGGCGCTGACTGGCAAGGGTGGCGGGGAAATAACAAATATCCTGACTGAAGCCGATGTCCATATCTGCGTACCGCATGACAGGACAGCACGCATACAGGAAGTTCATTTGTTGACCATACATTGTTTGTGTGACGGCATAGATGCCGCATTATTCGGAGGTGACGCTGATGATTAAAAAATCCTGGAGCAAACTGGCCAGACCCGTAGCTGTGATCGGCCTGTGTTGCGCTGCTGCCCTAAGCCTGCAAGGCTGTGTTGAGATGGTGGTGGGTAGTGCAGTCATCGGGACATTTGCTGCTACTGACCGCCGCACTTTTGGTGCGCAAACTGATGACAAGGCCATCGTCATCAAGGGCGAAGCACGTCTGCCCGGCCTGCTTGGGAAATATGGACATGTCGATGTCAATTCATTTAACCGCCGTGTCTTGCTGACCGGCGAAGTGGCTGATGAAAATGCCAAGGCAGCGGCAGAACGTGAAATACGCACGATAGATGGCGTAGTCTCGGTCGCCAATGAATTGATTATTGCCCCCGTCTCTAACTATACTTCTCGCTCCAATGATGCGCTGATCACCACCAAGGTCAAGGCTACCTTTGTCGATGCCAAGGATGTTTCTGCCACTGCTTTCAAAGTGGTGACTGAAGGCGCTGTCGTTTACCTGATGGGCCGCGTAACCCAAGGCGAGGGTAACCGTGCTGCTGACCTTGCTGCCAGCATCAATGGTGTACGCAAGGTGGTCAAAGTATTTGAATACATCAGCGAAGAAGAATTGAAGACTTTCCAGGCGACGCCAAGTAAAAATCCTCCCAGCGACAATTAAACCAGCATGATCAGCAACGTTTTGCCGGTCTTGTTTTTTCTGGAGACATCATGATTGCAATGATCGTGTTAGCGGTCATTTTCGCAATCCTGGCATTCTGGGTGCTGGGCATACAAAAACGCCTGCTCAATTCACGCAGACGCATCAAATATGCATTTTCACAAATGGATATACAGTTCAAACGCCGTTATGAACTGATACCCAATCTGGTTGAAGTTGCCAAGGGTTACATGAGGCATGAACGGGAAGCGCTGGAAGCAGTTATTGTCGCACTCAATGAAGCTGTCATGGCCAATTCCATGGCTTGCATACATCCTCTGGTCGGCATCGCTATATTGCACCTGGCAGCGGCTGAAGACAGACTGACCGTGACTTTAGGCAGAATGTTTGCCATTGCCGATGCATGTCCTGATCTGCAAGCCAATCAAAGCATGCAAAAGCTGACCGGGGAATTGAACGACGCCGAAAACAAGATCACATTTGCCCGCCAGGCTTACAATGATTGCGTCGTGCAATACAACGAGAGCATGGAACATTTTCCTGGCCCTGTCATTGCCAATATGTTTGGTTTTCATGTTGCCGAATTAATGCAGGTAGCAGCAATCGACACAGCCTTGTTTCAGCCTGCTGCTACATAAATACTGCAAAGTTCAGCCCGGCTCTTTGCGCTGATACCGCATGTGTAAACAGGAAAAGCGTGCGTCCTCAAAAAAAGATGCGCGCTTTTTATTCTTGAGCGGGGAATTTTTATGTACGCCCAACGATAGACGCAGTCGCCATTAATTCATCAATCAGGGCCAGCAATATCTTGCCGGACATGCGATGCGGATCGAGTACAGGCAAGGGTGAATACTTCAGCAAAATCGAAGGATTGATCTTGCCCATATTGGCCTGACCCATGGTCCAGCCAGCGTAGCGACGTTCCAGAATTTCTTCATAATCGAGCAGGATCACATCAGTATGGCGCTCGTCGCGCAGGATATGGCTGTATAGGGTATTGACGGCTTCGCGGCCACCCTCCAACACTTGCATGAATACCTGGTCACTATGGCAAAGTACACCCGTGATGCCGTGTTGAGGATTATGCTGACGCGACTGGCTGACGATGGATTGCACGATATCGCACATTTTTTCATCCACGACGCGGCTGGCGTAAAGTAAGCGTACTAGCATGGCAAGTCCTGGTTAGCGTTTGATCAGAGATAAAAATTCACGGCGCAGGTTCGCATCCTTCAGAAATGAACCGTGCATCACACTATTAATCATGGCAGCATCCATGTCTTTCACGCCGCGCCAATGCATGCAAAAGTGGTCTGCTTCCATGACCACGGCCAGGCCATCCGGCTGCATTTTTTCTTGCAGGGTATCAGCCAGTTGCACTACCGCTTCTTCCTGTATCTGCGGACGGCTCATGACCCATTCAGCAATGCGCGCATATTTCGACAGGCCGATCAGGTTTGAATGCTCATTTGGCATGACGCCTATCCATACCTTGCCAATAATCGGGCACAGATGATGTGAACAAGCGCTGCGTACCGTGATAGGGCCGATGATCATCAATTCGTTCAGATGTGAAGCATTCGGGAATTCGGTAACCGCCGGCATGGGGACATAACGGCCCTTGAATACTTCCTGTATGAACATCTTGGCGACGCGGCGGCCGGTATCCTGGGTATTGTGATCACTCTCGGTATCTATCACCAGGCTTTCCAGGACGGCGCGCAGTTTTTCTTCCACTTCTGCCTGCAATTCATCCATCTCGCCTGCTTCTATGAAGCTGGCGATATTGTCATTGGCGTGAAAACGCGTCTTGCTGGCCGTGATGCGTTCACGTATGCGCTGCGAGACAGGGATATTGACAGCTTTATAAGCAAGGGGCGTATCGTTGGACATGCTGAAAACCGGGATGTAAAAAGGCTATGGTAACTGAATTGTCAAATTGGCGTTGCGGGTAGCTTGTCTACGCATTGTTGGCTAAGCCCCAGGCTTTGCACTGTTACGCTGGTATTCGGCCTCACGCTCTGCTTTCCACTGTGGCAGGCAATGCGGGCAAAAGCAACTGGCATCAAGTTTTAACTCACCATCGGGTAATTTTTTAAATGCAATCGGTGGCAGGGCGGTGCACCAGCATGCCTGGCCAGTATTATCTGCCATTGCGCAAGTGAATACACTCTGGCAGCGCGGGCAAACACTCATTTTGCACTGCCCTCACTGCCAGTATTATCGGCTTCGACAGGCAAACCCTCACTGGCGGTCTTTTTCATCGCCTTGCGCAAGAATGACATTTGACCATCGAAGCTGGTACAGGCGCGGCAAATTGCCAGGTGCATTTTTAACTGGGTGCGCTCAGACAAACTGAGCGGGCGGTCCAAACCCTCAGAAATGAGCTGATGTGCTTGTTTGCAAACAATAAAGACACTCATATTTTTTCTCCTGATGACACCCTGCCAAACCAGTTCAGGTCCAGGCATTCACGCAGGCGTAACCGCGCACGATAGAGTACCACCCACAGATTAGACGTACTCAGCTCCAATTCCTTACAAATTTCTTCAGTTTCCAGTTCCAGCCATTCCCGCATCATGAATACCCGGGCAGTTTTGGCCGGCAGGTTTTCAAGGCAGACTTCCAGCACACGAAAAAAGTCTTTTTGTTGCAGCGTTGCTTCAGGCGCACCCCAGGCAGTTGGCATGCCTATCACGTGGCCGTTGGCATTAAATAAACTGTCTATCAAATCATCCTCAGACTCTTCGTCTTTGATTTCCAGCGGCTTTTCTTTTTTCAGAGAGCGCAGGTGGTCGATGATCTTGAATTTCAAAATACCCGTCACATAAGTGCGCAAGGAAGAATTGCCGGCAAAACTGTCAGGTTTTTCCAGCACTGCCAGCAAGGTTTCCTGCACCGCGTCTTCCGCTGCACATTCATTGCGCAGTTGTAATTGTGCAAAGCGATACAGGCCAGGGCGCAGGTTTTCCAGTTGTTGATGTAAATCTGTAATCGATGTCATAAGTCTGCTGACTGAATTGGAAAAGATTTGGGCTCAAATCCTGTAAAATTCAGGCTTGATGAAATAACCCACTATCATACCTTCAGGATATACCGTCATTATGAGCGATTTGAACGCAAACACGACAGAAGAACTTGCACCGGAAGACCGGCTGGCAGGCGTGGAACCAGCCATCAAGGCTGAAATTCTGGCGGAAGCCCTGCCTTATATCCGTAAATTCCACGGCAAAACCATCGTCGTCAAATACGGTGGCAATGCCATGACAGAAGAACGCCTGAAGCACGGCTTTGCCCGTGATGTCATTTTGCTCAAACTGGTAGGCATGAACCCGGTGGTTGTCCATGGCGGCGGCCCGCAAATTGATAATGCGCTCAAGAAAATGGGCAAGCAGGGTACTTTTGTCCAGGGTATGCGTATCACCGATGAAGAAACCATGGAAGTCGTTGAATGGGTACTCGGTGGTGAAGTCCAGCAGGATATCGTGATGCTCATCAACCACTACGGTGGTCAGGCAGTAGGTCTCACCGGCAAAGATGGTGGCCTGATCCGTGCCCGTAAGATGATGATGCCTGATCGTGAAAATCCAGGTGCCATGCTGGATATCGGTTATGTCGGTGAAATTGATGCCATCAACCCTGCTGTCGTTAAAGCCCTGCAGGATGATGCCTTCATCCCTATTATTTCCCCTATCGGTTTTGGTGCAGATGGCCAGGCTTACAATATCAATGCAGATCTGGTCGCAGGCAAAATTGCAGAAATTCTGAAAGCTGAAAAGCTCATCATGATGACCAATATCCCTGGCGTGCTCGACAAACAGGGCAACCTGGTGACCGATTTGTCTGCCCGTGAAATTGATGAAATGTTTGCTGACGGCACCATTTCTGGCGGCATGCTGCCCAAGATTTCTTCTGCACTCGATGCTGCCAAGTCCGGCGTGAATACCGTGCACATCATTGATGGACGTATCGAACATTCGCTGTTGCTGGAAGTCTTGACCGAGCAAGCCTTCGGTACCATGATACGCAGCCACTGATGATGAAAGCTATGCTGCTGGAGCGTCAGCCTCATGCCTGGACGCTCTGAGCCCTTGTGGCTGTTTGACCTGGACAATACGCTGCACAATGCTTCACATGCGATTTTCCCCGTCATCAGCCAGAACATGAATGCCTTCCTGGCGCGTGTGCTGGGGGAAGATGGCAAACCGGCAGATGCTGAACGGGTAAATGCTATCCGTCAGCAATACTATGCCCGCTATGGCGTCACCATGCTGGGCATGGTCAGGCACCATGGCGTCAGGGCAGATGAATTTTTGCACGAGGTCCATCATTTCGATGACCTCAGTAGCATGATCAGGTATGAGCGCGGTTTAAAAAAATTATTACGTCGTTTGCCTGGCAAAAAGATTTTGTTGACCAATGCGCCGCGCGTGTACTCTGGCCGGGTACTCAGGCACATGGGTTTGCACAAGCATTTTGATGCGCATATCCCGGTTGAGGCCATGCGTGTGCATGGGCAACTGCAACCCAAGCCTTCGCGCCCTTACCTGCGCAAGCTGCTGGCAACTTATGGCAAACAGGCAAGAGACTGCGTTCTTGTTGAAGATAGTGTGGAAAATTTGCTTGCTGCAAAGCAAGAAGGTCTGCGCACAGTCTGGGTCACAGGGTATACTCCTGCCCATCAGCGTAAAAGAGCTGCCGCCTGTGCCGACGTCAAAGTAAAATCCGTCATACAACTCGCCCGTCATATTCATCGTCTGCGCGCCTGACATCAGGAGCGCGGAAAATGTGGTTGGGGATTGCGCACTTGCTGGCTGGTCTTTAGAATCACGCCCCGGATGTGGCTGAATTGCTGCATTTCCCCTTTTGAATCCACTATTTGACATTATGGCCAGCACCAAACCCGGCGAACGTAAATTACAGATACTCCAGACGCTGGCGGCGATGCTTGAGCATCCCAAAGGTGAAAAGGTCACGACCGCTGCACTGGCTGCCAAAGTAGCCGTGTCTGAGGCTGCGCTGTACCGTCATTTCGCCAGCAAGGCGCAGATGTTTGAAGGCCTGATCGAGTTCATTGAGGCATCCATCTTTGGCCTCATCAACCAGATCAATGAAAGCCAGGAAGATGGCATGGTGCAAGCCCAGTCCATCATCAATATGCTACTCAATTTTGCCGAGCGCAATCCCGGCATGACCCGTGTGCTGATCGGCGACGCCCTTGTGAATGAAGATGAACGCCTGCAACTGCGCATGAACCAGCTGGCAGAACGCATGGAAATGGCTTTCCGTCAGTCTTTGCGCCTGGCTGCCAGCCAGGGCCATTTTGCTGAAGAAGAGGCGCAAGCCCGTGCCAGCCTCTTGTGCAGTTTTGTCATGGGCCGCTGGTTACGTTTTGCCAAGACCGGTTTCAAATTGCTGCCGACGGAGCAGGCGACCATGCATATCGCCTTGCTGTTGCGCTGAACCTTCCAAGCCAATTGCACTTCATCGCCAGCTGACGCATCATAGTCCTTGTTTTCGGAACAATGGATGCGCATAGCTGCTCATGAGACTGCCTCAGCAACCCGGACGTTTATTTCTATGGCGTGGAGCCGCCCTGGTGATTTCACCGGGCATAGATTCGTCCCTGCATACCCATTTTGCATTGCAACTCACTTACGGGCTGGAGCGTCCGTTTCGTGCGCGTCTACAGGCAGAGCATGACTGGACAGAAACCAGCAGCGCCAGTTTTTCACCGCATGATGCTCACCAGATAGACAGCGATGGCGGCATGCTGGCACATCTGTTTCTCGAAATACCGGAAGTGGTCAATACTAATGGCACTGATTTGCAAGCGGCATTCGGGACGCAACCTGAATTTCAGGCTTTGGTAGCCAGTTTCTCTGACAATCGCCACCAGTCGCTGGATATGGCGGCCGCCCTGCATATACGGCAAACCTGGCAAGCTTGTGCCTTGCCGCACAGCCAGACCAATACTTCACTTGATAGCCGCATCCTCAGTGCACTGGATGCCATTGCCGCCAGCCATGGTGCAGATTGTAATGGCGAGAGCCTGGCCAGGCTCGTGCACTTGTCCGAAAGCCGCTTTACCCATTTATTTCGGCAGCAAACCGGCATGTCCCTGTCACGCTATCTGCTATGGTCACGCATGGTGGATGCAGTAGCGGCAGTTGCCCAGGGCAATAATATGACGGCGGCTGCCCATGCATCCGGCTTTGCTGACCTCGCACATATGAGCCGTACCTTCCGCAGCATGATGGGGGTGGCACCCTCAGAACTGCACAGGATGGCGATTGCGTTCAAGCAGGATGCTATTTGATGGATTACTCTGAGGGTATAACAATATCCGGGAGACCCTCATGCAACAAGCAAATCAAAGACAGATAGAACAATTGCTGGCGAAATACAGCGAAAGCCATCTGAACCCCACCAATGAACTGATTCACTTTGTCTGTGTACCTGCTATCGTGCTGTCCTTCCTGGGCCTGATCTGGGCCGTGCATCCGCTGGCAGCTCTGGCAACTACCATATTGTCGCTGGTCTATTACATGACACTCTCAGTGCCATTTGCCGTTGGCATGCTGGCCATGTCAGGCACGATGCTGTGGATACTCTCGCAATTGCCCCAGCACCTGATGTGGCAAACCTCACTGGGTATTTTCGTGATTGCCTGGATAGGCCAGTTCATCGGCCACAAGATAGAAGGCAAGAAACCTTCTTTCTTTGATGACTTGCGTTACTTGCTGATCGGCCCTTTGTTTGTACTCAGTTTTTTATATCGCCGATTACATATCGCCTACTAAATGCTAAGTTGTACGGCTTGCGAAGTCTTGGGCAAGTCATTGCTATACATGCGCCAGGTATTGCGGCCGCTGGCCTTGGCGGCTTTCAGTGCAATATCGGCATGATGCAAAAATAGCCGCTGCTCTTTGGCATGCAGAGGGCAGCAGGCTATACCTATGCTGGCGCTCAGCAAGATCTGCTGGCCGCGCAGTGTCATGGGCTGGTTGATGGCGTGAACCAGCCTTTCCGCCAGATGCTCGACTATTTCCAGACTGCCCACGTTTGGCATGATGGCAGCGAATTCATCACCATCAACACGGCATAAAGTGTCGGTGCTGCGCAAAACGCCGCACAGGCGGTTCGCCATGGTCGCCAGGATCAGATCCCCGGCATCATAGCCAAAGCTTTCACTCAGGCCCTTGAAGTGATCAAGATCGATGAACATGAGGGCGGCCATTTCTTCGTCAGCCACGGCATCTTCCAGGCAATTACTGAGCAACCTGTGGAAGTAATGGCGATTTGGCAATTTGGTCAGGCTATCGTGATTATTCAAAATCGCCAGGCGGCTATCGGCTTCGCGCCTTTCCTTGGCCTCGCTTTGCATATCGTTTTCCCAGGCTTCCATACGGGCCAGCATGAGATTGAAATGCATGTTCAGGCTACCCAGTTCATGTTCCGGGTCCTGTGGGGCACGCAGGCTGTAATCACCCAGTGTCGCCACTTTTTCTGCAATCACGCTTAATTCCATGATGGGTTGCATGGAACGCAACTGCCGGGTGGTCAGCCAGTAAGCTGCCAGCGCAGTGATAAAGACGGACAGGAAACCGGCTATCAGCAAAAACAACAGCACATGCTGGTACAGCGGCCAGGTACTGAGCTGCAATTGCACCTGACCAATGACCGTGGTGCCGCTCACTACCGGGCTGATCGCGCTGAAATTGCTGAGGTGGTAGTCCACCGTATGACGCCTGAGCAGAGTCGCAGCCTCTATGCCGCTGGTTTTGATCAACTGCGCCTGGGGGTTCCAGGCCAGCATGGGTTGCCCGTTTCTGTCATACACATGGGCTGTCAGCATGTCTGGCGTATTGGTAGCATTCAGCAGCAGGCTTTGCAATTGCCGCATGTCATTGGCAATCATGGCGTCCGCCATATTGCTGGCGAGGATGTCAGATTTATACAAAGCTTCCGAACGCAGGTTTCTTTGCAAAAGATAACTGGACAGTATCAGGCTCAAGATCAAGGCAGCCAGCATCGCCAATGCGATTGCCTGCAAATTCTTTCGAAAAATGCGTTTTGCCATTGGTAGCCTGAAGTAAGTGTTTTGCATGAGAAAGCTAAGGAATTGTCCGTTGGAAATGCTGTGCGATAAATGATATGAGCGACTATACCTTTGTGCCAGAATGATGTCATCAGGACTTACGCAAAACTGCCCCAGCTGCATTGCAGCTCCTGGCCGTACAGTGCTACAGTCGTCGTCGCTGACGGTGTAGTCGGGGGTTTCAAGCAACATGTTGCTTGCCGACGTAACAAACAACTCTTGCAAGAGTTGTTTCCCTCAGTGACAGCCTTGCTGGAACAATTTTGCGTAAGTCCTGAAATCCGTACCCAATACTTTTACCCTAATTGCAGGCTTTGTGCGCTGCTTTATGCAGAATCCTGCATCTGCGAGTAAACTGCGGCACATCTTTATAGTTAGCTTGAATCCGCGTGTCAGATTTTTCCAACAATCCTGTCTTACCATTTTCTCTGCCTCAGGCGGGGGAGTGCTTTGCCCTGCTTGATGATGCCCATGCCGCAGTGCCGCAATCCCGCTTTTATTGCGACTTGCAGAACATCCTGGTTTGCAGCACAGCGCAAGAATGGCCGGCATTGTGGCGTGATGCAGAATTGGCTTTGCAACAGGGCAGTTTTGCCCTGGCCCTGCTGTCTTATGAGAGCGGTGCGCAATTACAGGGTATCGCTGAACACGCGGCACCAGTTGTGTCACGCCTGCTTTTGTTCAGGCAATGTCATATCCTTGATAGCCAGCAAGTCACTGCATTTTTGCAAGCGCAGGCAGCGCCGGATGCTGTTGCCGGGATAGCTGGCATACAGCCCAGTGTTGATGCCAGCCACTTTGAAGAATGCATAAACAGAATCAGGGAATACATCGCTGCTGGGGATACCTATCAGGTCAATTACACTTACCGCCTGCATTTTGACAGCTATGGCACGCCCGTAGCACTCTACAGCCGCTTGCGCCAGCGTCAGCCCGTGCCTTACGGTGCGCTGATCTGTTTACCTGATGGCGAGGCGATAGTGTCGCTGTCACCTGAATTATTCGTACGCCAGCAACTGGGTAAATTGCTGGCGCGCCCGATGAAGGGTACGGCGGCCGCAACTGGCGATACAGAGCAGGATCAGCGTCTGGCAGCCGAACTCGCCGCCGACACAAAAAACCGCGCAGAGAATCTGATGATTGTTGACCTGTTGCGCAACGATCTGGGCCGTATCGCCAAAACCGGCACGGTCAGGGTACCCAGGTTATTTGAAGTGAATCGCTTTTCCAGTGTCTTGCAAATGACGTCAACAGTAGAGGCAGATTTGCAGGATGGCCTGAATCTGGAACAGATACTGACCGCCTTATTCCCTTGCGGTTCGATTACCGGGGCACCCAAACACCGCACCATGCAAATCATCCGCGAGCTGGAAGCAGAGCCGCGTGGTTTGTACACCGGTGCGATAGGATGGTTTGATCCGCCTGCGCAAACTGGTGCAATAGGTGATTTTTGTTTGTCCGTACCGATACGCACTTTGCAATTGCAAGCGCCGCTGGATGATGCAGAGCCTGCACTGCGCCTTGGTGTGCTGGGGGTAGGCGCAGGCATAGTCTATGACAGTGTGGCCCAGGAAGAATATGCAGAATGCCATTTGAAGGCGCGCTTCCTGACGGGCCTGCTGCCACAGTTTGAACTGTTTGAAACCATGCATGCAACGCAGGAAGAAGGTTGCCGTCATCAATCAAGACATTTGCATCGCCTACAGGCATCGGCGCAGTATTTTGGCTTTGCCTGGAATCACGAACAGGTCAGGTTGAAATTACGACAAGTCTGTGATGCCCTGCCTTCTGCCATACCGCACAGGTTGCGTCTGGCCCTGAAGCCGGATGGCGCACTTGATGTGCTTACTGCAGTGTTAAGTCCCATGCCAGCCAGCCCCAAAGTCATGCTGGCAAAAACTGCCAGTGACAGCCGTAATTTGTTCCTGCGCCACAAAAGCAGTTTGCGTCAGCAATATGACCAGGCATGGCAAGCTGCAGAACAGCAGGGCGCATTTGACATGTTGTTTTTTAACGAAAGAGGGCATTTGACTGAAGGCGGGCGCAGCACGGTCTTGTTGAAACTGAATGGCAAATGGCTGACTCCCCCGCTGGCAGATGGTGTCTTGCCAGGTATCACGCGAGCGATCTTGCTGGAAGATAAGCGCTACCAGCTCACAGAACAGGTCCTGACGCTGGGTGATGTGCAGGCAGCAGAGCAAATCATGCTGTGCAATTCTTTGCGTGGTGCTTTTGTTGTTGAATTGATTAACTAAATTGAAAACAAGGCTTGCTGGATAGTCAAGAAAAAGCTGCCAATACTTGCCTATCTGAAGTATAAAGATGAATTCCGCCTTTAGCCTTGGAAATTGATCCAGCTTAAATATTGTGCCTGTTCGTAGGAAAGGTTACACTGGAAAAAAATTAACCGACCAAGCGGTCGGCAAATTGCATTTTTATTCATATTGATTAGTATTGATTAATATTGCAGATAATCGCAAAACAGGAGACTACCCATGAAGAAACGGTTTTTACTGGCGGCTTTGCCTGCCATGTTATCGCTGGTGTTGGCAAGCAACGCCTCTGCTCAGATCAAGGTTGGCGTCAACGTGTCGGCAACTGGCCCCGCAGCTTCTTTGGGCATTCCTGAAAAAAATACCTTTGCCTTGCTGCCAAAAGAAATCGCTGGCAAGAAGATAGAATACATCGTTCTCGATGATGCATCCGATACCACCACGGCAGTAAAAAATGCCCGTAAGCTGATTGCAGAAGACAAGGTCGATATCATCATCGGTTCCACCATCACGCCAAATTCCCTGGCCATGATCGATGTGGCGGCAGAAAACGAAACGCCGATGATTTCCATGGCAGCTTCTTCAGCCATTATTTCACCTGTTGATTCCAAACGTTACTGGGTATTCAAGACCCCGCAAAATGATTCACACATGTCGACGGCGATCACCGGCCACATGAATGACGTCGGCATCAAGACGGTCGCTTTCATTGGCTTTGCCGATGCTTATGGTGAAGGCTGGTTCAAGGAGTTTTCCAAGATCGCTGAGTTGCGCAAACTCAAAGTCGTCGCCAATGAACGCTTTGCCCGCAGCGATACTTCTGTCACTGGCCAGATCCTGAAAATCCTGGCAACCAATCCTGACGCGGTCTTGATTGCCGGTGCGGGTACTCCAGCAGCCCTGCCACAAAAGACCTTGAAAGAGCGCGGCTACAAAGGCAAGATTTATCAAACCCACGGCGTCGCCAATAATGACTTCCTGCGTGTCTGCGGCAAGGATTGTGAAGGCACCTGGTTGCCAGCTGGCCCATTGCTGGTGGCAGAGCAATTGCCAAATGATAATCCAGTCAAAAAATCTGCCATGCGCTATGTCAAAGCCTATGAAAAAGAATATGGCGCAGGTTCTGTCTCCACTTTTGGTGGCCATGCCTGGGACGCCAGTCTCTTGCTGGAATCAGCAGCAACTGTGGCTTTGAAAAAAGCACAGCCAGGCAGCAAGGAATTCCGCGCGGCCTTGCGTACAGCGCTGGAAAATACCGTCAACCTGCCAGTCTCGCACGGCATCGTCAATATGACCGATACTGACCATCTGGGTTTCGATCAGCGTTCCCGCGTCATGGTGCAAATCGTCAATGGCAAATGGAAATTGATCGGTCAGGCGAACTGATAGTTGGATGGATGTATCAAGGGAGCTGCGGCTCCCTTTTTGTTCGGCCCAAAGTATGGGGGCCATGCTTGAACTAGTAAGAACCTGTTTGCGATCTTAAGCGCGTGCGCAATAGGAGTTTATGCGGGGATCATGTGCTGCTCAAAATGCTCATGTACTAAAGTACATTCCGCTTTTTGCGCTGCACTTTTGTTACCCTTACCCCGCTGACGCCCGCTCGCTACAGATCGTAAACAGGTCCTAAGCAAGAAAGTCAGGTTTACATGGATTTTTCAATTGCCGCCATCCTCGCCCAGGACGGTATTACCAGTGGTGCCATCTATGCCTTGCTGGCATTGGCGCTGGTGCTGGTGTTTTCCGTCACGCGGATTATCTTCATACCGCAAGGTGAATTCGTTGCCTTTGGTGCACTCAGTCTGGCAGCGATACAGACTGGCAAATTCCCGCATTCTGCCAGCCTGTTGCTGGCCTTTGGCTTGCTGTGTCTCGGCAAGGAAGTATATTTGCAGGTGCGCAGCAAGCAGCCTGTGAATGCCAAGGCGCTGGCTTTGTCAGCCGGCAAGCTGTTGCTGTTCCCACTGGCAGTCTGGTTGTTGGCGCGTAATGTCGCCGCGCAAGAATGGCCGTTGTTCGCTCAGGTTCTTTTGGCACTGGCGATAGTCGTGCCCATGGGGCCGATGATTTACCGTCTGGCGTATCAACCTCTGGCAGAAGCCAGCACTTTGGTCTTGCTCATCGTTTCTGTTGGTGTGCACTTTGCCCTGACTGGCATGGGCCTGGTGATGTTTGGTGCCGAAGGTTCACGCACTACGGCTTTCAGCGATGCCCGTTTTGAACTCGGGGCCATGCAAATCTCTGGCCAAAGTCTGGTGGTCATTGCGGTGTCGGCCCTGTTGATAGGCGCACTGTATTTTTATTTTGAACGCAGCCTGTCTGGCAAGGCTTTGCGTGCTACCGCCGTCAACCGTCTGGGTGCGCAACTGGTGGGGATAGGTACCACGCAAGCTGGCCGCCTGGCATTCACCCTGGCCGCAGCCATGGGGGCATTGTGTGGCGTATTGATCGCCCCGATGACAACGGTGTATTACGATGGCGGCTTTTTGATCGGCCTCAAGGGTTTCGTCGGTGCCATCGTTGGTGGCCTGGTGTCATACCCGGTCGCGGCAGCGGGTGCACTGCTGGTGGGTTTGCTGGAATCGTACTCATCTTTCTGGGCCAGTGCCTATAAGGAGGTTATCGTATTTACCCTGATTATCCCGGTCTTGCTGTGGCGTTCACTCTCCAGCAAACACACTGATGAGGATGAAGAATAATGAAGACACTCCTCACCAACGGTATCAAACACGGTAAATGGGTATTGCTGGCACTGGTATTGCTGTTCCCCTTGCTGCCTGTGCCTGAATTCTGGATCACCCTGGCCAATTACATAGGCCTGTATGCGATCGTGGCACTCGGCCTGGTCTTGCTGACCGGGGTAGGCGGCATGACCTCTTTTGGCCAGGCAGCTTTCGTTGGTCTGGGTGCTTACTCCACCGCTTACCTGAGTACTGCTCTTGGCTATTCACCCTGGCTGGGTTTGCTGGCTGGCCTGGTGCTGACCATGGCGGCAGCGCTTGCTATCGGCCTGATTACCATGCGCCTGTCTGGCCATTACCTGCCACTCGGTACGATCGCCTGGGGTCTGTCACTGTTTTTCCTGTTTGGCAATCTGGAATTTCTCGGCAAATACGATGGCCTGAATGGCATACCGCCGATAGAAATCGCAGGCCTTAAACTCGATACTGGACGCAGCATGTTTGGCCTGATCTGGGTGATCTTGCTACTATCTATCGTTGCTATACAAAACCTGCTGCAATCACGTCCTGGCCGCGCCATACGTGCACTCAAGGGTGGTGGTGTCATGGCAGAAGCCATGGGTGTCAATACGGCGCGCATGAAGGTCATCATCTTCGTCATTGCTGCCATGCTGGCTAGTGTCTCCGGCTGGCTGTATGCGCATATGCAACGTGCAGTCAACCCTACACCCTTTGGTTTGAATCAAGGTATTGAATACCTGTTCATGGCCGTGGTTGGTGGTGCAGGACATGTCTGGGGTGCCTTGCTGGGTTCGGCCCTGCTGACACTGTTGAAAGACAAATTACAAAGTATCTTGCCTGCACTGCTGGGCGCGAATGGTAATTTTGAAGTTATCGTGTTTGGCGTCTTGCTGGTCTTGCTATTGCAACGTGCGCGCGATGGCGTATGGCCTTACCTGGCCAGCGGGAGCAAGCGCCTGTTTGTCAAATGGCTGCCAGAAGACAAAGGCATACAGGTCGCTGCAGATGCGGCGGTATTGCCAGTGCGTGCCAAACCAGCAGTTGATACTGTTATCCTCGAAATCGACAAGGCGCGCAAGCAATTCGGTGGCCTGGTTGCTGTCAATGACATGCAGTTCACCGTCAGCGCAGGCCAGATCGTCGGCCTGATAGGCCCTAACGGTGCAGGTAAATCGACCATGTTCAATCTGGTCACCGGTGTTTTGCCCTTAACCAGCGGTACCGTGCGTTTTTATAAGGATGGCAAATTGCAGGATATCGCCAACCTGCCTTCGCGTGAAATCGTCAAACTCGGCATAGGCCGCAGCTTCCAGCATGTACGTTTGCTGGCCAGCATGACAGTCCTGGAAAATGTGGCGATAGGTGCGCATCTGCGTACCAAGGGCGGCGATGTCATGGAAGTCATCGCCAGCATTTTACGACGCGATGGCAAGATAGAAAATTCCCTGCTGGCCGAGGCAAAAAGGCAATTGGAGCGGGTAGGTCTGGCACATCTGATCAATGAAGAAGCAGGCAGCCTGGCCCTGGGCCAGCAACGCATACTTGAAATCGCCAGGGCACTGTGTTGCGACCCCAGCTTGCTGTTACTCGATGAACCTGCCGCCGGTTTGCGCTATAAGGAAAAACAGGAACTGGCCGAACTTTTGCGCAAATTGCGTGCAGAGGGCATGAGCATCCTGCTGGTCGAGCATGACATGGATTTCGTCATGAACCTGACCGATCAACTGGTGGTCATGGAATTCGGTACCAAGATTGCCGAAGGCTTGCCACAAGAAGTACAACAGAATCCGGCAGTGCTGGAAGCTTATCTGGGTGGGATAGATTGATGACGAATACAAATTCTCCAGAAACCGCGCCAGCGGTTTTGGCAAGTACGTCCCTGTCTGAACCGGCTTTGTTGCACACCAAAGACCTGCAAGTGTTTTATGGCAAGGTCGAGGCTTTGCAACCAGCCAATATACGTGTCGGTGCCGGGCAGATCGTCACCGTCATTGGCCCGAATGGGGCAGGCAAATCGACGATGCTCAATGCCATTGCCGGTGCCCTGCCTGCAACGGGCAGTATGCGTGGGCAGATAATATTGGCCGACAAAAACCTCGCCAGCGTCAGCATAGAAAACCGTGTCGCGCAGGGCATGTCGCTGGTGCCAGAAAAACGCGAACTGTTTGCCAGCATGAAGGTAGAAGACAATCTCTTGCTGGGTAGTTATCGCCGTTACCAGGCTGGTGAAAAAAATTATGCTGATCAGCTCGATGTGGTGTTTGATCTCTTTCCACGTCTGAAAGAAAGACGCACCCAGGAAGCAGGGACGCTGTCCGGTGGTGAACGTCAGATGCTGGCAGTAGGCCGGGCCCTGATGGCCAAGCCGCAATTGCTGATGCTGGATGAACCCAGCCTCGGCCTGGCACCACTGATCGTCAAGGAAATTTTCCACATCATCCAGCGCCTCAAGCAAACTGGCGTTGCCATCTTGCTGGTAGAACAAAACGCCCGCGCTGCCTTGCAGGTAGCAGACTATGCCTATGTGCTGGAAACCGGGCAAATCGCGCTGGAGGGTGATGCCGCAGAACTGGCGAACGACCAGCGCGTGATTGATACTTATCTGGGACTGGCCAAGAAGAATCACTGATGCCAGCAGGACGCAGAAATGAGAGTATTGATTACAGGATCTACCAGTTGGGAAAGCCAGGCC
Source organism: Undibacterium sp. GW821-FHT07F11 (assembly GCF_059418665.1). Classification (NCBI taxonomy): domain Bacteria; kingdom Pseudomonadati; phylum Pseudomonadota; class Betaproteobacteria; order Burkholderiales; family Oxalobacteraceae; genus Undibacterium; species Undibacterium sp. GW821-FHT07F11. The sequence goes on from NZ_JBWKQH010000006.1 coordinate 41,357, forward strand.
GCAATACGCCGTGAATTGGCTCGGTTGCCTCCAGCAACCATCGTTGTTACTGGTGATACTCCCGGTATTGATGCTCATGCCAAAGTAGTTGCATTGGAATTTGGTTTTGCGGTCGAAGCCATGAAAAAAAACAATGCCGACTATCGTGCTTTTCCCGGTGAAGGGTGGAAGGGCTTGAATGTCCGGATGCTGGCGACGGGCATAGACCTGATGCTGGCTTTTCATGCCGATTATAGCAAACCCGGTTGTGCCCGTGGCACACACCATGCGGTAGAACTGGCTGAGCTGGCACAAATACCGGTTAAAATTTTCACGCAGTAGGCGACAGTGATCACAATAGTGCAAAGGAAAAACCATGATCTCTCATGTATTCATAGGCATCCATGACTTCAGCAAGTCTTTTGCGTTTTACTCTGCACTCATGACAGAACTGGGACTGGTATTGAAATTCAAGGATGCTGACGAACCCTGGGCAGGATGGATGGCTGCTGATCAGCCACGCCCGTTGTTTGTTATTGGCAAGCCTTTTAATGGTGAACCGCCGCAGCACGGCAATGGCCAGATGGTGGCACTGCTGGCGGCATCACGCGCGACAGTACAGCGCGCCTATGCAGCGGCGCTGGCACTTGACGGTACATGCGAGGGCCCACCTGGGCTGCGCCCGCACTATCATCCCAATTACTATGGCGCGTATTTTCGCGATCCTGATGGCAACAAGATTTGCGTTTGCTGCCATCATCCTGAGTAATGCTTATTTACCAGTTTCCAGAAAAACCATCGCCCGCTCCAGCACTTCATCTTTCCCTGCCCTTATGCCTGCCAGCGTGGGAGCAATCTTGATATCTGGCTGTATACCTATGCGTTGCAACTGACGGCCATCGGCATGCCGCACGTCATGACCGGAGAAACCAAAATATAAGGCTCCGGGCAAATACGCACCGGTGATATCTCCGTTGGCACCAGCGCTGTGTGTGCCTATATAGGTCAGTGGTGCTAATGATTCTATGATCAATCCAGTATGCTCGGCAGCGCTTTGGGTCTCTTCATTGATCAGCATGACCAGCTTGCCGCGATACAAGTCTTGTGTTTTTCTTCTGATAGTTTGTTCAAAGCTATAGTAACCACCACCCTGATCACCTTCAAACGCCGAGACCAGTGGACGGCGGAACTGGGCCACTACATTTGCCTGTTTCACATTCAGTCTGGGAGCTATTTTCCATACTGAATTACGTGGATAGCCACGCATATCGAATATAAGTGCCTTGCTGTCCTTGATTGCCTCAAACATGGCATTGACATCGGCTCCTTCGAGCCGGTCTAGGTCTACATAGGCGATATCCTTGTTGAGCATTTTAAATACTGGCGCGGTATTTTCAGGAGCCTCAGTATCATTCACGCGTGGCAGATGTATCTCGTGCTGATTGCCTGTGCTATCTGCGATGAGCAAGCTTGCCACACTTTTTTCCTGACCCACTAGCAGGTTGGCAAGTGCATCCCTGATCCTGGTTTCCGGGTTGGATGCAGAGATGGTCTTTGATAGTTGTTCAATTTTCTCCCCGACTGCCACTCCGTCTATTTTGAGGATGATGTCACCCACATGCAAGTCAGGGTTTTGTTGCAGACGTGAGTCTGTAATCTTGCTGATGACCACTTGCTTGTCTATCATGAGCAGATTCATTGCCAGCCACGCTTTGCCAAAATATTCTGTACTGATACGATTCCTGACAAAGACGTGGCTGTCTTGCAAATTGCTAGCCATCTCTGCCATCGTCAAGGCATATTCCACTGCGTTGTTGACGTCTGCAATACGCTTCAGGTAGATGGGTAACTGATCCGACCAGGCTTTGTCCATCAAATGCTTATAGGGGAAGAAAGTCTCGGCAATCGCCCATAATTTGATCACTGCCAACTGTCGCCAGGCCAGGTCGGGATAACGCATGTCACGATAAGGTAACTCCAGTGCTCTGACAGCCACGCCGGAACTTGCCTGATAGCGTATTGCTGCACCAGGTTTGCGCTTGCCCTGTAATAAGCTCACTGCCCTGTTGATACTGGTGCTGGTTTTTGCAGTGGATGTATCTGGCGCTATCTCTGCATCTGCAGCAAAACCGGTGGTGCCATCGGCATAGATCAGGTCTGCCTTGCTGTATGTGATTGAGACTTCGCCAGCGATGACCTGACGTTTGGCAGGCATAAACCAGCCTGGCGTAGTTTTCCCCTGTGCCAGTATCCATGCTTTGCCAGTTTTTTGCAGTGCCAGTACAGCAGATGGAACAAGGCTGGCCTGGTTAATCATGAACACCATAGGCAGTGTTTTATTGGGCTGTGTCTGCGCAAGAGGATTAATGGTCTCTGCCTCCATGGTTTGTAGCGCTGAAAAATAGCCGCCGCTGTTCATTCCCTTTTGTGGAGCGAAGCCAGAGTGCACGCGGATTCTTTCAGTCGGCAAGATAAGAGGTGCAGTAATCCAGTGTGCTAAAAGGGAATTCAGATTTTCCGTGTCGTACCAGCCATACTGTGCAGGCCGCAAATCGATGATGAGACCCTTGGCCCGGCTTTTGATTGCATCCCTTGCCTGCAGCAGTTTTGCGTAGTCAGGGTGATCATTGCTCGTGATCTGTGGCTCATGCAAATGCAGCAGGGCGATATCGCCACTCAACCATTCCAACAGGTCCTGATTTGCAGGCAAGACAAGTTGATGCGATTCATCTGATCGATCATTGTCACCCACTACTGATATCTCCGCCGCAGGGTCATTCAAGGTGGCCATCATGCTGGCAAGAGCATCACGCAATTCTTGCTTTGACTTCGCTGCCTGAACCTTGGGCAAAGCAGTTACCAGAGCCTTATCCCAATCAACATTACCTTTGGTCAGCGCGGGGTGACGCCACTTGATGTCGCACCAGAGCTGCGCAAGATCGCGCAATCGTATTTCTTGCTGATTCAGGGGTTGTGCATGCAAAGGCAGGCAAAAAAATTGGAGGGAACACGTAAGGATAGCGAAAAAGCGAGCGCAGTCTTTCGCCGTAATAGTTAAACACATAGAGATAGGTATTGAGAAAGATACAGAGAATGGCGTGAAATAAACGTAATTAAATAAACGCCAATAAATCCGGGCGTGAATGCCCGCAGGATTATGGCACATCAAGTATGCTCAATCATCCATTCCTTCAAGCCATTTACCCATTTCGCTGCGGGTAATTTACAGGCCAGGCGTATCGCTGTTGCGCGTTCATACAAGTCTTCAAAATCTACTGCGGGGGCTTGTTTGAAGGCGATGGCGACGGTGTTGGCATCATGTACCAGCGGTAGCCAGACCACCGCATCAAAAGCTTCTTGCAGGGCGGCGAGATTGGCAGTGCAATTCGCTTCATAGTTATGCGGATTGCCAAACAGGTTAACGGTCAGCATGCCATCTTCATTCAAGGTATTGGCACAGGCCTGGTAAAAAGCAGCGCTGCTCAGTGCGGGGGCATCGGCAGCGGCATCATATAAATCAATTTGCAGTACGTCGGCCTGGCCGTGGTTGGCGCTATCGTTGACATAGGCTAGCGCATCCATGCACAGGACTTGCAGGCGCTCATCATTGACCGGTAATTTGAAATGCTGGTGACAGCTCGCGATGACCTTGGGGTTCAGTTCTATCGCAGTGACCCTGGACTGTGGAAAATTACGGTAGCAAAACTTGGTCAGTGATGCTGCACCGAGGCCTAGCTGTACGATATGTTGTGGCTCGTGTTTGAACAACATCCACATCATCATTTGCTGCACATATTCCAGCTCTATCTGGTCTGGCATGGCCATGCGCATGGCGCCCTGGATGGCATCAGAGGATAGATGCAGGGTACGTACACCCTGGTATTCGGCAATGCTGACGTCAGGCAGCTCCGTGCTGGCTACCTGATTTGCCTTGTATAAATTCAAACCCATCTTTTGCATTAATTTCTTAAGCACGAATTTCTAAGCATTAGTTGCAGATATCAGGCCCGGGTTTTTGGCCATGTTTCCAGGCCTTCGATTGCCACCATCTTTTGCCAGCTCGGGCGGGCGATGACGAGTTGTGCCAGTTTGCTCAGCGCAGGCCATTCTGTGGCCGGGCGTGGCATATTGCGTGACCAGCGCATCAGCATGGTCAGTTGCAGGTCAGCGCCAGAAAAAGTCTCGCCCAGCAGATAAGGGCCATTCTTGCTCAGGTGCAGGTCAAGCTGATCCCAGATGGCAGCGATACGTTTTTGCAGTGCGGCTTTGGTGGCTTCATTATGCTCTTCAAAACCCAGTTCGGCAGGATAAAACCAAGCACGGAAAGTCGATTGCAGGCTGCTGCTGATGAACACTATCCATTGTCGCCACTGATCGTGTTCCATGCTGCCCATGGCTGGTACCAGGCCCGCTTCCGGGTGACGTTCAGCCAACAGCATCAACAGCGCGGCTGATTCGAGATAAGGACGATTATCAATGACCAGGGTAGGCACGACACCATTTGGATTCAAGCGCAGGTACTCTGGATCTTTTTGCTGGTTCTTTTCTACATCGACCAGTTTCAATTCATGGTCAGCCCCAATTTCCAATAAGGCCAGATGAACGATCATGCTCGCTGTGCCGGGGCAGTAATACAAAGTATACATGGCTATCCTTGATGAGTTTTTAATACGCCTTTAATTCGGGTGAACTTGTCCGCAAACCAGGCATTGCAGATTCTTGCTGATACCTATGCTGGTCCAGTCCATGCGCAAGGCATCCAGCAACAGCAGACGGCCTGACAGTGCCTGGCCTATGCCCATGATGACTTTCAGCGCTTCGGCAGCCTGCATACTGCCTATGATGCCTACCAGCGGCGAAAACACACCCATGCTGGAACACAGTACTTCTTCAAACGGCTGGTCAGGCGGGAACAGGCAGGCATAGCAAGGGGAGACCTCATCACGGCTATCAAACACACTGATCTGGCCGTCAAAACTGATAGCTGCACCAGATACCAGCGGTACGCCAAATTTGACGCAGGCAGCATTCACGGCATGGCGGGTAGCGAAATTGTCGCAACAATCAAGGACGATGCTGGCCTGGCTGACCAGTTCTTCCAGGCGTGTACCGGCAGCCCGCTCTTGCAGGGCGATGATGCGTATTTCGGGGTTGATCGCTTCCAGAGTGTGCTTGCCTGAGTTGACCTTGGCCATGCCCACAGCTGCCGTGGTATGCATGATCTGGCGTTGCAGATTGGTCAGGTCCACGCTGTCATTGTCGACCAGGGTGATGTGGCCTACCCCGGCGCTGGCCAGATACAGGGCTGCAGGTGAACCCAGGCCGCCGGCACCGATGATGAGGGCACGTGCCTCAGTGATTTTTTGCTGGCCTTCTATACCTATCTGGTCCAGCAGGATATGACGGGAATAGCGTAAGAGTTGCTGGTCGTTCATCGTTGTAAAAAAGGCCGCAGTATGCGGCCTTTTTGTCAGGTCTTATTTTTTCTTGATATCGGTTTTATGGTCGGCTTTGTCAGTTTTAGCTGGCTTGTCAGCGTCCTTGCTGCTGTTTTTGCCGTCTTTGTCCTTGCCTTCCTTGTCAACCACCTTGGCTTCAGTGACTTTTACCGGCAAGCCTTTCAGATGATTCAAAGCCTGGGCCAGTTGGAAGTCTTCTGCACTACCATATTCGAGCGGCTTGATTTTTTTCACCAGTGCGGCCACACGCTGTTCTTCTTCTGCTTCATCGACTTTAGGACGGGCTACTTCTTTTTCCTTGTCGTTCGTCAAATGCTTTTGCAAGTCCGCTTCACGGGCACGCAAGCCATTGATGCCGTCACCGTCTGCGGTTTCTTCAACGTTCAGGTCAGGAACAATGCCCTTGGCCTGGATAGAGCGACCATTTGGTGTGTAATAGCGGGCTGTAGTCAGCTTGACTGCGGTATCTGCAGAAATCTGACGTATGGTTTGTACCGAACCCTTGCCAAAGCTCTGGGTACCAATAATGGTAGCGCGTTTGTAGTCTTGCAAGGCACCAGCGACGATTTCAGAAGCAGAGGCAGAGCCGGTATTGATCAATACCACCATAGGCACATTTTTGATCGCTTCTGGCAATTTCGCCAGCGGGTCGCTCAAAGTACGGCCAGAATAGTATTCACGGCGGGCATAGAAAGTCGCTTTGGAATCTTGCAACTGACCATTGGTAGAGACCACAGGCACATCCTTGGGCAGGAAGGCGGCTGAGACACCAATGGCACCAGGCAAGACGCCGCCCGGGTCATTGCGCAAATCGAGTACCAGGCCTTTGATGGCTGGGTCTTGCGCATACAGGGTCTGGATTTTCTTGGCCATGTCTTCGACGGTCGGTTCCTGGAACTGGGCAATTCTTAACCAGGCATAACCAGGCTCAACGATCTTGGCCTTGACGCTTTGCTGTTTGATCAGTTCGCGGGTAATCGTGACGACGATGGGTTTATCTTCCGTTTTACGGAAAATAGTCAGGGTGATCTTGGTATTCGGCTCACCGCGCATACGCTTGACGGCTTCATCAAGCGTCAGGCCTTTGACAGGTTGGGAATCAAGCTTGGTGATCAGGTCACCAGGTTTCAAACCTGCACGGTAGGCTGGAGAATCTTCAATCGGGGAGACGATCTTGACATAGCCGTCTTCCATCCCGACCTCTATACCCAGGCCGACAAATTTGCCCTGAGTACCTTCTTTTAATTCTTTATATGATTTCTTGTCCAGGTAGGCTGAATGGGGGTCCAGTGAAGCCACCATGCCGGAAATTGCTTCCGTCAGCAACTTATTGTCTTCCACCGGTTCGACATAGTCAGACTTGATGAGGCCAAATACTTCTGTGAGTTGACGCAATTCTTCTACCGGCAGGAAATTGCCTGGGGTTTTTTGCGCCACTGCCGAAAACTGCATGGAAACTGCCACACCGGCAACCATGCCGAGGCCAATTAAACCAAAATTCTTGAATTTGCTGCCCATGTGATTCACCTAAAACCTATTTAACGATCCAGTTGAGAGGATCAAATACACGTCCTTGATGACGTACTTCAAAGTATAAACCTGATTCTTCATTACCGCCGCTGTTTCCGGCACTGGCAATGACATCACCCGTTTTTACCACATCGCCGACATGCTTCAATACTGCCTGATTATTGCCATACAGGCTCCAGTAACTGCCGCCATGATCAACAATCACCATATTCCCATACCCCTTCCACCAATCGGCAAAAATCACTTTGCCCGGGGCGATGGTCTTGATTTCTGCACCTTCATTCGCCTTGATGAACATGCCTTTCCAGCTGGGGCCATCAGTGCGTTTGCTGCCAAATCTGGCAAGAATTTCACCTTTCACTGGCAAACGCAATTGCCCTTTCAGCTTGTCAAATTCACCTGCAGGCGGGGTTGCCGCCCTGGCTTGCCTGGGCGGCTCATCGTCGTCAATCGCATTGGGATTGGTGATTTTCGCTGGTTTTTTACCCTGTGCCGCCTGCCTTGCTCTTTCTTTCTGCGCTGCTGCAATTCTTTCCTGGCGTTGTTTTTCTTCCAGTGCCGCCCTGGCTGCATCTGCCTTGGCTTGTTCTTCAATCAGTTTATTTAATTGTGAGACCAGATTGCTCAGTCTTTGTTCATCTTTTTCCAGACTATCAGCCTGTTTTTTTTGTACATATAATTTTTCTGCCAACTGACTTACCAATGTGGCATGTCGTTTTTTCTCTTTTTCCAGCGCCAGCTTATGACTTTTTTCTTCGTCAGCTATTTCATCGAGTTCTGCCTTGGCTTCTTTAGCTTCTTCGGCATTTTTTTCCACAGCTTGAAGGCTGATGCGCAAGCCATCTATCAGTTTGGCCTGGGTTTGCGATACATAGCTCATGTATTGCAGTTCGCGGTTGATGCGGTTGGGGTTATCGCCAGACAGCAGCAATTTGATACGGTCACTGTCGCCGCGCATATACTGGCGGCGTAAAAAATTCGATAGTTGTGTTTTTTGTTTTTCAACTTTATCAGCCAGAGCCTGTTGTTGCCCTGTCAGTTGTTTGACTCTTGCTTCAGTCTGCGCCTGTTCTGCCTGCAAGTCACGCAAGGAACGATTGGCTTCGGAAATGGATTTTTCTGATTCAGCCAGGGCATCGCTGGCATTGTCCTTGGCCGTTTCAGTTTTGTTTATATCGTTTTTTAATGCCTTCAGGCGATTTTGCAACTCGGCCCTGTCTGCTTCTGCCTTGTTTTTTTGCTGGGAACGCGCATTACTGGCAGCCATGGCAGACGTTGCCACGCCTGCCAGGGACAGGCATAGCAAGCTTGCTATTAAAAACGGTGAAGACTTGGTTTTAAATGGCATTCAATGCTTATTTGGATTTACCCTGGCTGGCAACGGCCTGCAAGGCTGCTGCAATAGCGTCCTGGTCACCCAGATAATAATGTTTGATTGGCTTCAGGTCGGCATCAAGTTCATACACCAGCGGTTGGCCATTCGGGATATTCAGGTTGACGATGTCGTCGTCGCTGATGCCGTCAAGCATCTTGATCAGGGCGCGCAGACTATTGCCATGGGCAGAAATCAGGATGCGTTTGCCCGAGCGTATTGCCGGGGCAATGCTGTCGTCCCAGGCTGGCATGACGCGGGCAACCGTGTCTTTCAAGCATTCGGTCAGCGGGATCTGGCTGCGCTCCAGGCCTGCATAGCGCGGGTCATTGAAGGAGGTGCGGTCATCATCTTCTGCCAGTGGCAGAGGTGGCGTATCGTAGCTGCGACGCCACACCAACACTTGCTCGTCCCCATATTTGGCCGCTGTCTCTGCCTTGTTCAAGCCTTGCAGTGCACCGTAATGACGTTCATTCAGACGCCAGTCATGAATCACTGGCAACCACATCAAGTCCATTTCATCGAGTGTGCCCCACAGTGTACGAACCGCGCGCTTGAGTACTGAGGTATATGCCAGGTCAAAGGTAAAGCCTGCTTGTTTCAGGAGCTTGCCGGCCTGGGTGGCTTCAGCCACGCCTTTTGCTGTCAAATCAACATCAGTCCAACCGGTGAAACGGTTGTCCAGGTTCCAGGTAGATTCGCCGTGGCGCATTAAAACGATTTTATACATAGTGTGCTAGAGGGTGAGATAAGATGAGATGAGTGATTTAGTATGCGATTGCGGCATCTATTTTATAATGACGCGCTTCTGATAACCATTCTTACTACTGGAATCCTGTGAAATTCATTATTGACAATATATTCTGGATAGGTCTTGCCATCATCTCTGGTGGTGCATTGCTGGTGCCTGCTTTACAAAGACGTGGTGCCAAGGTGTCGCATTTTCAAGCTACACAATACATGAATCAGGCTAAAACCCTGATTCTCGATGTGCGCAGTGCTGAAGAATTTGCTGCCGGTCATTTGCAAAATGCCAAACATATCCCCTTGCCAGAGCTGAACGACCGTCTGAAAGAGATAGAAAAGTCAAAAAGCAATGTGGTCATTACTGTTTGTGCTTCAGGCGTGCGTTCTTCCAGCGCTGCTGGTTTACTCAGCAAAGCTGGCTTTGCCCAAGTGTTTAGCCTTGATGGTGGTATAGATTCCTGGAAGTCGCAAGGCTTGCCAACAGTAAAGTAAAGCAGGAGAGCATCATGAAAGCCCATGTAGTCATGTATACCACAGCCGTTTGTCCGTATTGCACGATGGCTGAGCGTCTGTTGAAGTCCAAGGGTGTGGACGATATAGAAAAAATCCGTGTCGATCTTGAGCCCGGCCTGCGTGAAGCGATGATGCAGAGAACCGGTCGCCGCACCGTACCACAAATCTATGTAGATGACACTCATGTGGGTGGCTTTGATGACCTCTCTGCCCTCGACAGGGCGGGTAAACTTGATCCTTTGCTGAATCCGGTTGATTAAAAGCAGGTATTTGCCGGATTTTCTACGGGTTTTGCAGCAAAATTGCTGTTTTTGCAGACTACTTGCTACAATAGCGCGCTGCGATCTTGAAATGGCTGGAAACGGCCCTATCTGCCAGTCTCGCTGTTCATTATTAATCTTTTAGAATTTTAGAAAGTTTCACATGTCTGACGAAAATCTGCAGCCCGTATTCCAAATTCAACGCGTTTATCTGAAAGATTTGTCGCTTGAACAGCCAAATTCCCCAGCTATTTTCCTGGAACAAGAAGCCCCTGGCATCGAAGTTTCCGTTGATGTCGGCTCTGAAAAGCTGGCTGATGGCATCTACGAAGCCACAGTAACAGTCACAGTGACTGCAAAAATCGGCGAAAAAGTTGCTTTCCTGGTTGAAGGCAAACAAGCCGGTATTTTCGAAGCACGCAATATCCCTGAAGATCAACTCGATCCTCTGCTGGGTATCGGCTGCCCGAACATCGTCTATCCTTACCTGCGTTCCAACGTAGCTGATGCGATCACACGTGCTGGTTTCCCTCCTATCCATCTGTCGGAAATCAATTTCGAAGCTTTCTACGCGCAACGTCTGACATTGGCTGCTGAGCAGGCAAATGCCAATACTGAAGCGCCAACAACTATTCAGTAATCTGCTTTATTACGATGGGTCTGATCCGGTTCCGGCCGGGTCAACCTGATGAAAGTTACCATGCGACGCTTGCTGACGCCTTTGCCTCTGTTGTTATTGACGCTGCTTGCGAGTGGTGCAGCCCAGGCTTTGGAATTCCGTTCTGTCGGTGCTTCACCCGTGATCATGTACGATGCACCATCTGCCAAAGGCGCAAAATTGGCAGTGGCACCACGTGGCATGCCGCTGGAAGTAGTGTTTACTTCCGGTGCATGGAGCAAGGTAAGAGACGTCAGCGGTGAAATGAGCTGGGTCGAATCCAAGGATTTGATCACCCGCCGCAGCCTGGTGGTGCGTGCAGCCAATGCCAAGATCAGGGCAACGGCAGATGAATCTGCACCGCTGGTATTCAGTGCTGACAAGCACGTCTTGCTGGAAATGGCTGAGCCTGCGGCTGGCGGCTGGGTCAAAGTGAAACACCGTGACGGCCAGCTAGGCTTTGTCAAAATCAATGAAGTCTGGGGTTTGTAGTGCCTGGATTTGAGTGCATAGACAGATGACAGTTTGCAAAAAAGGACAGCCTGCTGTCCTTTTTTTACATCTCCCCGGTTATTAAAATAAGCAGGAGTCAGGGACAAGTATGAATATCAGCGTATTGGGCGCAGGTGCCTGGGGCACGGCAATGGCAATTGCTTTTGCGGCAAAAAATAATGTCTTGCTGTGGGGGCGCAATCAGGCTGCCATGTCTGCCATGCAGGCGAACAGGCAAAATGATGACTATTTAAGCGGCTTTTCTTTCCCCGACAATCTGCAGGTCACGGCTGACTTTGCTGCTGCCATGGCACATGCGGCTGGCCCTGAGGGCTTACTGGTAATTGCCACCTCAGTCTCGGGCTTGCGCCCTACGCTGGAAGCTTGCCGGGCTTACCAGCCAAAAAACATCATCTGGCTATGCAAGGGTTTTGAAGAATCCACGCAGCTCTTGCCGCATCAGGTGGCTGAACAAGTGCTGGGGCAGGGCGTGGCTTTCGGCGCCCTGTCCGGCCCTTCATTTGCGCAAGAAGTCGCCAAAGGCCTGCCTTGTGCATTGACGATAGCTTCCAAGTCGAAAGACCTCAGTCAGTTGGTGGTACAAGCCCTGCATGTGAATGCCATGCGGGTGTACTCAAGCGATGACGTGGTTGGTGTGGAAGTCGGTGGTGCAGTCAAAAATATCCTGGCGATTGCTACAGGTGTGGCTGATGGCCTGGGACTGGGGCTGAATGCGCGAGCTGCCCTTATCACCCGCGGTCTGGCAGAAATCAGCCGCCTTGGCGTTGCCCTTGGTGGCCGTTCAGAAACTCTGATGGGGCTGACTGGCGTAGGTGATTTGATCTTGACCTGTACCGGTGACTTATCCCGTAACCGCAAGGTGGGTCTGGCGCTGGCACAGGGTAAATCCCTGGATATCATCGTGCAGGAACTGGGTCATGTCGCTGAAGGCGTGCGTTGTGCACAGGCAGTACGTTCGCTGGCACAGGGGCTGGGCATACAGATGCCAATTACCGATGCCGTAGCTGGCGTACTGTTTGACGGGATTTCATTGCAAGAGATGATAGGTCGTTTGCTTGCGAGGGATGCCAAGCAGGAAACTCATTAGAAAAAGCACCAGGGTAATATTAATATTGCCGCCGGTATTCGGGAGAGTGCAGGACGCGGTCAATGACAGTATCAGGTACGTGATGCCTGCGTAAAAAGTGCATGGCCTTGGCCAGTCCCAGTACTTCAAGATAGTGGATGCCAAGGTCGACCATGAAGCGTGTTGTCACATCACGCCTGCGCAAAGGCTGCCTGTGCATGTGTAGCATTTTCCGGCGTCTGCATCCTGCCATGATGCCATCTCCCCCTGGTCTGCTGAGTTCTGCGAAGTTTTTCTCAGTGTCAATAAACTCAGTGTAGAGCGACAAAGAACGGGCAAAGACAGAAATTATGCTGTTTTGACATAACTTAACAAAAAAGACCATGGCTGCCATGGTCTTTGTCTGCCCCTCGCCACATTTTGGCTGATTCTGCAGGGAACTGGTATTGCTATTATTTCAAATCTGTTGCTGCCGTAAAGATGGCGAGCAGGTTCTCCAGGCCCAACTGGTCTTCTTCGTTGAAGCGTTTCAGGCGCGGGCTGTCGATATCAAACACGCCATAAATCTCGCCATCCTTGATCAAAGGGATGACTATTTCAGAGTTGGATGCTGAGTCGCAGGCTATATGCCCGGGGAATGCATGTACGTCTTCTACGAGGACGGTGCGTCGTTCTGCTGCAGCCGTACCGCACACCCCGCGTTTGAAAGGGATGCGGGTGCAGGCAACCTTGCCCTGGAACGGTCCCAACAGCAGGTCATTGGGAAATTCTGCATCTGGCTTGCTGGCTGGTGCGCACAGGTAAAAACCTGCCCAGTTCAAGTCAGTGATGCTGCTGTAGATGAAGGCAGAAAACTGGGCTGCATTGGTGACCAGATTGCGTTCACCCTCAAGTACGCTGGCCAACTGGCGCGCCAGCATGGGGTAATCGGGTTTATCGCTGGCAGCAGGGGTATCAAACATGAGGGCGTTCCTGGAGAGTTTTTAATTTTTTTCCTGACTGTCCGGTTTTTTGGTGGCAGTAGCAGGTTGAGGTAGGGGCTTGGAATTTTTTTTCGCAGTCAGATAATCAGGCAAAACTTTTCTTGCCTGATTAGCCCTGCCTTTGGCCGATGCCGGGACTTGCGACGGCTCAACGCGAAACTGCATGCGTTGTCGTGTTGCCAGTGCCTTGTTAGCCATCTTAAACCCCGGATTGCAAATTGAAACTAAGATTAAAACTAAGTTTAAAATTAAAGCACGTAGCGTGACAGATCTTCATTCACCGACAAGGCTTCCAGACGTTCATTGACGTAGGCAGCATCGATAGTCACAGTCTTGCCGCTATTCTGGTGGGCATCGAAAGAAATCTCTTCCAGCAGCTTTTCCATGACGGTGTACAGGCGGCGGGCACCGATATTTTCTGTCGTTTCATTGACTGAATAAGCAATGCCAGCCAGGCGTTCAACGCCTTCAGGCGTGAAGTCTATCTGCACGTCTTCCGTTGCCAGCAAGGCTTGATACTGACGTGTCAGGCAGGCATCGGTGCCTGTCAAGATACGCTCAAAATCAGCGATGGACAAAGATTCCAGTTCCACGCGGATAGGGAAACGGCCCTGCAGCTCAGGTATCAGGTCAGACGGCTTGGCCAGATGGAAAGCACCTGATGCAATGAACAGGATATGGTCAGTCTTGACCATGCCATACTTGGTATTGACAGTCGTACCTTCTACCAGTGGCAGCAAGTCACGCTGCACACCAGCGCGTGACACTTCAGCGCCGCCGGTCTCTGAACGTGAAGCGATCTTGTCGATTTCATCGAGAAAGACGATGCCGTTTTGCTCTACATTGCGTATTGCATCTTGCTTCAGTTCTTCTTCATTGACGAGTTTGCCTGCTTCTTCTTCAATCAGGAGCTTCATCGCTTCCTTGATTTTCAGCTTGCGCGATTTCTTGCGGCCATTACCCATGCCAGAGAACATGGTCTTGATCTGCTCGGTCATTTCTTCCATGCCCGGCGGTGCCATGATTTCCATATGTGTCACACCTTCTGCCACTTCGATTTCAACTTCCTTGTCATCCAGCGCACCTTCACGCAGGCGCTTGCGGAAAGTCTGGCGGGTGGTGTTGTCTGGCGTTGCAGCTTCGGCTTCACTAGGATGGAAACCAAAGTCACGCGCTGGTGGCAGCAGAATATCGAGGATGCGGTCTTCTGCCGCATCTTCAGCACGGGCACGTACCTTGCGGGTAGCTGCTTCGCGGGTTTGCTTGATGCCGATGTCGACGAGGTCGCGGATGATGGTATCTACATCGCGGCCTACATAACCAACTTCAGTGAACTTGGTCGCCTCGATTTTGATGAAGGGGGCATCCGCCAGCTTGGCCAGGCGACGGGCGATCTCGGTTTTACCGACGCCTGTCGGTCCTATCATCAGGATATTTTTTGGGGTGATTTCATGGCGCAGCGGTTCTTCTACCTGCTGACGGCGCCAGCGATTACGCAAGGCAATGGCAACGGCGCGCTTGGCCTTGGACTGGCCAACTACATGTTTATCAAGTTCAGAGACAATCTCTTGTGGAGTCATGTTCATTGCTTATTCCAATTCATTCCAGTGTTTCTATGGTGTGTGACAAGTTGGTATAAATGCACAACTCGCCAGCAATAGTCAGGGATTTCTTGACGATGTCGACTGGCGACAGGTCGGTATTTTCAAACAGCGCAATCGCGGCGGACTGGGCGAAGGTGCCGCCCGAGCCAATCGCGCCTATGCCCTGATTAGGCTCCAGCACATCGCCATTGCCGGTAATTACCAGTGTGCTGTCTTTATCGGCCACCAGCAACATGGCTTCCAGGCGGCGCAACATGCGGTCGGTGCGCCAGTCCTTGGCCAGTTCTACCGAAGCGCGCATCAGATGGCCCTGATGTTTTTCCAGCTTGGATTCAAAGCGTTCTATCAGAGTGAAAGCATCAGCCGTGCCGCCAGCAAAACCGGCCAGCACCTTGTTGTGATACAGCTTGCGTACCTTGCGGGCAGTGCCCTTCATGACGATATTGCCCAGTGTCACCTGACCATCGCCGCCCAGGGCAACCAGGTTGCCGCGTCGCACCGTCAAAATGGTGGTGCCGTGAAATTGTTCCATATGAACCTCAAAGAATATTGCCATTCCTGCACACGACCACGGGTCATGAACATGCAGTATAAGCAGGCCAAATTACCTGTTTTGTAGAAAATGGGGTGTTTTTTCTGAATTGCAAGCGTGGACAAACCGGGTGCATAAATACCATCATAAGTATCACCACGAGGGCGGGCAAAAGCCCACCTCGATACAGTTTAGTGCTTGCGGGGGATGATGCTGGCGATGTTTTTCAGGCCCATGGCATTGAATAACATCATGACCAGGTAATTAACGCCTTCAAAGCGTATATTCATGCCGGCTTTGCTGGCGATAGGTGCCAGGCCGTTCAGTAATTGCGCAGAGGCACCGAATTCCACCCGTTCCAGACGGGTGCAATCAAGGATCAGCGGATTGTGCTGTTCTGCCTGCATGGCAATATTGGAAATCAGAAATTCTGTCTTACCTTCGACTACTTTCGGCATCATATAGCGGTCAGAGGCTTCTTCCTGCGCCGGGGCTTCAGGCATGGCGCTGGTGACATTGTTCTTTGGTGCTTCAAATGAAGGAGGCGACACTTCGAAAGTAATGCAGTAATCCATACTGACTTCTTCGAAGGCTTGCTCAAAATGCAGTAATTGCAGGATTTCCAGCAACAACAGCCATGGCGCTTCAGTTTCATCACGACGGCCTACCAGCAAGATGCTGCGGATTTTATCCGCCAGGTCTTTGGCACCCACCAGTAACAAGTCATGGCCGGATTTTTTCAAACCCTTAAGGGCGCGCAATAACAAGCCACAACCTATGGCGTCTACTTCCTTGACGCGTGAAAAATCCAGACGCAGGCTTTTGCTCTTGCCCGCAGCTATCTGCAATTTTTCCAGTGATTTGATGGTGCCGCTATCGAGCTTGGCGGGGAAGCTGACATTCGCTACCGTGGTATCGCCCTGAGCTTCGGCATCATTGTCGTTGCTGGTCTGGTTTTCTGGCCACAGTGGTGGCGAGGTTTCAAATTTATTGGCGTAATCGAGCGACAGGCTTTCAAACTTGTGCTGGTCGTTCGTGATGCGATACAGGTCAAACAGCATTTGCCAGCCAATTTCGGTGGCACCGCCAAGCTCGTGGTTATGCACGGCAGAAGCCAGCATTTGCTCGGCGACTTCATTCTGGCCACTGGCAAACAGGATGGCTGCTTCTTCCAATACAGGCACGGTTTCGCTATAGGCGAGGGCAGATGCCGACATTTCTGAATTTTGCCCCAACAGATAATCTGTGGGCATCATCATAGGCAACGTGGTCTGGAATTCTACCGGCGGCGCTTTTCTTTCCAGCGGTTCGGTTGGTGCACCAAGGTCGGTTTTGGTAATGGTCGGTGGACGGGTCTTGACGATGTCACGCGACATTTCAAATTCTATGGCGTCAATTTTTCTCTCGGTGGCGCGGGCAATATGACGCTGAGCAATAATCGAATTGCTAAAAACCTCACTGTCCTGGAAACCGCCAATGACGGTATTACCATTCTTGGAGCGCGTCTTTCTCGAAGAAGATTTCTCGGTGGAGCGATCTTCTTGCTTGACACCTTTTTTACCGAAAAGAGAAAAAATCCCCACTATATTCCCAAATAAAAATAGAAGCGCTGACCACCCGGTAGCGAATTTGACGAGTGCTTAGTATATTCTGATTTCCGTTCCAATGGTTGACTGGGCTCAACTGCTCCAGACAGTTTTTCTTGAAATGTTCTTTTAATTGCTACGCAAGATCGTCGAAAACCTTGCAAAAAAGCAGCTTTTTTGCAGGAAATGGGGGCGGATGCCGCCTCCCATACCAACAGCTTATGAATTAATAACCTAAACGTCAATTACATCTGCTTACATTTTTCTTGCAATTCTTAGCTGATTTTTTAACATTAAAAGCTGACGCGCAATCCTGCCATGACATTTCTGCCGGGTTGTGGCAGGGTTTCTTTCAAAACTGAAGTAGAAAGACGGATATCCTGGTTCAGCAAATTCTTCGCCATCAAGAACCAGGTCAGCTGCATATTCTGATAAGGATGGGTGTAAGTCAGGCTGGTATCGACCTTGGTATAAGCCGGTGTAACAAAACCTTCAAAACTGGCCAGCCTGTCCTGACGCAAGGCATGCAAGACATCTACGCCAGCACGCCAGCCACCAGAGCGATAGCCGATATCAAAGCCGGCACGTGTCGCTGGTTGCAGCGGCAAGTTGCCCATATTGTCCAGGCTGCCGCGTGAGTAATCGGCAAAGGCACGGCCCGACCAGCCTTCACCCAGCAGGTTGTAACTGATCTCGGCCTCACCACCACGTATGGTGGCAGATGCCTGTGACCAGTTGCGCAAGGTAAATTCTGCGTCAGCATCAGGGACCCCTGCTTCATCTACCTTGATACCATTGGTATGGCCGTAGATGTAATTGTTAACCTTATTCAGGAAGGCATTGATCTTCCAGCGCAGCAGACCATGGGTTTTTTGCAGGCTGAATTCCAGATTGCGCGAAGCTTCTTTCTTCATATCAGCATTGCCGATATCAAAAGTAGCCGTCGATTCATGCGGCCCGGCTGAATACAATTCTTCTGTCGCCGGGGCACGTTGCGCCCATGACAGGCTCAGGCCTGCGCCATAAGATTTGTCGAATTGCCATAAACCACCGACAGAAGCCGAGAATAAATTGAATTCACGCGCTTTCAGGCCAGTAATGGCATCTGGTGTGCGCTTCACATTTTCAAAACGCATGCCTGTGCTGGCCATGACATCGGCAATCTGCTTTTGCTCGACAAAGAACAAGGCGACAGAGTTGGATTTTGTGCTCGGTACCGTGTCGGCACGACCTGTCTCAGCCGACAGGGCAGAGAATTTCACCTGCTCGGTCTGCAGACCCCAGCTACCTTGCCAGCCAGCCCAGGACGGATGGGACAGGAGGATGCGGCTTTCCAGCATCTGGTTCTTGAAGTCGGTGACGGGCGTACCGTCCTCGGCTTTTTCTGTGTGCTTATAGTCGGTGGCACTGAATTTGTATTTGAGCGTATCGAAACCGTTCAATGGCGAATTGAGCAAACCATCAATGTCGAGGCGGTTTTGCTTCAAGTCGATGAAAGAGCGTTCTGCCGTTGGTATGCCATAGTGGTCATTCAGGGTTTGTACTGCGGCACCTACATAACCCCAGGACTGTATGACAGACGCACCCAAAGCCAGCGAAGATTCGCGTGTGAAGCTGGACGGCACGCGGCCACCACCTGAAGCGGGGTCACTCAAAGAGATATTGCCAGGTATCTTATAGTTGCCCGTTTCACGGCTGGCACCGTCTGCATGCAGACCAATCACGCCGCTGGAGCCATCAAGCGAGAACGACAGACTCTTTTCCTGATTCACGCTGCCCAGACGTACTTCGCCTTCGCCTGTCATTTTCCCGTTAAGGATAGTTGGTATGCGGTTGTCGATGACATTCACCAGACCACCAATGGCACCGCTGCCGTATAGCAAGGCCGCTGGACCGCGCAAGACTTCTATCTGTTGCGCAGTTGCACTTTCACTGGCGACGGCATGATCATTTGACAGGCTGGAAACGTCAGCTACACCCATGCCATTTTGCAGGATCTTGACGCGCGGGCCTTCCAGGCCACGGATGATGGGGCGCGATGCGCCAGCACCAAAACCGGATGCGGATACGCCGAGTTCGGCTCCCAAGGTATCGCCCAGTGAAGTGCCGACCTTGGCTCTGAGTTCTTGTCCTGACAATATTTTGGCTGGAGTAAGCACTTGCATATTCTCGTCAGAGCTGATGGGATTTGAAGTGACGGTAACGGTATTGATGGTACCGTTTGCAGAATCAGTTTGGGATTGTGCCTGGACAAGCTGAGTAATAGGCGTCAAAAGTACCAGCACTGCGCTGGCGATCAGAGTGCGTTGAAAAACCATGTTATTTCCTGTTTGCGAATTGATGCAAAGAACGGCGACAATTCAGACGCAAAGCTGCATCTGAAAATCAAATAGCCAGAAGCATCCATCAGGATGTTCTGGTGCTGATCAGGCAAACAGGGAAGGCGGGGCGCGGGAGGAAAAAGGGACTTGCAGCAGGGCATGCCAGCTCAGTATGGCCGGGTTCAGGCTGACGATGGCCTTGCCGGACAAGAACCTGATGGCGTCCGGCACATGCTGCAGAAATTCAGCGGCACTGACGGCATCATATAAGGCACAGGAATGCAGGGTATTGCTATTCTCATCCTGGCTACCGAACAGTAAAGAACCCAGTTGCGCAGTTTGCTGCACAACACTGGAGGATGACTGGTTAGCAATCCCGCCCGCATGTGAGATGCGATGCGCCAGCCCCAGCCACTGTGTAAATAACAGTGCAGGCAACAGGACACACAGCAACCATCGCTTGCTGTTTTTCATGTTGATCTGGGAGTTGCGTAACATCTTGGATTAAATTTCCAGTTGATACCGGGTCAAATTCAGGTTCAAAAATACTTGAAAATATGTAGCAAAAAACCGACAGTACATTGCCATTATGACAGCCGCATGTCTTTCAGCAGCATGGCTTGGAAAGAATTATCCAATAAAAGTTCAATGTCTTGCAACATGGTTGCATTCAATTCAAATAAAAAAGCGCGCAGTTGCCACCGCACGCTTTTGCAAATCAGAAGCGCTATAAATATTAGCTAACGAGAAGCTAATAAGGACTAATACTCAGTCGCCGTACAGCTTTTGCTTCATTTCACGTCTTTGCTGTGCTTCCAGTGACAGGGTCGCTGTCGGACGCGCCAGCAGGCGTGGTACGCCAATTGGTTCACCGGTTTCTTCGCACCAGCCGTAATCGCCTTCATCAATACTATTGATGGATTGCTGTACTTTTTTCAGCAATTTGCGTTCACGATCGCGGGTGCGCAATTCCAGCGCATGTTCTTCCTCTATCGTGGCACGGTCTGCCGGATCTGGTACTAATACGGTTTCACGAAGATGCTCGGTAGTTTCGTCGGCGTTCTTCAATAAATCCTTCTCAAGCTGCTGCAAACGGGCCTTGAAAAATGCCAGTTGTGCAGCGTTCATATAGTCCTTCTCGCCCATCTTGAGGATTTCTTCCTCTGTGAGCAGAGCTTCAGGTGCGCTGACTGTAGCAGTCGATTTAGGTGATTTAGTTGCCACTTCGCTAACTTTCGATACGACGGGTTAATACATAGAACAAATCTGAAACAACATTTGCCCCAGACAATTATCCTCCCCTTATTGATAAAGTAAATGACATTTGCATGAATGCCACTTGCACGACAGACAACGTCTGACTTCAATAGCCCGCTAGTTTATACCAAACAATGCTCCAAACCTTCAATAAATATGTCTTTAGGTAGATTTTTGCCAATAAATACCATCTTGCTTTCGCGCAACTCATTTTCTCCCCACTTGGCACCGATATCAGTTCCCATGATTTGATGCACGCCCTGGAAGATGACCTTGCGGTCTGCTCCTTCCATCAGTAATACGCCTTTATAGCGCAACATGCGTGGCCCAAAGACTTGCACCAGTCCACCGAGAAATTCGTCAAGTTGCCCGGTATTGAAGGGGCGCGTGCTTTTGAAGACGAAGGCGGCGATATCGTCGGAATGATGGGCGTGATGATGATTGTGTACGTGTGGAGCATGGTCACCGTGCTCACCATGCTCTTCGTGATGGTGGTGTTCATGGGTGCAATCTTCAGTGCAAGCCTCATGATCATGATCATGTTCATGCTCCGCTTCTTCAGCACGCAGGAAGTCGGGGTCGAGATCCAGCTTGGCATTCAGGTTGAAGCCTTTCAGGTCCAGCACTTCACTGATGGCAATCTTGCCAAAATCGACGGCAGTGATCGGTGCACGCGGATTCATGCGCGCCAGGCGGGCACGCAATGTCTTCACTGCTTCTGCATCGACCAGATCAGTTTTCGACAATAGTATCTTGTCGGCAAAGCCAACCTGGCGCTGGGCTTCTTCATGTTCATCCAGTTGCTGCATGCCGTGGCGGGCATCGACTACCGTAACAACCGCGTCTAGCATGTAATAAGTGCCGACTTCTTCATCGACAAAAAAAGTCTGCGCTACCGGGCCAGGGTTGGCCAGGCCTGTGGTTTCTATGATGACGCGGTCAAAACTCAGTTTGCCTTCATTCTTTTGCTGCATCAGCTTGCTCAGCGCAACGATGAGGTCACCGCGTACCGTGCAACAGACGCAGCCATTATTCATTTCCACGATTTGCTCATTGCTGTCCTGCACCAGGATTTCATTGTCTATGTTTTCCTGGCCAAATTCATTTTCGATGACAGCAATCTTATGACCGTGATCTTCTTGCAGAATGCGATTTAGCAGTGTGGTTTTACCTGCACCAAGAAAGCCGGTGAGGATAGTGGTAGGGATTAATGCCATGATTTTTTCTCTAATACTTTGATGTACGGATTTGCGTAAGCTCGCTTATTTAGCGCAGTCGGCGCACCAGCCCTTGATGGTCAGCTCTATGTCGTGACTTTGAAAGCCGCGTCCCAGTGTGGTCTGCAAGGTGGCCTGCAATTGCTCACGCAAACCAGCCGGTTGTTTTGCATCGTCAAGGCAAAATACCCTGGCACAGCGTGTGCATTTGAAATGTCCGTGCTGATGCTGTGCCGGATGATTCTTGTTGCCTGCAGTTTCACTGCCAGTGCTATAACGAAACACCCTGTCGTCGCCAGAAATTTTATGTGCCAGCCCGGCATCGGTCAGGCAATCCAGTGCGCGGTACAAGGTGACCCTGTCCATTTCTGGCAAGGCGTCCTGTACTTCCAGATGTGACAAGGCGCGCTGGCTGGACAAGAGTTCAGACAAGACATTCAGGCGCGCTTCGGTCACGCGCACGCCAGCTCCTGACAGCAGGATTGAGGCTGCTCCCTGATGATGGGCAGTTGTGGCCGGTTTGGCTCTGGTAGAGGGTGATTTCATAGTAAGTCCATCGTTTGCCGGCAGGCACAGGATCATGCTGTGCACTGCCTGTATGTTCTCATTATGCCTCAAAAATGCAATTGAGTTGCAAAAGTATGTGATTCATGACTTTTTGGGTTTGCTCAGAAAAAATCCTGCGTTTCACTTGCCTGTCATATTCACTTCTTATACTCCTGCCCGAACTTGCCCATACTCATAGCAAGGTTTTAATCGCAAATTCAGGCGCGCAATTGGCGACCTTTCAGTCTCCGGTTGGCTCATTTTGTCGCAATCAACTTTTGGAATTCGAATCATGTCAGATCAACCTCAAGCCGGTCGCCGTCAGGCACTTAAATTCCTCGCTGGCGCTCCTTTGCTGCCGCTGGGTGCATTTTCCACGGCCTCATTGCTGAGTGCATGTGGCGGTAGCTCAAGTGCAACAGTTCCAGCAACTGTAACGCCAGTCGCTGCGAATTTTATCGGTGCCGAATTTACCGCGATGCCAGCACCTTCGCTGGCTAACGCCGCTGCAATGGCGACTACGACCGTGGGTTCGACACTGAGTGTCAACTTCAGCGACAATAGCTCGCAAACTTTCAAACTGGCTTACCAGCCTTTCTTCCTGACTGGTGACCTGGTGCCAAATGGCAGCGGCGGCACTATTCTGGCGGGCGGCTACTACGATATCAATAACAAGCCTATCATCGACAAGACAGTGGCTGGCAAAGAACGCCAGTTCTTCTCTGATTCTCCAGACGGTACATCTTTGCTGGCAGTAGCAAACCCTACAGTCACAGGAATTAAAGGCAAGGCAGTATTCGCTGTCGTGCAATTTGAATACACCACCTGGGCGCAAGATGGTACGACCGATATGTACGGCAAACTACCCTCCCCTATCGCCGTATTGACGCTGGATCAAGACCAGGCTACCGGCAAATTGTCTCTGGTGAAATACCACAATGTTGATATGTCCAAGGTCAATGGCTTGTGGATCACTTGCGGTGCGAGTTTGTCCCCATGGGGCACCCATTTGTCGAGTGAAGAATATGAGCCGGATGCGTTCACCATCTCCACCAATACCCAGTTCAAAGCCTATAGTGCAAACCTGTTTGGCGATGAAAACAAGGCCAATCCTTACCACTACGGCCACATGCCAGAAATCACTGTCAATCCTGACGGTACTGGTACAGCCAAAAAACATTACTGCATGGGCCGTCTGTCACATGAACTGGTACAAGTCATGCCTGACAACCGTACTGCACTGATGGGTGATGATGCCACCAACGGTGCCATCTTCATTTTCGTGGCAGACAAAGAAAAAGACCTGTCTTCCGGTTCCCTGTATGTTGCCAAGATCGGTGCTGGTTTTTCTATCGACCCAGCCGCTGCCGGTGCGCAACTGACCTGGATCAAGCTCGGTTCTGCCACCAGCGCAGAAATCGAAACCCTGGCAAATACCCTGAAGCCTGCTGACATCATGGAAGTGGCAACAGCCGATCCTAAGGATGCGACCTTCACCAAGATTTACTACAGCGGCAAAGTGCAATGGATCAAGATCAAGCCGGGTATGGACAAAGCAGCAGCCTTCCTGGAAACCCATCGTTATGCAGCATTGATGGGTGGCAGCATGGCCCTGACCAAGCTCGAAGGTACGACAGTCAATGCCAAGGACAAGATCGCTTACTCGGCTTTGCAAAACATGCAAAGTTCCATGGTACGTGGCAATGCAGCCTGGAATGAAGCCTTTGGTGTGACGCTGGAAAAAGCCGTGAATGCCGGTGCAGTATTGGCCCACACCCTGGCCGGCGGCCAGAAAGATACTGCCGGTGCTGCCATCAATAGTGAATGGGTACCTACAGTAACCAAAACCCTGCTGATCGGTGAAGATATCACTGCTGATGCACTCGGCAATACAGCAAATCCAGACAAGATCGGCGCACCTGATAATCTGAAATTCTCAGAAAAACTGCGCACCCTGTTCATCGGTGAAGACAGTGGCTATCACGTGAATAACTTCCTGTGGGCTTATAACGTCGATACCAAGAAATTGTCACGCATCGCTTCCATGCCTTCCGGTGCTGAAGCGACAGGCTTGTCAGTAGTGGATGATCTGAATGGCTGGACATATATCACCAGCAACTTCCAGCACGCAGGTGACTGGCTGGCTATCCACTCCATCGTCAAGCCTACGCTGGACCCATTGGTACGTGCTAACTACAAAGACCGTTTCGCGTCTGCGGTTGGTTACCTGACTGCTGATGTCAGCAGTGTCAAGCTGGCTAAATAGTGGTTTAATGTGTTGAGGTAAGAGAAAAGCAGCGGGATCGCTGCTTTTTTCTTTTCAGGAGCCAGGCTGTAAACAAGCTTGTAAATGAGTTCTAAGTATCACTACCCACTTTCCAAAAATATCCTGTGCTACATTAACAAGCTATTGTTGAAAACCACATTTTCCAGGAGCCTGGCACATCATGCACAATGCGCTGAAATCATCTCTGCTCATCCTGTCCCTGTTGATTAGTTCATTGGTCCTTGCTGCGGCGGATCCCGCTTACGAAAAAATATTCAAGACAGACGCACCAAATGCCAAGGACCATCCCCTGACCGGGCGTTACCAGGGCTCCAGCATCTTGCTGCAGACACAAAAAGCATTTGACGAGATTTCCTTCCCGGCTGGTGCGGCGACTGAGCCTGACTACAGCAGCAACAAGAAATTTTCCAAAATACAAAAAGCAGAAGGGGCATTGACGCGTACTGTGTATCTGGCACCCAAAGGGCGCTCATCGCTGGAAGTGTTCCGCAATTTCACTGACAACCTCGCCAGCAAGGGTTTTAAGCCGGTATTCCAGTGTGATAACGATAGCTGCGGTCCCTCCTTCAAGGTCTTGAAATATCACTGGAATGACAAGCGCACCCAGGTGCAGGGTGAGGGTTACGATAATGACCGCAACCGTTTTGTTCAGGCAGTGTTTGATGGTGCCAAGGATATCCGTTATGCCCTGTTGCAAAAAGGGGCGGGTGCTGCCACTACCTATGTGGGCGTGTATGCCGCATTGAATTCTGGCGGCAGCATGGGCGATATCACCGACAGCCTGAGCGACCGCGTATCCGTGCTGGTGGAAGTGCTGGAACCAAAAGCCATGGAGCAAAAGATCATCACTGTCGATGCCGATGCCATCAGCAAGGAACTGGCAGCCAATGGTGCAGTCAGTTTTTACGGCCTGTATTTTGATACAGACAAAGCCGTCATCAAGCCAGAATCCAAACCCCAGCTAGATGAAATGGTGAAATACCTGAAAGCCAATACCGCCGCTGTCTATATCGTCGGCCATACCGACACCCAGGGCGTGCTTGACTACAATATGACACTGTCAGGCAAGCGTGCCCAGGCAGTGGTCGATGCTCTCAAAGGCTATGGCATTGCCGATGCCCGTCTGATCGCCAAAGGAGTCGGCCCACTCGCACCGCGTGCTTCCAATGCAGCAGATGCTGGCCGCGCCAAAAACAGACGTGTAGAAATGGTATTACGCTAAGCTAATTACAGCTTATTTCTTGGCGCGGGGATGCGTCTGGTCATAGACCTTGGCCAGATGCTGGAAATCCAGAGAAGTGTAAACCTGGGTTGCCGCAATAGAGCTGTGACCCAGCATTTCCTGAACGGCACGCAAGTCGCCAGAAGATTGCAAGACATGTGAGGCAAATGAGTGCCGCAACATGTGTGGATGCACATTGGCCGGTATATCCAGGCTTTGTGCATGCGTCTTCAGGCGCAGTTGTATCAGGCGAACGGAAATGCGGGTGCCGCGTTCTGTTAAAAACAGCGGGTGCGGGTCAGCCTTGACCAATGTCGCCCTTATCGCCAGCCAGTCATGCAATGCATCCAGCGCGGGTTTGCCCACCGGAACTATGCGTTGCTTGCCGCCTTTACCAGTGACGCGGACTTCGGCTTCTTGCATATCGACCCAGCCAGCCGAGCTATAACCAGGCTCTGTGACCGCTGCCACATCCAGGCTGGCCAGTTCAGACACCCGCAAGCCGCTGGAATACAAGAGTTCAAACATGGCCCGGTTGGCGCGGGCGGTTGGCTGATCACCACCTTTATGCGCCACCAGGCGCACCGCATCATCTGCCCCCAGAGCTTTGGGCAAGGGTTTGCTTTTCTTGGGGGAACGCACACCTTCAACCGGGTTGGCGGCCAGATCACGTTCTTCTGTCAGCCAGCGGTAAAAGCCACGCCAGCTCGACAGTTTGCGGGCAATGCTGCGGGCGTTTTGTCCACCTGCATGCATTTGGGCAGCGAAGCGGCGTATGTGATGGGTAGTCAGGCTGGCCAGATCGGTTTTCCCGGACTGGTCAGCGAGTTTGATGAGCTCGCGCAAATCCAGCAGGTAACTGTCCAGCGTGTGCTGTGACAATTGCCTTTGACTGCGCAAGACTTCCAGATACAGGCTCAGGTACTCATCTTGCGCATTCATGTAGACCTCTTGCGGCTGAACGGCCTTAGATATCCACCAGGCAACTTAAAGCGGCGCTGCTGGTGTCCGCAATCTTGCTGAGGAAATCAGTTGCCATGTCCTTGGTGTAGCGATTGGGATCGGGCGAGCCCAGTACCAGCAAGCCAAAAGTCGGGCCAGTGCCAGATAAACGCAAAGGCAGCATGGCCAGTGATTCGACCGGCTGATCAGTTTCTATCCATCCTGCGGCTTCAAAATCATGGTTCTTGCCGCAATAAGGCGTGGTCAGGCCCTTGGCAAACAACTGTGCATCATCGCTGGTGGTGCTGGCAAACCAGGTGTGGGCATAATCTTCTGCCACATCCCACAAGCGCAGGGTAGCGTGAGGCAAATTGAAGATATCCTGCAAACCCTGGGTCAGCACATGGGGCAGGTCGACATCATTGCGGGCCAGTAGCAGGGCGCGCGTCCAGGTCTGGAACTTTTGGCTGATGTCATGGTTTTCTTCTGCGATGCGCAGCAAGTCTGCCATGCGCAATTCCAGGCCGCGATATTTTTCGCGGACGACTTCCATCTGCCTTTCCTGCAAGGAAATGGCACGTCCCATGACAGGACTGGTCAGTTTGATCGAGCCCAGCAATTCTGCATGTTCTTCAAAAAAATGCGGATGCTGTATCAGGTAGGTGGCGATATCAGTTGAATTCATTATGTTTCTGTTATATTAATTTCGCCTTCAAAGACGGTCACTGCCGGACCGCTGAGAAATACTGGCTGGCCTTCGCCATCCCAGGCGATGGAGAGTTCACCACCGCGCATGCTGACACGTACCGGGCTTTCAAGCAAGCCACGGCGCAGGCCCGCCACAGCGGCAGCACAGGCACCGGTGCCACAGGCCAGGGTTTCTCCTGCGCCACGTTCAAACACGCGCAGGCGCACATGCTGGCGGTTCACCACTTCCATGAAGCCAGCGTTTACCCTGCGTGGAAAGCGCGCATGATGTTCTATCAAGGGGCCATCAACAGCGACCGGGAAGTCATCTACCGAGGCAACCACCTGCACCGCATGCGGATTACCCATGGAAACGGCAGAAATCCATACCTGCCTGCCATTGATGTCCAGTGGCCACAAGCTGTCATTCCCTTCAGGTCTGGATTCCAGACCTTCGGTATTGAATGGCACCTGGGCTGCATCCAGTATTGGCGCACCCATATTGACCGTGATTTTGCCATCTTCCCCCATGCGCGGCTCTATGATGCCGGACATGGTCTGTACCCGTATGGTCGATTTGCTGGTCAGGCCTTTTTCTATGACGAACTGGACAAAGGCGCGTGAGCCATTGCCACATTGTTCGACTTCGCCACCATCAGCGTTATAGATGCGGTAGCGGAAGTCTACATCCTGGCTTTCAGGGCGTTCTACCACCAGGATCTGGTCTGCGCCTATGCCAAAACGGCGGTCAGCAATCAGCCGCCACTGCGCAGGGGTGAAATTGATGTGCTGGTTAATCGCATCGATAACGACAAAATCATTACCCGCACCATGCATTTTGGTGAATTTGAGTTTCATGCTGTGATTATATCCTCAGTCGTGACATACCATGGCACCTGAAGCTTCACTCCACTTGATAGACACCACAACCCAGCACCAGATTGTCTTCCACTGCTTCTATATAAGAGGTTTTGGCCTCAGTCTTTTTCGAGACCGGGTTGACGATAGTGTAATTGACCCAGCCGCCAGATTCCGGCAAGGCAAACGCATCACGTACCAGCTTGCGGCCATCCAGGCCATCGACATGAAACAGGTTGACCTTGAGTTTGGCTGCATTGCCGGCAAAAGCCAGGTATTGACCATTGCGGTCAAAGGCAAATACATACATGTCACGGTCGGCATACAGTTTATCGGCATTGGCCGTGATGATTTGCAGGGCTGGCCTGCCCCTGGAGTGATAAACAGCCACGGCTTTCTTGACCAGCGCATAAGCTTCATCTGCCGTACCCTGCAATAATTTGAAGGCTGATGCGGCTCTGGTCAGGGCATGAGCCTTGTCTTCCAGGCTGATAGAGGCATGTTTTGCCTGTTCTGCCATCTGTGCATTGCTTTGCGTGATGCCATCCAGATGGCGCAAGGCTTCTGAAATTTGCGACAAACCATTGCTTTGTTCACTGGAGGCGACAGAAATAGCATTGATGTTATTTGCCAGGTCACGGATGCCACTTACAATTTCTGTCAGGGTCTGGTTGACATTGCTGATCTGGTGGACGCCCTGATCCACCCTGTGTACAGAATCATCAATCAAACGCCGGATCTGACGCGCTGAATCTGCGCTGCGTTGTGCCAGGCTGCGCACTTCGCTGGCGACAACGGCAAAACCGCGGCCATGTTCACCGGCACGAGAAGCTTCTACCGCTGCATTCAGGGCCAGGATATCGGTCTGGAAAGAAATGCCATCGATGAGGCTGACAATTTCCTGTACCTTGCGGGCGCTCTGGTGTATGCCATTCATGGAGTCAACAGCGGCGCGCATGTCATCGCCAGTTGACTCTGTAATCAGGCGCAAATTTGCTGCCAGATTATCGACTGCCCTGGCACTGTCGGCATTCTTTTTCACGGTATCTGCAAGATCATCCACACTGGCAGATGTCTCTTCCAGGCTGGATGCCTGTTGCTCGGTCCTGATGGTCAGATCACTGATATTGGTGGCCAGGCCCTCGCCCAACTGCGCCACCATGCTGGCATTGCTGCGTACATTCGCCACCAGTTTGGATAAATTGCCATTCATGGCTTCCAGCAAATTACCGGTTTTTGCCAGCTCATCCTTACCGGTAATACGTATATGGTTAGTCAGGTCACCTGCAGCAACGGCATGGGCCGAGCGCCCGACCTGGTTCAGGGCGGACATGAAGCCACGATAAAATCCCAGTGCCAGATAGCAACTGAGGACGACGATAAGGCCTATGCCCAGGCTCAGCAGGCTTTGGTAAAAGTCCATTTGGCTGCTTCTGTCTTTTAATACCTCAGCCAGCTTGCCTTGCATCTGGGTTTGCAGGGCCAGGGTCTTTTCTATGGCTTGCGTACCTTGCGCAAAGTAGGCATTGGCATCGCCGCTGATACTTTCTGCCAGCAGGTTTTTTCTGGCCAGCGCGGCAAAAGCCTGTGATGCCTCGAAGGCCGCCTGCTCTGCCGTGTTCACGTTCACACCAGCACGCTTCATCGCTTCATCCAGATCGGCAACACCGTTCATGGCAGCCTGCAAGGCATCCAGCCGGGAGACTATGCCTGCTTTTTCAGGGAATTCCATAGCCCCGGTTTTTATATAGCTGGCACCCAGCCCGCGTAACAGCGCCAGATGCTCTATCCAGACTGGCATTTTACGTATGGAGATATCCAGCAAAAGAAAATTGGCGCTTTGCGTATCTGTCAGCAAGCCGGTTTTTTCACTGAGCAGGGCAGAAAATTGCAGGCTTTGCCTGATCAGGCGGCTATGCTGGGCAACATTGTCTTTAACATTGGCAGCAACCTGGCCAGCCACCAGTTGTTGCAATTCATCAGCACTGGCCTTCCATGAGCCCTGCAAGGCCAGGTCCGGATTATTGAGCAAGAACTGGTCTAGCTGGCCCAGGCTGTTTTTTAACTCGCTCCGGGTTTTTGCCAAATCTTCATCCAGTTTCTCACCGGCGAGCTTCAGGTTGACCTGGCCACGGTGTTTTTGTGTCTGGATGATCACTTTCATGATCAGGCCATTCGCTTCCACGCCTGTCAGACCGGCATGGGCATTGATGGCATCTGTTCGTATCTGGTTCAGGGTAAGGCTGGCAAAAAACAACAAAGGTAGTAGTAAAATAATAAATATGCCTAGCAGTTTGGTGCGCAAACTGAGTTTGCTCATCAAAACTGTACAGGGATACATGATTTTATCGACCAGCGTTGCTTTGTTCCCGGACATGATTTTCCTTGCCTCTATGCGGACTGACGCAAACCACCCCAATGACGTAGTCCTGTTTATTATTTGAGTCTGCTTATTTGAGCCTGCTTCTGTGAGTCTACTTATATGTTACTGCTTAAATCTATTCTCCCAGATTACTGTCATTGATACGATAGAAATTAAATGCAAAAAAAGCAAATTCATGATTGAATGGAGATTGACCAGTACACTTTTCGAAAGTGTCAGTCATACTGTACTGGTCTTTTTGTGTGCCACTGTCCATTGGGACGGGCAGTACAGCGTGTTAATGTGCGATCCATATCATGGTAGCTTGAACTTGCTTATCCCTTACAAAATCACGCTACCAAGAACTCATTTCACAAATAGAAGCATTTCGCTCCTATTTGTGAAATGAGTTCTAATAAGTATATGATTCACTCACAAGGTGATTCTGTTTTGTTGCGCACACCATTGCCATACGATAAAAAGCACGGAGACCCCATGAACGCACCCCTCAAAGCCGAGCAGCAGGCGCTGATCGACAACAATATTTCCCTGGACGATAAATTCACGCTGGAGCGCGGCCGCGCTTTCATGACCGGCACCCAGGCACTGATACGTCTGATGATGTTACAGCGTCAGGCTGATGAAAAAGCAGGCCTCAATACCGGCGGCTATATCAGTGGCTATCGTGGCTCACCTCTGGGCAATGTCGATCTGACTGCTGCCAAGGCGAAAAAACATCTGGCCAAACACCATGTGAAATTTCACCCTGGCGTGAATGAAGACCTGGCGGCCACGTCTGTATGGGGTACGCAACAGGTGAATATGTTCCCTGGTGCCAAATATGATGGTGTGTTTGCCATGTGGTACGGCAAAGGCCCGGGTGTCGATCGTTGTGGCGACGTGTTCAAGCATGCGAATCTGGCGGGTACCTCAAAACATGGTGGTGTACTGGTCGTGGCCGGTGATGATCATGCCGCCAAATCGTCTACGGCTGCACATCAGAGTGAACATATCCTCAAAGCCTGCGGTATCCCGGTCTTGTATCCATCTACCGTGCAAGAGTATCTGGACTATGGTCTGCATGGCATCGCCATGTCGCGCTATACCGGCCTGTGGGTGTCGATGAAATGCGTGACAGATATCGTGGAATCCGGTGCCGTGGTCGATATCGACCCGGACCGCGTAAAACCGATTATTCCTGACGACTTTGTCTTGCCCGCTGATGGCGTGAACATCCGCACACCAGACCCGGTGCTGGCGCAAGAAATCCGCATGAATAACTACAAATGGTATGCGGCGCTGGCCTATGCGCGTGCCAACAAGCTCAATAAAATCATCTGGGATAGCCCGGTTGCCAAGATAGGCATCATCACTGCCGGTAAATCCTATCTCGATACCCGTCAGGCACTGGCCGACCTCGGTATCGACGAGCAAGTCGCCAAGGACATAGGCATACGCCTGTACAAGATAGGCCTGACCTGGCCGCTGGAATCTGAAGGTGTGCGTGAATTCGCCACCGGCCTGGAAGAAATCCTGGTGGTTGAAGAAAAACGCCAGATCCTTGAATACGCTTTAAAAGAAGAGTTGTATAACTGGGAAGACAAAGTTCGCCCACGCGTGGTTGGCAAGTTCGATGACAGCGGCGAATGGAGTAATCTGCATGGTTCCGGCCATGGTGAGTGGTTGCTGCCAGCGACCTATGAACTGAGCCCGGCGCAAATTGCCCGCGCGATTGCTTCGCGCATCAGCCGCTACTTCGCTGGTCACCCGGTAGAGCAACGCGTGAAAGAGCGCGTAGCCTATCTGGAAGCCAAAGAGGCGATGCTCAATACCGTTTCCAAGCCTGACCCTAATAAAGACCGCGTGCCGCATTTCTGTTCCGGCTGCCCTCACAATACTTCCACCAAAGTGCCGGAAGGCAGCCGTGCCCTGGCCGGTATTGGTTGCCATTACATGGTCACATGGATGGACCGAGAAACTTCTACCTTCACCCACATGGGTGCAGAAGGCGTGACCTGGGTAGGCCAGGCACCATTCACGACCGAGAACCATGTGTTCTGTAATCTCGGTGATGGTACTTACTATCACTCTGGTTTGCTGGCGATACGCGCTGCGGTATCCGGTGAAGTTAATATCACTTACAAAATCCTGTTCAATGATGCCGTTGCCATGACGGGTGGACAGGAGTTTGATGGCCCGCTGGACCCAGGCATGATCTCGCGCCAGATCGCTGCTGAAGGCGTGGGCCCTATCATCGTCGTCACTGACGAGCCAGAAAAATATGGCGCGAATTATCCGTGGGCGGCTGGTGTGACGGTGCGTCACCGTAGTGAACTCGATGCAGTGCAACGCGAACTGCGCGTCGCCAAGGGTGTCTCTGCGATGATTTATGACCAGACCTGCGCTTCTGAAAAACGCCGCCGCAGGAAAAAAATCGACAAGGATGGCAAACCTGGCTTCCCTGACCCTGCCAAACGTGCAGTCATCAATGAAGCTGTGTGTGAAGGTTGTGGCGATTGCTCGGTGCAATCCAACTGTCTGTCAGTCGAGCCGCTGGAAACAGAATTCGGTCGCAAGCGCCAGATCAACCAGTCTTCCTGCAACAAGGATTTTTCCTGCGTCACCGGTTTCTGCCCGAGCTTTGTCACCGTTGAAGGTGGCAAACTCAAAAAACCGGCAAAAACCAAGATAGAACCAGGCAATGCACTCGACGTGAATACACTGCCTTATCCAGCCTTGCCTGATACCAAGACACCTTTCGGTGTACTGGTTACCGGTGTCGGTGGTACTGGCGTTATCACCATCGGCCAGATCATGGCCATGGCTGCGCATTTGCAAGGCAAAGCCTGTTCCGTGCTGGACATGACAGGCTTGGCGCAAAAGGGCGGTGCAGTGATGTCGCATGTACGTCTGGCTGACCATGCTGATGACATACAATCGACACGCGTAGGTACAGGTATGGCTGATCTGGTCATAGGCTGTGATCTGATCGTGACGGCAGGCAAGGATGCACTGTCACGAATGGGTGAAGGCCGTACCCACGCCGCCATCAATGCGAATGGTTCGCCTACATCCACTTTCATCAAGAACCCGAACTGGCAATTCCCGGCTGAATCGGCAGAGAGTGATATCCGTAAAGCCTGTGGCGCTGACCGTGTCGATCTGATCGACGCAGCCTCGATAGCCACTGCCTTGATGGGTGACAATATCGCCACCAATATGTTCATCCTTGGTTATTCCTGGCAAAAAGGCTGGGTGCCGCTGGAAGAAGTCGCCCTGATGCGCGCGATTGAACTCAATGGCGTATCGATAGACTTCAACAAGCAGGCATTCAACTGGGGCCGTCTGGCTGCGCATGATCTGGCAGCGGTGCAGCGACTGGTGACTCCGGCTCAAGTCATAGAACTGAAGCGCGCACCTACATTGGATGACACCATCAACAAGCGCGTGGCTTTCCTGACCGATTACCAGGATGCCGCTTACGCCAGCCAGTACAGTGAGTTTGTTGCACAAGTCAAAGCGGCAGAAAGCAAGCTTGTCGATGGTAACAAGCCTTTGCGCCTGACAGAAGCAGTAGCGAAATACCTGTTCAAACTCATGGCGTACAAAGACGAATATGAAGTCGCACGTCTGTACACCGACGGCAAGTTTCAAAAGAAAATTGCCGACATGTTTGAAGGTGACTATGCCATCAACTTCCACCTCGCACCGCCATTGCTGGCCAAGCGTGATGACAAGGGCCATTTGATCAAGCAACAGTTTGGTCCATGGATGATGAAAGCTTTTGGCATACTGGCCAAGTTCAAGTCCCTGCGCGGCGGCACATTTGATATCTTTGGTTACACCGAAGAACGCAAGATGGAACGTGCCTTGCCAGTTGAGTACAAGCAAACCTTGAACAAGCTGTTGCCTTTACTGAATGCTGACAATCTGTCCAAGGCAGTGGCGATCGCCAGCATCCCTGAAGACATACGCGGTTATGGTCATGTCAAGGAAAGGCATTTCAAGGCAGCCAAAGCCAAGGAAGCAACGCTGATTGCTGAATTCAATACGGCACAGTCTGCGCAAAAAGCTGCTTAAAGTGGACTAATCGAATTGTAGTAAGAAGGCAAAACAGGTCGCCCATGGGTGACCTGTTTTATTTGGTGCAATGATCAGGTTATCTGTTTGAACTTTCTTTCTACATCGTCCAGATAAGTCCGCATGGTTTTCTCATGCGAAAACACATAGGTGGCAAAGAAGCGCATCAAGGGATTGGGCACACTGCCAGCTTCCGTGATACGCAATTGGCTATGGCCATTCTTATCACTGAACTCAAATGTCCAGGTGCCGGAAAACGGCAAGGCGGGGTCATCGATTTTCGAGACGATCAACAGATTGGTTTTGTCTTCAATAATCCGGTAAGGGATTTTGCCGTGACCTGATTCTTCTATATAGCGCAGCTCCCCATCTTTTTGCATGGATTTGATACCCGTGCGCCAGCCTGGGTATGCTTCATAATCGCGTACCAGTTGATACAGGCTGGTGACAGGAACAGGGTAATCCTGAGTCAGGCTCAGCTTGTGGTCTCTGGGGGCCAGCATGCCCAGGGTGAAAACGATCAGTGCGATCACGATTATGACGCTGACAGCAATCATTGCAAACTTCATTCGGTATCCTCTCTTTTTATCGTTAATCTGAAACAGGCTTGCGCCAGCAATTCCAGTCCGGCAATGGCCTGTTCCATTTCTGTTGCCGTCATTTCAGCCAATACGGCTGCCAGCTTGTCTGCTTCCAGCACTGAACTTCTACTCATCACATCCCTGCCTTTTTCTGTCAGCCGTAACAGATGGGCTCGTCTGTCTGTTGCTATCTCCATTTCCAGCAAGCCCTGAGCCATCAGATATTTAACCGCTTCCGACATGGTTGACTTGGTGATACCCAGGTGCCTGGCCAGTTGCGCCTGGGTCATGGCATCAATCGAACTCAAATGCGCCAGTATCGTTGCATCACGTTGTGATATAGCCACTCCGCTTGCCGGCGTTGGCTGGTGATCCGCATGACAGGCATGATAGATGCGCGGATACGCTGACTGTACGCGGTAGATGAATTCGGTTTTGTCCATGGTCAACAAGTTCCAGTCTAGTTAACAACATACAGGTTCGTCAAAACGAACCATTTCAAGAGTATATGAGTGCGCTGACATCAGCATATTTCATCTTGCCTTACAATTGCGTCTTACTGAAATCTCTGGACACATCATGCAAGCACGTTCTTTCATTGCTATCGCCGCTATCCTCATGTTCATAGGTGTCACTGCCGGTGCCTTTGGTGCGCATGGTTTGAAACAGATGTTGAGTGCCGACATGCTGGCGGTATGGCAAACGGCAGTGACTTACCAGATGGTGCATGGTCTGGGCATGCTGGTGCTGGGCATCATGTTGCAGCAACAGGATAATGCCTTGTTGCGCAAGGCGGCCTGGGCCATGTTGGCAGGGGTCATTATTTTCAGCGGTAGTCTGTATGCACTGGCGTTGACTGGCGTGCGCATACTGGGTGCGATTACACCGATAGGTGGGGTGGCATTTCTGGCTGGATGGGCGATGCTGGCATGGGCAGCAATCCGTCGTTAATTCTTAACGGTGCGTCTGGCCAGTTAATTTGCTCAAAGAGGGTTTGCAGTTTTGCCGTGCGTGCCGGATTGATCATGTGCATATAGGCCAGCTTGCCTGCCAGATGAGCGCGAAAATCGATATGTCCTTCGCGATTTTGTGAAGCTGGGTTACTGCGCAGGCAGTTAGTCAGAATCGCTTTCAGGACATCGTAATCTGTGCGCTTGATATTGCAATGGCTGTTGACGACGATGCCCGTAACTTGCTGCCTCGTCGCGGCTCGCATGATGCGGGTCTTTTTGTAGTTCAAAACAAAACCTTCTTCTACAGCAATGGCCGCCACTTGCGGGATGAAGCGTGCCAGACTTTGTTCAAATTTTTTATCGCCAGAAAATGTCAAGTCATCCGCATAACGACTATAGCTGGCCTGCATACTGCCCGCCAAAGCTTGCAGGCGCATATCGAGACGATAAGCACAAAGATTGGCGAGGGCAGGCGAGGTCGGTGCACCTTGCGGTAGATGCAGGCTGCGTAAGAGATGCGAAGAACTGACTGAGGCAAGTGGGCCGTCGGTTTTTTCCTTGACGACACCGGTAGGTGTGCGGTTGCTGCATAGTCGTGCCAGCGTACCCGCAACTTTTTCCGGATAGCCCAGTTTGGCAAACAGTGCATGCAGGCGTGAACCCGCAATACTCGTAAAAAAATCTTTCAAGTCCAGTCTCACGACGACACGCTTTCCCGTGTGTTGTGCTGCATGGCTGAGGCTGGAGCGGCTCAGTTGGAATGCTTGCGCTGCTGCATGCGGTGGTACCCGGTTCAGTAGCTGTTGCAGGATTTTTCTTTGTATATTGCGCAGGCGTGACATGGGTATTTCCAGTAAACGCCAGCCGCCAGTTGCTTTTTCCAGCCAGCGGTAATGGTAGTGTCCGAGTTGTGGTGAGGCTTGCGCATCCTGCCGCCATTGGTCGGCAAACCAGGCCAGTTCACTGACTGTCAGATTCAGGTGTCTGGCTAAATCAGCCGCATTGCTGAATTCAGGCAAGGCAAGGGCTTGCAACCATGCCGGTTTTTCTGGTGCGATGGCTGGCTGCAGGCAATATTGTTTGACTTGAGGTTTGTCTTTACTTCGCCAGGCGTCGTTGAAACCATGGTCATCCAGTATCAATGTAGCCATTTCATGGCGGCTGTAATGATAAAAGTGCGGGCCAGCATGCAGTTCAATTTTTCGGCACAGTGACGGTATCCAAGGCCATTTTTTACCCAACACCCAGCTCATGTTTTTTATCAGGGCGATATGGCTGACTTCGCCTGCCAGTAAGGCATCGGCGATAGCTAAGGCGACCTGCTTGGGTGTGTCCATGAATGTAATTTAGGGGGGGGCGGCGCAGAGCCTGCAACCAGTCTCGTATAGTGTGAGCTGTCCTGCATGAAGTGCAGGCAGGCTCACGCGATGAAATACCAGGTAATTTTATCCCGCGGGGTAACCCCGCAGAGACGCTATGGACTTGCGTTTGAGCGCCAGCTTGCAGGATACGCCGCAGTGCGAAGATAGAGTAAGCAAGCTAGCCTGTCAATTCTAATCCTCGAATTGCAGGTTGCAAATATTACTCACTATATTTCTCTACTGCTTTTTGATAGGCAGGACGCGCCGCAACCATATCAACAAAGCGTGTCAGGTTAGGAAAGGCTTCACGGCCCGCACCGCGCACGGCTGATTGTACTGCGAAAGACAATTGTATGTCCGCGCCTGTCAGACTGTCGCCAACAAAATAATCACGGCCTTGCAGTTCGCCATTCAGATAACTGAAGTGGTTTGCCACCTCGCCATTGATACGTGGGTGTAAGGGGGCACCGGCTTCACCCAGGCGGCTTACATACAGTTTCAACAGCAGCGGCAACATGGCTGAACCCTCGGCATAGTGCAGGAACTGCACATAGCGGTTGTAGTCAGTCGTGTCCACTGCAGGGGCAAGACGGCCATTACCATAGGTACGTATCAGGTAATCGATGATGGCGCCGGATTCTATCAGGGTCTGGTCTTTATCACGCACAACAGGGGCTTTGCCCAGTGGATGGATTTTTTGCAGTTCTGGCGGTGCCAGGCGGGTCTTGGGGTCGCGGTCATACGAAATGACGGTGTAATCCAGCCCCAGCTCTTCGAGCAACCAGGTGATACGGCGTGAGCGTGATTCTTTTAAATGGTGAACTTCTATCATGGGAGCCTCGCAGTGTGGGATATCGGGAAAATTGGAAAAACTCATTATGCCCAGTTTTCCGCAAGTGTGTGATGAGACTTATTGATGAGCTAGAGCCTGCGCTCTAGACTTTCTTCAAAGAATCGTCACCAGCGTCACATCCCTGACATAAGGTAATCCTACTATCTCTCTTTTTCCAGGGGAGTAGCCAGATGCAAAACGATCAGAAGAAAAATTCAAAAGCGCCAGCAAATATCGCCAGACGCGGCTTTGTCATCAAGATGTCTTCCGTCGCTGCTGTCATGGCATCGGGTGGTGTGCTGACTGCCTGCGGCGGTTCTTCCACAGTATTGAATGGCGAAATGGCAGCCTTTAATTATGGCGTGGCCAGTGGCGACCCTCTGGCGGACCGTGTGATCTTGTGGACACATGCCAAGATATCGACCGATGCCAGCGTGGACCTGACCTGGCAAATGGCAGCAGATGCCAGTTTTTCTACCGTGCTGTTTTCTGGCAAGGTGACAGCAAGTTCCGGTTCAGGATTTACCGCCAAGGTCGATGCTACCGGCCTGGCTGCCAATACTGAATATTACTATCGCTTTGTGGCACCAAATAATAGTGTTTCCCCTGTTGGCCGCACCCGTACCCTGCCAGTTGGTAATGTCGATCAGGTCAAGCTGGCAGTGTTTTCTTGCAGTGATTATCCTGCCGGGTATTTCAATGCCTATGACAGCGCAATCTCTTCAGGCGCGCAATTCGCCCTGCATTTGGGTGATTATATTTATGAATACAAGGATGGTGTTTATCCACCAGCTGCGTCGCAAGTTGCAGGCCGTGTTTCCGCACCCGCCAGTGAGATCGTCACAGTCGCCGACTACCGCGCCCGCCATGCCCTGCACAAGGCTGATCCTTATCTGAAAGCCCTGCATGCACGCATGCCCATGATCACCATCTGGGACGATCATGAATTTGCCAACAATGCCTGGATAGATAGCGCAGAAAACCATAATCCGGCGACGCAGGGCACATGGGCAGCACGCAAGGCTGCGGCCAGCCAGGTCTACCATGAATGGATGCCAATACGCTCACCAGATACCGCCAATCTGCTGAAAATCTACCGTTCCTTTGACTTCGGTAACCTGCTGTCCCTGCACATGCTCGATACCCGCATCATAGGCCGTGAACAGGCACCAGATCGCATGCTCGATGCGCAGGGCCGTGATGTGGCTGACCCCAAGTTCCTGCCCTATACCTTCAACAAGAACAAGCAATTGCTGGGCACTACCCAGCAAGCCTGGCTGGATACGCAAATGAGCTCGTCGAAAGCGATCTGGCAGGTATTGGGTAACCAGACTGTCATGGGGCGCGTGCAATTGCCCGCATCTGTGCTGCAAACCAATTTGAGCGCCGAATCGGTGACTGCTTACCTGACTGCCAAAGCGACCCCGGCAGCGGCGCAGACCCAGGCGCAAAAGGATTTGCTGGACCCGATGAAGAATCCCAAAATTTCCTATACCTTCGACAACTGGGAAGGTTATCCCAACGCCCGGGATGCTGTATTCAATTCAGCAGCGAAATTGAAAACAGCAGGCAAGAAATTCCTGGTCTTGTCCGGTGATAGTCATAACGCCTGGTTCAATAAACTGACGCTGGCTGATGGCACGCAGGTCGGTGCAGAATTTGCTGGCATGTCAGTCACTTCTTCCGGTTTTGAGGGGGTGTTCCCGCCTTCTGTGGTGCCACCCGCAACACTGGCTGGCACCATCAAGGCGCTGGTGGATGACATCACTTACATCGACACTTATCGTCGTGGCTATATGCTGATTACTGTGACACCTACCCAGGCCAAGGGTGAGTATGTGTATGTCAGTACCGTCACCAGTTCCAGCTATACCACCAGTGTGGATGCTTTTACTTACGCTGGCTAAACCCGGTTCAATGGGAGTCGGGCGATGACAGTACATTGCCTGACTCTCGGTATTCCATTGCCAGTACTTCGGCATTTGAATCAGCTTCAATCGCCACAAAACCTAGCTGGCGATACAAATACAGTGCCGCGGGATTATCACGGTATACACGCAAGCTGACCACAGCCATGCCAGTCCCGGCGATGGCTTGCTGCATCAATTGTTGACACAACAGTCTGCCATAACCCAGGCCGCGTGTTGCTGGCGAAACGATGATGCGACCAAGGTGCACACGCAGTGCATCGCGTTTCCAGAATTGAGCAAAGCCGACTGGCAGGTCATGGTGATCAGCCAGCACCAGGCTTTGCGAGTCTGGTTTTGCCAGCAGATCAGGCAGGTCTGCAACTTCAAATGGAAATACCAATTGTGGCCCGGCCCAGCGGGCACATGCCTGGGCATCGGTGATCCAGTTGGCGACGACGGCGTAGTCCGCTGCCCGTGCGGGACGTAAGCGTGGTGACATTTCTTCAGGAAGCAAGCCAGTGAGCCGTCAGCATAGCCTGGGTTTTAAGCGGCAGCAATGGAATGTCAGTTTTGAACATAAAACGGTATTTATTTTGCAATTTAACCGTAGACTGAGTTGATCCGGATAACGATAATCCGCACGTGGCTCTGCACTGCACGCAGGCTGCAATTACATGATGCACCAGTTGAGGCGCATCCCATGATGAAATCCTGACGAACCTACTTAAAAAGTCATCTATGTCAAATGCACTTGCTGGTAACGCCGGACCGGTAAATCCCATCCATGGCAATAAATTGAAAACACTGGGTCGCTGGAGTGTCAGGCTCATGCTCGCCACTGTCTTGATTGTGGTATTGCTCATCAGCTTGTTTCTGGTAATTAATTGGAAGGATGAGACCCTTTCAGCTCAAGCCCAGGCTATGTCGCAGGAAAAGCCGGTGCAGGTAGCAGATGCGCAGAATGGCTTTTATATCTTGAAAATGATGGATGCGCCTGCGGATACCGACGTATTCAAGGCCGGGCTGGAAAAGGTGAATGTAGAACGCGCCCTGTATCTGAGAAACCGGGGAACTTATCAGGCACCGGTACAAAATGCGACTCCCCCAAAGGTAGTGAAATTCAACTGGGATCAAAAGAATTGTCAGCGCACCACCAATTGCGTGCAGGACACACTGGCACATAGAAGCGAGGTGTCAGAACAGATGAAGAGTAATCAGTTACTGCTGCAACGTTATGAAATGATGCAAAAGACGGGCGACTTTGAAGAGCGCCTGTTGCCAACATTTACCGCTGAACTTCCCTTGTATGGCTTACTGCTGAAAGCCATGGAAATGCAAACGGCACAGGCTGTTTTTGATATCGCAGATGGCAAGCTGGACGCTGGCTTGCAAGCTCTGGAAAACAATAACCGCTATGCCAGATCGGTGCTGAAAAATAGCTACAGTCTGATTTCCAAAATGGTGGCACTGACTGGTCTGCGCAAACAGATGCGTGCGGTGAGTGAGTTGGCAACACTGTATCCGGTATTGAATTCGCAGTATGCAGCACGTATGAAGCAACTGGTCAGCCCCATGTCCGATGCTGAACGCAGTCTGTCCGCAGCTTTTTCTTATGAAGCCTTGTTAGGTATGCGCTTTAATGAGGATTTACGCAATAGCAAACAATCTGCAGAAGTTGTCGATGCCGCAGAAGTACCCTGGCCTGCGTATTCCCTGCTCAAGTACAGCTATCAGTCGAATGCCACAAATAATCTGTTAGCGCAGTATTGGGGCATACTCATCAATGGCGCAAAGCAACAATCGCCTGATATTACTGCCGTGGAAAAACAACTGGCAGAACTGGAAGGGCAGCGACTTGGAACAGGCGTCTTCTCATTTCACCATTATGTCTATAACCCGGCGGGTAAAATCCTGGTGCAGATTGGGATACCAAGTTATTACTCTCAGTATCTTGAAAAAAGCATAGATGCCGAAGGTTATATGCGGCTGGTGGCCTTGCAGCTGGACATACTGGAGAAAAAAATTCCTGTCGCGGATATCCCTGATTATGTGGCGAATGCTGGCAAGGCGTATCGTAATCCCTACGATGGTACAGCCATGACATGGGATGCTCATAAACAGCAATTGCAATTTGTCGGTCATGAAAAAGCCACAAGTAATCCTGATGGTGGCAAAATGAGCGTCATCCCCATGAGTTGAGTTGGAGCCGCATGTCTGGTTTAGTGGTGCTTGTCGTTTTGTTCGCTGCATTTTTGCATGCCGCCTGGAATGCAGTCATCAAGGTTGGCAGCAACAAATACTTTAATACGGTATTGGTGACTTCTGGTGCTGGCCTTGTTTGTATCGCTGTCCTGCCTTTTGTGCGCCAGCCTGCGGTGGACAGTTGGGTGTTCATGCTGGCTTCGGTTGCTTTGCAAGTGGTGTATTTCTATTTGCTGGCAGCAGCTTACCGGCATGGTGACATGAGTCAGGCATATCCCATCATGCGCGGTACTGCACCCTTGCTGGTGGCGCTGGTCAGCGGCAGTGTCATTGGTGAGGCCGTGCCCGCTTTACGCTGGCTGGGTCTGGGCATGCTGGTGCTTGGCATACTCGGTTTAAGCCTGGCCGGACATACGAAAACGCAGGGTACAACGCAGGCCTTATCGAGCCGTGGTTTTGCCTTGCTGAATGCCTGCTTTATCGCCGGATATACCGTGGTAGATGGCATAGGTGTACGCAAGTCAGGTGCACCAGCGGCCTATACCATGTGGATTTTTTTGCTGACCGCATTAGTGTTGGTAGCTGTCGTCATGCTCAGGGACAGGCAGGCATTTTTTGCTTATATCAGGGGTAAATATTTCCTGGGCATCGCTGGTGGTGCAGCTTCAGTGGCCTCGTATGGACTGGCATTATGGGCCATGACCCTGGCACCTGTGGCTGCCATTGCCGCCTTGCGTGAAACGTCCATCCTGTTTGCCACAGCGATTGCAGCATGGGTTTTGCATGAAAAGATCTCAGCCCGGAGGCTGGCTGCCATCTTGCTGGCGGTGGCTGGTGCGGTAGTTATCCGCTACACCTGAAATGCCTGCTTACTCTTTGATGGCTTCGACACTGAATGACAAAGTCACTTCATCGCTGACAAAGGGCACATAGCGGCCCACGCCATAATCGCTGCGCAGGATCTTGGTATTGCCATTCGCACCGCAGGCGCGCTTCAGGTACAGGATCATGAAGCGGCATTCAAACTGGGTGATATCCACTGTCACCTTGCGCGTGACATCCTTGATGGTCAGATCACCTTCCACTTGTACCAACTTGTCTTCATTGAAGACCATCCTGTTCGACTGAAAAGAGATCTTTGGATATTTTTCTACATTGAAAAAACTTTCCGAACGCAAGATCTTGTTGAAGGTATCTGAACCGGTATTGATGGAGTCGGCCTCTATGGCAATTTGCAGGCTGCCGGTTTTGTTATCCATATCCAGCTCTATGCTGCCGCTATTCTTGTCGAAGCGGCCACGCTGCAAGGACAGGCCCCAGTGCTTGTATTCAAAATTGCTGAAGGTATGTTCCTGATCGACCACATATTTGTCTGCGGCGATTGCAGTCAGGCTGAATCCGGACAATAACAGCAGCAGGCATTGTTTGAACATGGTTGTTTCCGAATAAAAAAGCAGTAACAGCCATCATAAGCTGTTACCGCCTGACTTACCAGTTGAGCTAAACGTCTTAAGATTTGACGAACTTCAGTGTCATCCTGTCGCTTTCACCGATTGCTTCGTACTTGGCCTTGTCCTTATCCTTGTTGGTCAAGGTAGGTGGCAAAGCCCAGACGCCGTTTTCATGGTCAGCCATATCTTTTGGGTTGGCATTGACTTCAGATTTTGCTGCCAGTTTGAAACCTACGCTCTCGGCCAGTTTGATGACATAGCTTTCATGTACATAACCTGAGCTGGCTTTTTCATCCTGGGTTTTGCTGGCTGGCAGGCGATGTTCAACCACGCCAAATACGCCACCTGGTTTCAGGCTGTCATAGGCACTCTGGAACAGGGCTTTCATGGCAGGTTCGCCATTGCCTATCCAGTTATGGATATTCCTGAAAGTTAGCACCATATCAACGCTGCCCTTGGCGGCATAGTCCAGCCTGGTTGGTGGTGTAAACACGCCCATTTGTACCTTGCCATAGACTGCTGGTGTGGCATCCAGTTTTTGTTTGAAACTGGCGGCGCCCTTGCTGACGGCGGGGTCACCGAGGGCGGCGATCATCTTGCCATTGTCGCGCAGATACGGCGCCAGAATTTCTGTGTACCAACCACCACCAGGTGATAGTTCAACTACCGTCATAGTTGGCTTGATGCCAAAGAAAGTCAGCGTCTCGTAGGGGTGGCGTGCGCCATCACGTACTGCATTTGCCGGAGTGCGTTGCTGTCCGGCAATGGCCGCTTTCAAGGCATCATCGGCAAGGGCTGCCTGGCTGGCAGCCAGACCTGTGATCAGGCTCATGGCGAGCAGAAATTGTTTCATTCAAAGTCTCCTAAGGAAAAGATGTA
The DNA here is from genome assembly GCF_059418665.1 of Undibacterium sp. GW821-FHT07F11. Classification (NCBI taxonomy): domain Bacteria; kingdom Pseudomonadati; phylum Pseudomonadota; class Betaproteobacteria; order Burkholderiales; family Oxalobacteraceae; genus Undibacterium; species Undibacterium sp. GW821-FHT07F11. The sequence goes on from NZ_JBWKQH010000006.1 coordinate 86,107, forward strand.
AGACTGCCAGGCCGGGTAAACGTTCCGCGACGGAGCAATTGTTTATCGTGCAACGCATCATAATTGTTTCTTGAAAAGTTTGTTTGCGGTTATTTGTGGCTGAACATGTTGAATGGCAGGTCAAGCCGGAAATCAGGTATCTGTCATGCAAATGTAAAAAAGAAGGGAAAAATTGCGGAGTATAATAAGCCTCGCATTTCTCACTTAAGTTTTTCATGAAAAAATCATTCCTGCTTTTCTTTCCCCTTGCATTGTCTCTTGTGCTTCCAGCTTCATCCTCGGCGCAAACGCCGGTATTTCGTTGTGAAGTTGATGGCCGTGTTGTCTGGTCAGACCATCCTTGCAAAAGCAAGGGCAAGGTAGTGACTGTCAAACCCCTGGCATCGCAACCTGCAAAAAACGATAAATCAGCCAAAGCGCAGCCAAAATAAATACTTACGCTTGTTGCTGCATGTTTTCATGGTCATCACTATTGCCTTGCAGATAGTTTTCTTTTTCAGGAACTTAGCTAAATCACTATAGTCTCAAGACAACAATTATTAAGGAGACTGTGATGAAAAATTCGATTTCCCGTCGCCATGTTCTGGGTGCCTTACTGGCATTGGCCAGTTTACCTGCTGCTGCTGAGTGGGGAGATGGCTGGTTCCGGGGCAAGGGTGTCGAAGGCTCAGGCAATATCCAGAAACAAGACCGCGCTGTCACTGGTTTTTCCGGCATAGACCTGGCCTTGCCTGCCAAACTGGAATTGCGTCAGGGTGACAAGGAAGGCGTGCAGGTAGAGACTGACGATAATTTGCAGGCACTGGTGGAAACGGTGCTTGAAGGCGGTAATTTAAAAATCCGCAATGCGGAAAAAAATACCTATCCCAAAACCAGGACCATGAATATCGTGGTGTACTACAAAAACCTGGACAAGATCGCCGTCAGCGGTTCAGGCAAAGTCTGGACAGACAAGCTGGCAGCCAAAGAATTGCAAGCCAGGATAGGTGGTTCTGGCGATATACAGATCAAGGCTTTGCAGGCCGATAGCCTGCATGTGGCCATAGGCGGCAGTGGCAATTTCATGGCCGCTGGCAATGTCAACGAGGTAGCAGGCACTATCGGCGGTTCTGGCGACATCAAGGTCGGCAAGCTGGAGGCCCGGAATGTCAAAATCAAGATAGGTGGCTCTGGCGCTGCCCAGGTATGGGCAAAGGACAAGCTGGATGTCAGCATAGGCGGCTCTGGTGATGTCAGCTACTATGGCGACCCAAAAATCAGCAAGTCCATAGGTGGTTCTGGCAGGGTAACGCGCAAAGGTGACACGCCGGGCTGAGATCGGAAACAGGTTCTAAGCTGCCACCTTAGTGAATATCTGTGAAGATCATTCATTGCTGACTCATACTGCCTCAGGGCATATAAAATAGCATCGTAGCGCTGATCCTTTTCAGCGCTGCGAGAGAAATTTTATTTGCCAGGGGCAGCTAAACCATGAATGACACTGATCGCCAATTGCTATCTTTGCTGAGAGATAATGCCCGTATCTCAGTGACCGAGCTGGCGAAAATATTGCGACTGTCACGCGCTACGGTACAAAACCACATCAGCAAGCTGGAAGAAAGCGGTGTCATTGTTGGCTACACCGTCAAACTCAAGCCTGCCAGTGAAGCACACCGTATCCGTGCCTGGACCACAATAGCAGTAGAGGGCAACAAAGCTGCCGCCGTTATCAAGGCTCTTCGTGGTGAGCCAGGCGTGGCAGCCTTGCATACGACCAATGGCCGCTGGGATATTGCGGCAGAGCTGCGCGCCGATAACCTGGAATTATTCGATCAGGTATTGGGGCGTATACGCAAGATAGACGGCATTGCCAATACCGAGACCAGCATCCTGCTATCTACCCACAAAGTATAAGAGGGTAAAGTCCTATCCAGTGAGGCAAGCTGTGGATGTACGCTGGGGTAAAAATATCTCAGCCAGCATGCAGCGCGCACTGCCACCACCGAGGCGCTCTATATTTTCTATCGGTGCCAGCACTACGTTCGCATTAGCAGAAATCATTTCTTGCTGGGACACAGTCAGTGCTGTCCAGGCCTGGCGTGACATGGCAAATACTGCCTTGCCATCAATGGATTTCAGTTCCAGCATATTGCCGGCAAAGGCTTCCATCTGATTCCAGTTGATGGCGATCATCTGTTTGCCAGAGGCAGTCAATATCGCGCAGACGGTATCTCTCTCAGTGACATCAGTGATCGCTTCCGTGCAGACTATCGCCAGGGATTTGCCGACACACATCATGACATTCGTATGATAAATCGCCTGAGCATGGCGGTCATGCGCATGGAACCAGATGGCACGATAGCCTGTGTGGCGCATGAACTCCTGCATCACAGCCGGGTGGCTGCGAGAAGAATGGCAGATGTAGGCGAGCTGATGTTCATGATCGAGCACCATGGACCCTGTACCTTCCAGATACAGCGCGCCAATTTCAAAATGTCCGAAGTCGATGACTTCACGAATATGGAAGTTCTCGGCAATTTTTGCCAGCACGGCGGCCCGTCTTTCCTGTCGTCGGTTTTCCGCTTCCATGGGGTAAAGAAATACCCGCCCGTCAGCATGGCAACTGATCCAGTTATTCGGGAATATGGAATCCGGCGTATGCGGCAGTGGTGTGTCATTGATGACGGTCACACCAACGCCAGCCCGCCTTAAGGCATCAACATAGGCATCAAATTCCTGCAAGGCATGGGCTTGCGCCTGGGTGGCGTGGTTTTCTTCGTGTTGAAAGGCATTGCTGCCCGCAGTTTGCGGATTCGATATGAATCTGGCAGGGCGTATCATCAACACCTGGTCTGTGGTTTGCATGTATTTGTCTCCAGTGATTTTCTGATGGAGAGTATGCGGGCCAGTGTTGTTAGTAAAAAGCAGGCAATATGATCAATTTGCACTATAAATTTGCAGAATGATAGGTTAAATTGACTTATTGCTTATGTTTTGCTGTGCTGCTGTCGTACTGACATTGATGAACCTCAGCGCAAGGGCATGTAGATATTACTTAATAAATCAGCGGGTGCAGTATCGCGCGGGTTGTTCAGGTACTCTTCAAACGGCGGCGCATCGTCGATTTCTTCCCCTGATGCAGGCAGCCAGACGCCAAAGAACCAGCGATAAACCGGCTGCATGTCAGAGTAAGGGCCTTTGTAGGTCAGCACTGCATATTTGCCACCGCGCAGTCCGGTCAAAGACAATGGTGCTTGCAATGCCTGCTCAGGCAGGGGCTGCGGCGCACTGATGCAGGCTTTGGAGCGCAACTTGTCTTCATCCACAGTCATGGCATCGTCATAGTAAATCCCGAACCAGCGGGTATCTTCCCTGAATAATTGCCGCGATGCGGCGCAGCCAGTCAGGATATCGAAGGTCTTGCTGATCCCCATGTAACTGCCGGTATTATCTATGCTCAGCAATTGCACAGGCGCGGTGTTGGTGATGCTAACCGGGAAGTGCAGGTCACCGCTGAGTTCATCTGGCAGCGGGAACTGCTGATGGCTACCTTCCTTGCGATAACGTGCAGGTGGTTGCCCATAGACTGATGCAAAAATGCGGGTGAAGGATTGCAGGTTGGGATAACCAGAAAATTCCGCGATTTTATCTATCGCCATGTCGCTGCGCGCCAGCAAGGTGGCCGCTCTTTGCAAGCGCAAGCGCTTGACTGTCGCCACCACGCTTTCTCCATGAATGGCACGGTAGATGCGGTGCCAGTGGTAGGGTGACATGCAGGCGATTTCGGCCAGCTTGTTCAAATCCAGGTCTTCATCCAGATGCGCATGCAGGTAATTGGTGACGCGGCTCAGGCGACGTTCATAACTGACTTGCAGGGCTGGATTGGTGGACAATGCGGACATGCTGGCCTCAGGATAATAATGTGGCGCTTATTTTATACCGATGTAGATCGCAGCTTGAGTTGCTCCCTGATACTCTTCAAAGTCAGTCAGGTAAAGGCGCTGATGTTCAGTGCTATTCGCAAAATAAGACCAAACTTTGCCCCAGCCCTCTATGATGGCGGCAGGCATTTCACCTTGGCATTCAAATACCATATAACGACCGGCAGCAATACTGACGTTAGCCAGTTCTGCTGAAGCTGCCATGACTGCAACACCGGCAGTCACATTAAACAAGCCATTCGCATCGCTCTCATAATTTGAATACACACCATAGATTTTTCCATCGCCAGTTTTTGCGGGCAAGGTCTCCGGCAAATTTTTGGCAAAGAATTGTCCCCACAGAGGACCTATCTTGCCCTTGGCATTATCTGCTTCATCGGCATTGCGGGTACGTACTTGCAAGCCACTGATCTGGAAGCTGCTTATTTCTACAACTTTTTCTACGATTTTTGTTTGCATGGTTTTATCCTGTTCTGAAAATGATGATGGGTTCTATTTTTTCATGGGTTGGCGGATGATGGTCTTCCAGTTTTCCGCTGCTGCCTTGCGTATGTCACTAAGATAAATTTCGTGATGCTTGCCTGTCAGCTTGCCATGTTCGTCGATGTATTGATGCAGGCGGTCTATGGTCGGCCCTTCTTCACTGAACGGGCCTTTGTGCAGGATTTGTGCGCAATGGCCTTCATTGAATCTTTCAAAACGTAATTGCTGCAATGCTGGCAGAGTTTTTTTCTTGCCCGCTGCCGCAATGGCATCTGTCACCATCTCAGCAGTGATAAAGTCAGGCTGCATGATCATCATGGTCCAGCGCCATTCGCTTTTGCGGTCTGCTACAAAAGCAGCCATATCATCAGCCCACCAAAGGCCCTCAAGTGGCATGACGGCATAATCAATTGCGGCGCTGCTTTTCCTGATCATGAACTTCAGGGTGTAAGCTACTGTGAACAGGGTTTCTACGGCTGCTGCATAGCTGTCTGAAAAGTTTGGATCACCCTGGCCATCTATCATGAGAAAATTAAATGCAGGGACATCCACCTCATTCACGGTAGCGGCCGATGCCTGATAGACAGATTTCAGTTGTTTCTTCAAATCCAGTTTATCCATGATGAAGGTGTGTACTAGTCAGCGAGGTGCTCACCTTAACATGAAGGGATTTGACAAATCTTGCGGACTTGCAGTCCATTAGTCTGGAAAAGGAAAAGTGATGAATGAAAATTTGACGATACGCTGTGCTGCAGAAACTGACATCGCAGCCATGCAAGCCCTGATCGCACGGTCAGCGATACAGCTCAGCACATCCTTTTACACACCTGAGCAGGCGCATGCTTTGCTCACGCATGTGTTTGGTGTTGATACGCAGCTCATCCATGACCAGACTTATTTTGTCATAGAAGAGCAGGGCAGCATGCTGGCCTGCGGCGGCTGGAGCAAGCGCAAGACCTTGTTTGGCGGCGACCAGGCCAAGCAGGGCGTGGATAACTTGCTTGATCCCGCAACAGATGCGGCACGCATACGGGCTTTTTTTGTCGAGCCAAAGGCTGCGCGCCGTGGCCTGGGCCGTCTTTTGCTGGAGCATTGCAGTGCCCAGGCACAGGCAGCGGGTTTTACTATACTGGAACTGGCCGCCACCATGCCGGGGGAGCCGCTTTATCTGGCTTGTGGTTTTACGGTGTTTGAACGCTTCCAGCTGGATTTGCCTGGCGGCGTAGTTGCACCATTAAGTCGCATGCGCAAGCACTTGGTTTAGCATACTTGCCATTGGGAAATGAAGGAGGTTTGCAGGCAAGGCATATTATTAAATAGCTATTGATATTTGCAACTGTTCCCTCACATGCTGCTCAACGCGCACAATGGACAGATAATACTGTGTTCCCTCAGAGACAAATACCTGGTTTTCAACTGCTGTACACATGCAATCAAAGTGGCAATTTATGCCAGCCTGTTGTATCTTGTTGCACACATAGATTTTTCTGAAGAGGTAATTCGCGTGAAAGGTATCCTGAAGTTTCTGGCTGCTGCCAAGCTGGTCGAACTATCTGATGAAGAAAAAATGAAGTTGCATGGTGCTGATCCTGCAGAAGAACTGATGGAAACCGGGCATGCAGCCGAAAGTGAAGCGCCTGTGGCAGACAATATCAATGCCAGCCAGGACCTGCCACCACCCATAGAATACGCAGCTGCCGATGTTGCCGAGGGCAAGTCTTTTGACGATATCTTTAAAAGCGCCCAGATACCAGATTCTCCTTTTCCGGCTGAACGACTGCTCAGATTGCTTGATGGCCTGCGCGCCATGGACGAGGCTACCCGCAAGGCGGCAGTGCACGCCATGGATGCAGCGGATGATAACTGGACCATCGACGATTCTGTCATTGATGCACAAAGAAAAATCGCTGCGCTGGAAGATTATCAAAAGGCACTGGAGTCCCAGCTTACGGCCAACCAGCAACAGGTAGTTACTGAAGTCGCTGATTTGAAACAGGCTGAAGAAAGAGCTGTGACTGAAATCCGCAAACAGATTGCTGAAATGGAACGGCTGCTGGAGCGCGAGATACAAAAAACCGCTGAACAGATCACTAATCTGGAAGGTGGCCAGAAAACTGCAAGGGAAACCTGTGAACGCGAAGTAAAGCGCTTGCAGACAGAGATAGAAAGATTGCGCGAAATCCCTGCGCAATTTTCGCACTGAGTTCTGAGCAAACGATACTGAACTCACACTGACTAACAACACATCATCAAGGAATGACCATGGCTACAGCTAGCCCCCTTGCAAAAGGACTTATTGCAGTGATTATCCTAGGCGCCGCAGGCTCTGCAGCCTGGAATCTGGCGCTCAAGGACTGGTGGGCCAACCGGGCCGACGCAAAATCTGGCGCGACCGTAACAGCCAGTGCGCCGGCAACAGGCAAACCGAATGCTGTAACGCCGTCGGGCAAACCTGCCCCTGCACCAGTTTCTGGTAGCGGGCCACTCGGGTCTGGTGGCAACCCCCTGAAGGTCAGTATCGTCAGCTTCCATGGTTATGCGCCTGCGCTGGTTGCCAATGGCAATAGCCTGACTACACAGGCCAATTCCATTTATGCGGCCAAGGGCGTCAACATGCAGTTCGTCATTCAGGATGACATCCCGGCGCTGGCAACCGTGTTTGAATCAGGTGCTGCGCAATGCGCATGGCGTACTTCTGACTCATGGGCGCAGGAGCAACCTAATTTGCGCAATGCCGGCCTGGATGCACGTGCTGTCATGGTGGTCGATAATACCCAGGGTGCAGATGCCGTCATCGCCAAAGACGGTGGCATACGCACGGTAGAAGACCTGGCTGGCCGCTCAGTGGCAGTGCTGCAGTTCACGCCATCGCATGGCATGCTGATTGATGCGATAGAAAATTCGTCCATGACGGCACGCAAGAAAGAAAGCGTCAAGTTTGTTTTCATCAATGCCGATGAAGGTACGGCGGGTGTACGTGCCGCACTGGAATCAGGCAATGTTGATGCTGCCGCCCTGTGGGATCCTGACCTGTCACTGGCCTTGCGCAATGTCAAAGGTGGCCACGTCGTGTATTCCACCAAGACTGCCACCAACCTGATTTTTGACATTATGGTGTGTGACAGCCGCGTACTGGCAAAAGAAGAAAACCTGCCGGTCATCCAGAAGTTTGTTGAAGGCTGGATGGAAGGTGTGACACAGGCACGTGCCAAACCTGATAATGCCGTCGATGCCCTGGTCAATACGGAAGAATTCTTCAAACTGCTGGCCAAGCAGGAAGGCAAGCCTTTCATCAAATCACTGTTCAGTAACCTGGTATGGACAGGTCTGGAAGACAATGCCCGTATTCTGGGCCTGGTTGGTGGTACTAACCACTATGACCGTGTGTATCGCCGCTTTGATTCCATCTACCGTGCGGCAGGTGCGCTGGCAAATCCAAAATCGCCAGTCATCAATCCGCAAGACAGTTTTGACTACCGCTTCATCAAGGCCATGCTGGCCAAGAACACGGCAGTAGAAACTGCTGCAGCCAAGCCCCAATACCAGTTTACTGAAACTGCACAAAAAGTGGCTACCCAACAAGCAGCCAGCGTCACCAAGCCAGTTACCGTGAGTTTCACTACCGGCAGTGCAGAACTGACCAAGAAAGCCCAGCGTGTGGTCGATACAGAAATGGTGCCTTTCATAGAAAACAACGGCAGCGCTTATTTTGAAGTCAGCGGCAATAGTGATAGTGTTGGTGCACGGGACTCCAACCTGCGTCTGTCACAGGCACGTGCGGCGGCGGTTGTGAAGTATCTGAATGAACAATGGGAATTCCCCAAGGCGCGTTTTAAAATTGTTGGTAATGGCCCTGACAAGCCACTATGCAATGAAGACAATCCTGCGGCTGATGGCCTGGCGCTGGAAGATTGCCGTGCCCTGAACCGCACTACCCGTATTGGCGTATTTTCACGTTAAGCATCATGACGACATTCTGGAATCCTTATGCCGTCATGTCGCCTGGCTTGCGACGCCAGTTGGGCATAGCATCTGTCGCCACGGTACTGGTGCTGTGGGCTGCGATTGCTGCATCCGGCATGGTCAGTCCGACCAGGCTGCCATCGCCCTGGGCAGTGGCACAGGCCATGCTGTATCTGGCATGGAATGAGGGTAACAGCATGTTGTTCAATGCCACCCTGTGGTCGGCTGGCCGGGTATTGGCGGCTGGCCTGCTGGTGATTGCTATCGGCATACCAGTGGGTGTCATGATGGGTGCTGCACCGCGTTTGAATGCCTTGCTGTCACCGCTGATAGATCCTTTCCGTTCTGCCCCTGTGGTCGCTCTGCTGCCCATACTCGTCATGTGGCTGGGCATAGGTGAGGTGATGAAGATCGCCTTCCTGTTCATCGGTGCGGTGGTGTACCTGGTGCCCATGGTGCGTGATGCCATACAGGCTGTGCCACAAAGTTATTACATCAGCGCCCGTGACCTGGGTGCCACACCTTGGGAATGCATAACAAAAGCCGTGCTGCCCATGGCGATGCCGCGTATTGCCGACGCTGTCGTGGTCAGTATCTCGGTCATGTGGACTTATATTACCGTGGCTGAATACGTCAATGCCCGTGAAGGCCTGGGCCAACTGATACAGAACGCACGCCGCTTTAGCGCCATGGACCAGGTGTTTGCCGGCATCATCGTCATCATTGCACTGGCACTGGTGACTTACCAGTTGATGCGCCTGTTGAAAAGAAAGCTCTATCCATGGGAAACTTCTCAGTGAGCACAGATACCAAGACGGAAACCATGACGGACAATATGGCGGACAAAAGCGCAGACAAAAGTGCTGCAACTACCATGACAACGACCACCGACATCAGCCTGCAACTCAATGAAATCGTGCAGGAATATACCAACGAAGGTGGTCCGGTCACGCGCGTGATTGATGGCATCAGCCTGTCGTTTGACAAGCCCACCATCAATATGTTGCTGGGCCCGTCGGGCTGTGGCAAAAGTACCTTGCTGCACATGATGGGTGGCGTGCGTCCTTTCGGTGTGCAATCACCCACATCCGGTTCTGTACATATCAATGGCGAAGCATGTGATGGCCCGCATGACGATGCCGTCATGGTATTTCAGCGCTATGCAAACCGCCCTGATCTGACAGTCTATGAAAACGTGGCATTTCCATTTCGCCTCGGTTTGTGGAAGAAAAAATTCCCCGAAGCTGAATGGAAAAAACGCGTAGACGATATGCTCGAAGCAGTAGGGCTGGCTGACAAGAAAAACCTCTCGTCTGCGCAATTGTCAGGCGGACAAAATCAACGTGTGGCACTGGCGCGGGCGCTGGTATTACGCCCACGTATCCTGCTCATGGATGAACCCTTTGGCGCGCTTGACGCACAAACCCGTGAAGAAATGCAGCGTCTGCTGATCACTTTGCATAAAACCAGTCCCTGCCTCATCGTATTCGTCACGCATGATGTGACTGAGGCCTTGCTGCTGGGCGACCGTGTCATCGTCTTGTCTACCCAGCCTGCCAAGATCGCTGACGACTTTGAAATTACCGAGAGTCGCCCACGTTCTGCAGTATGGCAACGTTCTACCGAGGCAGTTACCATGCAGGAACGGGTGCTCTCACAACTCCACAAATTAAGCGCCGGACGCGGTACGCTCAGAGTCACCATTTGAAATAACGAATTGAAATAAAAACGTGCAGATCAAACAAGTTTCATATGTGAAGGAAATGCTGTACAGCCAGGGCAATGTCTTTGCCGTGCTGGGTACCGTCGCCGCCAGCGTATTGATATCCATACCCTATGGTTTCAATGCCGCGCTGATTCCCCTGATAGGCCTGGTGGCTGGCGAAACCATCGCCGCCATGTTCATACCGTATTCAGAAAATTTCCGCGCCACTGTCGACAAGAAATACCGGGAACAGGAAAGAGCGGCATCGAGGCAGCATTTCCTCGAAGAGATACACAAACGCGAAGGCATCGCCTTCAAGGTATTCGGTTCCATGGATGCCTATCAGCGCATGCTGCAGCATGTGGCCTCCCTTTATCAGTATGCCAGTGACAGCCGCACCAGTCTGTCCATGAATGACGTGGAAAAACTCGACGATGCTACCCTCGATTACCTCAGCATGTGGCTGGCCCTGACGGTGATAGAAGAGCGTGCAAACTCGGTCAATATGAGAGAAGTGGAAATGCGCCTGGAGCGCATAGATCAGGACCTGGCAGATATCAAGCCAGGCATGGATCAGTTGCAATTGCAAAAGGCGCGCAATGATTATTTGTCCCTCATCACCAGACAGCGCCGCATGCTCAGTCGCAAGGCGGCGATAGAAGCTGCCATCATTTCCATGCCAGACCAGATGGATGAGATTTACCAGACCATCATGACCGCACCGACTTCGTCTGACGTTGATTCCAAGCTGGCAGAATCGATAGCCAAGCTGGGACTGGAAGAAGACCTGGAAGCGGAACTCGAAGGAGCATTGCGCGATACCGTGCCTGTCATTTCGCAGGAGCTGGAAAACCGCCGGCAAAGCCGCGTCGCAGGCGGGGCAAGAGTGCAAGCGCAGGCACAGAAAAATACACAGTAAACGGGAAGGCGAGCATCATGGAATACAACATCATTACGCAGGAAGATTTGCAAGGACTGGCAGACTTTGAGCTGGCGCAGTCACGCGTGAAGAACGCACTGAGCCATGCCGGTAAGGATGGTGCCGTGGGCCTGCTGCGTTTCTTTGCACGCTATACCAGCTGGAATGGTTTTTTTGGTTCCGGCGTGGCTTCGCTATCTGGCAAGATAGGGCGTTCGCGTACCACTTTTGTTGACCAGACCATCGCAGAGCGCCTGCTGAATGACCGCAGTGTCTTTGTGGCGAGTTTTTTCTTTGATGCCGCGCGTGATGAGTTTGATGACCGCGATACTGTGCATCGCGATACTCATCGTTGCCTGGCCCAGGCGACACTGGCTGGCTTGTTGCGTTTTGCCAGACAGCAAGGCTATGCTGCTACTACCGCAGAACTGAATAAACTGCTCAATGAGCCCGCCTGGCTGAAAACCCTGAATGCCAAGGTGGCACAAGGCTACGGCAACGGCAGCGAAGACAGCAGGGATGCCATCATGGCAGCGATAGGCTATCATCTGGGATCAGAAATCCTGGCTGACCGCGAGTTCTCGATGATAGATGAATACCTGCGCAAAGAACAAAAAGAAGTGACCCGGTTCCTGAAAAAGGCAAAGCAGGATATCGCCGGTCAAAGCCATTCATGCTATCAATGGTTGCAGATACATAGTGGTCATGGCGGCGCAGCCGAGGCTGACCATTTTGAATGGGCCACCAAGGGTGCCGAACTGGCCTTTACCTATAGCCCGAAAAAGGAACATGCAGCCATGCGTGCCAGCCTGGACCTGGGTTTTCAGACTTTTGCCAAACATCACAAAACCTTCTTCGAAGCGATTGTTCGATAAACGTGGTTAATTCACAGCCAACTCACGGTCAATTATTTACCTAAAAGAGGAACATCATGTCTGACAGTAATTTCATCGCCCGCTTATCCAATCTTTGGTCAGGCTTCGTCTCATTGTGGATCACCGACGTGGAAAAACGCCACCCGGAAATTGCCTACCAGAATTCCATCGATTCCATGATCAGCAAGTACACCAAGCTCAAGGCTGCTACCGCCGCCATCATACGCCGCAGGCAGGATGTAGAAGCTCGTTTGAAGGCTGAACAAGCCGAACTGGCATCCATCACTGCCGACCTGGAAGGCGCTATCGCCACTAACCAGGACGATCTGGCAGTCGTGCTGATACAAAAGAAAAATGCCCTCGATGCCAGCGTCGCTGCCCTGCAAGATGACATGAAAATTGCCCAGACCGATGCCGATGATGCCAAGGATTCTCTGCTGCAAGTCAAGGGCGAGATCGATAAACTCAAGGCAGAAAAAGACCGCATGCTGGCGCAGATGCACAGTGCGCAAGCTCGGGTGTCAATACAGAACCAGCTCGAAGGCTTGTCTGTAGATGCCGAAGTCAAGGCCCTCAGCAATGTGCGCGACCATATTAAAAACACCGTGGCTGAAGCCAACCTTGGTCAGGAATTGCGCAGCTCTGACCTTGACGTGCGTCTGGCAAAACTCCGCCAGAGCAGCGGTGCAGTCACAGCCAAGCAACAACTGGAAGACATGAAAAAAGCCAGGGCTAGCCAGGCAGCAGGTACTGCCGCTGGTGGCAAGACAATGTGATTGATGCAGGTAATCAAGCGGTCAAAGAAGTGATTAATGAAGTAGTCAATGTGATAGAGCAAAAATCCATGAGCGAACCTGGCACTAGCAAGCGCATTCTGCCCGTCTGGGCAGAACAGCTGAGGCAGAAATATCTGGCGGGCGAGGCTTCTGTCTTCGTCTTGTATGGCAATGTATTTGACCGCTACCTGGTCGATGGTGTCGCCCATGGCATGTCTGAATTCTTGTCTCAGGTTTTATTGAAGGACAATAAAAACCGCATCATGGAAATCAGCCTTGACCGCGGCGTGCGTTTCCTGCAAGGCGCAACGACAGAGGAGAAGGAAGTCTTGTACGGCTATTTGGCTGACAAGGGTTTGCCGGGCATCTTTGAATCGGTAGAGCGGCGCATGCGTGAACATGCATCGAATGCCGTGATCTTCCCTTATGCGGGCACGATCTTCCCGAATGGCGACCCGCAAATGATGTCGCTGGAAGACCGCATCGCCTTCACCACCCTGCATCGCTGGTCACTCGATGATGCACTGGCGCAAAAAGACAATGTTGTCATCTTGTTGTGTGAGTCACTGGCCGAGATCAATCAGGCCATCATGTCCAATCCCAAGGTGGCTGCAGTAGAAGTGCCAATTCCGCAAGAAGCAGAGCGCGAAACAGCGGTCAGGCATTACGCCCCCAAGATGGAAGAGCAGCAAGTCAAATTGCTGGCGAAGCAAACTGCTGGCCTGCGTGTGATACAACTGAGCAGCATCGTTGCTGCTGAAGGCCCGCAAGGCCTGCGGGAAGCAGAGCGTACCAAACTCATCGCCAGTCTCTTGCAAGGCCAGGCCAATGCAGAAGACCGGGCAGCAAAACTATCAGCCATCACGGCAGGCATGACACCGGAAGAAATCGCCCACCTGATAGACCCGGGCAAGACTCTCTCGGTAGATGTCGATATTGACCCCTATTCCGAAATGATGGAAATAGTGCGCAAGCGCAAGCGTGAGCTGATAGAAAAAGAATGCGCTGGCCTCATCGAGTTTATCGAACCCAAGCATGACCTTAGTGCTGTCGGTGGCAACGAACATATCAAGACTGAATTGATGGAAATTGCCAAGGCCATTAAATCTGGCGACAAGGCAAGATCACCCATGGGTTTGCTGGCAGTTGGTGCGATGGGCGCAGGCAAGACCTTTGTCATCAAGGCATTCTTGAAAGAAGCGGGATTGTCAGGCGTGAGCCTGAAAAATTTCCGCTCCAAATGGGTGGGTTCGACTGAGGCCAATCTTGAGCGTGTGCTGAATGCCGTCAAGGCCATGGGGCCGATAGCCGTCGTCATTGATGAAGGTGACCGCAGCTTTGGCAAGCAGGGAGATGACTCTGACGGTGGTACCAGTTCACGCGTGATTGCCCGTCTCAAAGAATTCATGTCTGATACCGAGAACCGCGGCAAGGTCTTGTTCATTCTCATGACCAACCGTCCTGATAAACTCGATACCGATATCAAGCGCCCTGGCCGTCTGGACAGGAAGATACCTTTCTTTTATGCCGACACTGCCACTGAACGTGCTGACATCGTCAAAGCAATACTTAGCCGTTACGACGTCAAATGTTCAATAGACTGGGCCAATACCCTGCCTGTGTTTGATGTCTTGCGCGGCTATTCAAATGCCGATCTGGAAGCAGTAGCCTTGCTGGCGCTGGAATTTGCCAAGCGTGGCGATGGTGAAATTACCTCAGCAATTTTTGAGATGGCCGTGGCCGACTTCATGCCACCGCAAGAAACACAAATGATAGCCTTCATGGAAATGCTGGCCGTGTTTGAAACCTCACGCCGCTCCATGTTGCCGGACCGCTTCAAGAATATGACACCGCAAGAAGTGCAGCAGCAATTGCAAGTCTTGCGCAATGCGATTTAAATTCAATCTATATCCAGGAGAAAACCATGTTTCCATTTCTTGCCCCACAATCCCTGAGTGATAGTGCCATCATCGCTGCCAGCAAAACCATGTTGCAGGTAGCAAAAACAGATGGCATCCATCCTGCAGAAGTTGCTTTGATCAAAAGCTTCTATGAAGGCAGCATCAGCGCAGCAAGCCACCCATCTTTCGATGATGTATTGGCTGCATCCGCTGATTACACACTGGCAGCAAGTGATTTTGCGACAGAGCAAGAACGTGAAATGGTTCTTGCCCTCAGCGTCATGACAGGCTTTGCCGATGGCGCATTCAGCGATGCTGAAACGCAAGCTGTACGTGCCATTGCTGCCAGTCTGAATATAACACCAGCGCGTTTTGATGAAATCAATGAAACCATCAAAGATCATATGCTGGCACAAATTTCACATTTGCCTGATGCGGGATCAGTGGCAGTGGTTGCCAAAGAGCTGGGTTAATTGTCGTCCTTGTTTGTCTGTATCTGTTTGCTTGTTTGCTGATATGGGCGCTCCCATGATCCCAGCCTGTGCTGGCGGGGCATGGGGCGCGCATCTATCCTGCTGTTAACACCCGTTATCCATTGATCAAAAGCTGCGCGCGCAGCCTTGACCAGATCAAATAATCTGGGAAGTTTCCCTGCCTGTTTGATGATGAATGATAGGCTGTCCATGTTGTTTTCCCGTCTCTGATAGACCACATTGCTGGCCAGTTGATGCAATCAGCTCTGGTCATGGGCGCAGTATAGGTGCTAATCTGTGCATATTAAATCGACGAATTTGCAGTTTTAATTCGCAAAAATGCACAGACAAAACCTACCTTCTGCTGGTGTTTCTGATAAGCCGGGACAGCCTGCCACGCGCCTTGACTGGGATGATTTGCGTTATATCCTGACGGTAGCGCGTGCCAGTTCCCTGTCTGCTGCTGCCCGTGTTTTAAAAGTCACCCACTCCACGGTATTGCGCCGCATAGAAGCCATAGAAGCAAAAATGGAAGTGCGCCTGTTTGAGCGTTTACGCACGGGCTACGTCTGTACCGAAGCTGGCGAAAGCCTGCGGCACGCAGCAGAACAATGCGAACCCCTGATCGCCCAGGCCGAGCGCGAAATCATGGGCGGCGATACCCGTCTCACTGGTCACGTGCGCGTCACGACAGCGCATGTAGTTGCCATGTATTTGTTGCCCGCAGCAATGGCAAAATTTCACGCATTACACAGTCAGATTGAAGTCGAAGTGCGCACCGCCCGCGAAAGAGTGGACCTGGCGCGGCGCGAAGCTGACGTGGCGATACGCATGTCAGCCGACGTACCGGATACCCTGGTTGGGCGACAGCTCGGGCAAGTCAGGATACGTGTGTATGGCTGGCATGAAGCCCCTTGCCTGGCGGCACTCAAACCAAAGATTTTGTTGCCTCTGGAAGTTTTGACACGGGAGTTTCCCTGGATAGGTTTTGATGGTCAGGACAGGAGTTATGACCGCTGGGTTGATGCCCATGTACCATCCCAGGTCGTGGTGGCACGTGCTGATCATTTTCCCAGCGCCACGGCCCTGATCAAGACCGGCATGGGCATCAGCATTTTGCCAGAATTTGTGGCCAGGGACGTGGCTGGCCTGCGGGCTTTGTCTGAACCAATCACGGCCTTGCAATCCCCTTTATGGATGCTGACGCATGTGGATTTACGCAATACCGCAAGAGTACGTGCTTTCATGCAAATTGCAGGTAATGCACTGGAAGCAGCTTTGAAGTAAGACCTCCCTGAGGAATAAATATGCAAAATTCGTTGCGTCCTGGTAAGCGATTTTTCTTGAAACTTTTCCTCTTCATAGCCGGTCTGTGCGTGGCCCTGCTCGGTCTGGCAGGTATTGCCCTTGTAATGTTCTGGGCACCAGATGAACCCGTGGACGAATTGAAAGCTCGCTGGGCCCCGCCGCCATCGCAATTCATCAACGTCAATGGCATTGCTGTCCATGTACGTGACGAAGGCAGGCGTGATGACCCCGTGCCCATCGTGCTGATACATGGCACCTCGGCCAGCCTGCATACCTGGGAAGGCTGGGTGGCAGAACTGAAAGACCAGCACCGCGTGATCAGCATGGACATCCCGGCTTTTGGCTTGACAGGCCCCAGGGCCGATGCTGATTACCGCAGCCCTACCTATGCAAAGTTCATACTCGATTTGCTTGACACCATGCAAGTCAGTCATTGCATCATTGCTGGCAATTCTCTTGGTGGCGAAGTCGCCTGGCAGGTAGCTGTCGCCGCACCGCAAAGAGTAGAGCGCCTGATACTGGTGGATGCTGGTGGTTATGCTTTTAAAGCTGCTTCCATACCTTTGGGATTTCGTATCGCCCGCATGCCGCAACTGGCATGGATAGGTGAACATTTCTTGCCACGTCATTTGATGGAAAACAGTGTGAAAAACGTCTACGGCAATCCAGATAAAGTTACACCAGCACTGGTGGACAGGTATACCGCCATGACTTTGCGTGAAGGTAACCGTCATGCCCTGGGCCAGCGCTTTCAGCAAACCAGTTCTGGTTCACATGCAACCAGCATCAAAACTATCCATGTCCCCACGCTGATTATCTGGGGTGGGCAAGACAGGCTGATACCACCAGAATATGCCAGCAAATTCAATCAGGATATCGCAGGCAGCAAGCTGGTGATATTCGATAAACTGGGCCATGTGCCACATGAAGAAGATCCCGTAGCGACGGTAGCCGCAGTGAAGGACTTCTTGAAATAATTCTTTGGATGTAAACGCAAAAAGCCCACCAGGGGTGGGCATTCCATTCATTCCGGCAAACTGACAACAACCCATGCTATCTGCATGGTGTCACTGATTGGTACATCACCCGTGCTATCTGCGCGGTGCAATGTGGGGGTGTTTGCCTGTTCCTGCTGGTCCGCTATAGTTCGGTCCATGTCAGGAGGTACCACGAATGAGATCCTTCAACACTTCACTACACCATTTCCCGGTTCGCATATGCATGCAAATCCAGCCGGTGAGAATGAAGGCGCTTTGGAGTAGGCTGAGCTTACTCTGCGGTCTTGTTCACAGGATGCACTATGCATCCTTTAACGACAATACCATTTTCTCTTAATCCATGCTATCTGCGTGGTACCAAGAGCCGGTAAGTATCATTCTGCGCATCAGCATTTTGTACGAGACATAAACACTGACAGATGAAGGGTGTCGCCATGCGATTGACTAATTCCCAGTGACCCATGCTATCTGCGTGGTGTCACTGGCCGGTATTACTAAATTAGTCAAAAGCGCTGCGACCGGGCAAATTGAATTCACCCGACAAGGTCAATAAAGACCTTGGTCTGATATTAGGACAGAACCTGGATGTTGCTGGCTTTGTCGCCTTTAGGGCCGGCTGTGCGCTCGAAAGACACACGCTGGTTTTCGCTCAGGCTTTTGAAACCGCTGGACTGTATGTCCTGGAAGTGGGCGAACAGATCTGCACCACCTGCATCAGGAGCGATAAAGCCGAAGCCCTTAGCATCGTTGAACCATTTAACTATACCTGTTTGAGTACTCATGTTTTTTTCCTTTTGATAAAACCATGGGCAAAATCGCCCAAAATGGACTTGTAAGCAAGTGATAAAACCAGTGGAAAAAAGACAGAACAGCCAGAGAGATAAAGCTATGCGGAATTGGGACCAACAAATTAAGGACTTGATGCAAGTACAGGACGGAATATACACGTTTACTTCAAAAGTGCCTAATTTTCTTTAAAAATATTTTTGAAGGCATGCATTTGCTAGTTTATCAGCAGCGATAACCGGCGGTAACTAATTACTTTGTCAGGACAGCCCTGATAAAAAATATTTCCAGATAATTGTGTCTGAGAAATTTGTCCATCTTCATAGGAAAACAAATAGTAAAACTGTGCAATGTAACAATTGATTTTCTCGCTTGACAAGGTGCGGGGTGAACCTGATTATCTAGCATGAAAGACAAGATATTTTTGCAGCCCCCCAACAAGAAAAATGATTTGTTGATCATTCTTTCGCGAGACCAACCGCACACTTTAAAGGCGTCAGGCAATGAAACATTATTTTGAATACCAGGATTCCAAGTCTTACAAATTTTGGCAAGTTGAAATTGAAGCGAATACCTTGAATGTGAAGTACGGCAAGATAGGTACGGCAGGCCAGGAAAAAATCAGCAGCTTTGATACACCAGAAAAAGCACAAAAAGAAATGGAAAAGCTGATCAGTGAAAAAACCAAAAAAGGTTATGTAGAAAAAACCGATGCCAGCGCCAAGAAAATAGCACGACGCATAGGCGTCAGTTACGACGAAGCAGAAGAAGGCAAGACTTTGCTGGAAAAAGTCACCGCTTTTCTGGACAGTAGCCAGGCAACAGAAGTTGAGTCACTGGTGATTGCCGCCTGGGAAGAAGCATATGAAGAAGGTCCGCAAGAATCTCTGGATCTCTTGATCGCCAATCCCGGCAAACTGCCACAATTGAAAGAATTATTTGTTGGTGACATGGATTCGGAAGAGTGCGAGATATCCTGGATCACCCAGGCAGATTACACCAAATTGTTTGCGGCCTTCCCCGCGCTGGAACGCTTGCATATCAAGGGTTCGAAAGACCTGATCCTGTCTTCCCAGCCACTAAAGCATGAACATCTCAAAGCATTGACCATAGAATGTGGTGGACTCCCCAAAGAAGCCATAGAAAAAATTGCGACTGCCCACTTGCCTAATCTAGAATATCTGCAACTGTATATCGGCGTTGATGAATACGGTTTTGATGGCAAGATCGACGATCTGCGTCCTTTCATGCAAAAAGGCTTGTTCCCCAAACTGAAACACCTGGGTCTGGTAGATAGTGAAATCGCCAATGAGATAGCAACTGAAATTGCACAGGCATCCGTGCTGGAGCAACTGGAAACGCTGGACTTGTCCATGGGTACGCTCAGTGACGATGGTGGCCGTGCATTGCTGGACAGTGCCAAGATAGGCGGACTTAAGAAACTGGATTTGCATTACCATTATTTGTCAAATGACATGATCAAGGAATTCAAAAAATTAGCTATCCTCGTCGATGTCACTGACCAGCAAGATATTGAAGATGAATGGCGTTATCCCGCTGTCACTGAATAAAGTCAGATGCAGAAATCCCGTTTTGTACTGATAGGCAATCCTGAAAACCGGCGTGTACATTTTTTTCAGGAAGCATTGCAGCAAGCAGGGCAGGATGCTGCCCTGGTCGTCCCTTACCTTAGTATCCTGAATGGTGAGTGCGAGCTATCTGATGTACTCAGGGACGGCGACACGTTAAGGGTAGAGTCACCCGGTGAAAACTTTGCCGTGGAAAAGAAAATACTCGCCCTTGGTGGACTGGAAAATGCCAACGGACTGGAAGATGAATGCGGCAGGATTTATCATCCGCGACTCTGGTTCCAGGGGTTTTCCAGATTGATGGAATCAATGACGCAGCAGACAGTCAAGCTGAGCTGGTTCAATCACCCTGACGATATCGTCAGCATGTTTAACAAGCCGCTATACAAACAAATATTGCCAGCCCTTACTCTGCCCAGCCTGCCGGTCTTTTCCGGCTATGACGAATTTCTTGCCTTTGTAGAGAAACAGAATTACAGCCGTTTCTTCATCAAGTTGAATTCCAGTTCTTCGGCCTCTGGCATCGTCGCTTACGAATACAATAAAGGAAATGGCAAAGAACAGGCTTACTCTACCGTAGAGATTGTGCATGGCCCGGATGGCGACCGTTATTACAATTCACTGAAAATCAAAAAATATACTGCCCGGGAAGAAATAAAAAATATCTTGAATTTTTTATTTACACAAGGTGCCATGGTAGAAAGCTGGGTACCCAAAGCGAAGCATGAAGACAGCTCTTATGATTTGCGGGCAGTTGGTATTGCAGGACAGCGCAGACATGCCATTGCCAGGCTCAGTCGTGGTCCCATGACCAATCTGCATCTGGGTAACCAGCGCTGTGCAGTGGATGAACTGGAATTGCCCTCATCAACCTGGCAAGAGATCGATACCCTGGTAGAAAAAACCATGCAGGCTTTTCCGCGCTCGCTGTATGCTGGCCTGGATATTCTGTTACCCAGGAATGGCAAAAGCCCCGTGCTACTGGAAGCTAATGCTTTTGGTGATTTGCTGCCTAACTTGTTGCACAAAGCTGAGAATACTTATCTGGCAGAAATCAATGCAGTGCTGGAAAGGCAGAGGCTGACTCATGCTTAAGACAAAAAAAGCCAGCCTGCTTTTTGATATCGACAATACCCTGGTAGACAGGGATGCGGCCTTTCATGCGTACATACAAAATTTTATCAGCAGGAATCGGGATGCGTTTTCTGACCAAGATATGTTGCAGGTGCATGCAGAAATGATTGCACTGGACTGCCATGGCAGAAAAGACCGTAAGCTTTTTTGTCATGAGGTATTGCAGCGTTTCCCTGGCCTTCCTTACAGCACAGAAAGCTTGTGGGAAGATCACAAGTCACTGCCAGAATTTGTGAAGCCAGATAGCGTGCTCAATGCGTTGCTGGAACGTCTGTCTGCAGATTACCAGCTCATGATTATTTCCAATGGTTCAGCAAATATGCAAAGGCGGAAACTGCATCAGGCTGGCCTTACCGCTTACTTTGAACATATCTTCATTTCTGCTGAAGTGGGTT
Source organism: Undibacterium sp. GW821-FHT07F11 (assembly GCF_059418665.1). Classification (NCBI taxonomy): domain Bacteria; kingdom Pseudomonadati; phylum Pseudomonadota; class Betaproteobacteria; order Burkholderiales; family Oxalobacteraceae; genus Undibacterium; species Undibacterium sp. GW821-FHT07F11. Next base: position 107,332 of record NZ_JBWKQH010000006.1, read on the forward strand.
ATGCCAAACCTGATACGCGATTGTTTTCACATGCCTTGAGTTGCGCACATCATGCCAGCGTAATCATGATAGGGGACGACTACATCAATGATATGCAGCCTGCCATAGCCATGCAATTAAAAACAGTTTTTATCAATCCTGAAAATGAAACCGTCGCTGTCAAACCAGATCATCAGTTATCCGGTATCCATGACCTGGAGGAGACCCTGGCATGCATGACATGAACCAGATTGTGGGCAAGAGCAATGTCCTCTTCATTACTCTTGATACCCTGCGCTATGACGTCGCACAACAAGAGCTTGCGACAGGTCGCACGCCTTTTCTTGCCAGTGTATTGCCATCAGGCTGGGAAGAACGCCATGCTCCCGGTTCTTTCACCTACGCATCGCACTGTGCTTTTTTCGCTGGTTTTCTTCCTACGCCAGCCAGACCGGGCGTGCATGAACGTTTATTTTCATTGAAATTCGCAGGCAGTGAAACCACGGGAACAAACAGCTATTGTTTCGATACCCCAGACATCGTCAGCGGTTTCTCTGACATCGGCTACCGCACTATCTGCATAGGTGGAGTCGGTTTTTTCAAAAAGCAAAATCCATTGTCCTGTGTCTTGCCCAATCTGTTCCAGGAAAGTTATTGGCAGCCTGAGTTTGGCGTCACTGATACTGACTCAACCAGGCATCAAGTTGAGTTTGCCATAGAGTTGCTGCAACAAAAACCTGATCAAAAAGTTTTTTTATTTATGAATTTATCCGCACTACATCAACCCAATTGCCATTACCTGCCCGGTTCAGTTGGTGATAGCCTGGCCAGCCATGCTGCGGCATTGCGTTATATAGACAGTCAGTTGCCACCTTTGTTTCAGGCGCTCAATCAAATGGGCGATACTTTTGTGATTATCAGTTCTGATCATGGCACAACCTACGGTGAGGACGGTTATACAGGGCATAGGCTGGGGCATGAAAAAGTCTGGACTATTCCCTATGCTGATTTTCACATGACGCGCGGGAGCCTGATATGACAGAGATCGCTCATGCGTTTCGCCGTTATCTGGAAGAGAGCAATCGTTTTCAAAGCTATCTGTATTCTTACCCGCACAAAACAGCCTACAGAACTTTTGAAGAAAAACTGGATTTGAAAGAACTCTGGGCAGCAGAGAAAAAGCATGCGCTGTATCTCTATACGCATATTCCTTTTTGCCGCATGAAATGCTCATTCTGTAATTTGTTTACAGTGTCCCATCCCAAGGAAGACCTGGTCAGCCTGTATCTGAAAAAGATCCGGCTGGAAGCTGAAGTGGTAAGAGATAGCCTCGGCGATTTCAACTTTGCCGGTTATGCCATAGGCGGTGGTACACCCAGTCATCTGGAAGTCAGCCAGTTGGAGCAATTGTTCAATGTGTACACCGGTACATTGGGCGTAGATTTGAAAAACACGCCAGGTTCCTTCGAAATTTCACCGGACACCATCAATGATGAAAAACTGACTTTCCTGTCGCAGCATGGCGTGCAGCGACTCAGCATAGGCATACAAAGTTTCATCGAATCGGAAGCGCGTTCGGTAGGCCGGGTACAGCCAGAAACCGTGATGGAACCGCTATTGGAGAAAATAAGCAGCTATCAGTTCCCGGTATTTAATCTGGATCTGATTTATGGCATCCCCGGGCAAACTGCAGAAACCTGGCTGGCATCGCTGCAAAAAGCGGTGCAGTTTCAACCGACGGAAATCTTCCTGTATCCCTTGTATGTGCGCCCATTGACTTCACTATTCAAGAAGCATATCAGTATACAAAACGAAGACATACGCAGCACACTCTACCGCATAGGACGGGACTTTTTGCAGGCCAAGGGTTATGTGCAAGACTCCATGCGTCTGTTCCGCAAGCCAGTTGCCGGCCTGCGTGAGAGTTCAGAATATTCATGTCAGGAAGATGGCATGATTGGTCTGGGCACGAATGCAAGGTCTTACACGACAGATGTGCATTACTCGACAGAATATGCGGTATCAAAGCCGAATGTGGCAGCGATCATCGATGACTACGTTGCGAAGGAGCGTGCCGACTTCATGACAGCGGGTTATGGTATACGCCTGTCTGAGGATGACAGGAAGCGTCGTTATCTGATCAAGTCTTTGCTGAAAGCGCAAGGGCTGGATGCTGCGCATTACCAAGGAATTTATGGCACGGATGTGTATGCGGATTTTCCTGAACTGCAAACCTTACTGGAAATGAATCTGGCGCATGCAATTGCAGGGCGCATGCAATTGCAGGGTGAAGGCATGGCTTATTCTGATCTTATCGGTCACTGGTTTATTTCGCCCGCAGTCAAACAAAAGATGCAGGAGTATGTCACCAAATGAGCCTGAAAGTCATTTATCGCGGCCATCTGACAGATTGCAATTACAGTTGCGAATACTGTCCGTTTGCCAAAGAAAAAAACAGCCGTGAACTGCAGGCGCTGGATAAAAAAGACCTGGACAGATTCGTAGCCTGGGTTGAACAAAACAGCAACGCCGACCAACCCATGGAAGTGTTTATTACGCCTTACGGCGAAGCCCTGGTGCGCAAATGGTATCAGGAAGCGGTGATACGTTTGTCACATCTGCCGCATGTCAGCAAGGTGGCGGCACAAACCAATCTGGCCTGGAATACGCAATGGCTGTCGCGCTGCAATACCCGGACCACGGCTTTGTGGACTACCTACCATCCCGACTTTGTGACGGAAGAAAAATTTCTCAGCAAATGCAATGAGCTGGCTGCCTTGCAGATACGCCATAGTGTAGGTGTAGTGGGTTTAAAACAGCATTTCCCTCAAATCACTTCTCTGCGCCAGCGCCTGCCACAGGATGTGTATATGTGGATCAATGCCTACAAGCGTGAAGTTGATTATTACTCGGAAGAAGAAATCGCTTTCCTTGAAGATATCGATTACCTGTTCAGGTTGAACCTGCCCTGGTATGAAAGCATGGGTAAAGACTGCAAGGCTGGTAGCGAGGTGGTGTCTATCGAAGGTAATGGTGACCTGTTCCGCTGCCACTTCATCAAAACCCGCAAAGGCAATATCTTTACAGATCCGCTGGCCAGTATGCTCAAGAAAGAAAGCTGCAGCAAAGCGACTTGCCACTGCCACATAGGTTATATCCATCTTGACGACATGAAATCGCATGAAGTGTATGGCAGCGGCTTGCTGGAAAGAATACCTGTGCGTTTTGCAGGATGAGCGGCAAATGAGATGAAGAGTTTTTGCTATATATGTTTTTTTCATGCTTTTAGCTGAAAACAATCGTTTGTCGTCTATGCACAAGGAAGTAATATCGGTTCAATTAAAGCTCATTAGCATGGAAAGTGATACCGAATGAATTCAACTTCAAACTTAGCCTCAACTCTGCCAAAGCGACGAAATGCCGTACTGGTAACAGCCTTGCTGGCCGCCTTATCTGCCATGTCTGCACAGGCACAAGAAATCATCCCGCCACAATCAGATACCGTAATTGTGACTGGTACACGCAGCATCAAACGTACCGTGTCTGATTCTGAAGCACCGGTCGACATATTGACTTCCAAAGATTTGCAATCCACAGGCTCTGGTGAACTGGCAACGGTGTTGAGCCGCTTGCTGCCTTCCTTGAACTTCCCGCGTCCTGCCGTGGCTGACGGTACATCTGCCAGCCGCCCGGCGCAATTGCGTGGCCTGTCACCTGATCAGACCCTGGTGCTGGTGAATGGCAAGCGCTGGCATACCTCGGCTGTGGTGAATGTGAATGGTACGGCAGGGCGGGGTTCTTCACCGGCTGATTTGAATACCATCCCCATCAGTTCGATTGAAAAGATAGAGGTCTTGCGTGATGGTGCAGCGGCGCAATATGGTTCAGATGCGATTGCCGGTGTCATCAACATCATCCTTAAAAAAGGGGCGAATGGTGGTGAAGTGCAACTGGGTGGGGGCCAATACAGCAAACGTGATGGTACTCAGGGCAGCGTCACAGCCAATTTTGGTACGGCATTGGGTGACAAAGGTTGGGCGCGTTTTACCGCAGAACAGCGCAATCAGAATGAAACCAACCGCGCTGGTGCTGATTTCCGTAATCCGCTAGAACCCTTGTACGGCAGAGTCAATCAGATACAGGGTGACCCCAGGCTGCAACAAACCAACCTGGGTGCAAATGCTTCGCTGGCATTGGCCACAGACATAGAATTGTATGGCTTTGCCAACTACAGCCGCCGCAGCACTGATGCTGCAGCGACCTGGCGCACGGCCTACACCACAGGCACGACTTTGCGCACTCCGCTGTACCCAAATGGTTTCCTGCCGAATGAAGCCGGGACAAATACCGATGTGTCTGTCGTCGGCGGCGTCAAAGGCCGTACTGATGGCTGGCGCTGGGATGCCAGTGTCAATTATGGTTCCAGCGAATTCAGCCTGGATGTCAACAATACCGTCAACCTGAGCCTGGGTGCCACCAGCCCGACCAAGTTTTACGCCGGCAAGCTGAAAAATACCCAGACACTGGCAAGCTTTGATGCGGCCCGGGAGATAGAATTTGCCGGCTTGGCAAATCCGCTGACGCTGGCCGTCGGTGCAGAATATCGCCGCGACCAATATGAAATTGGTGCAGGTGAAGCGAATTCTTATTTCGGTAGCGGTGCCCAGGGTTTCTCTGGTTTCCAGCCTTCGAATGCAGGCAGCTTCAGCCGCCATAGCACAGCGATCTATGCCAACGTCGAAGCTGAACTGAGCAAACAATTGAGTGCTTCGCTGGCCTTGCGACATGAAAACTACAGCGATTTTGGCAGTGTCACCTCTGGCAAATTGTCTGGCCGTTTTGAATTCACCAAAGAATTTGCCTTGCGTGCTGCGGCATCGAATGGTTTCCGTGCGCCTTCACTGGCGCAACAGAATTACACTATCTCGACAACTAACCTGATCACCATCAATGGTACATCGCAACTGGTGGATACCGGTACTTTTGGCGTCGCTACGGCTGCTGCCAAGGCTCTTGGTGCTGTACCGCTACAGGCAGAAAAATCACGCAATTACAGCCTGGGTGCAGTCATACAGCCAAGCAGGAATGCGACCCTGAGCATAGATGCTTACCAGATCGATATTGATAAACGCATTCTGTATTCCGGCAATCTGGTCTTGCCTGCGGCTTTGCAAAGTGTGCTGGCGCAGCAAGGTGTACTGGTCGGTGCAGCGCGTTACTTCACTAATGCGCTCGATACCAAGACCCGTGGTGTTGATGTAGTTGGCTCTTACCAGATACCACTGTCTGGCACAGACAAGCTGGGCTTTACCGTGGCCTACAATCACAATGACACAACTGTCAAAAATGTCGCTGCCAATCCGGCGATTCTGACGCAAAACAATCTCTTGCTGATAGACAGGCAAACCATCAACCGCGCCACAGAGGCGACACCAAAAGACAAATTCAGTATCGCTGCTGACTATGCCTTTGCCAACTGGAATATCCATGGCCTGGTCACACGCTATGGCAGTTTTGTCTCACCACAAAACAGTGTCGCACTGGACCAGACTTATAGCGCCAACACAGTGCTGGACCTGGTGGCTAGCGTCAAGCTGGGTAAATGGACTATCAGTGCCGGTGTTGATAACCTGACTGACAAATATCCTGACCAGGTGACATCGGCAGGCAATTTGAATTCTGGCGGAACGCTGCCGTATTCCACATTTTCACCATATGGTTTCAATGGCCGTTACTACTATGCGAAGGCCGCTTACACCTGGTAATCATGTGATTTGAGCTGTTTTTTGTTAAGGGCTGCTTTATGCAGCCCTTTTTCTTTTGTTTCCTGCTTGATGATATTAAATAACGGCATTTATTTATCGATAAACGATAAATAAATATTGCATTTCGAAATTTATGACGTAGAATTCACATCACCAAATCAATCAGGAGTTGCAAATGCAAGTTCAGAAACATGCCAGGATTACCAATATTCGCAAGTTGAGCAGGTATTTTCTGTTTCTGACCGTGCTTACTATGATCATCGTCGCGATAGGGGCGATAGCTCTGCCTGTCATCGTCATGATGGCACCTGCTGGCGATTTGACAGTAATGGCTTACCTTGCCAAAGCAGTCACCATCGAAGACGGTTTCTTCTCCTTGCTGCGGGAGGGCTTGAGTACGGAGTTAAAAGTCACAGCTGTGCTTGCTTCGCTGTTTTTCTTTGGCATGATAGAACTGGTACTGGTTCACTTGAATCAATTACTGACCTGTTTTCATGAAGGAGAAATCTTCAACAAGAAGGCAGTGTTCCATGCAAAAAAAGCGTTCAACATTAACCTGATACTGGTCGGCATCATGTTTCTGGTGGAGTTGATTGCAATTGCATTGAGCTACGTTTATCCTGGGCACGAAGCCACTGGCAGCTTTGCTCACTTTTTTGGAAAATCATTTGACCAGCTCATCTGGCTGGGGGCCTGCCTGCTGTTGCTCTGGTCGCTCGAAATTGGTGTCGATCTCAATGAAGAAGCTGAATTGACCATCTGAGGACGCCATGCCCATTACCGTTAATCTGGATGTCGTCCTCGCTCAGCGCAAGATGCGTTTGAATACCCTTGCTGAGCTCGTCGATATCACGCCACAAAACCTGTCCGTATTAAAGACCGGTAAAGCCAAGGCAATACGCTTTGATACGCTGGAAAAAATTTGTGAGGTACTGGCATGTCAGCCTGGCGACATCCTTGCTTATACAGCCGACACAACTGATACAGAGACCTGAATCAATCTGACGCAGTGTCAGGGAATTTTCCAACATACCTGGCACGCGGACGTATGAGCTGGCCAGTTTCTACCTGCTCCATGGCATGAGCTATCCAGCCAGCTGTGCGACCCAGTGCAAACAGGATTTGCGCTGCACCAAGCGGCAATTGGCAGGCAATTTCCACGGCGACGAGACCGTAGTCTATGTTCAGTTTTTGATCTGTCAGGTCTTCTGCCATTTCTGCTATTGCAAACAATTTTGCATGTGTGCTTGTGTCCAGCATTTTCATTAACAGCGCACCACGCGGGTCACCTTCAGGATAGAGTGGATGACCAAAACCCGGCAGCCTCGGTGAAAAATGATGGCTGGCATCATGGCTTCGTAGCCGCTTTTCCAGAAAGCTGGCGATGTCATCGGATGGGTTGGCAATCGCGGCGCGCAGCATGCGGCTGACGCGCAGGCTTTCACCGCCATGCTTGGGGCCGGAGAGCGCAGCCAGCCCTGCCACCAAAGCCATGCCCATGTTCGCACCTGCAGAGGCAACGCAACGGACGGTAAATGTTGACACATTCAATTCATGATCAGCGCTGACAACCAGGGCTGCGCGCACCAGTTCTGTTTGTTCCTCATTCAACTGCCATGCTGCAGCAAGCTTTTGATGAAATGGGCGATAGTCGGGTGCTACACCCAATAGCGCCGCTGCCATCAGATGCATCCACAGCATCGCTCTTTGATGAGGATGGATGTCGGGTATTTGTTCAACGGATGTAGCCAGTGCGGGCAATATGCTGATGGCTCTTTCATACAGCGACAGATGTGCAGTCGGGTTCAGCAGTTTTGGCCATAGCGTAATCAATTCAGTCAGACAGGCTTGAGGAAGATCGGGACTTGCATTGCTATCCCACAAAATCCACGCAGCCTGTTCCAGCGTATGTGTGTCTGCCAGTTCAGCTACGGCATGTCCACGATAATACAGCTTGCCGTTTGTTACCTGGGTGATCCTGGATTCAAGTACCGGCACTCCCCAGTCTATCGCTGATTCAGCTGCTCCACCTGCCCGCTTGCTATCGGTATTGCGGGCCAGCAGGCGCAATACTTCTTCCTTTAAATAGCGTTTCGCTCTTTGTCCTTCGTATTGGTGCGATTGCAGCAAGCCACGACTGACGTAGGAATACAAGGTAGGCAGGCTGATGCCTAGCAACTCGGCAGCTTGTCTGGCAGTAAGAGTGTTATCCACGATTAATTTATATTGATAGGCAGAATCAAGATTGACCACAGGGTGATGCAGATTCTAGACTGCAAGCATACACATCAGACCAGATGTGCGCCAGTTTGATTTTACTTTGGAGAACATCATGTCGGCAGCAGCATTATTGGCATCCTTGTGGGAAATGGGCGGTGGCGAACCTGAGGCTTTGCAGCAGGTGACGTTCAGCGGTGATAGTGCGCAATTGCCATCGACATTCCCGGTTGGTGATGTGGCATCTGCCAGCATAGCCGTGCAAGCCCTGATGGCTGCACAACTATGGCAGGCACGCGGTGGCACCGTGCAAAAGGTCACGGTAGACAGACGCCATGCACTCGCCATGTTCAAGAGCGATCGTTACCTCAGCATCAATGGCAAACCTGCCGATGACCCATGGAGCAAGATCGCTGGTTATTACCAGGCGGGCGATGGCCGCTGGATACAATTGCATACCAATTTTCCGCATCATCGTGATGGTGTACTGGCGATCCTGGAATGTGCCGAAGACCGTGCCGCAGTCGCCAAAGCCATTGCTGGCTGGAAAGCGGCTGAGCTGGAACAGGTACTTGCTGATGCAGACATGTGTGCCGCCATGATACGCACAGAGCAGGAGTGGCAGGCGCATCCACAGTCAAAGGCTATTGCTGAATTGCCGCTATTTGAAGTCAGACGGATAGCAGATGGTCCCGTCATACCTATAGGTCAGCAAGGCGGGCAGCGTTCTCTGAATGGTGTGCGTGTACTGGATTTGTCGAGAGTGATTGCCGCTCCTGTAGGCGCACGCACACTGGCACAGCATGGTGCTGACGTATTGGCGATCAGCGCAGCACATCTGCCCAACATTATGCCGCTGGTGCTGGATACTGGCCGTGGTAAGCGTTCGGCACAACTGGATTTACGGAACGCTGATGGACGACAGCAATTGCATGAACTGATACGCGGTGCCGATGTCTTCTTGCAGGCATACCGACCTGGTTCGCTATCCCAATTAGGCTATTCTGCAGAAGACTTATGTGCATCGCAACCCGGCCTGATACACGTCAGCCTCTCGGCTTATGGTCATGTCGGCCCCTGGACAAACCGGCGCGGTTTTGACAGCCTGGTGCAATCTGCCAGTGGCATTGCCGATGCAGAAGGACGGGCGGCTGGTGGTACTGCACCAGGCAAACTACCTTTCCAGGCACTCGATCATGCGACAGGTTATTTGCTGGCTTACGCGACCATGCTGGCTCTGCAAAAACGCGCTGTTGAAGGCGGCAGCTGGCAAGTCAGGGTGTCGCTGGCACAGACAGGGCGCTGGCTGCAAGCCATGCCGAGACGTGGTTTACATGAAGATGCGGCAGAGTTGCGTTCTGATGAAATCGCCAGTTTTTTGCAGGCATCAAAGTCAGGTTTTGGTGAGATGCAGGCGATTGCGCCAGTAGAAAAAATGAGTTTGACACCCGCACATTTTGCATTGCCAGCCCCGACACTTGGGCAACATGAACCAATTTGGTTATCAAGAGCCTGATCTTAAATTGCGCTCTGGTTCAGCCAGTCATTTAATGTGGCGATAAGGTCGGGTGCTTTTTCCAATGGCGACATATGACCGCAATCTTCGATGATATGCAGTCTGGCATGTGGTAATCCATGCGCCAGTTTCTCTGACTCTGCAAGGCTGCGCATCTGGTCATTTTTGCTGGCGACGACGAGGGAAGGACAAGCAATCTCAGCCAGTTCATGATGGCCATCGGCGCGCACGATGGACAGTTGCTGCAAGAAGACTTGCTTGCCCAGCGCCAGTGACATGGCCTGCAATTGTGCCAGCATGACAGCATCATCCTGACGCTCAGGATGCAGGGCGCGGCGCAGGGCTGTCATGGTCTGGCCCTTGTAGGGATAGTGTTCCAGCAGCTTGATTTGCTGGCGATTCTTGTTATCTTCATCTGCTGTGCTGGCGCGTGCTGAAGTGTTCAGCAAGACCAGGCCATTTATAGCTTTATCTCCCGTTTTGTTTTTTTGAAACGCGAGCCATGCCAGATGACGCGCCACATAACCACCCAGGGAGAAGCCGATGATGATGACATTCTCTGGCAATACTTGAAGCAGGCGTGCGGCCATATCCTCTATACTATTTCCCTGATTCAGATCGGCGAAATGCACCTGTCCCAGTTGCTCCAGTCCGGGCAGCATGAACTTCCATAAACTGGCATCACACATGAAGCCGGGGATGAGCAGGAACTGTCGTGCTGGTCTGGTATCAGCGAATGTGGATTCTGGCATGCGATTTAATGATGGGTGGTTTACTTCTTTTTGATGTTTTGCAAAAGACTGCTGACTTGCTGGCTCAATGGGATGTCATGCTGGCGCAATAACTGCACATGCAGGACCAGGTTTTCCAGCACCAGCTTTGCTGCGACTGCCAGCAAGGTGACTTGTCTGTCTTCATTGCTGAAATTTTCCATTGCATCAGCCATGTCGCACAAATGCTGGGCAGTGATGGCGCGCAACTCATCTTCTTCGAAGGGCAGGTCAGCAAAATCTATCGGGTCTTCCTGCTCCACTTCCTTCATCAGTTCTTGCAGTTGTTCTGGTGTGATGGACATGTGCACCTCTGAAAATAGTGAACCTGACTTAATGCCATTTCCCTGTTCTCATTCTAGCCTGCTTTTGAGGTTGCTGAATACTGGCTTTATTTTTTGATCGAAAGACCAAAGACAACCAGTCCACCCAATGCCAGCAATGCACCCAGCCAGCCGGTTGAAGTCCAGCCGTATCCCATCGTGATGACTGCGCCACCCAGCCAGGCACCGAGTGCATTGGCGACATTAAATGCAGAATGATTCAGGGCAGCAGCCAGGGTCTGTGCATCACCTGCCACATCCATTAAACGTATCTGTAAGGCAGGGCCTATGGCGACCAGGGTGCCTAGCAAAAATACCCAGACGATTCCTGATATTGTGTAGCTCATCGCGAAAGTAACACCACCTAAAACCACAGCATTCCACAGCAGCAGGACAGCAATAGAACGCAGCAGATTTTTGTCTGCCAGGCGCGCACCCAGCATGCTGCCGAACACCATGCCCACACCAAACAGTGACAGTATCAAAGGAATGACGCCAGCAGACATGTGGGTGACTTCAGTGAGTATGGGTTTGATGTAGCTGAACACGGCAAACATGCCACCAAATCCCACCGCACCTATGCCCAGTGTCAACCAGACCTGCTTGTTGGCCAGTGCATCCAGTTCACTTCTGGGATTCGCGTTTTTTGTTGCGGGCACATCAGGCACAGCGAAATATACCGCCACGCCGCTGAGCATAGCCAGGGAGGCGACAAAAACATAAGCCGCCTGCCAGCCCCATGTTTGCCCCAGCCAGGTTGCGGCAGGTACGCCAAGCAGGGTAGAGCTGGTCAGGCCCAAAATGACTAGTCCCACCGCCGTGGCGCGTTTTTGTGGAGCCACCATATTGGCGGCGACCAGCGTGGCGACACCAAAGTAAGCACCGTGCGGCAGGCCAGCGATAAAGCGCACGATATTCAGCGACAGGAAGTCGGTAGTCAGCGTCCCGGCAAAATTTCCTGCTGCGAACAGCAATATGAGCGCGATCAGCAAAGTCCTGCGCGGCCAGCTGGCTGTCAACACGGCAAACATGGGGGCACCGATGACCACACCAAAGGCATAGGCGCTGACGACATGGCCAGCCTCTGGTATGGATACAGCAAGATCTTGTGCCACTTCTGGCAGCAAGCCCATCATGGCAAATTCACCTGTGCCTATCGCAAATGCACCGAGACCCAGCGCAGTGACGGCATATAAAAATTTGCGCTGGGTATTATCAGCAGCTTTGACATTTGCTGATGCTGTTGTGGTCGTCATTGCATTGGGCATGATGGGCAATCAGAGAGAAATTAATTGGCAACGGTAAAGCGCTTCTGGATATGCTTGGGCGTTTCCAGTTCATCTACGATAGCGACAGCCAGATCCTGCACAGAAATGCCCGCTGGTGCCTCACCAACGCCGGGCAGCAGATTGTCTGCACCAACCCGGTATTGGCCGCTGCGCTCACCAGGTGCCAGACCTATCGGTGGCGACAGGAAGCTCCATTCCAGTGTGTCTTCTTCCTTGATCAGATTCAGGGCTTCCCTGGCTGCCAGTGCGCCTTGTTTGTATTCGGCAGGGAATTCAGGTACATCCACCAGTTGCACGCCAGGTGCGACGAACAGGCTACCAGCACCACCAACCACCAGCAGACGTTTGACACCTGCCTGCTTGATGCCAGTAAAGATGGCTTGCGTACCCTGCAGGAACAGATCATGGATTTGCGCTTCGCCCCAGCCCGGGTTGTAGGCGCTGACCACGGCATCTTGTCCAGCCACGGCGTGTGCGACCTGTGCGGCATCCAGAACATCTGCCTTTACCACCGTAAGACCGGCTTGCGCTGCTACTTTGGATGGGTTACGTGCCAGCACGGTGACTTCATGTCCACGGCTTAGCAGTTCGGTCAATACGGGTGTGCCTACAAAACCGGTGCCGCCAATTAATGCGATTTTCATTTGAAACTCCTTTGTGAAGGTAATAGTGATTGTGCTTGGATTGTGAGATATAGTTTGAATGCTTAATGATTTCTTGAATAGACAGTAAAAATCACTAACACTGTGAAGCTGTACTAATAAATTGAAGGTTTATCTGGAGTGAAGATGGAACAGTACAAGCGCATGGCCTTATTCGCCGAGGTCGTCACGGCAGGCTCTCTGACAAGCGCTGCCCGCAAGCTGGGCATGACGCCATCTGCTGTCAGCCAGCATTTGCGGGCGCTGGAATCTGACCTTGGTTTATCCTTGTTGCATCGTTCAACGCGCAAACTGACGCTGACAGAAGCAGGTGCGCGTTATTTTGAGGGTTGTGCCGCCATGGTAGCTGCCGCCCGTTCTGCCGAGCAGGCGCTGGCCCGCCACAGGGATGAGCCGCAGGGTGAATTGCGCATCGCTGCACCCATAGGCTTTGGTGGCATGCTGGCGCAAGCCTTGGCACCATTGCAAAAATATCCCAAGCTGAGTTTGTGCCTGCTGGTGGATGATGCCTTGGTTGACCTGATTGATGAGCGCATAGACATTGCATTGCGGGTGGGTAATTTGCCAGACTCCAGCCTGGTGGCACGCAAACTGGGCAGTATGCCTGCCCAGCTATGTGCAGCACCATCCTACCTGAATGAGCATGGCTGGCCGCAACATCCCCAGGATCTGGAGCACCATGTCTGGTTGGGTGGCGCTACTACGCGCGCCCTGCGTTTGACTGGGCCAGATAAGATCGTTACGGATGTGAAGGTGCCAGTCAGGGTAAGGGCAACTCAAGTCACGGCCCTGCATGCACTGTGTCTTGCAGGCTGGGGTATCAGTGTCGCGGTGAGTGAAGATGATCACAAAGCCCTGGCTAATGGCAACCTGGCTCCGGTCTTGCCTGACTGGAAGCTGCCAGATATGGTCTTGCATGCGATTACTCCGCGCCGTGACGAACAGCCGGCCAAGGTACGCCATGCTTTGGCTTTACTCGCAGATCATGTCGCCAATTATGTAGCCTGAAGAGTGCTGGGCTAAGTGATTCAGTGGAACGAAATGCGCTCCAGCAACTCAAAATCTGCACCAGCCTGATGTTCGACAAACAAGGCAATGCTGTTGATGATTAAGGGTTCTGATAAGTTGAAATACTGGATGGCGGCATCATGCAGGCTATCTGCAATTGCCCCTGCATCCAGTCTGTCAGTCAGCGTCATATGGAAGCGGAATTCTTCTGCTGTATAAGGGTAACCCCATTCCAGCAGCAATTCATTTTGCCGTACGCTTAATGGCATTTTCTGGCGCCGTGCCAGTTCAACCTGATTCATGGGGGCACGGAAATCATCGAAATGACTGACACAGGCAAAGGCAAATTCGTTCAGTGCAGTCTGGTCTCCAGTCGGGCGTAAGGCTAGAAATTTTCCCATCCATTGCACCTGTGGAGCCAGTATCTGGATATGGGTTTGCCGGGAGCAAAATTTTTGCAAGGCCAGACGCAAGTCAGCCTCAGTCTGGCCATCAACAAGCTGGAAAGGTGCTTTCAGGGTGGCATGAAAACCATAGCGGCGCGCATCGCTGGTCAGTTGCCCTTGCAAGCCTGCATCCAGCCCGGCAATGGCTGGCTGTGGCAGTAACTGGCCGCTGGCTGCATCGCGGCCAAGCCAGTTACTTCCTTGCTGCCACCATTCACCGTCAGGGGCGAAGTACAGGGCATATCTTGTCATGCCGATTTTTACCGCAGATTAGTCAGCAACCTGGTCCGTAGGGAAGCGCAAGGAATCCCTGAGCAAGAAGCCCATGGACATATTCATGTTGACGTTCTTCGGGGGTATTGGTTTGGTAAACCACTTTTCGTAAATACGGTAGATTTCATTCTCATGAATGAGCCTGAGCATCTCGTTATCGACGATTTTCTTGAAGCCGGGATCATCCTTGCGCATCATGATGGAGTAGGGCTCTATTGACAACGGGTCGCCGACGATGGCGAAAGATGCCGGTGACTTGGATTCTGCCCTCAGGCTGTACAGCAATACATCATCCATGGGGAAGGCATCTGCCTTGCCTTCTTCCACCATCTTGAATGAATCCTGGTCGCTGTTACCTTCTACCAGTTTGATGTTCAGTGAGCTGGTGTCATTCCTGTCATTGAGCAGTTTGACAGTAGTCGTGCTCTTGGTGGTGACCACAGTACGATTGCGCAGTTGTGGCCAGTTTTTGATACCGCTGTCTGCTTTGACCAGGGCGCGTACGCTGGAAAAGAAATGCGGGATGGTAAACGCAACTTTTTTGCGTCTTTCAGCATTATTGGTAGTGCTGCCGCATTCCAGGTCTATCTTGTCTTCCAGCAGGGCAGTGAAACGGGTGGTAGAGTCAACAGAATAAAACTGTATCTTCATGGCCGGCATCTTCAGTTCTTTTTTGATAGCATCTGCCACTTTCATACAGAGATCGACAGAGTAGCCGAGAGGCTGCTTGTTTTCGTCTGTGTAAGAAAATGGTGCAGTTTCACGGATACCTATCACCAGGGTCTGGGTTTTGCGTATTTTGCCTAAGGTATCGCCAGCTTGTGCCAGTAGAGGCAGGGCCAGGCACATCATGGCGGTCAAGCCACCAATTGCTTTTCGCATCATATTTTCCACCCGTTATTTTGTGATTAACATCGTGAGATCAGGCCTTTTTTACTAGTCGACTCTAACAGTCATGGTACAAGACAATGTATGAAATTGAAGCGCATCCGCTAAACAAGATTTAGTAAAAAAGGTAAAATTATATTGCGCAAATGTGATGTTTAAGCTAACAAGATATATTCTTGGCATGCGTTACTGGCAAGCTTGCCAGTATCTTTGCCTTGCTGGCTCATTGGCAAAATCATGCTAAGGTGGCGGTATCCACACAGCTTTTCATTGACATGAATTTCGCATCTGACTCCAGTTTAAATTCCAGGCCATTGTTAACAATACGCAACGTCCGCATTGTCAGCGCTGACAGTGTGTTTTCCGGTTCCATGGTCGTCACTCATGGCAAGATCAGCGACCTGGCTGATGGAGCAGCCGGGTTGGCAGGTGAAGACTGGCAGGGGGATTATTTACTGCCCGGCCTGGTTGAAGTGCATACCGATAATCTGGAAAAACACCTCATGCCGCGCCCCAAGGTGCACTGGCCAGTCATGCCAGCCATACTGGCACACGATGCGCAAATCGCTGCAGCTGGCATTACCACAGTGCTGGATGCGATAGCGGTGGGTGATATTGACCCTGATAGTGTGCGCATGCAAACCCTGAACCCCTGTGTCGCTGGCTTGCGCACTGCAGAACAGGCTGGTTTATTACGCGCCGAACATTTCCTGCATATGCGCCTGGAGTTGGCAGAGCCAGATCTGCTACACCTTTTCTCTCCCTTCCTGCAGGATGAGAGGCTGAAGCTGGTATCGCTGATGGACCATACGCCTGGCCAGCGCCAGTGGACAGACCTGGCGCACTACCGCGTCTATGTCACAGGCAAGCGCGGCTGGAGTGAACAAAAAGTCGACAAGATGCTGGATATCTTGCTGGAACGCCAGCAACGTCATGTGGCGACAAACCGCCAGCTCGTCATACAACAATGCCAGCAACACGCGCATCCTATCCCGCTGGCTTCGCATGATGATACGACTGCAGAGCATGTGCATGAAGGCGTAGCTGATGGTGTCAGTATTTCTGAGTTTCCGACCAGCTTGCTGGCTGCGCAGATGGCGAGGCAGCAGGGTCTGGCCATCGTCATGGGCGCACCCAACCGCGTGCGCGGTGGCTCGCATTCTGGCAATGTCTCGGCCAGTGAACTGGCCAGGCATGATTTGCTGGACATCCTGTCTTCTGACTATGTGCCAGCGAGCCTGTTGCAGGCCGCCTTCATGTTGCAGGAAGATGGCTATGACTTGCCCAAGGCAATCGCCACCGTCAGCAAGGCACCGGCCCGGGCCTTGGGTTTGCATGACAGGGGTGAAATTGCAGTAGGCCTGAAGGCAGATTTTATCCGCGTGCGCATGCTCGACAAGTTGCCGGTAGTGATCGCAGCATGGCGTGACGGCAGGCAAATCGTCTGAGTTTATTTCTCCAGCACGGCCTGTATCGCACCAAGCGCCTCTAGTGCGCCCATGGCCAGCCCTACGTCCTGGGCATAGGGCACTTGCGGCTCACGCAGGTTGATGCGCAGCAGGTGACCACCGAAATGCGCATTCATGCGCTGGCTGAAATTGCGTACGCTGGGCACGGCAGTACCCGCTCCCAGTTCTATCACCAAAGGGCGGCGGACTTTGCTTAACCACTGCGCCTGACGTTCCGCCTGTTGCTGCTGTCTTTGAGAATTCCAGTCTGCATCATCAAACATCAGGATATTTGGCCTCGCCATGCCACCGCAATGCGGGCAGGTCGGCGCGCTATTCATGAGCTGGCAATTGATCTCATCGACTTCAGGCTCGAAATGTTCTGCCTGCCAGATACTGTCACGACAAGGTAACAGGCACTGCAGATAATGGATGGAACCATGGCATTCATGGATCAGCGCAGGGTCTATACCCGCTTGCTGAAAATGCCCGTCTACATTGCTGGTATATACACTCAGGCCGTGGGTTTTGGATGTGCCCCATTGCCTGAGTATGTCAAAACCTGCATGTGGCTGGATTTTGCGGTAAAGCGCCAGCCTGTGCCCATAAAACCCCCATGCCTGCTTTGGGCGACGACGGAAAGCTGCCGGGTTGGCTATTTCATAAAATGGGATGGCTTCCTGCCCTAGCGCCGGATAGGCTTTCCAAAAGCCTTCGCTGCCACGAAAGTCAGGCAAACCAGAGTCCACGCCCATGCCTGCCCCAGCCGCAATCACCAGGCTGTCTGCCTGGTTGATGAGCTCTGCTGCCTGATGTATCAGATGGGCGGGATGCATGTTCAGCCCTTGGGGCGTCCTTAAATTAGTGGCAATGTTGTATGCGGGTCTGCATAACTGTGCCATTTATAATAATTTCAGGCAAGTCTGCTATAAAAATGTAAGTAAGCGTGAAAATCCCAGCCTGAACAGGCTAAGCTGATGCAAACTATTGCCAATAAATAATAATTTACATCCTGGAGACCAAGGTATGCGTACTATTTCTGCACTCATTGCCGGACTTTTTCTGACGCTGGCTTTACCCCTGACTTCCCATGCTGACGAAGCGCCTATACGCATAGGTATCATAGGTCCGTTTACCGGTAAGTCTTCCACTGATATGGGGGAGAGCATACGCGGGGGCGCCAGGGTATTTTTGCAAGACATCAACCAGATCGGTGGCGTCATGGGGCGGCGCATAGAACTGGTCGAACGTGACGACCAGGCCAAGCCCGAAGTCGGTGCAGCCATGGCAAAAGAACTGGTGGAAAAAGAAAAGGTCGTCGCTGTTATCGGCTTTGCCAATACCGGCGTGGTTTTGCAGGCCGCCAAGGTTTTCCAGGAAAGTAAAAAACCACTGATCATCAGTGCTGCCACCGGTGCTGCCGTGACCAAGCAATTCATGCCACCAGCTATCCCTGACAGTTATGTATTTCGTCTGGCCGGTAGCGATAATTTGCAGCCCTCAGTGATCCTGGCAGACGTCATCGACAAGCGCAAACTGACGCAAATCGCCATCCTGCATGATGAAAGTCCTTACGGCACTTATGGCAAGGAAAATTTGCTGGCTGAATTGCAGAACCGCAAACTCAATCCCGTCGCCGTCGAGAGTTTCAAAGTCGGCGATCAGGATATGACTGCGCAATTGAGCAAGGCCAAGCAGGCGGGTGCACAAGTGGTGATCCTGTATTGCCTGAGCTCAGAAGCCGCCATGGTTGCCAATGGCATGAGCAAGCTAAAATTCAATGTGCCACTGACAGGTTCCTGGACCTTGTCGCAACGCAGCTTTGCTGACCTCGCTGGTAATAATGCCGAAGGCGCGCGCATGCCTGTGACTTTCATAGAAAATGATGCAAGTAACCGCAGCAATGAATTCGTGCTCAACTACTTTCGCATAAATAATGTTAAATCCATTCCCTCGGCGGTGTCGGCAGCACAGACCTATGATGCCCTCAGAATGCTGACTTTGGCACTCATGCAGGCTAACACCACAGATGGTGAAAAGATCAAACTGGCGCTGGAAGACATGAAATATGACACCACATCCACCGTCATCTCACGCTATAAAAAACCCTTCTCAAAAACGGACCATGAGGCAGTAGCACGTAACATGCTTTTCATAGGAGAAATCAAGCGTGGCAAGGTCACTTATGCGTATAAGGAAGATGCTAATAACAGTCTGATCTTGCGCACCAAATAAGTCAGATTTCCTGTAATTTTTCTTCAAATATTGACTTCAAATTGATCTGTCCGTCCCACCCTTCATATGCAGGTGGGACGGATGGTTTTCAGCGCTGGGCTCCCCGTATTTTCTTTCTTCTTGGCAAGTAAAACGTAACCAAATTTAACTTCGATTTCATAGGCATTCAGCTATCCTGTTAACTTTAAGGCATGCTTGCGTGCGCTTGTTGAGGCCATGTTGTGGAGCGTTAGCCGCGGTTTTTTCCTCTGCACCCGGCATGCCATTCAAATGTATTTGCGACCTGTTTGCGAATTATTTTTGAATAAAAATTTGTCTGCCAAAAAAGATAAGAAAGGCCACTATGAGCAAAGAACAGATACGTCAGGTCCTGAAGGAGCATGGTAAATTTTCTGCCAACATTGATGTCCTGGCCGAAGATGCTGACTTGTATGAAGCTGGTATGACATCGCATGCGAGTGTCAATGTCATGTTGGCCCTGGAAGATGCTTTTGATCTGGAATTCCCAGACCGTATGCTGAAACGCAGCGTGTTTGAAAGCATCAATGCTATCCACGCAGCGATAGAAGAATTGACGGCATGATATGGATACCTCAGCTACTCCCTCTCCCATGATATTGGCAGCCAGCCTGGTTGCCAAAGAATTTGCCGCGCCCCATGCCAATGCAGTAGATCATGAAGCACGCTTCCCCATCGAAGCTGTGGCTGCGCTCAAGCGAGAGAAATTGCTGAGTGCCTATGTGCCTGTGGCGCTCGGTGGTGCCGGAGTGAGCCTGAGTGAACTGGTGGAAATCGTTGAAACACTGGCGCGTGAATGCGCATCAACAGCGATGATCTATGCCATGCACCAGATACAGGTGATCAGCATAGTCCGGCATGCCATGGATAATCCCTGGTATCAGAATTATTTGCGCGAATTGGTCGAACATCAATATCTGATTGCTTCGGTGACTTCTGAAGTTGGTGTCGGTGGTGAAATGCGCCGTAGTAATTGTGCAGTGGAAGTGAATGGACAGCGCTTCAAGCTGGTCAAGGATGCGACGACGATTTCTTATGGTGCACAGGCCGATGATTTACTGGTGACTGCCAGACGCAATCCCGATGCCGCACACAGTGATCAGTCATTGATACTGGTGCGCAAGGCCGATTACACGCTGGAGCAAAAAGGTGGCTGGGACACCATGGGCATGCGTGGCACTTGCAGCCCTCCCTTCCTCATGACTTCCACTGGTGATGTGGCGCAGATCATTGATGTGCCATTTGGCGACATGTCGGCGCAAACCGTGGTGCCGGTATCGCATCTGCTCTGGGGTGGTTGCTGGATGGGATGTGCCGCAGCTGCTGTCAACAAAGCCAGGGCTTTTGTGCGTGGTCAGGCCCGTGCCAATCCAGGTGTTGTGCCACCAACAGCCCTGCGTCTGGCAGAACTGGTCAGCATGATGCAAAGCATGCGTACTTCGGTGCAAGCCTGCCTGACTGAATATGAAACCTTGTCAGCAGCAGATGATGCTGCGGTCGGTACACTGACTTCCATGGGCTATTCACTGAAGATGAATAACCTGAAGATAGATGCAACCCAGGCCCTGCCGCAAATCGTGACCAAGGCTTTATCCATCTGCGGCATCCTTGGCTATAAAAACGACAGCAAGTTCAGCATGAGCCGCCACCTTCGGGACGCACATTCAGCCGCCATCATGGTCGGCAATGACCGCATCCTGGCTACCAATGCCAATTTGCTGCTGGTACTTAAAGACGACTAGGAAGGACACCCATGTCTATCGATTTTTCTCCTGAGGGCCTGACCGACGATCTGGTCGCCGCCGGTCATATCATCCCCGTTGGCGTGCAGGGCATTTTTGGCCGTGGTCCGGTGTTTGAAGATGTGCTGCGTCGTTTTGATGACTATGTCAGCCGGGTGGCCGCCAATGATGGTGCGGTCAAAATGTCTTTCCCGCCTTGCCTGGACCGCAAGGTGCTGGAACGCAGCGAATACCTGGATTCTTTCCCGCAACTGGCCGGTACCATCTTCAGCTTCACTGGCAATGAAGCACAGCATAAAGAACTCATGGAAAACGTCCATGAAGGCCGCCCATGGACGCATCTGCAAACCATGACAGCAGTGTGTCTTACGCCTGCTGCCTGCTATCCGGTCTACCCCAGCTTCACTGGCACTGTTCCTGCCGAGGGACGTTTGGTGGATATGCAAAACTGGGTATTCAGGAATGAGCCTTCGCCAGAGCCTACCCGTATGCAATCTTTTCGCGTGCGTGAATTTGTCCGTGTCGGTACGCCTGACATGGTAGTTGCCTGGCGTGATATTTGGTTACAGCGCGGCCTCGATATCTTAAAGTCCCTGGGTTTGCCTGCGCATTCAGACGTTGCTTCTGACCCTTTCTTTGGCCGCGGTGGCCGTATGCTGGCCGCCAACCAGCGTGAGCAGCAATTGAAGTTTGAAGTATTGGTGCCAGTGATATCCGAAGCCAAGCCGACGGCGGTTTGTTCCTTCAATTATCACCAGGATCATTTCGGCAAGCTGTTTGATATTTACCAGCAAAACGGCGAGCTGGCGCATACCGCCTGTCTGGGCTTTGGCCTGGAACGCATCGTCATGGCCTTGTTCAAGACGCATGGCATGCAGCCAGAGAACTGGCCTCAGACCACCCGCGACGTATTGTGGTCATGAGTCTGCACGCGTTAAAGCCGATTATTGCCAGCGACTATCTGCCGCATACCCTGCATGGCGCTGACCGCGCCTGGGCAGAAACCAATTGCTACATCGATGTCTGGATAGAAGTCTTGCATGCGCAAGGCTTGAACCCGCTGGCATGCCTGCCGATGGTCTTTGCCAATGATTTTGATGGTGACCAGTGGACTTTCTACAAGCCACCGCATGAAGACTTGTTTGCTCTGTATGGCATCGATGTGCAAGAACTTAATGTCTGGCGTGGCTTGCTCAGCAATGCCACAGTCCAGCTTGGCCGTGGCCGTCTGGTGCTGACCGAAACAGATTCATTTTACCTACCCGATACGGCAGGCACAGACTACCGCACGAATCACGTCAAGACCACGATAGCCATACAGGAAATCGACCTTGAGCAGCGCAAGCTAGGTTATTTTCATAACAGCAGCTACCATGAGTTGCGGGGCGAAGATTTTCTCGAGACCTTCAGGATAGGCAAGCCGCACGACCCTGACTTCATGCCCCTGTTTGCCGAGTTTGTGCGCCTCGATCATGTGCAGAAAAAAACAGATGCAGAACTGGCGGCGATCTCTCTGCCGCTCTTGCGCAAATACCTGGACAGACGCCCGCGCAGTAATCCTGTCAGTCTGTTCCTGCCGGTATTTGTTCGCGATGTAGAGCAATTGAAAGAAGAGGGTATGGCGGCCTATCATGCCTATGCCTTTGCCTGCCTGCGTCAACTGGGCGCAGGCTTTAGCCTGGGTGCGCATTATCTGCGCTGGCTGCAACAGCATCAGGTCTTGCAGTTTGAGCAGGCAGCGGCAGAATTTGATGCTATTTCCGAAGTCACTAAAACCCTGTTGCTGAAAACCGCCAGAGCCGTCATGGGGAAAAAGCCTGTAGATCTGGCACCGCTGGTGGAACAACTGGCCAAGCACTGGCAGCAAGGCATGGCAGCGCTTGATAACAGCCTGGCTGGGCGGTGAGTGCATCCATGACAGACCGGATACTCATTCCTCTGACTGCTGATTGGCGAGCTGTACAAGTGGCTGGCGGTAGTGCGATTTTGCCTTCTGGCTTGTCCTCAGGATTACTCGCACAAATTCCAGCGCAAGTGCCAGGCACCGTCGCCAGCGCACTACGTGCGGCTGGGCAGTTTGAATATGGCAAAGATAATTTTGATGAGGCCGATGTCTGGTATTTCTGTGAACTGGAATTGCCTGACAATGCTGCTCGTTTGCATTTCGAAGGTCTGGCGACGCATGCTGAAGTTTACTGGAATGACAGCCTCATCTTGCGCAGCGAGAACATGTTTATCGCACACAGCCTTGACCTGGCTGCGCTTGCCATCAGTGGCAAGGGACGCTTGAGCCTGCGCTTCCTGGCGATGAACACACAACTGGCGCAACGCCGCCCGCGCCCGCGCTGGAAAACCCGTCTGGTCGAGCAACAGCAATTGCGCTGGATGCGTACCAGTTTATTGGGCCGCATGCCGGGCTGGTCACCACCGGTGGCCCCGGTGGGGCCTTATAGACCCGTCATGCTGGAATTACAAAGCCAATTCCGCATCATCGGTAAAAACATCAGTGGCAAACTTGATGGTGCTGATGGCGTGCTGGAAGTTGAATTGACGATACAAAGCCTGCAAGCCATCTCCTCTTGTTCCATCAGGATTGGCGAGCAAGACTTCGCACTGAATTGGCAAAGCCTGGGTGAAAATCAATACCGTATTCTTGGCCTCTGCCGCATCGCAGAAGTCAAAAAATGGTGGCCGCATACGCATGGTGATGCAGCGCTGTATACGCTGGAATTGCATATCGCGTCTGCCGGGCATACGCAGACTATTGATCTTGGTCATACCGGTTTCCGTCAGATACGGGTGGATCAGAGAGACGGCGATTTCAATTTGCATGTGAATGATGTTCCCGTATTCTGTCGTGGTGCCTGCTGGACGCCAGCGGATGCAATTTCATTGCAAAATGAAGCCGCCGACCTGCGCCAGATGCTGACACTGGCACGCGATGCTGGCATGAACATGCTGCGTGTGATTGGCACCATGGTGTATGAGACCACGGAGTTTTATCAGCTATGTGATGAGCTTGGTATCCTGGTCTGGCAAGATTGCATGTTTGCAAATATGGATTACCCTGTGAATGATGGCGCATTTGCCGCCAGTATCACGACAGAAGTGCTGCAATTCTTGCAGCGTACACAGCACTCTCCGTGCATTGCCGTTGTTTGCGGCAATAGCGAAGTGGAACAACAGGCTGCCATGCTGGGTCAGCCGGCAGAACTCTGGCGTAATGATTTTTTTGGACATACCCTGCCCGGACTTTGCCAGCAATACAGACCTGACATACAGTATTGGCCCTCCAGCCCCAGCGGCGGCGTCATGCCTTTCCAGCTCGATAATGGTGTTGCCCATTATTTTGGTGTCGGTGCTTATCTGCGACCACTCGACGATGCTCGCCGCAGCGCCATACGCTTTACCTCGGAATGTCTGGGTTTCTCGAATATGCCCGACGATGATCTTATCGACTGCATGCTCAAGAATGGCGAAACACCAGGCCCGCATCCAGCGTGGAAACTGGGCGTACCGCGTGACAATGGCACCGGCTGGGATTTTGAAGACGTGCGTGATCATTATATGACGGAGCTGTATAGAGTAAATCCTGCCAGCCTGCGTTATGCTGACCGTGAACATTACCTGTCACTGGCACGCACGACGACTGGTGAAGTCATGGCGAAAACGATCGCTGAATGGCGGCGTGCTGGCTCTGCCTGCCATGGTGCACTGATCTGGTTCTGGCGGGATCTGCGGCCAGGCGCAGGCTGGGGCATTCTTGACGCGCATGGCAAACCCAAGGCGGTCTATTATTATCTGAAGCGCACCATGGCGGCGCTGACCGTGTTCATCACCGACGAAGGCTTGAATGGCCTGGCTCTGCATGTCATCAATGACGGGCCACAGGCATTTGATGGTGAACTGGAACTGAATCTCTACCGTCATGCAGAAACCCGTGTTGCGCATGGCCGTATTGCCGTGCAAGTAGCCGCACACACGGCAATCAAAGTGCAGGACTATGCGCTTTTACCGCATTTCATTGATACCAGTTATGCCTATCGATTCGGGCCAGCCGGGCATGATGTAGTGCAGGCCGTTTTGTATAGTCCAGGGCAGGCACAGGTCATTGCCACAGATTTTCATTTCCCGCTTGGTCATCAATTTGATCAGCAGGCGGATGTGGGTTTGCGTGCACTGTGCAGCCAGGATGCTGATGGTAATCACCTGCTGCATCTGAGTACGCAAAAGCTGGCGCAGGCTGTTTCCATACAAATTCCCGGCCTGCTGCCTGAAGATAATTATTTTCATATGGCACCCGGCAGCAGCAGGCAAGTACGACTGTCCGTCATACATGTGAAGTCCATCAGATCTGGCCATGTGCAGGCACAAAATGCGCAGGGCAGTGTCAGGGCGACGGTGGAAAGCAGCGTAGCAACTAGCGTAGTAACTTAGCGGGGCAGATTTGGCAGCGCAACAGTACCCAAGCAAAGATATTCTGTACACACCGCAAGCCTTCTGGTTTGGCGATACGGCCAGCCCCATGCTGGGCTGGTATCACCCTGCGCGCATCCGTGATGCCGGGGGCAGCCGTCGCTGCGGCGTGGTGCTCTGCCCACCCTTTGGCCATGAATACATGGTCTCGTATCTGGCCTATAAGCATCTGGCCACGCATCTGGCAAAAGCCGGCTTTGATGTCTGTTTTTTTGACTATAACAATACGGGTGATGCTGCCGATGTCGCCGAAGTTGCCGGAACTGACAAGGACAGAGTCGCCCTGTGGCAAACAAATATACGTCAGGCTGCAACACAATTACGCCTGATGGCCGACGTAGAGCATATTGCCCTGTTCGGCTTGCGCCTGGGTGCTTTGCTGGCAGGCACAGTGGCAGCCAGCATTGATGCCAAAGCCCTCATGTTGATGGCACCTGTCATATCAGGGCGTGCCTATGCCCGTGAAATGCTGGTCTTGCGCAGTATGAGTTCCCTGCAAAAAGAAGTCGATCCTGATCAGACTATCGATCCCAATCATCAGGCGACCGATGACGAATTGACCGGTTATGAATTTACCGCTGCCACCCGTAGCAGTCTGGGCAAGCTGGATTTAAGCAAGCTGCCTGCACCTGCCATGCCCGTCTTTTTGCAGCAGCGTGATGACATCACAGGGCAGGAAGCAAAGCTGGTGCAAGCCTGGCATCATCATGATCATGCGCTGCAATTATCAGACTTGCCCGGCTATGCCGCCATGATGCGTGAAGATGCACATGACACGCAGGTACCGACGGCAATCTGGCAAGAAATGCAGTCCTGGCTGGCGCGCTATTTCCCTTTGCGAGAAGTAAGCAGCAAGGATGTGCCGGTGACGAATGATATTGCCAGCCTGCGCATTGCCAATACGATAGTGGAAGAAGAATTGGTCGAATTTGAAGGCATGACAGGCATCGTCAGCCATCAGACCGGCGCAAATGTGTTTGCCTTGCCAACTGTGGTCTTGTGTAATATCGGCGCCAATCACAGGGTAGGTAATCATCGTTTATATGTAACACTGGCACGTAGCCTGGCCAGCCAGGGGTTTTATGTTTTGCGCTTTGATAAGTCGGGCATAGGCTATAGCAGGACGACACCAGAGGATAAAGAAAACGATGTACATGCGGCATCCAGCGTGGATGACCTGAGTAGCGCCATGTATTTCATGCAGGGTAAATACCATAGCCCCTCCTTTGTATTGACTGGTCTGTGTTCCGGTGCCTACATGGCATATTTAAGTGCGCTCAGGGATGAACGCGTCAGCGCCCTGGTCTTGATGAATCAACTGACGTATCGCTGGCGGGCAGGCGATACCATAGAAGCCAGAAAAAAAGCCACGATCAAATCCACCCATTATTACGTGCATGCACTGACTAAAGGTGATACCTGGATGCGCGTGCTCAAGGGGCAGGTGGATTTCCGCCAGATAGGGGGCAATTTATTCCGCCGCATAGGCAAGCGCATGCGCACGCAATGGCAATCGTTAAGCACCCACCTGATGCATAATAATTTTTTCCTCGGACAGGTGGCACGTAATTTCAAGAACCTGGAAGCGCGTGGCACGGAACTGGTACTGATCTATGAAGCCAGTGATACAGCAGTTGATGTCATGACAGAACAATTTGGCAGGCATGCGAAATTGTTAGGGCAAAGCGAAAGGATATGCCTGAAATTCTTTAGTGGAGCGGATCATACTTTTACGCCACGCTGGTCACAGTTGGCGCTGGTAGATTTCATCGGCAAACATCTACTGCATCGCTTCAGCCATCGTCAGCCAGGGGAGATGCCTGTCATCACGGCACCTCTTGCCCGTCTTCAGCATTTTGACGCCGTTGCTAATGCAGCTAGTGCAGTCAATGTAGCTAAGCCTGTTTCTGCAGACGTGGCAAAATAAAACGCCAGACCACGATCAGTTCAAATATTTCAACAACGATCAGGGCCAGGATCGCTCCCTGTGCCCCCATACGCGGGATGCTGAAAGCAGTAATCAGCAACACCATACTGAGAGTCACGCTACCGAGGAAAAACATTTGTTTGTAAGCGCCACCACTGGATAACCAGGAGGTGCCTACCCAGCGGGCAGCATTGATGGCGAAATACGCCCCCCACATCATGACCAGGGGATCAAGCCCACTGTACTTGGCGCTGATGACATGGCTTTCCAGCCATGGCAGGGCAAACAAGAGCAGGGCGACATAGGCCAGCACCACCAGTTCTATGCCAGCAATGGAAAACAGGGTCAGGCGCTTGAGCCCGTGCCAGTCTTTTTTTGCCATCAGGCGACTGGCTTCTGGCCTGGCCACCCTGGACCAGGCGGCCACTGCCAGCGGTATCGGCATGAGCATCAGGCGCGAGGCATTCAAATCGGCAATCGCTGCGACCCCCAGCCAGGCTCCGGACAGATACACATAGCTGTAGTTCGACAGCCAGCCGACGATCACCCCTGACACTGCCCAGCGCCCGTGACCGGCGATGGTTTCCTGATGGGCGTTGATGGCCTGGCGGATTTCTTCTTCCGCGTGGGCTTCAACGTCGGTGGAAGTATGTGTCAGAAAATGCTGGCGGCTGGCCAGTGTACACAGGAAGGAGGAGGCTGCCAGCAGCACAAATACAGTCACCAGATCGAAATGCTTGCTGAAATACAGGTAGGCCAGGCCGATGGCGACCAGGCTTACATATAAAATGTCTTGCCGCAGTACCGAAATGATGTCGGACTGGATGAAGCCGACGGTACGGCCATATTCGCGTATGCCATTGCCAAACAGATAGGTGGCAAAAACGGC
Source organism: Undibacterium sp. GW821-FHT07F11 (assembly GCF_059418665.1). NCBI lineage: Bacteria > Pseudomonadati > Pseudomonadota > Betaproteobacteria > Burkholderiales > Oxalobacteraceae > Undibacterium > Undibacterium sp. GW821-FHT07F11. The sequence continues at coordinate 135,203 of NZ_JBWKQH010000006.1, forward strand.
ACCCAGTATCCAGCTTTTGTTGCTGTAATGCGTCGCCGCTGGCACAAACTCTACAATCACGAAAGCCAGTGAGCCCATCGCCAGGGTCCAGACTACTTGCTTGTACCAGTAATGACGCAGCAGGGATTTGCGGGTATCCCCTTGTACTGAGGGGGCAACCGTAGTCAGTGGCCCGGCTATCCAGGAATCGACGATCAGGCCGACCAGCAGACCACCGGCGTACAATTGTCCATACAGGCCATAGTCATCTTTTGCCACCAGATTCATGAGCAAAATGCCAATGACAAAATTCAGGGCACTTAGCATGCCCTGGTCTATGACCGATAATATGGAAGAAGAAAGAAATTTTTTATAAAAACTCATGAGCTTGCACGAGATGGACCTGGCTTATGATGCGGGATTGCGAAGCAGAGACAAATCTTGTCCCAGCATATTTTGCTATAGAAACATAACATCAAGACTGGCTGATACACAAAGTATTTCATTCTTTTACAATGGCTTTACCTTCATTTTCAATTATTTATGAATAATTTAACCACTAAAGACAGGGCACTGGTGCTTTTCAGCGGCGGTCAGGATTCTGCCACTTGTCTGGCCTGGGCGCTATCCCGTTATGCCCATGTAGAGACTATAGGCTTTGATTATGGTCAGCGCCATGCCATAGAACTCAGCGTCAGACCTGTGCTGATAGAAAAAATGCGCCAGTTCTCACCTGAATGGCAAAGCCGCCTGGGTGAAGACCACATGATAGATCTGGGCTTGATTTCCCAGCTTTCACATACGGCGATGACAGAAGATATTGCCATAGAAATGCAAGAGAATGGCTTGCCGAATACTTTTGTTCCTGGCCGCAATCTGATGTTCATGATGACAGCAGCCACGCTGGCCTATCGCCGTGGCTTGAATGTGCTGGTTGGCGGCATGTGTGAAACCGACTTTTCCGGTTACCCCGATTGCCGCGATGACACCATGAAAGCCTTGCAGGTAGCGCTGAATCTGGGCATGAACACCCGCCTCAAGCTGGAAACTCCACTGATGTGGATCAACAAGGCGCAAACCTGGCAACTGGCAGAACAGCTGGGCGGCTCAGCCCTGGTTGATCTGATACGTGAAGACACGCACACCTGTTATCTGGGTCAGCGTGGTGACATGCATCCCTGGGGCCATGGCTGTGGTACTTGCCCGGCCTGTGCCTTGCGCGCGCGCGGTTATGAATATTACCGCAGCGGTAACTTTGACTTGTAAGCTTGCTGTTAACTTATGGGATTAGAATAGCAGCACACACCATGAATGAAGTTCATCAATGCTGATCGCCGTCATTACAGACTTACATGCCAATCGTGAAGCCCTTGAGGCTTGCCTGGCGCATGCAGAAAAGCATAACGTGACTCGTTATGCTTTTCTGGGCGACCTAGTTGGTTACGGTGCCGATCCCCGCTGGGTACTGGATAAAGTGATGGACTATGTCAGGCAGGGGGCCTGGGCCCTGATAGGCAACCATGACGCCGGTTTGTTGCAGGGAGATCGTCAGGGCATGAACCCGACTGCCAGAAAAGTGGTGGACTGGACGCGTGCCCAAATAACTGCAGAGCAACTCGACTTCATTGCCAAACTGCCTTACCGCATAGAGTGGGAAGACATGCTGTTCGTCCATGCCAATGCCTGGGCACCTGAGAAATGGGAATATATAGATGGCGTCATGGAAGCCACGCGCAGCATGCATGCGACCAAGGCCAATATTACCTTTTGCGGACATGTGCACATGCCGAGTTTGTTCCACATCAGCCTGACTGGCAAGACCGGTGAATTTACCCCGGCACCTGAGGAGGGCATACCGCTGAGCAGGCAAAGGCGCTGGCTGGTCATACCTGGCTCAGCCGGTCAGCCACGCGATGGCAATCCGGCTGCCTGTTATGCGACTTTTGATACCGAAGACCAGGAGCTGACTTACTACCGCGTTCCCTACGATACCGAAAAAGCCTGCCAGAAAATTATTGCTGCTGGCTTGCCGCCAGCTTTGGGACACAGGCTGCTACATGGGAATTAGCCAGGGATACAGATGAGTGGCCCCGGACATCACAAGCTGCAAAGCGGCATGGAATTCGACGGCTATCGCCTCGAAGAGAAATTGCATACCGGTGGCATGGCTGCCTTGTGGCACGTGACAGATTTGCGTGACCGTCACCCCCTCCATCTGTTAACCGATGATGGCTGCCCGCCCGCATTGATTATGAAAGTGCCGCTGCTGTATTCAACAGATGATCCTACCGCCATCGTTGCTTTTGAAGTCGAGCAAATGATCATGCCCAAGCTCAGGGGCAGGCATGTGCCACGTTACTTCGGCGCCGGTGATTTTGATGCCCAGCCGTATATCGTCATGGAGCAAATCGCTGGTGCATCCTTGCGCAGCCGTTTTGAAGAAGCGCCTTTGCCAGTGACAGAGGTGGTGGATATTGGTATCAAGGTGGCGCATGCCTTGCAGGACCTGCACAAGCAGCATGTCATCCATCTCGACCTCAAACCCAGCAATATCATGTTCCGCGCCGACGGTACGGCAGTACTGATTGATTTTGGTTTGTCGCGGCATGACAGATTGCCGGATTTGCTGGATGAAGAATTCCGCTTGCCCATGGGCACCGGCCCCTATATTTCACCCGAACAGGTAATGGGTGTACGCAATGAACCGCGCAGTGATTTGTTTTCGCTGGGCGTATTGTTATATCACCTGGCCACCGGGCAGCGGCCTTTTGGTCACCCTACTTCAGTCGCTGGTTTAAAAAAACGACTATACCGTGACCCCATACCGCCGTGCAGCCATCGCAGTGATTTACCGACATGGTTGCAGGAGATTATCTTGCGTTGCCTGGAAGTCGAACCAAGGAACCGCTTTGATACTGCAGCACAACTGGCTTTTTTATTGCAACATCCCGATCAATTGCAATTGACGGCGCGGGCAGACAAGCAGGTGCAGGATGGCTATCTGTCCGTACTCAAGCGTCGTTTCCAGATTAATGCTGCTGAACCAGCTTTATCACAGAGTCTCTCCGATAAATTGTCCAGAGCCCCGATCATCGTCGCTGCGCTGGATTTGAACGGTGGTTCAGAAGCGCTGGCAGAAAGCCTGCGCAATATCACCAGGCGCATGTTGCAGACCGAACCAGGTGCGCGCCTGGCTTGCCTGACCATACGCAAGGTCAGCCGCATAGGCATGGATGAGAGTCTGATACAGCAGGGTGAAAACATCCATGTCAAGCAACTGGTTGACCTCAAGCATTGGGCCAGGCCTTTGAACCTGAATCCCGACAAGATCACTTTCCATGTGCTCGAAGCATCCGACCCGGCTACTGCCATTATCGACTATGCCCACAATAATCGTGTAGATCACATCATCATCGGTTCGCGCGGCAGTTCAGCCTTGCGCCGCTATCTGGGCAGTGTGTCCGCACAAGTCGTGGCCGAGGCCGAATGTACGGTGACAGTCGTGAAAGCGCACGACAAGTAGTGGCCTAACTATGTTGTCATGTCTTATTTTTTCAGGCTTTCCAAAACCTGATCAACAAAATCACCATCGGCATCGCTGAACTTCAGGCGTACCGGATACCATTCCAGACCGGGGGCCAGCCATAAATCCAATTGCTGGTCCTTGGAGTCGGCTGGTGGTGCCTTGCTGACGTGGATGGCGACCATATCGCCCATGGGGGTCTTGATATTTTCCGGCCCCAGCACCTTGAATGTCCATGGGTCGGCATCCCTGCGGCCGGCGACCAGCATCTTCCATTCCGAACCAGCCTTGAAAGCTTCACCAGCGGCACGGGCGATGGCGATCAGCTGCCAGCTGGCGCTGGTCCTGTCCTGCTCGCCGCCTTTCAGGACATAGGTTTCAGTGGAAGCGCTGAAGCGCAGGGTTTTGCTGTCACGCTCAAAGCTGGTCGTGGTAGCGGGTTTGCGAAAGCGTTTTTCGACAAATTTGTCGGGTGCCAGGCCATAGTCATCGATATTACCGTGGCTGCTGGCATCCAGGATTTTGCCCACCAGCATGGCATGGGTTTCTGTGATGATGCTGTATTTCTGGTCAGCAGTCTGCCATTTGACCGAGGCTGAACCACTCAGTGGCAAGCCGCTTTGTTTGGCCTTGATGCTGTATTGCAGCTCCACCGGTGGCGGCAGCCTGGTCGCATATTTGACCGCAGCTTCATGTCCTTGTGCCATGGTCTGAGCATTCAGGCCCAATGCCGATAGCATGAGGGCGAACACGGTAATAGACTTGCGCATGATTATCTTTCCATATTGGTGACACTGACGATTTTGGTGGCAGTCTGTGTGGTCACAGCACCATTACTTTCAGTATTGCGTATTTGTATCGGGTACCAGTACTGATCCGGTGCCAGCCAGATTTCGAGTTTGGAATTGTAAGAACCTGGCAGGGGTGGCCGCACTACATGCCAGGCCATGATCTTGCCCGCCTTGGTTTCCACTTCTTCGTAGGCAGTCACGATAAAAACAAAGGTGGAGACATCGCGCTCCTCTGCCACTTGCAGGCGGATTTCGCGTCCTGCCTGGAATTTTTCAGGATCAGCATAGCCTATACCAGCCAGTTGCATGATGAAGCTGGCCTTGTCCTGAACACCATCTTTCACTTCCGCCGTCTTGTTGGAAGAGGAAAAACTCACGGACTTATTGGCATGGTCAAAGTGCGTTGCGGTCTCGCTGCGGTTACGTCGCTTTTCTGAACTGGTCGCCGGTGTAATGCCATATACATCAATCAGGCCTTCGCTACGCATCTGATACAGGTTGACAGAAGTCAGTAACAAATCCAGGGATGCTTCCACACTCATCTTGTAGCGGCCAGTCTTGAATTCCCAGTTGATTTCGCCATCGCCGTAAACAGGGCTGCGGTTCGGTTCTGTGCGCACAATGCGCATGCTGATTTTGCCTGTCTGTGGCGCACGTACGGGGTAGGTTTGTGGCCCTTCAGTATTTGTGCTGTCTTTGTTGACCTGACCACTGGCGTCTTCTGCTTTGACTTCGGGCTTGGTCTCTGCTGGCAGGGCAGGCGTATTGTCCTTTACTTCCACGGGTGCGTCTGCGCTTGGTACGGGGGCAGGCTCAGGTTCCGCTGCTGGTAAAGGCGTTGCGGCTTTTTTTACTGTAGCAAGCGGTTCGGCTTCAGGTGCCGCTACCGGGCCAGGCCTGGCACTGCTGCTGGCGGTTGTTGGTTCGGCCTGGTCAGGGATGTCCTTGAATTGTACGGCAATAGGGTTTTCCTGCAGTCTTGGCTTGTCCGGCATGACATCCCCGCCCAGGCCAGACAAGACGAACAGATGTAACAATACCGCCAGCGTCAAAAACAGCATATTCTGGCGTGTGATTAAATTGGTATCAAATTGAGGGGCAGTAGCGTTCATCCTGCTAGTGTAAACGCAGTCGATAAGTTTTGGATGACCAGACTGATTTTACCAGGGAGTAAAATAGCAATTTTTGCAGCAGCTTGCTGTTTGCAGGATGTAGTGGACATGACAGGATAGCTTTGATGCCGGCGACAATAACAAGATTCATGAAACGATACCTCCCCGTTTTGCTGGGACTATGCATGCTGGGCAGCACCCACGCGGCTTCACCTGGTAGCGCCGCAACGCCAATCCGCATAGGCATGATAGATGGGTTGAGCGGGGCTTTCAGCAATGCTGGCGAAGCGGTGCAGAGAAACCTGCAAATTGCCATAGAAAGGGTAAATGCCCGTGGTGGCGTGCGCCTGCCTGACGGCAATCATCCCCTGCAATTAAGCAGTTTTGATAATAAACAGGGCGTGGAAGATTCCTTGATCGCGCTGAAGCACCTGACAGACCAGCATATTCCCTTTGTCGTACAAGGCAATAGCTCGGCCGTTGCCCTGGCACTGGTCGATGCCATCAACAAGCACAATCAACGCGCACCGGATAATCGCGTACTCTTCCTCAACTATTCCGCGGTTGACCCGGCACTGACCAATGAAAAGTGCAGTTACTGGCATTTCCGTTTCGATGCCCATGCCGACATGCGCATGCATGCGCTGACCGAAGTCATCAGGGCGGACAGCCGCGCCAAAAAGATTTATCTGATAGGCCAGGACTATAGCTTTGGCCGCCAGGTCAATAAATCGGCGCGCACCATGCTAGCAGAAAAAAGACCGGATATCGCCATCGTCGGTGAAGACCTGCATCCCATAGGCAAGATCAAGGACTTTGCTCCTTATATGGCGAAGATCAAGGCCAGCGGTGCAGATGCAGTCATTACTGGCAACTGGGGTAACGATCTGAGCCTGCTGGTCAAGGCAGCCAAGGATGCTGGCATGACGACCAAGTTCTATACTTTCTATGGCAATGGCCTGGGGGCACCGGCGGCACTCGGTGATGCCGGCCTGGGCAGGGTACGCGCTGTGGCTGAGTGGCATCCCAATGCCGGTGGTGCTGACAGTGATGCGTTTTACCAGCAATTCCGTCAGCGTTATCCTGATCCGCGCGATGATTATGTGCATCTGCGCATGCAAATCATGGTGGAGATGCTGGTTACTGCCATAGAAAAAGCCAGAACCACCGAAGCCGCAGCAGTTGCCCGTGCGATGGAAGGTGCGCAATACAAGAATACCTTCCATGATGCCCTCATGCGGGCAGAAGACCATCAACTGATACAGCCGCTGTACGTTTCGGTCATGCAAAAGAAGGGCGAGAGTGGCGTGCGTTTTGATAACGAAGGTAGTGGCTATGGTTTTAAAACTGAGCGTTATTTCGATGCGCGATTGACGGCCTTGCCCAGCTCATGCAAGATGCTTAAATTGAAATAATCTGTAACCCTGAAAATACTAAGGAAGAATCGTATGAGTAATCCGTTTTCTGGTTCTGAGATCCCCGGCATGAATGCCATGGGCGATACCCTGTCTTTCGTCAAAAAACTCTGGGGCAATATGCAAGTGCCCGGCATGGTGGCACCGCCGATGTCGGTGGATGAGCTGGACAAGAAAATTCAGGATTTGAAGACGGTAGAATCCTGGTTGACCGTCAACATGAATATGCTGCGTGGAACCATACAGGCCCTGGAAGTGCAGCGTGCGACCCTGGCTGCCCTGCAATCCCTGGGTGAAAGTTTTGCCCAGCATGCGCAGCAGGCCGGTGCTATGGCAGAGCAGGCGGTTTCTGCTGCAAACCCAGCTACAGCGGCAACCCACGCCAACAGTAATGCCGACTGGCCCATGCATCCAAATGTAGGCAAGGCAAAGGTCGCTGAGCCCGATCCTGATGAAGAAGTTGATGAAGATAGCGCAGACATGCCACCGGAAGCAGGCGCACCTGTGACAGATGCTGAAGCTCAGGTAGAAGAGACAACTCAATCTGCTCAGTCTGCCGCTGCTTCATCCACTGCAGAAGCAACAGATACCAGTACGCCTTTTGTCAATCCTGCCGCCTGGTGGGGGCTGTTGCAGGAACAATTCAAGCAAGCTGTCAGCAAGGCCATGGAAGGTGAGCAAACAGGCGGCACCATGACAGAAGCAGCGTCTGCAAAGAAGACTGGCAGTAAAAGCACGGCAGCCAAGACGGTGAGAGCCGGTTCAGGCACAAGCGCTAAAGCCAAACCTGCCAGCAAGGCAGGGGGGGCAAGTAAATCAGCTGCGAGGCCTACTGCAAAAGCAGCAGCAAAACCCAAAGCTGCTGCCAAGCCGGTAGCGAAGACCGGCAAAACGACAAAAACCAGGTAAAGCCAAGATTGTCTGCAGAATTCTCTGGCCTGAAATATCATGCAGGAGAGGGGCTTGCAGATTCTTGATAGAAAAATGAATGGCACCCGCAGGTGCCATTCATTTTTTTAGTATCCAGCCTGTGCGGTCGGACATTTAGCCTTGTTGGCCGGTTTTATCTCTACCGCCTGCAAGTTGTTATCCAGCATCCAGGCGCTACTGCGTTTGCGTGTCATGGGTTTGCCTTTAGGCTGGCTGGCAACATTGATGGCAATGACTTTGCTGGATTTGCCGTAGCTGCAATCCACCTCGAATTCCAGCCCTTCCTTGGCGCTGATTGCTGGCAGGGGGATGTTAACTAACTGCAATGGTGATTTGGCCTTTTCGGCAGCAGAAATCGCCTGATAATCACTGGTAGTGTCTATCACAAATGCAGCATTGGAATAAGCTTCCAGTGTAGTGTCTGGCGAGGTGCCACCGATGGATTTGACCATGACCAGCACGCTTTTTCCGGCCACTTTGTCGGTAGCAATATTCGTCCATTTTTCCATCAATTCCTTGCGTGAGGGCAAGGCGCCACTTGTTGGGACCGGTGCTGGCGCTGCTGCCATGGCGGTAGTGGGTGCAGCAGGCGCGGGTGTAACTGTTGCAGCGACAGGTGCTGCGGCTTTTGGTGCAGGCGCTGGTGCAGGCTTGACGGGTGCCGCAGCAACTTCTTCGCCGTGGTATTTGTATTTGCCATCAAATGGCACGTCGCCCCAGGCGCTGGCGCAGGTTTCTACATGTAATTGCATGCCACCAGCAGCGCGTTTCAGGGTCATGTTGCAACGGCCTTCGCTAAAACTCCAGCCACCTGGGGCATCAGCCAGTTTTCCTTCACCTGCGCCGCTACGCAAATTACCGGGTTTACCTTTCTCTGCCACTTCCAGCGTGAATTTACCGTCAGGCTTTACTGTCAACAGGCGTTCAAAGCCATTGTCGCTGGCGTCATACACACCTGCTTTAGGATAGGGGCTGTAGTCGGCAGCCAGGGCAGGCGCTGCCAGGCATGCAAGGCTGACGGAAAGCAGGCTGAGAGTTTTGAAGGAGATTGAGCTTTTCATGTGGTCGCTGGGTGGAGGTTGTTGAGATTGATATGGCTGCGCCCCATGGTGCGGTACCAGATGCAGATCAGGGAGCATGATGCATTAAAGTAAATGGATGGTGCATGACAGGCGTAGTCGTGTCAATCAAGTAATTGCGAGTTTTATATTAAAGCGCAACAATGTGTAAGCGGATTTGCATAGCAGATAAGATTTTGGTATTAGCTTCTGTGAGAAAATGGGCTCAGTAGCTATGCCCTGAGCCCTGGACTTTTAGACCCCTTTATCAGGAGAACCAGTTTGTCTTTTATCTACGAGAGAATTCCAGAAGCCGATATCCTGGCTTATGATTTGCGCGAGATCGATAAGCAGTTTCCCATGGCAGTCGCTTCCAGATGGGCGATAGACCGTGAGCGAAATATCTATTTGCGCTATATGACATATGACCGTGAGCAGCCTTCCCACAAGAATTTCAGTTTTTTCTGGAAGGGCATCTTGTTGAGTCTGCGTCTTAGCAGTGAGGGACAAAGCCTGGATGGCGACAAATGGCAAACCACCTGGGGCTGGTTGGGCATGCATGAGCTTGAGGCAGATGCCAGCCGCGAGTTTGAGACACATCGCGCTGCCATCATTGCAGATTTGAAAGATGCCTTGCGGGCATACCGGGATGGCTCCTTGTCGCCAGCCTATTCTGCCCACATCGCGCAATTTACTTTTTAGGTGAGGTGCTCATGTCAGGTTTGAGTCATCAGCAAGCCATAGAGTTGCTGCAAAATCATCCAGAAGATTATCGTACGCCAGATTCATTGAAGGATCTTGCCAATCAGGTCTCAGTCTTTTCTGACGGGCAAGTCACACTGCTGTATGGCGGCATGGTACACAAGGATATTTCCAGCAATGATCTGGTTGAACTCATGGTGGCAAATCATGAGGATATACGCGCCATTAACAAAACACCGGTAGCGAGTTTCCTGCAGTCGGAAGATTATCTGGAAGCGGTAGCCAGGGCACATCATTGCAAATCCATAGATGAAGTAACCAGCGATCGCAAGCATCCGGCGAATCAATTCATGTTTGCCGCAACCGATGGCCGCTGGGCTGACGCTTCTGCCCGGTTTGCTGCTGCCACCAAAGGCGAGGTCATGACACTCAGTGGCTATGCCGGGGCAGACCGCACCCTGGGGTTGGTAGAATTGCCCACGATCTTGAAAAACCCTGAGGTCACACATATCAATGGCAAACCCAAGGAAGTATTTCAGGCGATCTACGATGAGACGGGTTCACTGAATGAAGTATTCAAAGCCGTTTCAGCCTCATCTTATGAATTGATGCGCAACATGGAGGTCAAGGCATCTACCCATGTCAATGCAGATGGCAGTGAAAAGAAAATTGCAGAAAAAGTTGGCTCAAAAAGCTTGTTCGAAGGTTCTTCCTACAAAGGTACGAGCCTGAGCAAGGGGGAGGCAAATTTATCGATCGCCACCATACCCGACCCCAAATTCAAGGCCAATATTGAGGCTGGAAAATTGCATCTTGAAAGTGTGGAACTAAAGAGTCTGGCAGCGAAAAAAACGGGAGATGATACAGCGGGTTTGCTGCTGGTGACTGATACCCCTTCATCCAGACTGGTTGCACTTACTTCCAGCTCTGCGCTGAAGGCGGGATCAGCTTCGCACAAAATCTGAGTTGTTAGATGGGTAAAAAACTGGACTAAAAAATCTGGATTGAAAAATCAATGGGTGGTTTTAAAACCACCCATTGATACTAGTTCGTTTCAGCAAAATTAGCAGCAACAAACTCCCAATTCACCAGGCACCAGTAAGCGTCCATATAAGCGGCTCGCTGGTTGCGGTAGTCGATATAGTAGGCATGTTCCCAGACATCGCAGGTCAACAAAGGTTTGTCGACGCCTATCAAGGGTGTGGCGGCATTCGAGGTGTTGACTATGGCCAGCGTGCCGTCAAAGCGCTTCAGCAACCAGGTCCAGCCTGAGCCAAAATTACTGATGCAGGACTGGGTAAATTCTTGCTTGAATTTGTCAAATGTACCCCATTGTGTCGTGATCGCATCACCCAGTGCACCAGTGGCGACACCGCCACCGCTGGGTGTCAGGCTTTGCCAGTAAAAGTTGTGATTCCACACCTGCGCAGCATTATTGAATATGCTGCCGGTAGATTTCTTGATGATATTTTCCAGCGACTCTTCGGCAAATTCCGTGTCCTTGATCAGGGCATTCAGATTCGTCACATAGGTCTGATGATGTTTGCCGTAGTGATATTCCAGAGTTTCTTTGGAGATATGTGGTTGCAATGCGTCCATTGCATACGGCAGTTCGGGTAAAGTATGTAGCATGCCAGATTCCTTCAGTGAACAATTTTATGGTGTGGTATCTACACGTAGCGTCGCTTGCAATATTATTTCAGGAACACTGGCAAGCGCTTTTGACAGTGGGCAGTCACGTTTTGCTGCCGCTGCAATTTCCTGGAATTGCGCGTCGTCTATGCCTGCGACGGTCGCTTCCATCGTCAGCGCAATACGGTCAATCACGAAACCCTCACCCTGCTTAGATAATCTTACGCTGCCCTTGGTATCGACATCCGTGGTTTTAAACCCTGCTTTTTCACAGGCAAATGAAAACGCCATGGTGAAGCAGGCAGCGTGGGCAGCACCCAGTAATTCTTCAGGGTTGCTGCCGCGTCTGTCATCTTCAAAACGGCTGGCAAAGCCATAGGGATAATCTTTCAACGCCCCGGTTTCTGTGCTGATATTACCGACAGCAGTTTTACCTGAACCTTCCCAATGCACGCTAGCAGTTTTTTCAGTCATGGCCGCACCTTTTTTGTAAAGTAGGTAAATAGACTATGCCTTCCGCTCAAAGGCATCTGTACGCTGGCGCACAGAAGAAATAATGAGGGAGGCTGGGGTTGGTCAATCTGCTGGCCAGTCTGAATGTGCAGCAACGTACAGATAGCAGCCTGCACATCACTTAACCTGTCCATATCTATTCAGCACGGCTGTTCTCACACCTGACTGCGTTTGCACAAAGAGGGAGATTCATCATGATACAGATACGCATAGGCCAGGCAAAAACCCAGCTCAGTCGTGAAGAATTTGGTCAGCGTTATCGCGCCAGTTTTATTGATCCGGCTTTTCGGGTAGAAGAATCGGCAATAGCCCGGCTGGAAGAAATCGCCTGGCATGCTTATGACGAAGGACGCAAGGCCCCGTTCACGCAAAAAGCGGGCGCTGGCTATGCAGACCCGGATTATGATTTGTCGGTTGAATGGCAAGCTACCAAAGATCGTCTGGATGCAGCGCAATCTCGCTGGAGCGATGCATCAACACCATCGCGTGTCTTGCTGATCTGTGGTTCGGCGCGCAATGACGGTACCTGTCCTGGTGAAATGTCCAAGAGTTTTCGCCTGTTGCAAATTGCCAGGGAAGAACTGGAACAAACGAATATCCAGCCTGATGTACTCGACCTGAGTTTGTTGACTTCAGAATATGGCCGCAATATTTTCCCTTGCAAGGGTTGCGCTTCAACAGCCATGCCCTTGTGCCACTGGCCCTGCAGCTGTTACCCCAATCATGCGCTGAATCAGACCAATGACTGGATGGCAGAAATTTATGAGCGTTGGACTGCTGCTCATGCCGTGATCATCATCACCCCTGTCTACTGGTACCAAAGCCCCAGTCCCTTGAAGTTGATGATAGACCGCCTGGTCTGTGCTGACGGTGGCAATCCCGATCCTACATCCACCTCAGGTAAAAAAGCCGCTAAAGCCAAGGAGCTGGAAATGGCGGGCTGGAATTACCCCCAGCATCTGGCTGGCCGGGCCTATGGTCTGATCGTGCATGGCGATGTGGCTGGCGTTGATGACTCACGCCGCGCGCTATCGGACTGGCTGGACTGGATGGGTTTTATCGATGCCGGTACGCAGGCGCGATTGGGAAGGTACATAGGCTATTACGAACCCTACGCGAATAGCCATGAAACCCTGGATGCGGATGTCTCCATGCGGCAGGAGTCACGTAACGTGGCGATTGCGGTAGCCAAGGCAGTCACAGAATTGCGCGCAGGCCGTTTGCAGGCGGTGCAGGCAGACGTTAAGCGGCCACGCCCTAAATAGTAGGACTTATGCAAAATCGCCCCAGCTGCGTTGTAGCTCCTCTCCTGGGAGCCGCGTACTAAAGTACTGTCTTCGTCGCTACGGTCTAGTCGGGGTTTCAGACAACATGTTGACTGCCGACGTAACCAACATCCCTTACAAGGGATGTTTCTCACAGCGATAGCCTTGCTGGGACAATTTTGCATAAGTCCTGAAAGAGCAGGAAACTGCGTTCCTTCACTTCGCTTCTGCGCCATCCTTCAGGATACGCAGTGCCTCTTTGGTCCATTGAACGCGGCTTTCTTCAAAGGTGATGCCCGCCTTTAAAATCAGGTAACGCAATTGCTGTTCGTGTGACAGCTTTGCTGCGCAGAAATCGCGCTTTTCTATCTCTTTGTAAGTCTGCAGCTCTTGCTCATGCAATTGCAGACGGCGCTCAAATTCTTCTGCCAGGCCAAGCGGTCCTATTGCTGCATCGGCCCGCAGTTTGACCATCATGTCGTCGCGCAACCTCATCGGCGCACTGCTTTCGCTGGCCCAGCGCCGCAATTCATCCTGGCCTGCTGGCAGGATATCGATGAGTTTCTTACCTGCCCGCCCGCCTTCGACCTCGGTCGAGATGACCCAGCCCTGGCTTTCCATGCGCCCCAGTTCCCGGTAGATTTGCTGGTGTGTCGCATGCCAGAAATAGCCTATGGACTTGTCAAAACGCCGCGCCAGGTCATAGCCCGAGCATGGCTTTTCGGCAATGGACGTTAGCAGGGCGTGGGGCAGGGACATGTTTTAGAGTAAATAGTCGGTGTGGTTTCCACACATTTTATATGCAACTGGTTGCATAAATAAAGCAGTTTCGGTATTCTCTTATGCACTCAGTTGCATAACTGTGAGAACTTACGAAAAGCCGCCCCAGCTGCGTTGCAGCTCCTAGCCGTGCTAAAGCACTGTCTTCGTCGCTGGTGGTGTAGTTGGTGTTTCAGACAACATGTTGTCTGCCAACGAAACGAACATCTCTTGCAAGAGATGTTTCCCAAAAGCGCCAGCCTTGCTGGAACGGCTTTGCGTAAGTCCTTTTTTGACGCCCCCTTCTTTAGGAATACGCCATGTCTTTTTATCCTCACCTGACAAAGCCACTCGATCTGGGTTTCACTACTTTACCCAATCGCCTCTTAATGGGGTCCATGCACGTGGGGCTGGAAGAAGTCGACAATGGCTTTGAGCGCATGGCGGCATTTTATGCAGAGCGTGCCCGTGGTGGCGTTGGCCTGATCGTGACTGGTGGCATTGCCCCGAATGAAAGAGCGCGTCCCATGCATGGCGGTGCCATGCTCACCACTGAAGCAGAAGCAGAACATCACAAGATAGTCACCAGGGCGGTACATGAGGCCGGTGGCAAGATTGCCATGCAGATTTTGCATTTTGGCCGTTATTCTTACCAGCCTACCCTGGTCGCACCGAGCGCCATCAAGGCACCGATCAATCCATTCAAGCCGCATGCATTGACGACAGAAGAAGTGGAAGAAACCATTTCTGATTTCGTCCGGTGTGCCGCACTGGCGCAGTCAGCAGGTTATGATGGTGTCGAAGTCATGGGTTCAGAAGGTTATCTGATCAATGAATTCATCGCCGCCTGCACCAACCAGCGTGACGATGAATGGGGCGGTGCTTATGAAAACCGCATCCGCTTCCCTATAGAAATCGTGCGCCGCATCCGCGAAAAAGTGGGCACCAACTTCATTATCATTTACCGCCTCTCCATGCTGGATCTGGTTGATGGTGGTTCTACGCTGGAAGAAGTCACGCAACTGGCAAAAGCCATAGAAGCCGCTGGTGCGACAATCATCAATACTGGCATAGGCTGGCATGAAGCGCGTATCCCTACTATTGCCACCAAGGTGCCACGCGCTGCTTTTGCCTGGGTGACCAAGAAGCTCAAAGGCCAGGTGAATATCCCCCTGATCGCCACCAATCGTATCAACACGCCTGAAATTGCCGAGCAATTGCTGGCAGAAGACTATTGCGACATGGTGTCAATGGCCCGCCCACTGCTGGCAGACCCGCTGTTCATGCGCAAGGCAGAACAGGGCAGGGCGGATGAAATCAATACCTGCATAGGTTGCAATCAGGCATGTCTGGATCATACTTTCGGTGGCAAGGTCACATCCTGCTTGGTCAATCCACGTGCCTGCCATGAGACTGAACTGGTCGATGCACCTCTGGGGAAAACCAAGCGCATTGCTGTAGTTGGTGCTGGCCCTGCCGGCCTGAGCTTTGCGACGACTGCTGCCAATCGCGGCCATGCTGTCACCCTGTTTGATGCCGGTTCTGAAATTGGCGGTCAGTTCAATATCGCCAAGCAAGTGCCTGGCAAGGAAGAGTTTTATGAAACCCTGCGCTATTTCGGCAAACAAATCGAACTGACCGGCGTTACGCTGAAACTCAATACCAAGGTCGACGCAACTGACCTGGCAGACTTTGATGAAGTCGTGCTGGCAACGGGCATTACTCCGCGTGTCCCGCCTATCGAAGGTATAGAGCATGCCAAAGTCCTCAGTTATCTCGATGTCTTGCGTGACAAGAAAACGGTTGGCAAATCTGTTGCCATCATAGGCGCAGGCGGCATAGGTTTTGACGTTGCAGAATACCTGAGCCACAGCGGTACCAGCCCTAGTCTGGATCCGGAAAAATTCTATGCTGAATGGGGTATCGATACTGATTACAAAAATGTGGGAGGACTACGTACTGCTGATGTGGAAAAACCTGCACGCCAGATTTTCCTGTTACAGCGCAAGACTTCCAAGGTAGGTGATGGCCTTGGTAAAACTACAGGCTGGATACACCGCACAGGTTTGAAAAACCGTGAAGTGCAAATGATAGCCGGTGTCAGCTATGACAAGATAGATGATGCGGGTTTGCATGTCACTATCGGTGGTGAGCAAAAATTGTTGCCAGTTGATAATGTGATTCTGTGTGCAGGGCAGGAACCAAGGCGTGACCTGCAAGCCATGCTGGAAGCCGCTGGCAAGCCAGTCCATCTGATCGGTGGTGCGGATGTAGCGGCAGAACTGGATGCCAAACGTGCTATCAACCAGGGCACACGTCTGGCGGCGACTATCTAATGCTCGAATGAAAACTGGCAGGTTTCCCTGCCAGTTTTTTGTAGATTCTCAGGCAAACAGCTTTTCGTATTCCTGACGATCCTGGTCTGAAATAAATGCATCCAGGTACAATGACCATGAGTTCTGGTTACGGTCTGCCATGTTCTTGTTCAGGCCCGGTATCAGCGCCAGCTTGGACGGTGGCAAAGTACGTTTGCGAATTGCATCAAACACGATATCGCTAAAGTGTTCAGCAAAGCTGACCGGGCTACCGATTTCTTTCAGCAAGCGGTCTATGATGGCGATCTTATCGATACGTTGCGTATCTATGAAATAACGCACCATTTTTGACAGTGGTGATTGCAGGCTGTTTTTTTCCAGTCGCAATTGCTGCCTGAGGATGATCTTTTGCGTATCCGTATTCAGGCGGTTCTCTATCAATTCAAGCACGCCACCATTCGGTGCTGCCAGCGCCACTTCCAGCATGGTCCAGCGTTCATTTTCATTGACGGCATAATCAGCAATATTGTCATAGCTGATATTCCCTTTTAGTTCTTCATCGGATATCAGACTACTGTCTTCTGTCATGACAAAGTGGGTTTTACCCAAGGTATCGTGCATGCTTTCGAGTAAAAGCACCGTGATGGGCAAATTACCAAAGAAAACTGAAAATCCCAGGATGTCTCCATACAACCTGATTTTTGACCGGTCTGAAATAGCAAATGCCCGCAAGAAATCATTGCTGTCACGGGGCAGGGCACAGCGGCTGAAATACTGGCGTGGGTAACCCTTGGCCAGATAGGTTTCCACGATACGCAAACCATTTTCTGCCTGCAGGCATTCTGCGACCGTAGGGACAACGCCATCATTGGCTTCAATGGCATAGCCATCAATAATAATTCGCGCGCAGTGCTTTTTTATTTCTGCTTCAGAAAAGATGCTGGCATTCAGATGTTCAGAAAGCACGAATAATGACCTTTGTAATTGAAATGTCTATCTGTTGATAATTTTTGATACGCAGAATAAATACAGGATAAATACAGATAAGCTGTAAAAATGTATGTGCTTGGCGCAATATTAGCGGCTTGACTACCTTGCTTTTTCCTTGCCTGCTTTTACCTGCTCATCACGCCAGTCCAGATATTCAGGGAAAGTCATTTCCCGTAGTGCCACACAATTGCGCAGGCCTTGGGTGACCACCATGTCAAAGTTTTCAGGGTTGATCTTGGCTTGCGGATACACTTCACAGCGGTAAAGCATAGGCAAGCCATTTGGGCGTGGCTGGTTCGGTGCCAGCATTTCATTGCCTATCATATTGGCCAGCAAGGCGACAAGTATGGTGTTCATAATCCCGGATTCCCTGATGCAGTACTGTCTGGATTTCAAAAAAAAAACCGGAAACTATGGTTTTTCGACCAGTTTTTGTCTGCTAATGATAACATTGGCTTCATCGTCAATGCTCATGAAATTTTACTTTCATTAGCTCATAACAGGAAAGAGAATTTCATGCGGCTGATTACCAAGTTTGTACTGGTTGCGGTATTTGTAGCGGGCATTGCTCTGCTTGTTATGATTTTTGGCAGCAAAAACGAGCTTGATGCGGTGGGGAATACACCTTTGAAAGAGAAACCGGAGTATGCAGCGATGGTGGAAAATGCCGAAAAATTGCCTGACCTGAAGATATTCCCGGGTACATTTATGAGTGTTGCGGAATCCCGGCAACAGGTACTGGAATACAAGATTACCCTGACAGAGAATCGCAGCTTTCAATTCAGCGTTTCTTCCTATGCAGCAAAGAAAGATTGGGCAAATACCAAGCCTGAAGTCAGCAAGCAGTTAAGCGGTGTGTATAGAATCAAAGGCAATGTCATTTACTTCGAGAATTTGCAAGGACATACTGGATTGATGTCGGAAAAGGCGCGCAGCGTTATTGGAACATGGACACCGGATGGTATTGAATTCAAGAATGAAAACTCAGTCATGCGTCTGCGCATGCTTGCACCATCAACCGCTAATAAACAATAACAACACATAAAACCGGTATTGCGGGCAATGCCATACCGGGTTGCAAAAAATGAATACGCCTGCCAGTCAGCTTAACAAGGAAAATCAGGAAGGGCATCATCTCAGCAGCGGTTTGGCTGATGAATTGTTGTCTTTCCTGTTCTTATTAATACCATTTGCAATTACCAATGGGATTGTCATTGTCAAGGCAGCAGCACTGCCTTTATATGGTGGCAAGATCGTCTTGTTTGTTTTACCCATTTCCTTCCTGTTCTTCCAGTTATGGAAGCGTAGTCTGTTGGTCAAGATACTGACAGGCTTACTGGCTGCACTGGCTGGAGCCGAAGCTTATGTGGCCTATCAGTTTGGAGGTATATCCGGCTCCAGCCTGTTTTCAATTCTTGCTTCCAGTGATAGCAGTGAATCACTTAATTATTTGCTGGAACGTAGTCAGACTATAGTGCTGTGGTTATTATTGTGTGCAGTCAGTACGATGCTGGCATTGTATTTTTCTCGCCGCAGTCGTTTCAAGCCCGGTGGTTTTTTGATACTCTGCCTGCTCTGCGTCGCAGGCTATGGCTGGTATATCGGAGCCATGAGTGCCAGTAGCTATCTCAAAGAAAGGAATGCCAACCGCTTTCCTACAGTCAGTGAGAATGCCAGAGAAAAATTGTTTGGCGTCGACAATTTGCACCCTTTGCTCTCGACCATGAAAGACACCTTCCCTTACGGCATGCCAATCAGGTTGTGGATGTTTTGGCAGGAAGAAAAATTCATGCATGGCATGGAGCAAAAACTGAGCAATTTTCGTTTTGGTGCAAAACTGACTGAATCTGCAGCGGTGCAAGAAACTTATGTACTGGTGTTGGGTGAGACCGCTAGATTTGACCGTTGGACAGTGAACGGCTATACCCAGGATACTTCACCCAATTTACTGAAAGCCAAACAAAACGGGGAGCTGGTCAGCATGCGGGATATGATTACCCCCAGGGCATTTACCATGGGATCCATCCCCATCTATTTAAGTGGGCGGGATATCCTGCTGGAAGGGGCGACGCAAAAATCCCTGATTTCTGCTTTCAAGGAAGCTGGTTTCAGAACTTATTTTCTGTCTACCCAGGTCAAGAAAAGTTTTTTAAATAATGTTACTACCCTGTTCGCAGCAGAAGCTGACGTACAACAGTATTTTGAATCCGATGAAAGTCTTGGTTTCGTCTATGACGATGCCTTGCTTGCTCCGCTTAAAAATATTTTGCAGGAAAAATCACTAAAGAAACTGATTGTCCTGCATACCATGGGGAGTCACGCTATCTATGCGGCCAGATATCCTAAGGCATTTGAGAAATTCCCTGTCATTGGTGATGAAAGGGCGGCGGCTACCGGTGAACAATTCAATGACATGCAGTCAACGTCCAATGCCTACGACAATAGCATACGTTTTACCGACCATGTACTGGGAGAAATAATACAGGCATTGACTGCCCTGCAAGGTAACGCGGCCATGATTTATGGTTCCGATCACGGCGAAACATTGCCCACACCGCAGTGCAAATTCATAGGGCACGGCGCCATGAATGAAGAGAATTTACGCGTCCCTTATTTTGTGTGGGCCAATCAAGCCTATCGGGAAACGCATACTACCAAATGGAATAAGCTACTGGAGAATCAAGGCAAGGCCACAATGACAAGCGCCAATTTCGCAACTTTGCTGGATATGGCAGGCATCAGTTTTACCAGCTTTCCTGCAGGGCATAGTCTGGCCAGTGAATACCAGGTCAAGCCTGCAAGAATAGTGCAGGATATGCAAAACGCCGATCTTGACTTCAATACCGCAAGAAAAGTGGATGCCACTTGCGGCAAGTTGCAAGCCAGGGACCAGGCTCCTGGGTCTAAGTAGTTAAATCCATACCTATCCTGGCCAGCTCTTTTGCTCGTGCAGACACAATCCATTCCTTCTGTGTCGCATCAAATTTTTCAAGGAAGTCTTCATCAGGCGTGTAGCCCGGTTTGGGAGTCAACTTGAGTATGACTTCTTTCAAAGCTGCGTTGCTCAGCAAATTCTCATTTTCAGCTTGCACATGCTTTGCTTGCCGGCTTTGGAAATTGTGCGTCTCGGCAATCAGCTTTCCATGATCATACAATTTGACTTCATAGCGCAACTGCG
Organism: Undibacterium sp. GW821-FHT07F11; assembly: GCF_059418665.1. Lineage (NCBI taxonomy): Bacteria > Pseudomonadati > Pseudomonadota > Betaproteobacteria > Burkholderiales > Oxalobacteraceae > Undibacterium > Undibacterium sp. GW821-FHT07F11. The sequence goes on from NZ_JBWKQH010000006.1 coordinate 155,365, forward strand.
ATTTTGAGATATGCGCCATCAGTTTTGAGCGCAGTAAAAATCCTTGAGTATTCAGACTGGTAAAGCAACCATCGTTTAATTGGTATTGCGGGTGCCGCCACAATTCACCACCGTGATTGCGATTGGCGAATTCGATTTTGACGACATTTTGCATATCCAGGGACAGGGGTACAGTGCTTCTTGCTGTGGCATACAGCAGGGGAGTGCCATCGTCATCACGGCTCAGATAACCTTCGGGCAGCAGACTGAATTGTTCTGAATGCGCCATCCCGACAAGGTCAGGCAAGTCTGGATCAGTAAAACCTTCCTCCATACGGATGCGGAAATTGCAGTCGCGTACACTTTCGAGTTTGAGGATCAGATCATCAGGCATGGTCAGCGCATAGCGTGTTTTTAGCACTGATTTAATCCAGAGTTTTTCACCAGTTCCTGATTCTATTTGCTCAGGCTGTATCGATGCTATGGTGTGTAGAGGGCGAATAATGATTTCGCCTGCCTGTTTGCGTTGTATGGCGGCATCAATGTAAGGTTCGTAGACATTAAGCGCTTTTGCCACCATTTTTTCTTCAAAACCTGTCAGTTGCGGCTCGTCTGGCCGTTTTTCCAGAATTTTAACGAGTATGGCGCGTATTCTCTCACGCTCAGCAACAAGATCTGCAAGCACATAACTACCGTAGCGGGGTAACTCGTTGAGAATGCTGTCTATTTTTGATTTGACCGTGTTCGGGGTATTCATTTTTTATTTTTCTGGCGCATATTGCATATCGCGTGTTGACCTGCTACTCAGGAAGCAAGGCATGATAATACATGTTGTCTCAGGCATTTGCTGCACGAGCTTGTGACTGCTGAACGCTATAGGTCTTATTTTCTTAATTGCAATACTGGCAAAGCTTCACCTTGGGGGATATTTGCCAGCCCATGCTTGCAGGCTTTGATCGCGCCATCCCTGAATTTATTCTCCCCATATTGGCGGAAAGTTTCTACCTGCTGCTGTATCACCGTTTGCTCAGCCAGGTATTGATCACTGACCGTTTGCATGTAAATACGCCGAGTTTGCAACCGTATGTCAGCAGGCAGCTCAGGGAAGCGGGTGTCAAAAGAGTCTGCAACTGAACGGGCAAAACTGCGGGTCTTATAGACATCGACATTCCTGAGACGATTTGACATGGATACCATGATGATGGACGCTACGTCTTCACAAGCCATTTCCAGTTGCAGCAGACTTAAAGGTACCTTCATATTCGGTGAGGCCACCCCTTCGCTAACTGCTGGCGATGAGATTTTGCCGCAGGAACTCAGTAACATCGTGGCAGTCAGTACACATATAAACTTCTTCATCAGGCTAGGCCACACAGTCTTGCATACGACATGCCCACTTCATGATGGGTTTTGAGATAGCGCATCCATTCATCTGTTTTGTGGACAACCTGCACACCGTTCACTTTTAGTGTGGCAGATAATTCCCGGCGTAACTCGGCAAGTTGCGCTGGAGAATTACTTTGAAAGCCCGGCAATTCAAGTTTCCAGGCGATGGTCGGAACCAGCCTGTGATGAACTTGTTTTTTTTGCACATATTGGGTTTCCAGACGCAAAAAGATGGTTTTCACCGTGGGGTTCTTTGCCAAAGTCTGGAAAAACTCTTTTTTCCATGCGGGTAATACAGAATTTTTTGTTTCATTCTCGTATTTTTCCGCAATATTTGTTAAGCTCATCAAAATACCTTTATAAAAATGAAGGTAAAAAAACTTTTCTCATCGAATGCTAGCAATTGTGACTGAAAGTGTCAATTTTGATCGAGCTGTCAGAAGCTTAAAAATTACTGGAATACGATGAAAAACTATTGCTGGGTATGTATTTTTTAAAATTCGGTTAAGTCAATGAATAAACTCGCTCTGTTTTTGTTAGCAACTTTCGCATTTGGAAATGCTAGTAATATTGCCCATGCTCAAGATAAGAAAAAAAATCCAATTCCAGAGATCCGCGAGCCACTTGATGACAAACGTTCCCAACGCTTGATTGTACTCGCGACTGACCTGATGTTTGTCAGACATTTTGCCACTGACAGGCAAATCAAGCTAAGGGAATTGGAAATCAATGTCAGCCTGGAACCCTTCAATGAAAAGCAAAAAGAGCTTCTTGCCATCCGCAAGAAACAAATGGAAGAGTGTGGCAAAGATGCTGCCGTAGTACAGGGTAATTTTTTTACCGCTTATGATCAGTTAAACGCCGCCAAATACGAAGTGTCAGACTATAAAGCGATTTACACCTACGCCAAGAAAAATATTGCTGAATTTCAGCGCAAGGATTTGCTGCAACCCGCGGAATTGAAATCTTATGAAGATAGCCGGCCGCAGGGTTTTGCATTCCGCAGTGTTTGCATTGATGACGGCGTGGCGCCCAAGCTGAAAGAAAAGACAGAATTCATTTCTCCAAATGCGCTGCCTAAAAAATAATCCAGGTTTGACAGTAAACGCTATCTATCAAAAATGACTAAGCAAACCATGATGTATCAAGTTTTTTTGCGGAAAAAATTACGCCGCCTGTTAACAACCATGTTTTTTCTGGTCTTATGCGTGGTCAGCGCCATTGCGATTTTCGCGTTGTTGGTCACGGCCTTGAATGCGGCAGGTGCGGGTGTCATGGCGATACCTGGCGCTTTTATCTGCTTGATTCTTTATGAACTGGGGCGATATTTTTTTTACCGGAGTTTCTTCATGCAGCAACTTGCTCGCTTTGCGGCCTGGAAACAAGTACTTGATGAAAGTGAAGTATGACTACCATTACTGCTAATCCGTCGATGAGTAAGTTTTCTGCCTTGCCTGGCAGTGCCATGCAGCTGTTATTTGCCGTCAGCGCGGTGATTTTTCTGCTATTTGGCATTGGTCTTACACGCATACTCAGTATTCATTTTGAGCAGCGCGTATTCAGCCTGATTATTTTTTGTTCACTACAATTATTGCCTTTGTATTTTGCCTTGCGCCTACCTTCACTGGCGGTAGCGCGACTGCATTTGCTTGGGGTAAGCACCTATTTTCTGATCGGCTTTCTGGCCAATTTGATGTTCCCGCAATTGAAGTCTTATCTGGCCTGGCTCTTCTACAGTTTTTGCATTATGGTATTTTTGCTTGCGCTGGTAACAGCTGGGCAGTCCATGCGCAACGGCATCGTTCGCCTGTTCAGGCGTGCTAAATAAATCCAGACAGAGGTAAGTTTTGTTGCACAAGCACATCTTCATTGGCATTTGCAGTTTCGCGCTGGTGCTGGCGGCACAGATTGCGCCGGTTGCCGCCGCAGATGCAAAGACATCTGTGGTCAAGCCCAGACATAGTTTGCCAGCGCAAATGCCGCAGCATCATAACGAGTATGAACTGACAATTTACCGTTTGCCAGCAGGAGCAGAAATAGCAAAGCTGATCTGCGGATCGGTACGTAAATGTGAAAAAAAAGTAAGTGGTCCCTATTCTTTTTACGCGTTCTCATCGAAACTTGATGAATTGGATGACGATTTCATCAGGATGAATGTGAGTCGTGCTCAGCAGTACGCAGTGTCGGCAAATTACGAGTTCACGCAAGGGAAGTACTTTTCTGTGGCATTCAAAAAAAGTGGGCCCATAGGTGAGAATGTACTTTTTGAAGATATCAGCTTTGTTGTCAGACCCGTACTTGTGGACGCAGGAAAAATGGATATAGATGTTTTTGGCCTTTTCAAGTATCACTTGTTGGGAGCGGGACAAAAAATTAATCCGTCCGGGCGTAATATCAATTTCAAATCCTCCATCAGCCAGTCAAAAAACTTTGTCCTGATTGCTGAGGCGCAGGCGCAAAAGAATGAACCTGTTTATCTGGCAGTGATCAAGCAATGTGATGAAATCATCAATCCCTCCTATGAAGTAAAAATGCTGGAGAAGGGTCTATGAAAAGAATTTTCTTATTGATCTGCTCCGCCGCTACTGTGCAAATTTGCCTGGCGGGTGGGTCCCTGACTGAAGAATTGGCTGCTGAACGCGGCATCAAGGTGGTCAATATAGATTTGCTGGGAAAATCTAAATCAACCCCGGTCAAGCCGCAAATCATGAGTTGTGGTGGTACAACCATGGCCAGCAAAGCCGCGACCGGTGATGTGCTGCAAAATAAGGATGGGAAAATGACCATCGCTGCCAGTCAGCCTGCGGCTGCGCCAGAATTTGATGTAGAGAAAATGAAAGAGTCGCTGATGGACGTATCCAGGCAGGCATCGAGTAGCCGTTATCAGGCTGCCATGGCACAAGGTGGAAAAAAGAAATCCTGCAATTTGAATCTGACTGACTAAGTCAGGACATCCCCAACTTTTATAGCGGAAGAAATCATGCCTCTGATAGATCAACTAGTTGAAGCTCTGCACAATTTGCATAAACCTCATGTAGACCGGGCTTTGCAGTTATATCAGTCCATACCGGTGCCAGATGGATTGGCTGCAGAATATTTCCAGCATCTGCAGCACAATAGCCCGGCCATGGCGGCAGAATTGCCGGTTGACGGTGAAGCCAAGCTGGCTGCGGCGCTGGGCGCGTTATATGGTGTGATACAGGTATTAAATCGCTGCGCTACCAATTTTCCTTTCGGCCGCGCTTTGCCACTGTTGCCGTTTGTGGCTGAAGACAAGACTGTCAGGGCCGCACAAGAAACCTTGTTCGACAAAATGAAAGACGAATACTTTGCCCCATCTATCTCTGACGACGCCAACGGCGAGGCCGTGTATCTGAACCGGTTGGCGATGATCAGGGAAATGTTGCAGGAATAGTTGACCGCAAACGTATTCGAATGAATGCACCTGGTGACATTCCTATCTCGGCAGCACGGTTTTAGTCATTGCTGATTGTAAAAAATTTCTCTCGTGAAACTGCTGTTATTTCCTCTGGGCATCAGATAGACAACATTTGTTGTTATTGGTCTATGTTCATCTGCGACGAAATATTTCTCTCCATAAATGCCTTTCACAGGCGCAATAAGCCGTATTAAATTACCTTGATACAATCCAGATGTTTTTTACCATCATTGTCTTAATAAAATCTTTGCAAAGCTGGTAGAATTTGGAATAAATGTCGAAAAAACCTTATCTAGCCTTTGTTTTCATAAATTGACATGTTAAGATAATTGAAGAATTCTAAATTTTTCTATGAAAAAAGATCCAGCAATACCTGTTAAGCCTTCACTTCCGCCTGTGGTCAAAAAGACCAGGCGTTATGGCTTTGAGTTCTACCGGGATAACTTCCGTCGCATGACTGTGCTCGCTTTGGGTCTGGTTGGCGTGAATATCGTTCTGGTGGTTGCGATGTTTCTGGTGTACGGCAGTTTTCCTCAGAGGGATCTGTATGCAACCACGCGCAATGGTTTATTGGTGAAGTTGAGGCAGTTTGACAGTGTCGATCAGGTCAAGGCGACACAGGCGGTAAAAGCGTCAGTAAGCGCGACAGAAAAGGCAGCAGTAAATGCAGCGACAAATGCCGTATCGGCGTATCCATAACGTGTAAGAGGATCAAGATGTCTGGTTCCATAGCTCAACAAAAATTGCAGCCTCAGTCAGAAGTCAAGCAGTCGGCGCATGCAGTTGATTCATCCAATTCCGGTGGTAATGTCAAGGAAACCACTGGACAGCCTGAATTGAATATGGCGCGTGCCGAGTTTTATCTTGATCGCTATCGCTTCATCCAGAAAGTGGTGGCGGGCTTGCTGGTGCTGACGATCTTGATGGCATATGCCTTGTATGACGTATACCGCAATCCCCCAAAGCCCTTGTATATAGCCGCCGAAAATGACGGGCGCATTATTGAATTGCGCCCCATCAGCCGTCCTACCATATCCAAGAATGCGCTGCTGACCTGGGCTGCTGAATCGGTGACATCGATCTTCACTTATGACTATGTGAACTATCGCAAGCAGTTCCAGGGCAATATTGATTATTTCAGTGCTGATGGCTGGCAAGCTTATATGGAGCAACTGGATAAGTCCGGTACGCTGCAGACAGTCAAAGAAAAATCCATGCTGGTTTCTGCAGTCGTCACCAGTAGCCCTGTTATTACTGGCGATGGACAAGTGAATGGTGTCTATATGTGGAAAGTGGAAATGCCGATTGATGTGACCTATACGCCATTCGGACAGAGTCCAATCAAGCAAAAACTGATAATAAAAATGAACCTGCGCGCAATTTCTCCTCTGGAAAATCCGCGTGGCGTGGTGATCGATAGCTTTAGTACTTTCGAGCGGTGATTTGAGGTCGTTGATGATGAACAAGAACAAAAATATCCAGCTTGCCTGCGCACTACTCATAGGCCTGCTTGGCAGTGCTGCGCATGCCAGGCAGGCTACGCCTGCCAAGCCCGGTGAAATGGCTTTGCCAAGTGCCGTGCCTGCACCAGTTGATCCTGCCCAGCAAGCGGTGAGTCCTGCCAGTTCGGCCAAACTGACTGCATCAGAACTCAATGCGCGCTACAGTGATCCTGCCATGTTGCCATCGCCAGATGGTTATGCAAGGCCACGTACCAAGCTCAAGATGCCGCAATTTCGTGATCCCAAAGAGCAGGCTTTTGATGAGCTGCTTGATGAAACCGTGACATTTAACCGGGATGAGATTAATCGCTATTACGACCGTATTGATGACTTCAAGCGTTCAGTACGCACACCTGACGGGCAGATGCATAGAGCGGTAATTTCCTCTGTTATCGTGAATCTGCAGCCGGGCTCAGTGATACCGGTAATGCGTTTGAACGTCAATGAGAATTCATCTCTGTTATTCACAGATTCAACGGGTAATCCCTGGCCTGTCGTCAAATTTTCTGCGCCATCCAAATCCATGTTTGCGGTGGAATTTCATGCCAATAATAATCCGCATGAAATTGCTTTGGAGCCTATCAAGGATTATGCCTACGGTAATTTGAAAGTCTTTTTGGCTGGCATGAGTACGCCGGTTTTTGTGCGCCTGGTGACGGGACAAAAAGAAACCGATGTACGCCTTGATGCCAGAATGCCGGTACGTGGCCCGAATGCGGCTGCACTGATAGAAAAGCAAATGCCGCCAGAGGCTTCGTCTTCGATGTTTTCCATGCTCAATGGCGTAGTGCCAGAAAAAGCACAGGAACTCAAAGTTGAGGGGGCTGATGCCAGAGCCTGGATGCTGGATGGAAAAATGTATTTGCGCCTGACCAATAAGACTTCAGTGCGCTCACCATCATGGACGGGGACCATGTCCTCCATTGATGGCACCAATGTTTATGAGCTTCCTGCGCGCACACCGGTAATCTACGCAGCGCAAGAAGGTAAGAGTGTTGAATTACGCGTGTCGGGGTTTTAAATGGCAGAAAAGAAAACAGGCGGACCAGGATTTTTGACAAATCCAAAATCCCGCATGATGGTAATAGGTGTTGCTGTTGTTTTGATCGCAGGCGTCGCGCTGGCAGTCAATGGCATGCTTAAAAAAAGTGCTCTGGAAAAGGAACAGGGCGGGCCTACGAATACTGCAGCGTTACCCGCTGACGCGAATAAAAAGACTGTCATTGATCCCAAAAAAGTTGATGCGCAGCAGTCTGAATTACGCAAGGCTGCGAATGAAGATGCTGCCAAGCGTGCTGATTCAAGCGGGCAAACTTTTATCGCCACCATGCGACCTGACACTGCGCCGGCATCTGTCGCCACCACGGGCAATGCGATAGATCCTACTATGTACGCAGCACGTAATGCAGAAAATGGCTTTGGCAGGTATGCCGGTCCACGTGAGCCGACAGAACAAGAGATCCGCGATGCAGAAGCGGCGCAACAGAAAAAAGTCGATGACTGGAAGCGCAAACTGACAGCCGATAAAGCAAAGATTAATGAAGTGTGGGAGCCAGGATCACGGGTTTTCTATACTGCCTATGTAGGCAGTGAGAATAATCAGGCTGACAAGAAGGAAAAAGAATCACAAGAACAGCCTGGAGCCAAAGCGGACCCGCAAAAGAAGGGGCAAGTGTTCGCAAGGGCAGGGGATATTTTTTACGGCAGCATCGATATAGGCATGAATACGGACGAGCCTAGTGCGGTCACAGCATATATCCTGAGTGGCCCGTTCAAGGGAGGGAAGCTGTTAGGTGCTCTGGCGGGGCAGACTGCGCCATACTCAGAAAAGGCAGTGATTCAATTTACTTCGCTGAATCATCCCAAGTTTGAACGTTCCATCCCCGTTAAAATTTTCGCTGTAGACCGTGATACCAAACGTGCTGCGGTGGCTGACAATGTTGACCGTCATTTGCTGACTAAATTCGGTTTGGCTGCCATCGTTGATTTTGCCCAGGGTTATGCTGAGGGCAAGGCACAGACGAATTCGACTGTTCTTTATGGACAGAATGGCTCGCCGACTGTTGTCACTCAGTCAGAACTCACTAACCAGCAATTGATTGCCCGTGGTGCAGCAAAGACCATGAACCGGGTCGCCAGTACGCTGGCACCTTATACGAACAGGCCAAATACCCTGGAAGTCTATTCGCAGACGGAGATAGGTTTGCTGGTGGCGGCAGACATCGTCTATGTCGAAGGGGTCAACGCAGACAATAGTGGTCCGGTGCAAGGAGCGGGCGCGGCTAATGGCGCAAGACGTGCATTGCCGCAACCTGCGATGGCGAATACTTATGCGCCAGCGCTTCCGGTTCAGCAAGGTCAGCAGAGTGTATATGGCCAGCAACCAGTTTATGCACCACAGCCTGCCTATGGCCAGCAGCCAGTGTACGCGCCCCAGCCAGCCTATGGTGGCCAGCCGGCATTGTATGGGCAAGTGCCTGTGTATGGCCAACGTTAAATCCGCTTGTTGAATGCAGCTTTATTTTTGACCGAAAAGCCAAAAATAAATTGAAGATAAGGAAAGAATGATGGGTATGAATGACTGGGATGGCCTTGCAGGTGATCAGGAAGAAAATGCAGATGCAGCTGCCTCGGCAACTGCAAAAAAAGAAGGTGAAAAGAAAGTAGTTCCCTTGCCTGCGATAGCGGCAAAGAATAATAACAAGACCATGTTTTTGGCCATGGGTGGCCTGATGCTGTTTGTCATGGGCGTATTTGGATACACCAAGTACATGCAATTCCAGAACATGCAAAATGAAGAGCGCCAGCAGCAACAGCAGGCATTCAAGAATCAAAAGCAAGAGGCCGAGCGCAAGAAGAATGAGGCAGAAGCAAAAGACAAGGCAGCTGTTGTCGCGACCGCAGAAAAGCCTGCAGTGGAGTCGGCACCGGCATCCGCCAGCCAGCCTCAGAATGAGGATCTGGTAGCGTTGGCACAGCTTAAAAATCGTAATAACCCTAATGCGGCAACTCCTGCCGCTGCTCCAGTTGTAATACCGCCGGCAGCGACGCCCGTGCCGGCCAGGCCTGTTGTAGCGCAAACAGCACCAGTTGCGCAATCCTACGCACCTGCCCAGGATGCGCAGAAACGCGAGCAATATGTCAGCATGCTGGAAGGGCGTGTGAATGATCTGGGCCTGACTAAATTGCGACTGGAAGCCGAACTCTGCAAATATGAACCAAGACGTGCTTTCTGCGGCACATCCAATAAGCCAGCCGCAGCACAAGAATCACAACGTGAACCAGCACAGGCGAATGCCAGACCAACTCAGCAGGTTCAGCAAGCCAGTGGGCGTGTCATGCTATTTGATACAGCCAAAGCAGGCAATGCGATTACACCAGAGTTATCTCGTACTGCTTCGAAAACAAATGGTGCGCAGACATTGAACTTACCTTCGCGCGCGCAGACTGCGGATGCAGCACCCAAGGCATTGTCCCTGCAAGGTTTGACTATTTTGCGTGACCGTGTGCTGTACCGTGACCGTGATGGGCTGACCCATGAAGTTGAATTGGGTGGTGACATGGAAGGTCTGGGGCGTCTGGAAAGAATAGATTTTGAAAGAAAATCTTTCCAGGCTGGTGGGCGTACTTATAACTGATGACAGGTTTGGGGCCTTTGATGTCAATATCTCGCTTTCGATTTTCCCTCGGCATAGTTGCCAGTCTGCTGACAGCGCCAGCCTTTGCTGCTGGCCCGACAGCCATGACCATGCTGCTGACGTTTGGTGAGAGCATACCCGGGCTGTGGAACTTTGTGCAGGCCATGTGTTTTGTGGTGGCAATGTTCCTGTTTGGCTTTTCCATGTTCAAGTTAAAGCGCATAGGTGAAAGAAAATCTGATGAAGGCGCTATGTCGGTGGTCATGACGTTGCTTGCAGCGACAGGCATGTTTTATCTTTCATCTTCAATCGACACCTTTCTGATTTCCACATTTGGCACCAGCACCGTCATGACCTATACCACTTCCACCATTCTGGACGCGGAAGGTATTAAGGCGGCACGGGTTGTCATCGGCTTTGTCAACCTGATTGGCCTGATCGCATTTGCCCGTGGCTGGTATGCACTCAAGATGCTGGGTTCTGGTGGCGGGCATAAAGAAGATACTGCCAAACGTGCCATCGTCTTGTTGGTAGGGGGGACTTTTTGCCTGAATATTGTCGGACTTTCAGAAGTTTTGCAGAAATCATTGGGTATCAGCAACATTATTCTCCCGTAGCGTGGCACTCTTTCGACGGATGTACGAAAAAGGTAAATATTTTTACTTTTGTTTGTATAAAAACTTGAAAGCATTTTTGGTCTAAGGTATTCTTATTGATGTTGTTACCGGATTTTGTTGCATCTATTTCTCAAGCTTAGGAGTGTTTCCATGAAAAAACTTAACAAGAGTATTAAAGGCAAGCTGGGTGTTGTGTTGGGCGTGGCTGCAGGCCTGGCAGTAGCGCTGGTTCCAGAACTGGCATTCGCGCAGGCTGGTACGTCGATTGGTGACGTGGCGATGAATGCATCCAAGAGTATTAACGGTGTACAGGTCATGATACAAGGTGCCTGTTACATGGCTGGTGTTGCATTGGCGGGTGGCTCGATGTTCAAATTCAAGGCACATAAAGATAATCCTCAACAAACGCCATTGTCCACACCTATCGTGATGTTGGCTGTTGCTGCTGGTTTGCTGTACTTGCCATCACTGATGACTACTGCCGGTCAGTCCTTGTGGGGTGGTACACAGAAGAGCGACAAGGTCTCTTATGATTACAGCAGCTTTGGAACTTAATATTACGGTATTCCGAGTTGTAAATGCTGCGAAACAAGGGTTGCGCAGCATGTTGGTGTGAGCAAGATTGCTGAAAATTGCTGTTGCAGCCATTTGCGCAATGGTAGAAATTTCTGAAAGCCCGCAAAAAGCCTCGCAGGCCTTGTCTGCGGGGTTTTTTTGTAAAAGCGTTTGCGGAAGCGCGATGTCAGGCATGTTTCTTATGCAGCGAAAAGTTTGCCTGTCTAAAAAATTAGTGCTGATCACTCATATGAAATGAATTCTATTTGATCGGGGAAAGTATGTCAGTTGTAAATTCTGTTCTTGAAGGTGTGGATGAATTCGTCTACTGGGCTGGTTCCATGTTCCGGAGTGCTGCTTCGGTATATTGCGAGCTGGAAACTACAGATGATGAGAGCACGCTGGTGGCCAAAGATGGATCCCTGATCAGTTTTATCCGGGTTGACGGCGCGAGATTTTTGGTCGGTACGGAAGAATTTGCGGTCATACACCGCTCACTGATGCAAGGTATTGAGGCTTTTTTTGGCACGGCCGGGCATCATATGCAAATCGTCTTTGGCTGTGATAAAGACTTTGTTGTGCGTGACATCCGTTATGCTTTGGAGGGCTCAAGGGAAACCGCCAGGAATTTGCAAATGGATGTGCAAGACATGTTCGATGCCAAAGTGGCTCATATGTCGCAGTACACTTCCCATGAGGAATGTTATCTGGTGGTGTGGACCCATGGTTCTTCCATGACCAAGGCAGAATCTGCCGCCGCTGCCAAAGAAAAAGTGCAGTTCAATAAAGAACACAGCATACCGGTTATGAAGCATAGCCAGTACCTGTTTGCTGCGATCCGCGAGTTGCGTGACAGGCATAGTTCTTTCAAGCGCTCAGTGAGGCTGGAACTGGAAACAGCAGGCCTGGATTGTGAAATCCTGGATGCGCACACGGCATTGCGAGTGGCGCGTATGTCCTACGATGCTGATTACACAGATGAATTGTGGAAACCCAGATTACTGGGCGACAAGATATCTCCACGTGCTTTTGAAAACCCACATCCACGTGATGTATCGGACATACTGTATCCACGCTTAGAACATCAGATCATGCCGCGTGATGCAGAAGAATTGAATGGCAAATGGTTGCGCATAGGTGACCGTATCATTGCGCCCGTCCACGTATATCTCTTCCCCAAAGATATCAACACCTTCCAAAGATTGTTTGCCCGCCTCCGCGAGGCAGATTTGCCATGGCGTTATTCCATGATGATGGAAGGCGGCGGTGTGCGCGGATTTGGCATGAAGTCAATGATCGCCGCCTTGATTTCCTTTGCCTCATCGAATAACAAGCTGGCCAATAATGCTGTGCAGGCATTGCAGAATTATCAGGACATGGAAGGCGGTACGGTCGTCAAGGTATCCATGTCGTTTGCCACCTGGGCTCCTGTTGGTGAGGAAAAACTGCTACGCAGCAGGGAGCAAAGGCTGGCACGTGCCATTGAAGGCTGGGGCGGTATAGAAGTATTCGACAAGAGTGGTGATCCCTTCGAAGGCGTTGCATCTACCCTGGTAGGATTTTCCACAAAGAATATGGGCACACCAGCCATTGCGCCTTTGCCTGACATCGTCTACATGATGCCTTTGCAGCGCCCGGCTTCTTCATGGAAAGAGGGTGCGGTATTATTCCGTTCGCCAGACGGCAAGCTCTGGCCTTATCAACCGGGCTCCAGTAAGCAGACTACCTGGATTGATATCATCTTTGCGAAACCGGGTTCAGGTAAGTCTGTCTTGTCGAACATGTTGAACTGGGCGATTTGCGTCATGCCTGGTTTGAAGCGCTTGCCCCGCATTTCCGTCATTGATATCGGCCCCTCATCGAGCGGTTTGATTTCTCTGGTCAAGGATGCCTTGCCACCCAATCTCAAGCATCTGGCCAATTATTTCCGTCTGCGCATGACGCCAGAATATGCGGTCAATCCTTTCGATACTCAGCTTGGTTATCATTATCCTATACCGCAAGAGCGTGCATTTCTGGTGAACTTGCTGACACTGTTGACCATGCCCATGGGTAAAACTGAGCCTTACGATGGTATGCCGGATATCTGCGGTATGGTCGTGGATGAGGCTTACCGCCTGTATTCGCCAGAGAAAAGTCCCAAACGTTATTCTGAACATCAGGATGAAAAAGTCGATGCAGCAGTCAGGTCATTGGGCTTGCATACTGACGAGATCACCACCTGGTGGGATATCACGGACGAATTGTTCAGGAACGGCATGGTGCATGAAGCCATCCTGGCACAGCGTTTTGCCGTACCGAACATGAATGACCTGACATCCGTAGTGCAAGATCAGTCTTTCAGGGACGTGTATACCAAACCGAAAACCGCAACTTCTGAAACCATCGTGGATGCATTTTCACGTATGATACAGTCGGTCTTGCGTGAATATCCGGTGCTGACGTCGACGACCAAGTTTGATATTGGTGACACCCGCATCGTGGCGATTGATCTGGATGAAGTTGCTAAATCTGGTGGTGCTGCTGCTGACCGCCGTACCGGTATCATGTATATGTTGGGGCAATTCATAGGCACACGTAACTTCTTCTTCAATGAGGAAAATTTGCAGGAATGCCGTTCCTTGTACAAGGCTTATCACAAGGGACGTGTTGATGAGATCAAGGAAGATCCGAAACGCGTGGTCTTCGATGAATTCCACAGGACTGAAAACTCACCTGTGGTGCGTGACCAGGTCCTGGTATATATGCGTGAGGGTCGTAAATGGGGCGTACAGGTTTGCCTGTTGTCGCAATCCATGAATGACTTTGATAAAGAGATGGTGGAGTTTGCGACGTCCATTTTTGTCCTTGATGGTGGTGACGCTGCCCAGGTTAAGGAAATTGGTGACCGCTTTGGTTTATCCAAAACAGCACGTCATGCGCTGGAATCTGGCCGGGTGCATCCACCCCGTTCTGGTGGTTCGACTTTCCTGGCGATTTTCTCGACCAAGAAACACAGGAACGAGCAATTGCTGACCAACACTGTCGGTCCTATGGAGTTGTGGGCTTTCTCAACGACGCGCAAAGATACTATTCTCAGGGACAAGTTGTACCGTGCCATTGGTTCATCCAAGGCCAGAAGGGTCTTGGCGGAGAATTACCCGGACGGCTCTGCCATGGATGAAATCGAACGCCGTGAACTAGCCAAAAAATCTGCGACTGGCATGATAGGTGAAGACGACGACACCAATATCATTGAAGGCATGGCTGAGGAATTGCTGAAATATTCTCACAAGAAAGATCTTGAAGAGAAAAAGCGGGCTGCGGCGCTGGTATAGGGAAAGTGTATATCCCCAGATGCTGAACTGAAGACGGGTGGCAAACATTGTTACCCGTCTTTGAGTGGCGTCACTAACAATGTCGCTTCATTGGCTTCATGAATGATATGAAGTCGCGGATTGTTGATCATGTCCATATCTGGTTCTCTGCACATTCATAACACTGCTAAACCCCCGCACTTGCTGAATTTCTTGTGAATTTCCCCACAAGCAATTGTTTTGTGAGCTTAAAGACGCAGCTATCTTTATTCTGATGACGTTGTTTGTTGCAGGAAGTTCAAAATCCCAAGCCCTGATCAAAATACTCTATTTAGACGCCGTAATTTCAACAAATTTTGAAAATATTTTATGCTATCATTGTCTTAAAGTTTTCCTATTATTTTGATTTTCATTCGTAGAAATGGAAATAAATAAGAAATTCCATTCCATCCTTGACATGGAGGTAGTGAAATTTCTTATATCGACAGGGCTTTAAACGATGCGCGTTCGCAACTCAGAGACTTCATCCATGAATCAGATCAAATTTGCTGTCAGCTTGTTAGTTGTTTCTGCAACCCTGGCTGGTTGCCAGACGAGAAATCCCAAAGTGGCGGAGGACCAGAAATCCCGTTTGTCCGAGACGGTGACCCTGCAGCAGCAATTGCTGTCAACCGCAGACTCGATAGAGCGCAACTCGCAATTGCTGGCAGAGGCAAGCAACACCCGTGCTGCGGTTGAAAAAGCTCAGTTATCGCCTGCGCAGCAGGTGAAAATGGACAAAGCGGCCAACACCAAAGAGCCTTATGGCATGACTGCGAAAATCAGTTTTGTCTGGGAAGCTGGACCGATACAGGAAGTGGCGCGCCAAATGGCGATACGCTCGGGCTATGAGTACATGCAACCTGAAGGCAGCGTTCCTTCGATACCTGTCATGGTAAAAATCAATGCCAGAGAACAGTCCATCGCTTCCATCTTGCGCGATGCTGGCTTACAAGCTGGCTCACGTGCAGATATCGTGGTAGACGAAGCAAGAAGAAAAGTGCTGGTTCGCTTCTTTGACTAATTTTGATAACGGGTCTTGTATGTTCAAAGTAAGTCAAATCATTGCCGCATCCATGGCTGTGTTGTGCGCTTCTACTGCCTTTGCCTACGATAGCAAAGGCGAACCTGTCACTGTGAATGTCAGTGCGGAAAATACGGCAAGAGATACTGCGGCGCCTTCAATGAGCGATTTTTCTGCAGAGAATATTGCCAAGGCCAAACGTAGCGAAGATGATCCATTCAAGGGCAGTGACATACGCGACCTGCGCGTGGCTGCTGTGCGTGAAGCTGCCTATGGTCTGGGCATACGTAATGGCCTGGTCGCCAGATCTATCCTGATTAAGGAATTTTTGTACCGTCACCGGTCAGAAATGGACAGGATATTCAACTTTGCACCACTCATGCTGGATTGCGGTAAAGAAGAAAAAAACCGTTATTCGCAAAAGCTGATTGCTGAGCGACCAAATGAAAACTGCGTCATGCAGCCACCGGTTATTTTGGGAGCAAAAAATCTCCTGAGTGACAAAGATGGCCAGGGTGACGTATTACGTTATTCCAAAGCCAGCTTCCGTATTAAAAAGCAGGCTCGCCTGATCACCACGATCCCTATCTGGGAAAATTATCTGGTTTTTGATGCGGGTGTGCCAGGTAACGATGTGCATCCCAGCTTGTTCCCCAAAAATGATGAAGAAAAACGGGTCTGGAACCAGGCTCTGGCTGAGGGCTGGGACAAAGGTGTAGATCAGGCAAATGCGATTTATCGTCAAAACCTGGCCATGTTGAACGAGGATTTTTCTGGCATGCAACGCTATCAGTATCTGTTGTTGCAAAACCTGGTCACCAAACCTTTTGTTTCACGTAACCGCCTGGGTGTTACGGGCAATGGCAAGACGGGCATATCCATTGATGATATTACGCTGACGATTACTGAGCGCCCTGAATTCAATTTGAATTCTAACGACTGGATGTTGTTCCCCAGCTTTTGATTGTGAGTTAATTATGTCCGCGCTTGTACAGCCCATTTCGCTCGCTCCCAAGTCAGCAAAGAATCAAGATGTGACGTTTGACCGCGAAGCAGTCGAAGCACGCTATGCATTCAAGGATGTACCGAATACTTTTGAGCAAAATTCTTTTCGTCGCTTGCTGCAGCATTGCCTGGATATTGGTGTTTCAGATATTTATCTGAAGACCGGTGATCCAGTCAAAGTGAGGGTGGGCAAGCCCATCTTCAAACTGACCAAGAGAAGCCTGGAAACCAGCGAACTCAATACTATCGTCACTGAAGTGTATGGCACCAATGGCCCATCCAAACTTGGTGGTGGTGAGGCTATCGATTATGCCTACGAATTGAAACTGGAAGGGCAACGCGGCGTTTCCGTACGCTTTCGTATGAATGCTACCGGTTGCCTATCACCTTCAGGCCCGGGTGTAGAAATCGTCATGCGTCCCTTGCAGGAAAATCCGCCTGAGATATCGGCCATGAAATTGCCGGACGATTTGATGGAGCAATTGTTTCCTGAAATTGGCCTGGTGCTGGTGACTGGCGAAACAGGGTCAGGCAAGACTACGCTGCTGGCAGCGATTATCCGCTACATACTGGAGCAGCCAGAATCAAATAAACGCATACTGACAGGCGAAGATCCCATCGAATTCGTGTTTGATAAATGCAAGCGCTATTCATCCATGGTAGCCCAGCATGAAATAGGCCGTCACTTGAAGTCATTTTCAGAATTTATCCGTAATGCGGTGCGGCGTGATCCGAATATTCTGATGGTGGGTGAAATGCGTGATCATGAAACCATCAATGCCGGCATCCAGGCAGCACAAGTGGGTAAAGCGGTGTATTCGACCCTGCACACCAACTCGGTAGGCCAGACCTGGAAGCGCATGGTCAACGTTTTCCCGCATGAAGAGCGGGTATCGAAGATGGTTGATCTGATTGATACTACCAAGGTCATCCTGACCCAGCGTCTGGTTGCGTCAACAGAAAAAAATGATGATGGTAACTTCAAGCGTATTGCCCTGCGTGAATTCCTGGTCTTCGATGATGAGGTGAAAACGCGTCTGATCGAGCAGGTTGGTGCCGATGTCAATATGCTGCCTTTCCTGACACATTCCATCGTCAAGGAAAGAAAACAATTACTGGTGGATGAAGCCCGTCGTTACTACCGCGAAGGGATGATTTCTGAGATTGAATACAAAAAATATGAAGTCAGTGCCAGTCAGGCAGAACGCATGCTGGGCAGTGACGGACCTCAATAAGGAATCGGGATGGCAAACAATATAGATGACGGCACCGCGAAGGTAATCTGGCGCGATTCTGCCAGGGAGTTACGGTTTTTAGGCATTAACTACGTGGCAGTTTTCCCGCTGGTGTTTTGGCTATTGCACGCCAATATGTTCACCTTTGTTACAGCCATAACGGTGATTGTCGCACTGACGATACTGGAGCGTTTCAAGTATTCGCCCATGGTAGTGTTTCGCCTGGTTCGCTGTTTTATCGGTGGCAAAGTCCGGTATGCGAAAAACTGGAATGAGATGAAACGTTATCGTAGTTAGCAACTGCTTTGAGACTCATGCGCTATATCGCGCGCATCCCGGATGATGGTTGGGTTTCAGTATCAAATAAGAATTTAATTGTTGTAGCACTGAGCTACTGGAGTGATTACTGATGAAATATCAACGTAATTTATTGAGCATCCTTGTTTCCAGCATTTTTGCCACTGGGCTTGCTGCATATGCGCCTGGTGCAATGGCTGGGTTTGAAGTTGTCAGCAATCCCAACACACCTTATGTCTATCAGATATCAGGTGCGCAGAGGAAAGTCGTCGATGTCCGTGAAGAACGCGTAGTTGGCGCAACAGCCAATACGCTGCATCATGGCCGTATCGACATGGATATGGTAATGATACCGGTTGCGGCAAACAAGGGTGTGGACATGCTCACCGGCTTGCGCGGCATCGTACCGGAAAGCCAGGGCTGGCGCGTGTTTGCACTGAAAGGCGTGAATCTCAGGAATAAAATTGAGTGGAATAGTGCCCAGACTTGGGTCATCGCCCTGGATGGTATGCTGCTCAAAAACCGCTTGATTGCTGACATCAATTGGGAAAACCGGGAAATTACCCTGGCTCCCATGTCGAACCGGGCTTATGCATCTCAGTTGTTCAGTCAGGGCAAAGATAAAAGCATCCTGCGTCATGTTACGGTAAGACAGCAATATGAAACCCCGGAACCGCTGATTGCCTTGCGCTTGCAGCCTGCGCAAGCAGCCATCACTGAAGCGCGTTCAGTACCGATTGCCACTATTGACGTGCCAGTACGTGCCTTGGGTGAGGTTGGTGACAGCCGCGGCAGCACGAACGTCGGTGTCCGGGTACCTGATGGTGCGATAGACAGCATGATCAGCCAGCGTGTAGAGCAAGCGACCAAAGCAAAAATGGCACAATTGGAAGCATTGGAAGCACAGTATCGCGAAAAGCTGGAGCAATTGAATGCCCGCAGCAAGCAAGTCAAGCCTGAGCCGTCATCCATACCGCAAGATGCGACGACTACCAAGCCAGTTGCGCAGCCTATCAGCTTTGATGATGGTGACAGCAAACCTGTGACTGCAGGAAAAATGGTAAGGGCCGATTACCGCCTGCCAATGCCTGCAGCTGGAGGCTATAGAATGAGCAAGATGGGTCTGTCCAATGCTGCGCTTGCAAGTGCGGATGAAGTTAAGCCCATAGTCAGAAAAGTCAAATTTGACGCTGCTGAAGCGCAAAGCACCTCATCTGTGATCGATAATAACGTCATCACTGAAGTGTCGACGACATCGGTCAACAATAATGTCGTTTCTTTCCCGGTACAGGCAAATGTCGAAGTAGTGGAAGCACCACGCACCAAATGGGAAATTTCACTGAATGATAAAACCTTGCGCAATGCACTATTGCGTCTGGCTTCCAAGAATGGTTACTCACTGTCTTACCAGACCAAGGACCAGGATATAAAAATGGGCGGCACCTTCTTTGGTACTTTTGACGGCGCCCTGCGTGAAATTGAAATTGCAACAGGCAAGCGCATCCGCCAAATCGAATCCAGATTGTTGGGACGATTGATTATCGTCACCGATTAAGTGCCAGAAGAGTAAACAAAAAAAGGCACCGCATAATAAGCGGTGCCTTTTTCTTTGGCCTGATGATTCAAATCGCAGAGCGATGTGCAAAGGTACGCCACAAATTACTGCGTGAAGCTTCGATTTCTTTGCGTTCTTCATGCAATTGATAGACCAAGCTCCGTATGCCATTCAAGTCACTTAATGGCAACGATTGCTGGCGAATTTTCTGTACCAATTTCAGCGACTCCAGGGTATCGAGTTCCAGTCCGTCATGGACAAGTATACCCAATACTTTCGCCGCAAATTCATCTTCCCAGACTTCTGCCGCATTGCCTATACGTTTGACGACAGTGGAAGTGACCGGGTCAAAAGACTCTTCTAGTCCGGCACTCATATGCTCAATAAAACATAATCTGTCCTTGACGCCATCTGATAGCGTGAACACGATTTTCTCATTGCCCTTATCTTTGATCAGGTAAAAGCACGCATTTTCAATTTCCATTTCTGATTCCTGTATTGGCTTGTTTTACTTCCTCTGCTTCCAGCTTCAAGTCATGATGGATAGGTGACAGGGCATTCAGTATTTCTCTGGCTTTTACGCCTATCTGCTGTATGTTTTTTTGCAAATGCTCTGAGCGTTCTTGTCTTGATATATCGAAAGCCAGTAAGCCAGCGATATTGATACTTAATTTTCTGAATGCTTCCAGTTCTTTGAGCAGTACCTGGTTTTCAGGCAATTGAAGAGACTCAGCTTTGATATTATTCGTATCAACACCTGTCAGTTTGGCTGCCATATCTACGCGGGCAGCCTGGGTATTCAGGCTGGTCAATTGTTTTTGTATTAAAAAGAGATTGCAACGTTCTACTGCACTGGCGTACTTGACGTCAAATGACTGTGGATTGCAGGCTGCATCTGAAGCAGAAAAATCAGGTTTACTGCCTGACTGTAAAAGTTGATTTAATTCTTCCAGTCTATTTTTCGCCATCACATCATCCTTCCTGATATCCAGGCCGCGGCCTTTGTTCAACATGGATGACAGATCATCCTGTGCTAATGCCCTGATGGCATCATCTCTGTAACAGCCTGCGTGGCCATCTTCATCGCGCCTTTGTTCCAGCGTGTGCAGAAAAAGTGTGTAGCTCAAGATGTCTTCCCTTCTTCCCTGGTCTGCAGAGATGCAGAGGGAGTAGCTAGCCATGCATCCAGGCTCAGCTCATATGCATGGAATAAATCAGCTTGTTGAATAATTTTAGATGACCATGCAGCTGGAAATACCAGCCATACGCCAAAGATCCGTAATAAACTCATGCATTGCAAGTCAATAAACCAGCCCGGCATATCTTGCAAGCTGACACCATACACTTCATTGATCTGCGTACTCAGACGTAGATCAAGGCCGCCGCCGAGCATGAAGGCTCTGATGACAAAAGCGAAGAACAGTGAGACATAGAAACCGGCCAGCATTTCAAAACGGTATGGTATGTCTTTTACGATGAGTAAAAGTACCGGCAATGCCAGCAACAGTCCACCAATTAAAAGATAGCTCAGCAACACCAGGCTGACGCGAGTCTTGGATGTCATCAAATTCCCCAGTTAACCGCGATGGCCAGACAAATCAGAGCGCTGCAGGTGCAGAGTTTCACGCGCAAATTCCACACTACTTCGCGAAAACTTTTCTCCGGCCCTTGAGCTTTTACATAGACCCGGTAATGTTGTGTCACATGGGTGATGATATAGATCATCAACGGGATGATGATGAGAGAGACCCTTCCCATTCTGCTGGCTTGTTCTATTAAATGGTAAGCCATGGCCAGGGCAAAGGTGGCACCGCTTAATCCCAGCAGGTAAGCCATCAAATGACGGTCATAGATACCGCCTGCCATCATGTAACTATGGTCTTCATTGGCAATGGTGGAAACTTCTAGCATGGAGGTCAGTCTTACTGCATACGCCATCACACCGAACATATACACCAGCAGAATCTGCGTTGCAAATAAAGGCAGCATGGTATCAAGCGTGCCTGCGACTGCTGGAATGAGGTAAAACAAAGGAAAGCTCAGGACATCCACCAGCCATACCTGACGCAATACCAGACCGTATATCAGGGACAAGACTGCCATGGCAATCACGAACCAGCTACTATGTATGCCCTTTGTGTACAGGCTGGCCAGTACTGCTGCCGTGATAAACAGGACGACCGCCAAACTGGCAATAACTTTCCAGTCGAAGCGCCTGGCCAGATGTCTTTCGGTTTCAGACAACAGGCGTACATTCTTTTTCAGGCTGATGGCCGTAACCAATAATTCTGAAGCGATGCCAGCCAGCAGGAAAGGAAAAAAGAACCAGAAAGAAATGGCGAGGTAATTTGCATCAAACAGCTTTCTCGCATAAAAAATGCCCATCAAGGCAAAAAAACCTGAGGCCCAATGTGGCCACCGAGCCAGTTTCCAATACTCCATTCGCTACCTCATTTGTTCTTTTACATAGTTTCAGGTCAGCGGCTTGCCAGCATGATGAATATGCCAGGGACAGCCATGGTTCCGCGCATTCAGCTGGTATGCCTGTATGCAGAAAAAAATATTCCCGTTTGATTATTTTTATTTAACTACTAGAGTTTAACTCAATATAAATACAAAATAAATCGCTTATGGAAAAGAATAATTGACGGGAAAATGCATTACTATTTCATCTGATAAGCAAATTTGCATTGATATGCAATGCAATATTGAAACTACCTTGGGGTTTGAGCTAACAAATGCGAAACAATGATATGTGGAAGATTTTTCTGAAAATTTCTGGAATTTTTTTGGTGTCAAGCTTGTTGTTTGCCTGTACAGATACGGGAAAATCCAAAGAATTGATGCAGGCAGCCATTGCGGCGCAGCCAGAGGACAAGAAAATTCTCGAATTTTTCATGTACACCTGCCCGCACTGCCGTGCCGTTGAACCCAATATCACCAGTTGGCAGACCAAGCAATCTATCTTGTTTCAACAAGGGATATATGTGTTTGAGCAGATACCCGCAATCTTTTCTGCCAATTGGCGCAGTGACAGCAAGGTAGGTGAAAGGGAAGCGGCCATCTACTATGCTTTGCGCAGGATGGGTTTGGAGCACCAGTTGCGCGCCAAGGTATTTGTCGCCATCCAGGACAAGAGCCTGAATGCAGGTGATCCTGACTCTATCAGAAGCTTTTTGCAAAAAGAAGCTGTTCCGGTAACGGAATTCATTACAACCATTAAAAGTGCGGAAGTAAAGGCCGATGTAAGCCGCGCTGAATTGCTGACCAAACAATATGGGATTTATTCCGTACCCGTTTTCATTTTGTTCAATCGCGCCATCATTTTGCCGCAAGAATATGCTGATAATCAGGCCGTCGAAGCTGCATTATTGAATCAGGTCAAAGAGTTCTACACAAAAAATGCCGGCAAGCCGACGGCATTTTAATCAGGTCTCAGGTCTGAATGATCGAAGTAATTTTGCGTCTGCTGCGCTCACGCAAAGAACATTCACGCAATTGATCGGCAAGTTTTTCCAGGTCGTCAATGCCGTAAACGCTGATTATTGGAGAGCTGGCATCGGATGACCTGAGTCTGATGCTGCTGTAGCCCGCCAGACGCATACCAAGCGGCTTGTAGACATCAAAATGCTCTATCGTGAATAATTCTACGCTTTCCATTAATTTCGACAGTACGCCATGTTCTATCTTGATGCGCTGAGTCGTGATGTGGTAAGTGACAGAGATGCTTTCCATCCAGTAATAAATAAATGCGATTCCCAAGGTGCAGATCACGGCCAGCCACTGCCATGCGCTGTAGATGGCGGCTGGGTGTCCCGAGTACAGCACACGCTCGGTTTCTGCCTCTTGTTCAACAGCAGCTGTTTTCAGATTGGAATTACAGAACCGGCATTTTAAGGCGCCGACTTTAATGGTTTCGCGGCATACCGGACATGGCATGCTCTGTTCGTTCAATTGCTCGCTCATTCATATCCTTTTTGTGTGCAGAAGAAGACCTGGTCAAACTGACCATGGCCTATCTTATTGGGTCATGCCGGGTCATAGGTTGAGATGAATGCAAGATTTCCGCGACTTAATCGCAATTTAATCTTCGTCTTCATATGGCGCAGGTATGCACGGATCCTTGTATTGTGCCGGAACAGGGACCGGCAAGGCAGGAATATTTGTGCTGGGAAGTAATTCAGGCAATGCCAGCACACAATTTTGCTCGGGATGCGTCACCTGTCCGTTTATCATGGTGTCGCCATGCTGCAGATGCCACAGCGCATGCAAACTCATTTCTTTGGTGTCGCGGCGGCCATCCGCATCCAGGTCAAGTATGCTGCCTGGCGTGATGTTGGGGTCTTTGAGATCGGGTGCACTGGCAGTATCACCTGGTTTGACCAAGCTCGTACTGGTATGCATATGAGTGGAATTTTTCATTTTTTCTGCGGACCTGCAGTTTTTTAGTAGCGCAGACTGCTTGTCATGCATTTGCGCAGCGTTTTCATTCATAAAACCCGATTTTTGCCATCAAAATGCTTAGACATAATTATCTTTTGGCAAGCCTTTACCTGGAAATTATTGACTATTATTTAGTAATACCTGGATTAGTTCAAGCTTGTTTTTGTATGCCATCATCCATTGTGATTACTTTTCACTCATCCTTTGCTATGCAAAGATGAATAAAAATTAGAGTTGTTAGTTAATATATTATTCTTGATTTTGTTACTTTTGTTTGTATAATCAATGACTTGATTTAATGAGATATTGAGGGATGGATATTGGAGCGTATCTCACTTTTATTTGCGAAATGAGCTCGAATGCAAGCACAAGCTTCTTGAGTTCGATACATGCGCCTCCGTATGAGCATATATTTCTGAACTTGAAGCGCCTGGTTTTGACTGCAGTGTTTTCTAAATGACTGAAAAGGTGGGGATTAATGTGGCGGTATGAGCTTGATATGGTTTCTTCCCTTGCCTCTGAAAGTGCGATTGCAGCACTCAGTGATGTGGGAAAGATTATTTCAAATAATGCCGGGACGCCCGATCCATTGGTATATTCAGGTTTATCTTATGCGACAGATATGTTGCGGGTTGCAGGATTTGTGGCGCCAACTGTATTTGCTAAGGAAGTTCAGCGCGCATTTTCGCAAGCCATACTGGGGGCGCGGGAAGTGCGGGCATTCAAGCGTGCACTGACGGTTTTGATCTCTTATTTAAGAGATGCTGTCCGGTTTGGTGCGGGGCCAACGCTATTTTTTTATGAAGAGGCTTTACTGCTCTCTGATGTTTCAGGCCGTTTGCCTCCAGCTTGTGGCAATTTCTTTGCCCCGTATATGTTTTGGGACATTGAAGATGACCTGAATAAAAGCGTCCGGGATGCTGATAATGCGCTGTCGCGCGAAGCTTATCAGGCTGCTTTACTGACTTTTTTGCGTAACAAGGACGTTGTTGACCTGGAGAGGTTTGTCCAAATGTTTGTGGCAATTGCGGTATCGAATGAGCGTGCCTGCAGCTACTCCTTGTGTCGCGTACTGGCAGCATTTTTTGCAGTGGTTACCAGCCGGGACGCTTTTCTTAACCAGGATGAGATGCAATTGTTTTCTATGGTAGACGGAGTGTTTTTTAAGCAGGCAGACCAGGGACATCTTCCCGAGCCCGTTTTCATATCCCGTCTTTTACATGTAATTGCCAAATCAACGGCAGATTTATCCGCGGTACGCGAAACACAGACGCATTTCAATCTGGAGGGTTTGCTATATGGGGCAGCGCTCGGGAGGCGCGAATCTATCCGTGCATGAGATGATCTTGTCATGATCAATTTTTGTAGTGCTTAATTCAAGCATTTTTATCAGGAGGAAGTATGGCATTGCCAGTTCTGGCCGGTATGGCTGCAAAATACGTAGGTTCAAAAGTGATAGAGCATGGGGTTGAGAAACTTGCAGAATCCATCAAGTCTTCAGGTGCGCTCGACAAGGGGGGGAAAATGGATGTGCCATTTGGTCCGTCGAAAATGCTGATGTCTTCAGTTACTGAGCCACCAGTCAAGTCGCTGGCGAAAGACGCAGCATTATCTATGAAATAGGCCCGTCCTATTGTTGTGCAGGTCGTGTCGTTGGTGCAGTCAGGGCATTGCTCAGTAATACTTGTCATTGGAATAGGGAAAGCAGATAATCTGTTTGCCCTGCACTGTCTCGTGTATATTTCCCATGGATAGCATCCGATACCGATTTTGCTAACATAGCCAACCAACCTCATGAAAATTTCAGATCTTGTTTTGTACGTCCGGATTTGGCTATTAATGGCGACGATTTGGTTTTTTGCTGCAGCGATAGAACGTTTCACCTATCCTTTTCGTTATGAGGGTGAGTTACTGGCTGCAGATGTGCCGCATCCGACCGGGGATTGCAAAGGTCTGACAGCAAAAACCATGATTGCCTGGCGACTGTCTGCGGATAAAAAAATTATTGAATATAAATGCCCTGCGTCACGTCCGTGGCCATTTTATGCAACCAGCTCCAGTACCGAGATCCCAAAGGTGGTGCTGCAAGTGATCGCTGATCGCAAGAAGGAGGCTGCAGTGAGGGGGGCTATAGCAAAGTAATGAGTAGCTGGACAGACTACATTTTTGGAACTGCTTTGGATGTGGCAGTTTGTTCAAGCTTTTGATTGATCAGATCAAACAATTCAGGCTCCACTTTTGTCCAGTTGTCGCCACTAAGGGCGTTGACAGGCGCGTGGTCCTTGTCGCTGGCGCTCTGATACGGGCCAATTACACTGAACTGAGAGTAGCCACCTGCTTCGCGGCGCAACGTGAAGAAATCGCCTTCCATATCCTTGTAGGTGCGCTCTGCGAACTTTTCGTCGCCATCGCTGCCGTAACCAAAGTCAATCACTTCCAGCTTGGCAGGCATGATGCCGCTATCGATATTGCGCTGATGTGTCGCTGTGTCTTCACGTTGTTCGATGAAGTTGACTTGGAAGCTGCCGCCCAGCATGGCGCGTTTGGAAATTTCTGATAAGGCATCTGTGATCAAAGAAGCAGCATTGACGTTTTCCAGTGCCACTTCGTGGATGTCTACACTGATTTGATGTGCCGATTTTTCACCATCGACGCCTGGATTAATCGTGATGGCGACATTGCCGAATTTCTCCAGCTTTTCAACTTCTGCACGGATTTTATTGTAGCGCTCGAAAATATCTGTGCTGATCAGGCAGGCGCCGGTAACAGTGACAGCAAGTTCAGGCTTGACTTCAAGTATGCCCTTTTCGCGCAAAATGTTGGCGATTTCGACGCGCGCATACATTTGAATTTGCTTGGGGTCTTCAAAGTAAAGTACCCCCGAAAGAACACGATCTTCTTCCGATTCAATATATTCGAAAATACGGTCTAGTTGTTCTGGAGAGACAAATTCAGGATCAACTCCATTACGGCGAAGTACATCAAGAATATCTTCCTCCGTAAGATCGATAGTTGAGCCACTCATCTTTGTCCTCTTGCTCTCTACAAGCAATTTTTATTTTTAGCACGCGAGATATTACGAAATTAAAGTAGGAAAGTCAAACTCGCACTTTCCTGCGGCAGGTAGTTCTGTATCTTGGTGGGTCTTGCTTCTTTCACTCATGTTGCCAGCCTCGCGCACTATATGCTGTGCATTAAGTTTTTTGAACTGACGTTTGTCATATCAAACGATATAAATACAAACGCATTTCTTTGGACATACCATACTCAAATTGGGGCACTTCTCAGATATTCAACAGCCCAGGAATGTAAGCATATTATTTCCAAGTCGACTTAAAAAGAGTGGGTGACTGGCAATCAAAATATCTTTGTGACTGGATTCGTTAACACTGTTATACGAATGAAGTTGACGCACAGTTTTCTCATTAAACGCATTGTCGGATATCTGCGCTGTCTTGGCATAAGGATGGTGACGGTCTTACAAAATGTAACACAATGACGTCTGATATTTGACTCAAAAGTCATAACATTGCCAAAAGTGAACGCGGTATTTCGTGTTTATCTACATGTGAAAGTCAAAAATACAGGCGCCTGCTGCATGATTTCATATTTTTTAAAAAACATCAGTGTTGCATCTGTGTGCATCTGCATTGTTAAGTGCGTAAGTGAGCTGCAGGATGACAGTTAATTCAGAATATACTAACCAACCAACTCATTTTATTGAAATGGGTTTCAGTTTGTAATCACCGTTTTTGTTGAGGAAACCTGTAATTGAAATCAAGTAAACCTGTGCCTGAAAAAGTCACGAAAGTGACTGCGCGGCGTAAAACATCTGCCAAGGAAGTGGTCGTGGATGAAGTATTTCCTGAGCTGATGATAGTCGGGACTAATATCGCAAAAAATAAAAGTTACTACCTGGCACAAAAAGCGCTGATACAACGTGTGGCACACGGCGTATACATACCGACTGACAAAATGGCAGATGGCAAGGCCATTTTGATGCGGCATGCGATCCGGCTGGCCAGCCTGCATTTCAAAAATGCGACTGGACTATGCTACTCAAGTGCCTTCACGCTAGAAGCGATTACCTCTGAATCTGGCCCGCCCTTGGTCTTTGTTGCAGGTGAGTATTCGTACGGGCTGGAATTGGGCGAGGGCGACATTAAATTGATGCTGGTGCAATCCCTGCATCCACCTTATGAAATGCTCAAGACCAATGAGGAATATGAATTTTACGAAGACAAAATATGCTCTGATCCCATAGGTGAATTTGTCGTCAAAGTGCCACGTCCTGAACTTCTGGTTTTGCATAATTTTGAACGTGTTAAAGAGTGGTCAGAAAAAAAGATTGCCAATGGGCATTTAAAGAAGTTCGTCAGCTGGATAGTTGATGCCCGGTACGGCGGGTCCATCCCGGCATTTTCAGCAAATTTTGCTGAGCTGGCGATTAAATGCAATCGTCTGGAAGAGCATGATCACGCCGTCACAGCCCTGCTTGCCGAGGGCTTTTCCATGTCCGAAAGGTACTTGCGGAAAATCGTTTGACTTTTGATTTTCATTCGCCTAAACTTTGCCTCATATATGGGGGTGGTGCTGCTGCCTGTGCCACAAAATGCGAAATAAAAGTTGATGATTTCTTTATCTTGCTTTTGCGTAGAGTTGCTATCGCGAAATGAATAGATGGCAATCAACTGGATAGGGATGTTAGCCGCATGATTGCCTGCCTTATTGGGTGGGCAATATCGATACATCTTGAGTCTGCATTTGTCCGGCTTGCCGCCAGTTTGATCTGGTTGTGCAAATCAAAGCTGGCGCATTCACCAATCACATATATGTATATTGAATAGTAGGGGCAGCCAATGGCTGCTTTTTTATTTACTTGCAAAGAGCGTTTGCTGTGAGCCAGGAACCTGATTTGTGTGCGCATGACATCATTGGGACTATCCCGTCTGCAGAAAGGATTGCCCTGCAAAAGGCAGTGCAACTCTGCGTGCAATATCTGCTGGATGTGCAGATGGTGCTGGATGTTGATGTGATCGCACCATTTTGCTTCCACAACTGCATGATTTTTTTATCGAGACCTACCGGGCAGTTGCAGGTAGATATTGCGGTATCGGAAGCAGTAGTGCTGGACTACGACATCAAATCTCTGCACATGAATACACGCTATGTCATGAATGAAATGATTGCCCAGGCAGTCAGATTGTATGGCTCGGATGGGCATCAGGCATTTGCCATGTCCTTCCTGTTTCGCGATGGTTGTGGTTTGGTGAAGCTGGAGCAGGCTGGTGGCTACACGGTAAATTTAATAGAGCGTGTGCCGGTATCGCTGGATTATCAAGTCGGATTCGCTGTTTAGAGGAGTGACAGGTGAGAGTTTTTTCAATGGTAGTAGTGATGGCTGCGCTTACTGTATCTGGCTGCGCCACGCGACAAACGACGGCGCAGTATCGTGAAGTCATTCCGGAAAATAATTTCAAAGGCATTGTCGAAGTGCCAGCAAAGCAGCCTTCACTCTTTATGCGGGATATGAAGCTGGAACCGGCACAGTCTGCTGATCACGTCAAAACAGATCCGGTGACTATGAATTACACCTGGTTTTATGAGCGTGGTCAAACTTTGGGGCAACATCTGGATACCTGGGCGCATCGCTACGCTTTCCGCTTTGAATCGCGTATCCCACTGGGTTGGGACCCTTATGTGCAATCTGACGGCAGTTTTGTTGGTAATTTGTATTCTGCCATTGAAGACCTGGCTTATTTTTCTGATGAAGGGAAAAATAATTTCCATCAATATCATGACACCAAGCGGCTGCGTACAAAAAGTGTGCAGGTCACGATTTTTGAAAAAGAGCGCTATATCAGGATAGAGCTAAGAGATGCGATGGCCGAAGCTGCGGAGGCGCAACGCGATGAACAAGACCGCGTGGCAGCGGAAAAAGCAGCAGGAAAAACAGCCTTCGCTGATTACTTTCGTTCAGGTAAATAAAACCTATGGTTTACGCCGCTTCGTCCTTCTTTATCCTTGGTTTGCTGCTGTTGGGCACACGTATATATGTACCTGCGGGTGCCAACAAGCATAATTTTTTGCAATTTGCTGGCCTGGCAGCCTTGGTGATGATTTTGCTTTCTTGTGTTTTTGTGGCGTATGCAGGCATGTCTGGCAAGAATGAAGAATTGACCGTCCCGGTGTCAGGCGATTTTGGTCTATCTGGTAATGCACCCGGCAATGGTGGGTCAGTGACTTTGGATATGTCCAGGCCAGGCGGTAGTCAACAGGATTCGCCAACAAGAACTCCTGCAACTGCTCCAGTTGCAAATACACAAAATCCTTTTGGTCAAAAAGATGCAGCCAGCGGTGTTCCATCTGTGTTTTCCATGGCACAGGCGAGCCAGATTTGCGCAGGTTTTTCTGATGTCGCAATGGGAGCGTTATTAGCAGGATCACGTGGCGAAGCTTTTCCGCCTTATGAAGAAAAGGCCAGGCAGTTGAGTGAGCAGGTCATGCGTCTACCCTTTGTGCGTGAAGCGGGAGCCAAACCCATGCAGTACATCAGCACCTTGTTCGCCACCCTGGTGGAAGACCAGTACTACATCTCTCCACAGAACCGTGCAGTGCAACTGGGCCTGATAGGCAAGGTCGACAAAAAACTGGCGCTGGATGCTATGAATCAAGTCTGCGAACTGAAAATTCTGGAGATACGTGCCAAATGAATGCACTAGCCAGTATGGATACTCTCCCTTTGTTGAGTCAGACCCTGGAATCTCTGCTCGCACCGCAATACATTTTCTTCGCCAACAATGCTGATGGTCGTGTTCATGACGGTATTGTTTATGGCAGTAGTGAAAATGATTGGGTCTATGGCGAAGATGGCTTGTTTCCTGCCATGCTGTATCTGGCCGAGCGGCATTATAAGGACACCTTTTTTGAGGGGGATTATGCAATCCCGCCCGAACAGGGCACGCTGGCGCAAGGTTTTGGTATTGACTGGATTCCCGATCCCAGTTTTCAAAGCCGGACTGGCTATCGTGCCCAGATTTCAGACGCCGGTCTGCAAGTTTCACTCTCCGTCGTCTTGCTGTTTGTGCATGATGCAATAGAGCGTATGCATCAATATAGCTATCGAAAAGTGAAAGACTGGCGTTTTGAGATAGACGATGGGCGATTGCTTGAAGAGCTGGAAGAAAAAAAGATAGTTAATGCCAACGGTTTGCTGGATTTGTTCCAGATGGTACTCGCCCCTATACCTGAGCCAGAACCTGAAAATACTTAATCGCACTTTCGTGTGGAGTTCCAATGACGGAAAAAAAAGAAGCATCACCGCTCAGGCGTAAACTTGTTCCTTCTGGTGATGCCCAGAAAGCTGCCGGTATTACGCGGAGTGCATTCAAGCGCCTGTTTACCAGCGTACGTTCAGAGCGGGAAGAAAGTTTTAATGAAGCTCAGGTACGCTTGAACTGGACTGAGGACGATATAGCAGGCTTCATATCCTACAGAAAAAAAGAGACCACCATTTATGCTCTGCTGACGGCTGTGGCTTTTTTATTCGCCTGTGGTGCACCGTATTCAGAAAACCCCTTGACGCACCTCGTCACTTCACTGGCTGTCATGCTGATGATAGGTACCAGATGGTTGGTGGCGCATTTTCGCCTGACCCAATTACGTCACAGGGCGCTGTTTTCATTTTCCGAATATCTGGGCATTCTGTTTCCCTTCCTTTCCGATAGTGTCAGGGAAATCAGTGCAGGGCTGAGTGAAAAATCAGCGGCAGATACCGGCAGGCGCGCAGACGAGTCCGCTAAGGTCGTCGACCTGAACAAGAACCACAATAATAATTGAGGACAGGTTTGTGGATGCCTACATTGCGCCAGTGGATACCATATCTGAACCAGCCTTCTATTCTTGCATTAAAGGCGCTTCTGAATATTACAAAGTGCCGTCAATGGCACTGCTGGCAATTTATGCGCAGGAACGGGGCTCCTCTGCACGCACTTCAAGCAATGCAAACCGTACGCAAGACTATGGCCGTTTTCAGATCAACGATGCAAGCTGGAAGCAGTATCTGGCGGAACATCGCATTCCTTTAAGCAGGGTGCTGAAAGATAACTGCCTGAATGCCTATGTGGGAGCGAATATTTTCAAACTCAGGTATCTCACCTGCAAGTCTGATGTGTGGTGTGCCATAGGTTTGTATCACTCGGCCAATGAACCCTATCGTTCTGCTTATGTGGGTAATGTCTATAAAAAGTATCAGGCAATTCAACGAGACGCAGAATTTCTGAATTGGTTCCGGTCGCTGGCTTTATACGATGCCAGCAAAGGTAAATGGGAATATTTAATCGCAGGAGCAGGGCATGCCGCCACCACAAACAGGTAATTCCGGTAACGACACTTCCAACGAAGGCCTGTGGGCCATGCTGTTATTTGTCGCAGGTGTGCTGATACTCTGGTTTATCGGCAAGGGCTTCATTGTCGGTGCAGTCTTCCTGTTCCGTTCTTATGTAACAGGGCCACTGATAGGTTTGTTTGATGCCGATGTGCGTGCAGCCGTTGATTGGATGGGTAGTGTGTCTTACGGCAATGTGGAATATAACGAATTTGCCGCCAACGGTGAGTTGATAGGGAAGTACACCAAGGTACCAGCGATGCTGTTATGTGTCGCCATGGGTGTCTATATCTTTTTCAAGCATCCTTCTCAAAAATTCAAGCGTCGCTGGGACATGTTCAGTCTGGCGAAAAAAGAAGCAATATTGTGGCCCTGCATTACGCCCGTGCTGGATGCCAATCTCTTGAAAGTACCGGTTGAGAGCGGCCGCTGGGCCTGGAGTACCACACCAAAAGAGTGGGTAGAAAAAAACCAGCTTTGGGAAATTTATCAGGAGACATCGCCTGTCAGTGGCTTGCCCGTCAATAAGCGTCGTCTGGATCGTGCCAGCACAGAAGTCGCATTGATCAAGCAATTAGGCCCCAAATTTGTGTCGTTCAATGATTTGCCTCCTTACCTTAAGGCATTGCTGGGGTCTTTCATGGCCAAGATCAGTGGCGACAAGAAAACTGCATTGAAGATTTTGAACCAATTGTCAGCGTCCAGCTCGGCTGTTGGTGTGGCCAGTAATGATCTGGCAGTCAAACTGGCTGTGGCGAAATTTGATACTGAGCTGGGCCTGGCCTGTTTCGAGAAATATAAAAATACGGATGCCATCGTAAAAATCCTCGCACGCCATGCCTATATGGCGACAGCCATGCTGGCCTTGCTGGACAAGGCGCGTACTAGCGGTGTGGTGGCTTCAGCTGAATTTTTGTGGCTTAAACCAGTGAACCGCACACTGTTCTATATGTTCAATGCTCTCGGACGCAGAACCTGCTGGATGGAATCAGCAGGAATATTCGCTCATTACCAGGCTGAACTGCAGTCTGGTACGAAAGTGATGCGCCCTTACGTCAAGACTGCACTGGATGGCCTGGAGTCTTATCTGGATGAATATCTTGATACCTACGGCAGCCAGGTGTGATGGCCTTTGAATTCAACATGATTTTATTTAGGAAAA
This sequence comes from Undibacterium sp. GW821-FHT07F11, assembly GCF_059418665.1. NCBI lineage: Bacteria > Pseudomonadati > Pseudomonadota > Betaproteobacteria > Burkholderiales > Oxalobacteraceae > Undibacterium > Undibacterium sp. GW821-FHT07F11. The sequence goes on from NZ_JBWKQH010000006.1 coordinate 188,923, forward strand.
TGGAATGTTACAAAATCTGATCAATCGTTTTGAAAGCTATCAAGCCATACAGGTCAACAAGAATTTTAATTCTCATGAATTGACTGTGCTTGGCAAGATTTTGCTGGAGGGTGCCCGCGAAGTTGAAGTGGCCAACGTCATACGTTTTCCATCAATAGAACAAGGCTTTTCCATCTTTTCTATAGAAAGCGGCTCTACGCTGTCGGCACCGGCAAGCCCGGCTGTTGTCAATGAAGCGGATGCAAGCTCTGCAACGGCATCTTCACCTGTGGCTGTTGCTCAGCCCGACCGTATCTTGCCCAGACTTGCTACCGGTCTTGTCAATGATCTCAAGAATGATGCTTATCACCTCATCGTCAGGCAGGGGAATACGCTGGAGAATGGCATGGTGCTGGCATCTTTCACCAATATGCAAAGCGCCGGCATTGCTTTGCGCAAACTGGCAAAACTCAATGCCCGAAAAACCAGGGCATGGAAAATCGCAGGCTTCCTGATCGTTGTCTATCTGCTGCTGTCCATTCCCATGATGAAACGTCCCCCACAAAAATCCCTGGAGGAAATCACTACCAGCATGGAAATGCGCAATCCTGAAGTCGCGAGACAAATGGAAAACATCAACCGCAGCCGCACCGTCGGCAGCGAGCTCATGGCGCAACCAGCACCGCAAATGCAAGCGCAGCCTGATCCATCTTCCATGCTGGGTGGCCCAACCACAGCGATGGAACCAGCACCGGCACCGGCTGCTGCCAAGCCTGAGCAGAGCCAGGGGAATTTTGGTTTCTGATCGTCGCTATAGCGAATAGCGCATGGATAAAGCGGGCCGTTGATCTGGATACAGCCCGTGATGTTTTCGACATAATCGAGTATTGAGGGAAGTATGGCCCAACCACAACAGTCAGGTCTTGAGCCGGAAAATGAAGTCAAGGCCCATCATCGGCGTCGTGATACGCGTCCGCAGTTACAAAGAATAAAAGAAGATATTCTTTTCAAGCCGGAAGCCGCCAGCATACTGATGTTTGTGATTGGTGCGGCGGCCATGATTTCGCCTACCTGGCATGAATACATAGTCGTGTTCGGCATTTTGCTGTTCCTGTACATACGCTCCAGCTTTAAACACTATAGCCTGCCTTTTCGCATGCCCATGTCGACGGCTTATGATGCGTCTGCAAATGATGGCAAAGGGCGTTCAGGCATTATTGATCCGGAAGAAATCAATCCCGCAAACGATAAACCGACCTGGGCCAAGGGCATCTCGCATTTTGGCAACCGTAAAAAAGATGATGCCGAACTCTGGTTCAATAATGATGATCTGCGTACCCACATACTGATTTTTGGTTCTACTGGTAGTGGTAAAACCGTGGCGCTGGTGTCCATGGCATATAACGCCCTGATGCAGGGCTCGGGTTTTATCTTTGTTGATGGCAAGGGTGACGCCAGTCTGTTTGCCACCATTTTTTCCATGAGCCGTGCCATGGGCCGGGAAGATGATTTCCTCATCATCAATTTTGGTACAGGTTCCCGCGATATTGAAGGTCCGCAACTCACCAAATTATCCAATACCATCAACCCCTTTGCTTTCGGGGCATCAGATGCCTTGACACAGTTGCTGGTTGGCCTGATGGGAGATTCTGGCGGCAGTGGCGATATGTGGAAAGGCCGTGCGATTTCCCTGCTGACCGGTTTGATGATTGCCCTGGTGTCCCTGCGCGATGCAGGCCGTATTCTGCTGGACGTGGAAGTCATACGTGACTTCATGCAATTGAAATACATCGTCGCCTTATCGAATGGCAAAAATCCTATCGATGGCACACCCATCAAATTGTCTGACCGTGCCCAGGCTGCTATCAAGGCATATCTGAGTTCTCTGCCTGGCTTTGTAGAAAAGAAAGGCGCTGACCAGTCAGCCACTACGCTGGAGCAGCATGGTTATCTGCAAATGCAGTTCACCCGCGTACTCGGTTCATTGTCAGATACGCTTGGTCATATTTTCAAAACCAATCTCGGTGAAGTTGATTTGTACGATGTTGTGGTCAACCGCCGCATCCTGGTCGTCTTGCTGCCAGCATTGGAGAAATCCCAGGATGAGCTGGCCAATTTGGGTAAAGTCGTCATCATGAGCCTGAAAAACATGATGGCAGCGACTCTGGGTGCACAGATGGAAGGCAGCAAAATGGAAGTGCTGGATAACCGGCCTACCAACGCACCATCCCCCTTCGTGACGATACTGGATGAATATGGTGCCTATGCCGTGCCTGGCGTTGCCGTCATGCCTGCGCAGGCACGCAGCCTTGGTTTCAGCATGGTATTCGCCAGCCAGGATATGCCGGGCTTTGAAAAAGCATCCAAGGAAGATGCTGCGTCCATCGCCGCCAACTGCAATATCAAGATTTTCATGAAGCTGGAAGATGCAGAGCGCACCTATGAGATTTTTGAAAAATCAGTAGGCATGGCCGACGTCATGGTCATGGGCGGTATGCAGGCCAGCACTAATGGTATGTCCACCAACTATATGGACAATATGAATGCCACTATGGAACAGCGTTCACGTGGCTCCCTGCAGGATTTGAAAGAACAAACGCCGGGTGAGGCACATATCCTGTTCAAGTCCAGAATTATCCGCGCCAGAATGTTTTCTTGCGGTATGGTGGACGAACGTAATCTGTTGAGCAAATACAGATTGAATCATTTCATCAAAGTCAAACCACCTGCTTATGGTGAAATGGCAGATTGGGATTTGTCGCCGGAAGCGTTGAAAAAGAAAGCAGATGCTGCTGAGGCACAAGCCCAATCGGCGCAGAAAACAGTAGTTGCAGAAGCCATTGCTACCAGTGCCACGAGCGCAAGTGTTGCTCAGGCTGCTGAAAAAGTGGCAGTAGCAGCTCCAGTCGACAGCAAGCCGATATCAGCATCAACAATGCCTCAGGCTGCTCCAGAGAACGATGTCAAAGAACGTACTGCCCGAGCCCTGTTTGGCAAACGTTCAGGTCAGAAAAAAAATGCTGGACAAGAATTTGATGGTGCGGTCGTCAGTATTTTTGGTCGTAGCAATGACAGCCTGAATGATGCCAGCAAGGCAGTGGTCGCTCCTTGGGCAGCAGATGTGCAGACCGGTTTGCATGAACAACTGGCACCGACAAACGCTTATGAGATTGGCTGGCAAACGGCAACCACCCTGAGTGAGCTGTATGCCATGGAAGAAAAAAATGGCAAGGGCAAGCAGACGCAAATACTGATAGACCAGAAACATACCCATGCAGCTTTGGTCGCGATGGATATGCGTTTGGGTGTGGACGCATTGAAGGCTCAAAATGATGCCGCTCATGTGATCAATGCCATTGTTGCCAATGCCTCATATGCCTGCCAGCCGACACCGGCAAAACGTAACGGCAAAAGCAGCTTGCTGGAAGCATTCAGCAAGAAATACGCTGCCAGGTAATTGTATAAATGAACAAGCTGCCCACTAATTTGGAAACTTGCACAGAGCAATCACCCAGACGTGATTTTCTGGCGAAATCCTTTGCCGTTGCGGCAGGCTTGATATTACCTGCTACAGCGGGGGCTGCCGCTGCACAACTGTTCAGCCCTGATTACTACTACCCAGAAAAATCTGGTGAAGGACGCATACTGCGTCGCATTTACCTGACAAGGGAAGCTTCAAAGTGGCATGCAGCTGAGCGTGCTGATTTTATACTTTGGGATAAAGATGGCCGCATCGATGCAGAAGGCTACAAGCGGCTATGCTGGTTTTTACGGGATGTCAGAAGTGCCAGAGTTGTTCAGGTAGATATGCGTCTGGCAGCCCTGATTACTGCCGTACAAAGTCATTTCTGGTTCAACCAGGGCATCCATGGTTATTACCACCTGACTTCTGGATATCGTTCCTGGGTCACCAATGATCAGACCGAAGGTGCCGCAGCAGATTCCGGTCATGTCTATGCCGGGGCTGCAGATGGCTGGATGGATGGTGTAGGTGTGGAAGATCTTGCTGGCGTTGCCCTCAGCCTTAAGGCTGGCGGCGTTGGCTTATATAAAAAACGTGGGTTTGTTCACACTGATGTAGTGGGAAAGCCGAATTTATGGAAGGCATGATGTAATGCAAAAGAACCGCATATTAAAAAGTATCCTCATGGCAATGGGGATATCGCTTTCTCTGTCTGCGATGGCAGCGACTGACTGGAAGAAGATAATGACGGCGCGTGGCAACAAAGTCGTTAAAGACTTTTCTTCTCCATCAGGTTTCCGTGGTCTGGTGGTAGAAGCAGGCGGTGCCGAGAAAACTTTCTATGTGACCGAAAATGGCGACTACCTTTTTTCTGGGGAATTATTCGGTGAAGATGGCCTGCCTATCTCTCAAAAGAGTGTAGCCCCCAAGTCTGCACCGGACTGGAATCGCATCATGCAGGGGAAAGGCAACAATGTCGTCAAGGAATTCCGCTCTTCTTCAGGATTCAAGGGCCTGGTGGTTGAGCGCAATGGCAGCAAAAAGATTTTCTACATCACTGCTAATGGCAAATTCCTTGCAGCGGGCGAGGTTTTTAATTCTGCCGGTGGCTCTATCACCAAAATTGAATTAGCTGAACAGGCAGGCATTGCTCAGGCGGCCCCTGCAGCACCAGCAGTGAGTGCAAGTGAAGTTGACAAGACCATTGCAGAGCAAAGCAAGATGCTTACCTCCATCCGTGAACTGGAGACCGTTCCTACTGAATTCAAAAACAAGGTTTTTGCCGCAGCAGAAAAATCTACTGCCTGGGTAGAAGAGGGCAGCGGCAATAACATCGTGTATGTGATTTTTGATCCTATCTGCCCACATTGCCATAAAACCTGGGAAATGCTGCGACCTTATGTACAGCGTGGACTCTTGCGTGTGCGCTGGATTCCTGTCATTTCACTCAGCGGTAATAATATGCAAAGCCCGTCAGCGCAAATGGCGGCATACTTTTTATTAAACCGTGGTGAAACCGATATCGTTGAAAAGATGTTCAAGAAAACTATCAAGTCTGTTGCTCCGGATGACAGGATGGCACGCTCCTTGTCACAAAACTTGTTGTTCTTACGCGATACTAAATTTAGAGGAACTCCTCTGCTGATTTATCAGCGCGGCGGAGAACGTAATGCATTCATTGTCCCAGAGCAACCTGAGGTGGAGCAGATTGAGCGCATGATCAGGAAAAATTGAAACCAAATGTTTCCTGACTCTGACTATTGCTGATATTTGAGGCAGGTATTTGCATACTTCGGTATGTATCTGGTCTTAAAGCAGGTAAAAACCAGACCAGCAAAGTTGCCTGAAACCAGGCATTTGGTGCCGCCTGAATTTCGCAGTTCCTGCGGGTCTGATGTCCACAGCTTCATAGGGAATAGTCTGCCACAAATGCCAGTATCAAATGAAGGTGTCATTCAATCAGAAAGTAGTCTATTGCGTTGTTAATTGACTATTTTCATTTTTGTCAAGGGCGCTTGCAAATAGAAACAAAAGCGAAACCACTTTGGATGCTGCGGTATAGGTTTGTTCACGACCTCTAGGTTAAGATATGTAACTTAAACGCTTGCCAAGATTCCGTATTAGTTATTATTATTCTACGGCAACTTCCGTCTTTTTAAGCCAAATTGGGATAAGAGAGTCAGCATTTTTCATCGTGCGGACATTTTTTCCTGTAACAATGAGGAGCGCATGAAAATGAGCACCTCAGTCAAAAAGACGGTGTGAGGTAGATATGTTTTACTTTTGGATTTTGGTAGTCGTATTGCTTTGTCTTGTTGTATATGGCTTTGATCAGCAATCTGAACTTGATCCTGAAACGGTCAGGCCGCGTAAGCTATTCATGCGTATGATTATCTGGTGTTTGCGTTCTGCGCGTCAGCTGGGCAGGAACATCTTGCATGGATTTAAGACGGATGTGTCGGGGCGGAGCGCAGATATGCAGTTAAAAAAACGTGCACAGCAAGACATGAAACAGGAAGATTGATAAAAGCGTTTTAGTTTGGAGCATTCAGTGAACGAAATCATGAATGAGGACTTGAAATCTTCAGAAACCGCAACTCAGCCACTGACCAAGTGGGCGGACCTGACGATGCACACCTTGCGTATGGTGGTTGCGTATGACCCTGATACTCAAAGTAAGCGCTTGTGTTTATTGGGACCTTTGTCGCTTGCCCAGCGCCGGGTATTGGTTCGTGAAGGCTTTTATGAAGAGCGAGGTATGCTTTTCAGGGATGAGCTGAACTTTGGCCTGACACAGTTGGCCAACATATTTCCCTATGTACGTGTGGTGAATAAACATACCAATGAAATCGGTGTGCTTGCCAGTGAATTACCAGCCTTGCAGCAAGAATTAAAAAAAATGGCGATCTTGCGTCCCACCATTGTCACCACTGCGCCAAGTGCTGAAAATCTGGTGCAAGTACCATTGAGTCGTCCCGTGCTTTCGATAGAGCCTGTCCCCTTTTCCAGCCGCTTTTCCAGCGTGCGCAGTTATCTCGGTCATGCCGACTTCAACAGGCTCAAAAAATCTGTTTTTGTACGAGCTGGTTATCGCTGCGAAATTTGTCTTGAAAATGGCTTTGAACAAGGTCATCAGCACCCGGTCGAATGTCATGAAGTGTTTGAATATGACGAAGCCAGAGGAGTGCAAAAAATCACTGCTCTGATGAGCTTGTGCCCGCGCTGCCATTCGGTTAAAAATATAGAGCTGAGCAGAGCGAAAAGTGATAATGAATTTGATACCGCCATGGCACAACTGGCAAAGATCAATGGCTGGAGCAAGGCTCAGGCATTGACCTATTACCAGCATGCCTTGCATGTCTGGAAAGAGCGATCTAAAAAGTCATGGGAATTGAATCTGGACATGTTGGATGGTATGGGCCTGCAGTTTCCCGGGGAGGGCAACCAGATTGTAAAGCGCCCAAAGCGGGGTCGTGAAGCTGGTTCCAAACTGCCTTTTCTATCCCAGCTTCCACTGAACAGCATGAAACTGTTTTCTACTGCGGGCGCACAAAAAGACAATTGATGCGCAAAAAATCTGCAGTTTTCTGCAATAAAAAACGCTGACCACCATAGAGTGCTCAGCGTTTTTTATTGTGCTTAATTATGCCTGTGGATCACTGTCGGTACATCTAAATCAGCTTAGTGATACACCGAAATTGCATTGTTAATGCCTGCTATTTCCTGGTTTTACTGTCCGGGGCGAGAGCGTAGCCTGACCCCGGACACTGTGACTCATGGGTTTTTCAGTTATTGCGCAGTCGATACCACGCTACCGCGTTTGTTGGCGATTTTGTTTCCTATGCCGCCGAGTACCTTGCCGGTGCCTCCGGCAGTCTGGCCACCGGCCGCATCAACCCCATGCTGGATAGTGCCTGCAGTTGAGTTCGCTTGTGTGCCCACTGCATCACTACCGCCTATCCAGCGCATGATATTGTCCGGGCCGGTATTAATAATGCCAAATACCATCAATATCATTTTTGTAGAAATACCTGAGTACAGTATCAAAGTGCCCAGGATGGTCATTACACCAACCATTGAGCCCTCTGTCATGTTCGAGAGTGCCTGAAAGAATCCTGAATTGATAAAGGTCATGATAGGCTTGATCAACAACATCGCCGTGAACAGGAAGATCACCATTAGTGCCGGTCTCACCAGAATGGATAAGACAAACATATAACCTGGCGAGCCTCTGCCTGCGACATCATGACCTTCGGGGTGCATATGAGCAATTGCCCAGATCGGTGCTGCAATAACAGCCTCAACAAAAGAAATCAACCACCAGGCAACGCCGGTCACCCAGAATATATAGGGCATCATGGGCAAGATTATGCCCAGGAACATGCCCATGCTCAACATGGCACCAACGGCTGCCGCAAGTATCATAGCCATGGTACTTTCGCCACTGTCACTTGATTTGCCACCTTTGTCATCTTTGGATGAGGACGATAATGCGCTGGCACCACCAACCAGCATCGCTTCAGCGGCAACGATGGTAGTGTCGCCGATAGATTTTAGTTCAACCAGAGGGTCTAGTCCGTAGTCTCCAATCGTCCCTACTTTGGCAAACTTCAATAAACCTGTCGAAATCCCGTCAGTCACACTGGTCCAAAGTTTTCTGGCATCTGCAAACAGGCCGCTACGTGGAGTCTGGCTGTCAATTTTTGAGGCAAGACTATTGGTGCCTATGACAGCTTGTTCTACGTTATTGAGATAAGCAGCAAATTCCGAATTTTGCATTTCATTCTGCATGCCTGCTAAATTTGGCAGGGTATAGGTGGCATGCACTGCGCCATTAATCACATTCTGTACGGCATTATTCAGGTTGGCAACTTTCATGTAAAAAGAGCCAGCATGTATCCATCCACCATCTTTCATTTGGCCTTGCATCTTGTCTGTCCATAAGGCCGAGGCTTGCTTGCCCTCGAACAAGATGGATTGAGTCAACTCCCTGACCTTGGCCATCAAATCCTGTTCATACTGGTATTGCACGTTGGATATTGTATTGACAAAGGAATTGGCACCAGGAAGCAGGCTGATCTTGGCAGCATCAGTGGGTAATAGCATTACGGCAGCCATCAGATTCAGATTGCGTGCTGGATCTAAATAGTTCCCAGTGCTGTGCAGGATATCGGTAATGATTTTCTTATGCTCTTTGCGCATCTCATCTTCAAATTTCTTTATCTGGGCATCATCGAATAGCGGTACCGCATCAACTCCTGTCATATTAAACATGTCCGGTAGTTTTCCATGCGGATCTGCAACCACAGTTCGACATGCCGTAGCGCTGGAAATAACGCTATCGCAGCCCACCAGGTCTTTGTATTCGTTCTTCAGTACAGTGCCTATGCCTGTTGAGCCCCAGCGTATGGTCCCACAATAGCCAGAGCTTTGTGCACTTTGTGATCCGCTTGCTCTGTAACTGACTTGTTCATCTACCAGATCTTCATCAATATGCATATCAAATTTGTCGCCCGCCTGACGGCAGGCGACCATCAAGAATGCCTGCTTAGCAGTTTTATTTGGCGCCAGATAAGGTGTAGAGAGGAAATGTTCATTAGCTATAAATGTCGATGCAGTTGTCCATATTTTGCCACCAAGCCCAACTGCTTGTAATCCACACCAGATCAAAACAATTTGCAAAAAAGAGTAGCCAGCCACTGTAGGCAATAGCATCGCCATGCCTGCGGCTGTCCGTAACGGGACCATCATGGTGTCCCATTTCTTTCCCAGCCATTCGCCATCCTTGGCAGTATGAACCGCGCCACCAATATAAGTGTAGGCCATGATGATCATGCCTATCACAAGAACACCGGCGTTCATCGTTCCAAGCAAAAGTGACAGGATATGGCCGGTCTGAGGCGTGACACTACCGCCATAAATACTATTGACGACGCCGCCAAAGACGAAAGCGATGATCCTGACGGAAAAATCACCTGTCCCAGATTCAGGTGTCCAAAAATTTCCCGCCTGCGCGCCAGTCGCCATGACGGCAATTGCCAGTGTCAGCAAGATATAAATAGTGAGTTTTTTGCTTGTACGCATGGTTATCTCTTTAATGGCTGAAAGCTGATGGGTAAAGTCCGGCTTTTGCTATAACAGTGTTCTGGTTCTAATTCGATTTTCTGTAACTGATCAAATCGGGGTAATGCGTTTTCTTTTTCGTGATGTGGTGGTTTGCATACCCGGTCGGTCTGAAGGCAGGTTGATCGCTGGTGTCAAATCCATGGCCTGACTAAAGGCTCGCTCGTGATAGCGTTTCTCAGTTTCACTGACCACTTTTTCACTTGGTTTTTTGTTCAACTTCTTGCCTGGATTTCGCGGATCATCATTGGCATCCAGTACTAGTACGGGTTTTGCAGTTGGTACCCCATTCAATGTCAAATGAGGTTGGTTCAGCGGAATGGCATTTGCATTGTTCTTATTTGGCTGGCTGTACAACTCTGCTGCCATGTCAGCTGCATGCAGGGAGTGCGCAACCAGCATGCCACCAACCGGGCCCAGCATGACATCGGCAATATGGTGGGCAGCCTCAATCACTTTGTGTTTTTGCAAATGCTCGCCCAACTCATCATCGGCCCCTTCAACCTCGGATGTTGTTGAATTCGCATTTCTTAATGTAGATTGATCGTTCAAATTCACCGCCATTAAGTTTTTTACTTTCACTTTTTCAATTATTAATGATAACCTGATGGTAAAAACTCGACAAGTAAAATAATTTTTTTAAAAAACTTATTACTTATAAAGGTTTTTTGAAATAAAGTAAAAAGTACAAGGGTATTTTCTTTAAATAATTCTGTAGTTATAATGCGTCAGTATTGTATTTTTCTGGCATGGATAATATATGGTCGACTTAACAAGTAAAGGCTTGGAGACGTATTGGGGCGAGGTTTCGCCCGGTGCGCCATATATTATTGGCGCGATGGATGCGACGGAGGACTGGGCCATCGACAGCGATGCGTCTTTGGATGATGAGCTGGCCGTATTTCTGGCTGCGATGCCTGCCATGCTGGCACAGGCGGTAAGCTCAGGACAAAAGACGGCATTCATTAATGACTTGTTGGTCGTGCTCGCTTATCTGCATTCATCCAAGGCTTTGCGGCTGGTGTATTGGCTGGAAACCGGATTCCCGGAATTTGAATTTGATTTTTTACGTGAAGCGCACGAACTCTATGAGCAGGGTGGCGTAACCACCGTCGACCGGGTTGCCTTCAAGCTCATGATGGACAGGTTACGCTTTGCCAGGAAGACAGCGTTGTTGCAGACCGTATTCGCACCTGAACGGTTGGCTGCAGTGCAAGCCGCCATTGAACAGAGTGCACGGATAGCATGATGAAATTAATTAATAACAAGCTGTTGCTGTCGGTCTGGCTTGCGTTTGCGACGCTGATGCCTGGCATATGTACCGCAGACAGTATGTCGGGAATTGGTGATCTGACTATCACCACGCTGGATGCCAGCGCTCAAAAAACTCTAGAGCTGAATGGAGTGGTGGGGGCGAATCAGACAGATAACGCGGTGATTGACGATTGTGCCAAAAAAGCAACAGAGACTGGTAAGAAAAAACGGGAAAACATGTCAGCTGCCATGACCCACAGTGATTCTGTAAAAAAACTCAATGACAGTGTGAATGCCTGCTTTGCAAACATACAGACGATTTCGGCAGCTCTGAGTTTACCGACCAGTTTCAATTTTACTCAAATGTTTGAAACAATACTGAAACAGCTGATGCAAAAACTGGTCGATGAAGTCATCATGAAAATATGTGCAGCAGCAACAGGAGCGTGGAATTCGGCTGTAGGTAATGCGATAGACACACTCAATACGGGTATCAATCAATCAGGTATCAATACTTTTGGAAGTGTAGTCAATGTGGGGCCAGCGCCGATTAGCCCGGCACCTTTTGCACCGGTGCCTTCTAATCCACCTTCGGCCATACCGGGTTTGTAGTTTTTGAACTTGTAGCCGGGCTAATCCAAAAGTCAGGTGCAGTAAATAAAATGTGCGTGCGTGAGTGGCTCAGACAATGATATGAAAACAAGGAGCTTAGTGATGCGGGAAATTGTGAAAAATATGATGTGCCGATTCTTGATTATCTCTATCGGTATCATGCCAGTCATGGCCAGGGCCGACAGCGTATCGACTGTCGGTGCGGTAGGCTCAGTTGACTCAGGGCTGGTGATTCTGGATGCCAATACGCAAAAAAATATGCGTGCCACCAATGCGCTGGGTACTAACGAAACAAATGCGAGGACACAGAAAAATTGTGGCCCTCAGATGGATACTGCGATCAATAATTCTGCTAAAAACATGGCAACTGCGGCTGCGCCCGGGGACCCGGTCAAGCGCTTTAATGATTCCATCAATTCTTGCCTGCAAAATATCCAAATGATTTCAGTGGCATTCAATTTGCCAACCAGCTTCAGCTTTACTGCAGCTTTTGAAGCGATCCTGAATCAGCTGATAGATAAAATCGTCAATGACATCATCATGAAGATTTGTGCTGCGGCGACTGGTGCATGGAATAGCGCAGTAAGCAATGCTGTCAATACCGTTAACTCCGGTATTAATCAGTCGGGTGTGAATACCTTCGGTAGCTTTGTCAATGTGGGACCTGCGCCGGTAAGCCCTCCTCCAGCATATTCGCCGGCACCGCCGCCAGCGGCGCCCGCCCAGTCACAATCGACTATCCCCGGCTTATGAGTGAAGGTTAAGCGATGAAAAATCTGAATAAAAAATTAGTGGCAGTTGCAGTTTCATGCGCCCTTGCTGTGCCTGTCGTTTTAATCCCCATGCGCGCTGAAGCTTGTTGTGGTGACGGTGCCGCCGCCGCTGCCGGCGCAATTTCTGCAGGTGGTGCGGTAGTTGCAGCGGTTGAGGCAGCAGCAGTCGCAGTTATTGCAGCCATGACTGAACTCGTAGAGCTGCAAATCTTGCCGGAAATCTGGGGCGCTGGTGCCAAGGTCAAGGCTGCAGTTGAAATGAATGGCGCAAGGGCCAAGGTACTGGCAGAAGGCAAGATCGCTGTTGATGGCGATATCAAGATCAATGAAGCTGCCGCAATTGCTTTGCTGAATATCAAAGACCCGATGTTGAACGGTCAGCGCAATTGTTATGATCTGGCATCGTCAACGACGCTGGGTTCGGCTGTTGGTGGCGTTTCACCAGACTCACAAAGCGTACAGGAAAAAGTTAACTATTTCCGTAATGGCGCGTCGGACATCCGTAAAGAGATGGCTCAGCGCTATCAGGACGATATGATTTATATGGCTGCCAGTGCTGAAAATAAGCGCTATTATCAAGCACCTGTAAATGCGTCCAAAACGGTTTTAGCCTCGGCAGACAAGCCACTGGATGATGCGGGTCTGATTGCAGCCTCGCGCTTTGCCGTTAACGTGGTTGGTGAGCCCCCCAATACACCAAAAAATGTGGATGAAATTTCCAAGACGGCGGCAGGCAAGCAATGGCTGTCAGCCAACAATACTTATGCAGCACGTGCATCTGTTCCGCTGGCGACAATGGAAAACGGCGCTTTGATGCGCAAGGTAGATCCTAGCCTGACACCAGACTCCATGGGCCTGGTTGCTCCTGGCCTTACTGCTTTATCACCCTTGCAGGCAATGAAGCTTTTTGTTGAAAACCGCTTTGTTGATCAATCCTGGTATCTGACTTTGTCGCAATACAATACCAATGGTCTGTTGCGTGAATTGAACAAGATGATGGCATTCAAGAGCTGGATGGATTATCAATCCTATGTGCAGCAAGAACGGGTCGAGCAAAATCTGGCGACACAAGTAGCCATCTTGAATGAAATTGCCGTGAGCATGAATCCGAATTACGCAAAAAATCGTGAAGCGGCTCTTCGTGCAATTGGTACGCCGCCATCTACACCTCCGGTCACTCCTTAATCGCATTCAAAGAGCGATAAAATTCATGCGAATTTATTTTAATAAACAGAAATCGCAGAAGCCTGCCGCGGCCAGGAGGAGTGGCTGGCGACGGTATGCCGTGTCGCTTCTGAGTTTATTGTTGTTGTCCCTGCTTTTTATTTCGCAGTCGGCCAAGGCGGGACCCTGCGTGTACTTGGGGGGCTACTGGTGCGAGATCTGGTCGCCGGAAATGTTGATTGAAATCTCGATTACAACATCAGCGATCGTCGCGGCAATTTCTGCTGCCGCTTCTTCGATGACTTTAGCTGCCACTTCACTGGTCAATTACCAGGTGTTGCCAGAAACCTGGGGTGCCGGTGCAAAAGTGGCGGCTGCCTTTGAACTAGGTGGCGCGCGCAATAAAGTTGAGAACGATGGCGAAGCAGCGATGTTGCAAGGTAAATCTTTTTTGTATGGAACGCAGGTAGGCTTGCCAGGCAGTACGCCCCGTGGTCCCGAAGAAGCCGTTGCTGCAACCCTGATCAAGGAAACCGGAACCACCATGCCGACCAAGGTGTGCAATGAACTGGTATCACAAACGCAAGTAACGCCATTGATTTCTTCAGGTACTGCGATCGCCACCGATGCAATGAATACCCGAATGGTCAATAGCATGCGCACCTCCAGAATGGCGGATGCTGAAGCAAGTTATCTACGGCATTCCACCAGTTATTGCAGTATGTCCGATGTATTCAACGGGATTTGCGAAGCTGCGGCGGCTGATCATTTGCAAAATCTGGATGTCATGCCTCCTGGTTATACCAAGACCGGCGAAGCAAAAACCACGCAATTGTCGGAAGAAGAAAAACGTGCTGCGATGGTATGGTCCGAAAATGTCATGGGTATGGGAAATTATCCTGCTACTGATTACAGTGAAGACACCTATAACTCTGACGCCCGAAAGGCATTCTCTGGCAGTAATAGCGTCATGCAGGCGCGCATGAGTACGGTCGCACATTCTCTGAATTCACAAATTGCACGCCGCAGTAAAGTGGTGGTTGCCTTCAACGCCGATAATTCAGCACGTGCCGATGTGGCCAGTCAGATTGCTGATGCCAATCCTAATCTTGATCCATCTTCAACGACGACAGGTTCTGCCGAAACGCAGGCACGTTGCGCTGCCAGTGCGGATTTTGCCAAGTATGAAAAAATGGGCAAGGCAGATGTGAATACCGCCATCAATAATTCTTTTGCGAATGGCGATTCTGGTACCCCTTTGCTTAACTTTGGCATTTCACGTTCTGCCTGGCATTACTATGCTTATGTAGAGTCGACCAAGAATCCGCATGCGGTAAGTCCTGCGAATTATTATGGTCTGTATCAGATGGGAGCCGGGGCATTGGCTGACGTTGGTATGAGTGGTCTGTTGCCAGATCAGGTGTTCGATCCCTATCAGAACGGTATCGCAGCGAAAAAATATGCGATTTCCAATATCGCTGCTTTCAGCAGCACTTTCCCGCAAGGTGTGAAGGGCGTACCGCCTGTGTTTGTGCTGTACGGCATGCATAATATGGGAGCTTCTGGCTTCAAACAGATTTACGACAATATTACGACAGGTGCCCCTTTATCTGCCGCAAGGAAAAAAGCGATACAAGGGAATATGAGCCCGCGCGTGCCTCTTGAACAAATCAATGGACAAATGTATTGGGAATTCTGGCGCAAGAAATTTGGTATTAATGCATGCTGATGCTTTTTTTGTATAAGAGAAATGAAGATCTGGTGATGTCATGAAAAAAAGCGTGCTTGCAATAATCATGTGTGCAGTGGCTGCGACTGGTCAGGCTGCGGATGCGATCAAGCTGGGGCAGGAAGCAAAGACAGCAGCTGGCATTGAAAAAGTTATTGCACTTGGTGGTAGCGGCAACGATCTGTATTGGGTATCTACTTTTATACGTGACGGTAATTGCCCAGAGAAATCTGGTAAATGTGCCAGTGATGCCATCAATGTACGAGGCCCTGGCGGTGTGCTCAATATTGCCATTGAAGACGCAAGCGGAACAGGTGGATTTTTTTCCCAAAACAAAAATCCGGTAGCTGTGGTATTGCTCCCTGCGAACAAAGGTGGTTACCTGTATGCATCTGCCGATATATACATATTTGGCGCTGACAAGAAACCACAAAGTGTACTCAAGACGGCTGAAGTATTACTCAATAATCTGGAAGGTGCTGCATGCCAAGGCAGGAAACTGTGTGCAGATAGCAAACTGACGGCCAGTTTCCTTGCGTCGGCCTCGCCAGATTATCCAGACGTGGTTTTGCGGCAGTCAGGAATGGCTTTGAATCAGACAGGCACTGCTTTGGAAAAACTGGACAGGACCTTTTCTTTTACTTTTGATGCCGCAACAAAGCGGTATGTTGCAAAACGATGATGCGGGTGTTTTTCAATAACTTATTATTTATCGTGTTGGGACTTGTTGTTTCTGCCATGGCGCAGGCACAAATCAGTACGGGCAGTGAGCCAACAGAAGACAATCCCTGGTTTTCGTTTTATGTGATCGAAAAAGCGGCAAAGAATCAGGCTGAAGTTAACAAGAAGTTCCCCATGAAGGAACTGGATGCAGTAAAGAAAATCGATACTTCGTTAGCCTATGCCTATCCCAGGCTGGCTGTTCTGCGTCCCGGCGGTATTATCGCCACAGAACCGGATAAGCGTTATGCGATGATCTATAAGAAGATGGCGTGGTATGCAGCAAATGATCAGGTGGTATCAGCACAAATTTTGTTTTATAGCGCTGTACGCTTGAAACAGGCAGACCAGAACAAAGGTGTGGCACTCGATTTACCTTATCTGACTTTGCATCATTTTATTTATAACAGTATCTGTGTCGATACTTCGCATGACAGCGAATATGACCAGGCTGTATGCAAGACCGTGCAGGCAGCAGCGACACGGGCACAGGGCGAATTACGTAATGAGAAACTCAGGCAATACCTTAACTGGGCCGCATTGGGATTAGGGTTTGAAGACAAGATAGCCTATGAGGCTGGATTGTTTCTGATGGAGCGTGAAAATCCCACGCGAAGTGAAAAAGACACGATTAAGTCCATATTAAAACCATTGTTGAAAAAAAATGCAGGCTAAATTTACTCCTAGACCCTATCTGCTGGCAATTGCAGTATGCGCAAGCTTATTGACGCAAAATCTGGCGTCGGCAAGTACTTGCCTGCAAACGGTCATCAAATCCGGCTCTTTGGTTGTCAGCAGCCCGTTTGGCTGGCGCTTTGACGCAAATCCCAATGGCCGCGGTAAATGGCAATTTCACTATGGAACGGATTTTTCAAAAAAAGTATTGGCAGATCCCATGGTGGTGGCGCCTGTAGATGGTACGTACCGTTCTTTTGCTGGTACGGCAGGTTGCGGAAATATGGTGGTCATTTCACAGCCAGATGGTTTCGCAACCAAATTCTGTCACTTGAAAAGTTTTGAACCCGATGCTAATGGCAAGGCGAGGCTGAACGGATCCGCAATCAGTGTGGGTGACAAGATAGGCGTGCCTTCGAATACCGGTATCCTTCCCAATCCTGAACATATCCATTTGGAAGTAATTACCAAAGGTGATGCTAGCCGCACGACGGCCTGGCGTATACCTCCGCCTTTTTGCGGTGGCGTGTCATTTACTTATCAGGCCGCTGTCGACAAGCCCGAAAGAAAACCTCCATTGAGTCTGGTGCGTCCGGCTGGCGTGACTGACAGGGATGTCTTTGGTGCTGCTGTACCGAATTTCGACAAAGAATTTTACGACAAATATCTGGCCCAGAATGCCACGACAGGAACAATACCGAGTTCATCTGTTGGCGTCGCCAATCCTGTCGCCAATGTGGATGCAGCCAAAATTGCCAAGTCAGGGGACAACGCTTCACAGCAACCGCCCTTGCCTGCACCTATTACTGGTGAGGAAATGTCATTTTCGGAAATGATCGTCGGCGAAGCAAAAAAACGCTTTGGTTCAGAACAATGGTATTCCGAACTCTCACTCAAGGGTGAGCTGCCTTTGTACTATGAATTAGCGGTCATGACTGCCTACCAGATCTATATGCAATACCAAAAGCAGGAAGTGGCTGAAAACATAGTCCAGTTATCTGCAACCAGGACGGCACTGCTGAATGAGGTAGCTGGTCAGATGAAAGTCAAGAAACTGCGTGAACCGGCATTGCGCGCTATTTCGCCTTAGCGCTTAATTATTTCTTATGAAATCAGCATCAATGGACATGAGTATGCGCCTTTATCAGCCAGAGCAAAGAAAGTGCAGTGCGCGCCACGCGGCCGCCTTGTCTTTGCTACTTGGTTTGTTGTGGCCGGTGTATGTTCACGCGCAGCAAGTCAATGATCTGACTCAGATGGATAATGTGAATGCGGGGAAATTGTCTCCATCTCAGCAAAAGCCAGAGAGCAGCCCGCGCCCTGTACCAAAATTAAGAGCCGAAGACAACAAAAAGTATCAGGCCGTTATTACCGGCATGGAAGGAAAACATGGTGATGAAATCCTTAAAACCATGCAGGCAGACAATGCCGCCAAACTGGCGAAAATGTCCCCTGAAAGACGTAAGCAGGTTGAGGATTACCAAAAAAGATACCAGGCAGAATTGAAGGCCAGCGACGCCAATCCCCAATATAGGTCGCTTGATACCACCATGGAGAAGTTGCATTTGCATTTGCTGGGCCTGGATCGTGGTGACGGCAAGCAAATGACTGCACAACAAAAAGTATATTTTGAGCACAAAGAGGCTCAGATACGGCAGAAATACTTTGATCCGGCACGTCGTGAAAAAAATCGACGCATGCAGGATGAATCAAATGCTTACCTCAAAGCCAATCTGGACAGACAAGCAGATTACGCAAAAAACTTTGAATCTGCAGGAGTCAAAACAGACCAGACCAAGGCGGCTCCCTTACCAGACGCCTTAAAATCCAATTGGTTGGTTCGCAAGATGGCGACTGAAGATCCTGCCGCGCTGATGCCAAGAGCATCGACTTTAGCCCCGGTAAATCTAAAAATCGTCAGGGCGCAAATGGACGACTTGTCTTTGCAGTTGCGTTCAAATAAGAGCATGACAGTATCGGATCGTTATGGCCCGGATGCCCGTACTGTCAGCGAGGCTGAAGGAAAGAGGCTGCAAGAGTCTGCCCGTAATGGCAAGCCTGCGGCAAGTACCAGTAATGCTGCTGTAACCGGTACAGCAGGTGCGGGCAAAGTCCCGTCAGAAGAGCTTCCACGCAAAGCTTCCTCCATACCCGGCCTTTAATTCTTCCTGCTAGCATGGGCATTGAAAGCCGGGGTCTTTTCATCCTGCGCTGGCTCGACCTTCTTCATCTTGTCGCGCCACTGATACGTGATTCCGCTCAGCCTGAGCGCTACTGCAGGATGGCTCCCTCATTTTCAGACCTCTACCGCTTGCTTTGACTTTCAATTTATGAAGGCATATTATAGCTTTTTAGAAAATCGGCAGTTTTTAGCTGTAACAAGAAAGCTTTAATAGAAATGACAAAACATGACATCGTCGAGCGTATTTACGGTAAATATCAGGGGACTTTGACCAGAAATGTAGTTAAAGACATCGTTACCTTCGTCTTTGATGAGATCGTTCGCGAAATGACAGAAGATGGCGAAGCCAAGATCAGTCGCTTCGGCACCTTCAAAGTGGCTGAAAGAAATGCCAAACAAGCCAGAAACCCTCGCACTGGTGAGCCAGTCATGATAGAGGATCGTAAAGTCCCCAAATTCAAGCCTAGCCGTTACCTGCAAAACAAAGTCAATAACCTGCCAGTTGATGACATGAAGGACGAAGACGATTAATCAAGGTAAAGCCAGTTTAAGCCGAGTTAGCTATGAACTGAGACTGCTTTGGTTCTTGCTTAGTACAAAAATGGATGCCCTTGAGCATCCATTTTTGTTTTTCCCATCAATAGCTTTAAACCTGATTAATTGTGCATTCGATACGAAGTGGCTGCCATATCAAAATCCCGGTTGGTTTTTCAGCATCATTAATTCCTAAATTGTTTTTTACTTTTGTTTGTATAAATATTTGTAAAATGAAAAACGTGGAAGTATAATTCCTGACACCAAGTCAGTTTTTAGCATGCGTTCTTTGTGTCACAGCATGGTGTTCCACTACCAATCATATCCAGGCATGTTGGTCACGCATGATCAGGGGCTGATTCCAGATGTAGTCGCCAGCTTTGTTTTTCCTCGTCTGTTTGCAAATTGCACTGTGGCAGCTTGGATTATTTTTGAAATTCTGATAATAATTCGTGTGCAGTACATTTAATTAACATCATTCCGGAACGTATTTCACCCGAATCATGAAATGAGTTCTTTGCAAAAACGGGCAAAAAATGAAACTCTCGAAACGAAATTTTGCAGGATTTTTGATGGCAATCGCTTTACAAACACAACTGGGATCTAGCGCAATGGCAAACGAAGATTTTTTGAAATTCTCCAAACATGATCTGAACATACAGGCATATAGCGCCAGTGATGTTGAAGTGCTGTATGCAGGGACGCCGCACAAGCTGAGCGCAGGAAAGCTTTCGCCAGCAAAGACCGAGAAAGATCAAAACAAGTTTCCGAATTTTAAATCGGGCTCATACATCACTTTCGCCGGTCCGGTGGATGTTAAGTGGTCAGCCGCCGATGGCAGCAAGCTGTCTGCCAGTTTGAATCTCGATGAAATATTCAAGGACCGCAAAGTCTTGCATACAGATGATGTGAGCCGCCTGTACAAGGCCGACCCTGTCGCTGGTGGTCATCCGACCATCATCATTGAAGTCAACGACCGCACACTGAATGTGTACATGCTCGTCACGATACGTCTGGAGAAAGATGCATCGACGCGCGAGCATCATGACCACCGCACGCTGGCATATTCCAAAACCTATTAACGGTAATCACTATGACCGATCCTGTGAAATCTGATCCAGTTAAATCTGACGGTGTTGACGTTAAGCAGGCGACCCCTGCACAACTGGCAACTTATACCAAGGCAGAAACGGAAATCAATGCCTTCAAGGTGCCACAGTTATACGACAGCAAGGACCCCAACTCACGCGTTTTCGTCGCCTTGTTCGACGGCACAGGTAACGACGCGATTCACGATCCCAAACACATTACCAACGTGGGATTGTTGAAGGATCAGATTGAAGCAGCAGCGCAAACCAACCCGAATATCGGTGGTTATTATAAAGAAGGGCCTGGTACGCAGGGTGGTCTCAGGGGCGCTCTGGATGGCGCTACTGGTGGTACATATCAGGAGCGCCTGGAAGATATGTATGAACAGTTTGACCGTCAGGCAGCGGCGTGGCTGAAAGAAAATCCGGACGCCAAGATCAGTGTCGTTTCTGTCGGTTTCAGCCGGGGTGCTGAGCAGGCTGCAGGTTTTACAAGGCTGGTGGATGAACGAGGTATCCAGGACCCGAATGCCAGGAAGGTGGACACCTATCCTCTGGGACTCAAGGATGACAAGATTACTTATACGGCCCCGCCATTGCGTGAGCCTGGCGAGGTCGCCCAGGCACTGGCCATGTATGACCCGGTTGCTACCGGCGCACCAGAGCGCAAGGACAGGCGACCTGCCGATTCAGTACTCAGTGGCTTGCAGATCAAGGCTGGCGATGAGCATCGTTCTTTGTTCCCGGCAGATAACATCATTCCTCAAGGGCTGTCGGCTGATAAGCGTTTCCTGGGTGTGACAACGGCTGGCTGCCATAGTGATGTTGGTGGTGGCTATGAACTCAATGGCTTGTCCACGCGCAATTTCAACCTGATGAGCGGTTATCTGAATGCGACTCTGGGTTCAGCCATGATCTTGAAGCGCGAAGTGCCGGTGGAGCCAGAGAAAAGCGTTATCCACGATTCGACACAACATCAGTTCTTTTACCGCAGGGTAGAGGAGCGTGGTATCACGCCCAAGCAAGACCCACTGGGCAGAGCGGTAGAGCCAGTCGACAAGAAAGTGGCTGAGCCATTCAGCGATAGTATCAAAGCGGTTACCATCACCAGACCAGGGGCTGACCTGAATGTCCTGAGTGCGGACGACAGCCCTTCAAGCCGATTATTATCGCGTACCCCTGAGGCGGCGAAACCGGTACAGCCTAAGTTGTAAACAAGCTTCATTTTGGCAAAATTACATACAGGCAGGGTTTTGGTCTAAGATTGTCCTTTTCATATTGAGCCTGGCATGCCGGGCTTTTCAAAAAGAGGATGATGATGAAAAACCTGCCTGCACCTGTTGCCGCTTCCCTGCAAACCTGGCATGAGATGATTGCCAGTAAAGATTTGAGTGCCCTGCCATCCATCGTGCATGCGGATGCAGTATTCCGCTCACCCATGGCGCATCAGCCATATGCCAGCGCCCAGGCTGTCGTGCTGATTTTGGGTACGGTCGTCAAAGTGTTTGAAAATTTCACTTATCACCGTGAGCTGTCTTCTGACGATGGCTTGAATATCGTACTCGAATTCAGCGCCAATATAGGCGACAAGCAACTCAAGGGTATAGACATGATACGCTTTGATGGAGATGGCAAAATCGTCGATTTTGAAGTCATGGTCAGACCCATGAGTGGCTTGCAAGCGCTGGGGCAGGAAATGGGTACAAGATTGGCGCAATATTTGCCAGCCTATAAGGCAACTAAATAAGTACCGAAATAATTTCCGGTAGAGTCATTTTTACTTGCGTGCCTGATTTTTCAAAAAGCGCATGAAGCTGCCTAGCACGGGCAGCTTTTCATATAACTCTTCCGCTGCATCCCAATAATCGCGGTGGAAATTCACCCGGCCATCGTCAGCAAAGCGTATATGCGTGGCACCACGTATGCGTTGTGGTGCGGCATTGAAGTTTTTCATCGTGAATAAAAAATCCCAGACCAGAAAGGCGCTATCGTTTTGCAGCACCGATGAAGTAATGCGAAAGCGTGGCTCATGTACCTGCACGAACATGTGCTGAAATACCTGATTGATGGCAGCCAGTCCGTGTAGCTCGTTGAACGGGTCTTTAAAATAAGCATCCTCAGTATAGATGCCAGACAAATCCTGGCAGCTTGCCAGCGAAATGGATTCAAAGAAGGCGATGAGTTTGTCCAGGCTGACTTGATGATCAGGAAGGGGCAAATCAGTAGCAGGCATATCATTAATAGGCATTTATAAACCTGTGACTTTATGAACCAGATAAAAATAGCTGCGGTACGGGAGCAGGCGAGCCAGTCTTAGCCAGTTCGTAAAACGATGCGGGAAGTGAATATGGAAGTCGCCCTTTTCCATCCCCTTGACGATGGCCAATGCCGCTTCAGGCGCGCTCATCAGGGCAGGCATCTTGAAATCATTTCCGGCTGTCATTGGTGTTTCGACAAAACCAGGGTTAATCATATACACCGCAATATTTTTAGGGCTTAAATCCAGATACAGAGATTCACACAAATTGATAATCGCCGCCTTGGTCGGACCATACACCAGTGCCTTGGGCAAACCTGAGAGACCTGCCACCGAGCCAACGATACCTATGCCGCCGCTACCCTGTTTTAGCAGGGCAGGCAAAACCACATCCAGGCATTGGTAGACGCCGCGCAAATTAATGTCTATCAGGCTGTTGACTGCAGCGAGATCAAAACTGTCTGCCCGCATTTCATTGTAGCTGCCCGCGACGATAAGTACAAAGTCTATGCTGCCCCATTTTTCTATCAAGCCTGCATGGCAAGCCACTATGCTGGCGTGATCGCAGATATCTACTGCCATGGCCTCAGCCATGGGGTAGTCTGCTGCAATCTTTTCCAGTTGCGCCAGCTTGCGTGCGGACAAGGCAACTCTGGCTCCCCGCGTTAACAGTAGTCTGGCAGTTTCTTCACCTATGCCGCTGGAGGCACCTATGATCCAGATGCGTTTGCCCTGCCAGTCACGGATGGCGGGATTCATGGCGTGGTGTTACTACGCTTTGTGAAGGATAAAGTGACGCTGCCAAGTTCAACCCCAAACTTGCGCATGAGGGCGCGGTTCAGCATGACCTTGTCATCCATCAAGATCATGGTGTCGTCAAAATCCACGTTGTAGACGCTGCCATCGACCGGCAATGCCAGGACATAATTCCAGTGCAGGGTATTGCCTGATACTTGACCCCTGGCTTCGCCTATGACGTCAGCCGCAGTCCCGGTAAATTGATCATCCCCTACTTTCTTCAACGTCCAGATGCGTTTTTGCTTACTGCCATCTGAGTAAGTAAAGTCTTCATTGAGCGTACCAATGTCACCTGACCACTGGCAATCCATGACCACTGTAAAGCGTTTGACGATGGCACCTGACCTGTCCTGGAACATGCCCCAGGCATCAAGTTTGCCGTTGAAATAGTTTTGCATATCCAGCTTTGGTATCTCATTGCGATAACGGCCAGGTTCGTATTGGCTGGCACAGGATGTCAGCAACAAGACCAGGCTGCAGAAAAATAAGCGGTAGGTGTGCTTCAACATATGCTTTCCTGATGTGAGTGTCCTCTTGAGGAGGCGCTTAATTGGCGGCGGCTTTGCTGCCCAGCAGCCTGGTGCGCAAATTTTGCGCTGAGGTTTTCTTGTCCAGCCATATGGCGAAGAAAGCATGAGCAAATTCTGCGTCGCGTATCTCACCCAGCAATTTCCCATTCAAATAAAACCTGGCCGCTTCATTCGGTATATAAATGCCGGTAATGTGCGTGCCCTGTTTTACATCGGGGAAAATTTTCTTCATCTGTGCCAGCCAGCGTTCCCGCTTTTCTGGTGTGCCCAGCTTGAGCTTTTCTATTTCATCTATGCTGGCATCGGCGATCTTGCCACCATATAAAGTACGGGCATACGCCAGGTCCAGCGCAAACTTTTGTGGCTGGGCGCTATCCGACTTGTCTCTATCAGGCTTATAGCCTTCAGGTGCAGACCACAAGCTTGCGTCATAAATATGCAGGCCAAACCAGCGAAAACTGCCTGTACCCTGCAAACTGGCTTGCGGAATTTCTTCACTGATGTGTGCTGGTGCAAGTGGCGGGTTTGCAGGAACATCCGCTGCGTGCGCAGACATTGCTGTCACTGAAACCAGTAAAGACAAACATAGTTTGCGCAAGGTGTGAGCGGAGTTCATTTTTTTCTCAAAGTGAATTGCGTGACATTGATACTTCCTGCACGGAAGCCTGCTTCACAATAGGCCAGGTAAAATTCCCAGGTGCGCAGGAATTCGTCGTCAAAACCCTGGGTCTTGACCTGCGCCAGTTTTTCCATGAAGGCATGGCGCCAGTGCAGCAGGGTGCGCGCATAATCCAGGCCAAAGTTATACGTGTCCAATACTTCCATACCGTAAGCGGCAGCCGTGGCATGGAATTTTTCTATCGATGGCAACATGCCACCGGGGAAAATGTATTGTTGTATAAAGTCCGTACCCTTGCGGTAGCGTTCGAATAATTCGTCCGCGATGACTATACTTTGTACGCAGGCACGGCCACCTTGTTTCAGGTTACGTTGCAGGCAATCAAAATAACCAGGCCAGTAAGCTTCGCCTACGGCTTCAAACATTTCTATGGAAGCGATCGCGTCATAGCTACCATTTGCATCGCGATAATCTTCTATTTTTAAATCACTCTGTCCATGCAAGCCCGCATGGGCCAGGCGCTCTTGGGCATATTGCAATTGTTCGGTAGAGAGAGTCAGGCCAGTGACGTGGGCACCGGCATCACGTATTGCCATCTCGGCAAAGCCACCCCAGCCACAACCTATTTCCAGCAATCTGGCATTTTCTGGCAATGCCAGTTGCTGCAATATGCGCCGGTATTTTGCTTGCTGTGCTTCTTCCAGTGACTGTTCTTGTTCGTCAGAATAAATTGCGCTGGAATACGTCATCGATGGGTCCAGCCACAGCTTGTAGAATTCATTGCCTATGTCATAATGGGCATGAATATTTTTCTTGCTGCCTGTGCGAGAATTGCGGTTCAGCAGATGCTTGAGCCTATAGATAAGATTGCCCCACCAACTGCCATAGATAACGCTTTCCAGTTGTTGGCGATTATGCGAAATCAGTTCTATCAAACCAGTCAGGCTGCTGGTGGTCCAGTGGCCGGCGATATAACTTTCGGCAAAGCCTATATCACCAGACTTGAGTACCGCGCGACATAATTCCCAGTCTTTCAAATGCAGGCTCACATGCTGCCAGCCTTCATAGGCGCGGCCAAAGCTGGCAGTTTGCCCATCCGGGAATTGTATGGTCAGGCAGCCATGCTCAAGTTTGTTAAGCAGACTCAGGACAAACCTGGCTTGCGCTGGAAAGTGTTTGCTATTCAGTTGTGCGTTTGCTACGGCATTGTTGCCAGCGCTTGCAGTGCCAGAGGCAAAGGTGGGATGTAGGCTGCTCATCGGCTTAACTCTTCAGTAGGAGGGACAGGTTTAGAAATAAAGGGCACACGCTTGATCCACAGACGCAGTGCTTGTATATGAATGCGCAGCACCACGCCCAGAGTCATGAAGGGGTAGCGCAACATGACCTGGACTAAGCGGGTATTACTCATGGTCTGTTCACGGCCAGAAACGCTGGTGAGTAATAGCGGGCCTTCTGCATCGGCATAGTCAATGTGCGCCAGGTGTTTTTTCTGTGCATGTCCTGCGTCTTGCCCGACCATATCTTGCTGAGCTTGCATGAAGCGGAAGCGATAGCTGCCCTCCACCTTGCAGAAGGGCGAGACATGGAAGATTTTCCTGGCTTGTAATTCTTCGCCATTGGCCAGCTTGCCACCTTTTTCCAGCAGGTATAAATGCTTCTCGCCAAAGGTATTGCGTACTTCGCAAACGACGGCACGCAAGCTGCCATCCTGATGATGACAAAACCAGAAAGACACAGGATTAAACACATAACCAAACACGCGTGGAAAGCATTGCAGCCAGATATCACCAACGGCATCTGTAATGCCTTCGCTTTCGAGCAAACCATCTATCCATTGCACCAGTGGCTGACGTGCATCTCCATGGTCACGTTCATGGAAAGACAGGGCATTAAAGCGGTTTACAGAAAACAGTGTGGGCGTGCTTATGTGATTGATCTTGCGCACAGGCACCCGGATAAAAAATACGCCGTAGCGAAAGGCATTTTTTGCCGGGCGCAAGCGCTTGTGCATCACTTCGCCAGTGCACAAAATGACAGTTGATGTGGAGGTCGGCGTGCTCATGTTCAGGCTGCGTGTATCATTTTTTCGTAGACAGCTTCTGCGCGGGCGAGTATGCATTCCGCGACACGTAAGCCAGATTTCAAGCCATCTTCATGGAAGCCATAACCTGTCCAGGCACCGGCAAACCAGATATTTCTTCTGCCCTGAATATTCACCAGCTGGTTTTGTGCATTGATGGCCATCGCATCAAATACGGGGTGGGAATAATCAAAGCTGTTGATAATGCTGGCTGTCGCCAGTTCTTGAATCGGATTCAAGGTGACGATAACGGGTGTCTTGAAGGGCAGGGGTTGTAATTGATTGATCAGGTAGTGCACACAGACACGTGGCTCGTTGCCGCTTTCGCTTTGATAATTCCAGGCTGACCAGGCTTTTTTATTTTGCGGCAATACACTGGCATCGGTATGCAGTACCGCACGATTAGGTTGGTATTTGACCGACGACAGAATCTGACGCTCCGCCAGGTCAGCATCAACCAGCATTTTCAGGCTTTGGTCACTGTGGCTGGCGATCACGACATGTTCAAATGTTTGCGTGCCATGTTCAGTCTGGACAGCAATTGCGCCCGGTGCTTTTTCGCGCACACTTAATACCGGGGTTTGCAAATGCTTATGTGCAATTCTTGGCAGGATTTTTTCCACATACTGCCTTGCACCACCTTTGACGGTTTGCCATTGCGGCCTGTCATTCACTTGCAGCAAGCCGTGGTTATGGCAAAAATTCACGAAAGACGACAGCGGAAAAGCCATCATGGTTTCAGTAGGGCAGGACCAGATGCAGGCTGCCATTGGCAGCAGATACCAGGCACGGAATTCTTTGCTATAAGCATGCTGGTCGAGGAAGCTGCCCAGCGGCTGCTTGAAGTCTGGATGATCTTGCGTTGTTGCCAGCGCAGTTGTCTGTTTATTGAAGCGCAAGATATCGCGCAGCATGCGTATAAACGCTGGACTCAGCAAATTACGGCGCTGGGCGAATACCGTGTCAAGATTGGCGCCTGCCCATTCCAGCAGGCGACTGCCATTTTTACCCAAGGGCATCTTGACCGAGAAAGACATGTCGGTCGCAACAGTCGCGATGCCAAGTTCCTTAAACAGGTTGACCAGGTTAGGATAAGTCTTGTGATTGAATACCAGGAAGCCTGTATCTACTCCATAAGTCTGGCCTTCGAGACTGACATCGACCGTATGGGTATGTCCGCCAAAATAATCATTGGCTTCAAACAGGCTGATTTCATGCCCTGCTTTGGAAAGCTCGTATGCGCAGGAGAGGCCGGAGATGCCGGAACCAATGACAGCGATTTTCATAGTCTGACTTTGCCCAGGAAAGTAGTAAAAATATATTTATAGTGAAGCGATTACTTTGATCCGACCTGTAATTCACTGGCTGGACCGTGTTCATATATACATACGCAAGCTGCAGTTCTTTGGATTCAGGAGTTTTACCGTTGCCATGAACGATAATTTCTCCGATAAAGAAGCCACCTTGGGTTAGAATATGACCATGAATTTCATTTTGTGACTGATCGGTCACAAAATATACTACAAAGTTTTTATTTGTGCAGAAAAAATAATGGAAATCCGGATTCCCTTTAAAAAACAACAGTTTGATGCCCGTGAAGTAGCCATCATTGATGCCGTCAATCGCCTTTTGTCAGAAAAAGGCTATGACTTGATGACCATGGATGATGTCGCTGACGCGGTAGGGATTGCCAAGGGCAGTCTGTACAAGCATTTTTCGTCCAAGGAAAAGCTGGCAGGGGCAGCCATGACGCGGCTCCTGAAGGCGACCCAGGCGGAACTGGACACTTTGGCGGCGGAGATGCCAGCGATAGACAAGATCAGGCATATCCTGGCCTGGTCTTTGCGACTGCGCCTGCAAGGTGGGGTACCGCATCTGCCTTCAACCAGCCTGGCTTTGCAGCGCAGCCTGATGCTGAACCTGGATTATGTGATGGTGGCCTTGCGTGTCAACAAGCGCTTCTATGCGCTCGTGGCGCAAGCCAGAGAGCAGGGTGCTTTGACACCGCTGGTGCCGGATGATGTCCTGGTCTACACCCTGTATTCACGCGCCTGTGATCCGACCATGGAGTTTTTATTGCGCGACAAGCGCCTGACGCATGAGCAAATTGTGGATGCCATGGTGCATGCGACCATCGGTGGTTTTTTGTCGAATGAAGCGCGGAAAAATTAAGGAGATTTAGTTGATTGATCTGATTCTTTGTTTTCTGCAGCAAGGCGCAGGGCTTCCTGCAAGACGCTGATGTCACCGATGTGATTTGCCAGCAGCAAGATCAGTCTGGCATTCAGGGCAGCGCTGGCTTCATCGCTGAGATCGCGATGACTGTCTATCAGTAACTGATAAAAGTCATCGCCAGCACTGTAATCGCGTTGTGCTGATTTATCAGTGTAATGAAAATTTGCTTGCAGGTTCAAAGGCATCATGCCACTCCCGATGATTTGCCGCTGGCAGTTTGTACTGCCTGGCGTACCTGATTAAGTTCAAACTTTTGCCAGCGTGCGGTCAGGTGCTGATCAGGCCTGAGCAAATGATAGCTGCTCTTGCTTGCGCCATATCGCTGATGCAGCAGACCCTTGATGTCAGTCAAGACCAGATGGTCATTGAGTGAACTTTCCTGTTTGCTGATGATGAGCGTGGCTACTGGAATTGCATCTTGTTCCAAAGCCTTGATCGCTGCCAGATGTGTATCAGGAATGTCAGATGCAGTATCGCAAAAATACAGGCCATGAAAAACTGGTTGTAAATAATCGATCAGGAAGCCTGATTTTTTTTGATCTGCAACAGGTCCGTCTTCAAACGGTGCACCAGTTTGTAGAGCCGTATCGAACTTGCTGTTATCAGGTGTATTCAAAGTCGAAACTGACAGGATGGCCGGCACCGACAAGCGCCCGGAATTGACCAGCTTGCGCGCAAATACATGTTCCTGCGCTAGGTTTAATACTGCATTGCGAAAGCATTTGCTGATGGCACTTTTAGGCGTGATGAAATCAGTAGAGCGTGTTGAATTCAGCAAATTTTCATCAGCTGCAAATACGCGTTCATCCGAATATGTATCGAGCAGGCCGTCCGGCACTTTGCCATCGACGACCAGCTTGAGTTTCCACACCAGATTATCTGCATCCTGTATGCCGGAATTTGCACCGCGTGCCCCAAAGGGGGAAACCTGATGTGCCGCATCGCCGGCAAACAGCACCCTGCCATGGCGGAACTTTTCCATACGCCGGCACTGGAAGGTATACACGCTGACCCATTCGAGTTCGAACTCCCTGTCGTCCCCCAGCATGGCCTTGATACGCGGTATAACGTTTTCGGGTTTACGCTCTTCCACCGGATCGGCATCCCAGCCCAGTTGAAAGTCTATGCGCCAGACATTGTCGGCTTCACGGTGTAGCAGTACCGATTGATTAGGATGAAAAGGTGGGTCAAACCAGAACCAGCGCTCTGCCGGAAAATCAGCCTTCATGACGACATCGGCAATCAGGAATCTGTCCATGAAAACCTTGCCTTCAACTTCCAACCCCAGCATCTGGCGCAAGGGGCTGCGCGCACCATCGCAGGCGATCAGCCAGTCGGCTTGCAGGCTGTAATCACCTTCAGGTGTGCTTATCTGCAAGGTGGAAAATTCTTCAGCTTGCTCAATCGCAGTGACGCGACTTTTCCAGCGCAACTCAATGCCGAGCTCCATCGCCCGCTGTACCAGGAATTCTTCCAGATAGTATTGCTGCAAATTCACCATGCCAGGGTGCTTGTGGTCAGGCGCAGGCAAGAGATTGAAATTGAATACCTCATCCTTGCGAAAGAAAGTGCGCCCTACATTCCACTCCACACCCTTGTCACGCACTGCCGTTGCCACCCCTAGCCTGTCGAGTATTTCCAGTGTGCGCTTGGCGTAGCATAAGCCGCGTGAGCCTACCGACACCGTATCATCATCATCCAGCACCAGCACATCCAGCCCCTGCAATTTGCAATCTATCGCCGCCGCCAAACCAACGGGGCCAGCACCGACTATCACAACTTTACGGTGTGTGATTTCCTTCGTCTGTAATTCCGCTGGAGCCACGAAAGGGAATTTTTGATATTGATAAGTGCTGAGCAAGATACGCTTCCTCTTTGCTGTTCTCTGTCTGTGTCGAGAGGTCTTTAACTTAAAAACTATCCTTCCAAACTCTTCCACATCTCCACATCCCGTTCCGCCGTCCACACCCGTGGATCAACATGTCCCGAGGCTTCATCAAATGCCCGCGTCACATCAAACGGCAGGCAATGATCAAAGATCACCCAATGGCCATACTTGGGTTTCAAGGCGGCATAAGTATTCTTGTAGATGGTATTCAAGTCATGCTGCTGTTGCTGCCCTGCCTTGACGCTGGCAAACAAGTCGCTGATGAAAGAACGGGTTTCACTGAGACCGGCCGCCACCAGTTCTGGTGTCGTAAGGGCCGCACCTCGGCCAGGCACCAATTTTTCGGCTTTCATCGCTTCCAGATTACTCAATGTTTGCGGCCAGTCTGAATAATAGGCGTCGCCCGCATAGGGTGTCGCACCAAATTCAACCAGGTCACCAGAGAACAGGACTTTTTCCTGCGGCAGCCAGACGATGGTGTCACCCTTGGTATGACCACGACCTACCTGCATGAGCTTCACTTCGAGCTTGCCCAGCCAGATCGACATTTCACCTTTGAAGGTAATCGTCGGCCAGGTCAGGCCGGGTACGCTTTCAACATTACGGAACAGGCGCGGGAAGCGGCCTATCTCGCTCTTCATGTCAGCGTCGCCACGTTCGACGATAAGGTCATAAGTGTCGCGGCTGGCGATGATGTGCTCCAGCCCTTCCGCCACATAGCCGCTGGCACCGAGTACGCGCACCGCATGGTAATGTGACATCACCACATACTTGATGGGTTTGTCAGTGACTTCACGGATACGGCGCACCACATCCTGCGCCATGATGGGTGTAGCCTGGGTATCGATGACCATGACGGCATCGTCACCGATGATGATGCCGGTATTCGGGTCACCCTCAGCTGTGTAGGCGTAGGCATGTTCGGATAATTGCTGGAAGCTGACTTTCTTTTCTTCCAGGTCAGCGTGGGAGGCGAATTGTTTGGTGGTCATGACAACATCCTTTGATCGGTGCAAGGCATGCTTAAAAATGAAGCATGCGACAGAAAACAAGAATAAGCATTAATTCGTTATTTGTAAATGCATTTGTTAATAGTAAAATGAATTCAGATTAATCAAGAGGCAGCCATGGTAGAAAAAAGCAAGGAAAGACGCGGCATAGGCGCCATAGAAGTCGGCGGCCTGATCCTGAATGCCCTGGTCAGCTCTGGTCGTGCCATGTCCCTGGGTGATCTGGCGCGTGAGAGTGGCATGCCAGCTTCCAAGGCACATGCCTATCTGGTCAGCTTTGGTAAATTGGGGCTGGTGGAGCAGGATGCGGCCACTGGCGCTTACCAGCTTGGCCCTTTTGCACTGCAGATGGGCCTGGTCAGCCTGCAGCAAATGTCGCCAGTGAAGCTGGCGATACCTGAAATTACCCGTCTGGCAGCAAGCACAGATCAAACCGTCGCACTGGCGGTGTGGGGCAGTCATGGCCCTACCGTGGTGTACATCGCAGAATCCAGCCGCCCCATCCATGTGAATATGCATGCGGGCTCGGTGATGTCCATGCTGGGTACTGCAACAGGTTTGGTGTTTTCTGCTTTCTTGCCGCAAGCTTTGGTCGACAAGGTGATTATCAGGGAACTTAAAGATGAGCTGGTGATAGGGCAGGCAGGTGTACAGATGACAACCCGGGATATTGCTGGCGTACTGGCAGAGGTACGTGAACAGGGGCTGGCAAGGGCACAGGGTTTACCCATACCCGGCATCAATGCCCTCAGCGCACCGGTCTTCAATCATGCCCAGACACTGAGCCTGGTGATTACCGCTACTGGCCCCAAGGGCAGTTTTGATACAGACTGGCATGGAGAGCTGGCACAGGCTTTGCGCGCCAGTGCCAGCTCCTTGTCACATCAGTTGGGCTATATGTCCAAATCTGCGCCTAAATAAGAGGGAGTTATTATTCTGCCAGTGCCTTTTCTACATCGGCGACCAGCTTTTTATCGTCTGGTGTAGTAACGCTGGAATAAGCGGCCACCACATTACCTTTGCGGTCTATCAGGTATTTGTAAAAATTCCATTTAGGTGTCGTCCCCGTCGCCTTGATCATTTGCGCATACATGGGATTGACATCTTTGCCCATCACTGCAGACTTGCTGAACATGGGAAATTTCACACCATAGGTATTAAAGCAAAAATCGGCAATTTGTTTGTCATTGCCCGGTTCCTGCTTGCCAAAATCATTGGATGGAAAGCCTAGTACCACCAGGCCCTTGTCGCTGTATTTCGCATACATGGCTTCCAGACCTTCATACTGCTTGGTGAAACCACAATAACTGGCAGTATTTACGACCAGTGCGACCTTGCCCTTGTACTGGCAAAGATCTTGCGGCGCTTCATCTTGCAGGCGCTTGAATTTATGGTTCAACACAGCCGGACAGGCATCCCCGGTATCTGCCCACGCTCCCAATGAGCAAGTGATCAAACCCAAAAAAACAGCAACTTGAATTGGTGTGCGTCGCAACATGGCTAACTCCTGAAGAAGAGGATGTCATCTTAGCTCAGTCTTGCGGAAATATGTAGGTTGAAGACCAAGTGTTTAAGATGATGAGCAGACATCTTGCATCTGTTAATAAAGAGACAGGGCGATCAAGCAGTATTATATTTATAACGGTTTTTCTGCATACCTCTGTGCCCCGTCTTTAGTGCTGCAGGGAATTCGGGCGGGATACCCGCTCGCCTGTGTCACGAAGGCATCTTGCAAGATGCCTTTCCTTCCACTGTGGTGAGATTTTGGTTTTCGAACAGGCACTTTCGCATATGCCAAAAACGCATATAAAACATCGAAACACTTCGTTTTAATTTATATAGAGCCGTTTTATCCTGTACTCCTCATAAAAATTATTACTTCCCTGGACTTAGAAATGACGATCAAAAAAATAATCCTCGCAACAAGCATCGTAGCAAGCTTTGCTACCGCATTTTCATCTGCCGCAGTAGCGGCGGATATCAATCTGCTTAATGTTTCCTATGACCCAACCCGTGAGTTATATCAGGATGTGAACCAGGCTTTTGCCAAGCAATGGAAAGCCAAAACGGGTGACAATGTCACGATCAAACAATCGCATGGCGGTTCTGGCAAGCAGGCACGTGCGGTGATTGATGGCCTCGATGCTGACGTGGTGACACTGGCACTGGCCTATGACACTGATGCGTTGGCGGAAAAAGGCTTGCTCGACAAAGCCTGGCAAAAGCGCTTGCCGCACAATGCCTCCCCTTATTCTTCTACCATCGTCTTCCTGGTGCGCAAGGGCAATCCCAAGGGTATCAAGGACTGGGCTGACATCGTCAAACCTGGCGTGGCAGTGATCACACCTAATCCAAAAACTTCAGGCGGTGCGCGCTGGAACCATCTGGCAGCCTGGGGTTATGCCCTGAAATTGCCGGGCGGTAGCGAAGCCACGGCAAAAGAGTTTTTGTCCAAACTGTATAAAAACGTACCGGTGCTGGACTCTGGTGCTCGCGGTGCCACCACGACTTTTGTTGAACGTGGCATAGGCGACGTCTTGCTGGCATGGGAAAACGAAGCCCTGTTGGCTATCAAGGAACTGGGCCCGGACAAGGTAGAGATCGTGGCGCCATCCACCAGTATCCTCGCCGAACCTTCGGTCGCTGTGGTCGATAAAGTTGCAGACCGCCGTGGCACCCGCAAAGTGGCAGAAGCTTATCTGAACTACCTGTACACCGATGAAGGTCAGGACACGATCGCTAAACATTACTATCGCCCGACGACAGAAAAAGCCTCGAAAAAATATGCAGCACAATTTCCGAAATTGAAATTGTTTACCATTGATGACACTTTCGGTGGCTGGACCAAGGCGCAAAAAGAGCATTTTGCTGACGGCGGAATTTTTGACCAGATTTATCAACCAGGCAAAAAATAAGCTTCGTATTTAGAAAACCGGAGGCAAGAAAATGCGCATCTTACTGCTGTCGGGAAGCCCCTCTTCCCCCTCACGTTCAGCACGTTTGCTGAATCATGTGGGTATCAAGCTCAATGAACAAGGGCAGCGTACCAGCAGTCTGCATGTCCGTGACTTGCCTGCCCAGGCTTTGATGCATGCTGATTTTTCTGATCCAGAATTATCGGCGGCAAAAAGCCTGTTGGCCAGGGCGGATGCGATAGTAATTGCGACGCCCATTTACAAAGCAGCATATAGCGGCTTGTTGAAAAGTTTTCTGGATATCCTGCCGCAGGATGGTCTCGCCGGGAAACTGGTCTTGCCGCTGGCAACCGGCGGCAGCCAATCGCATATGCTGGCGCTTGATTACGGGCTGCGCCCTGTGCTTGCATCATTGTCGGCACGGCATATTTTGCCCAGTATTTATGCGACTGATGCACAAGTCACCTGGTCTGAGCTGCATGGTTTACAACTTGATGCAGCCATACAAAACCGGGTGGAAGATGGCGTACAACTCTTGCTTGATAGCCTGAGTTTGTTACGCAGCCCGGTACAGGCGGTACCTGAAGCACTTCTGCCTTGTTGATGATCTTGATGATCTAAGTACAGATTTAAACCTCAAAAATACATTTCCTTTCATGCTGGCGAGCCTGGCAGGGGGAAGCCTTGTCAAAAAAATGAAAGTAGAAAATGAGCCGCAAATTTCAAGTCACCAGCAAAGCAAAACGTCTTACCCTGACCCGCCTGTCTGCCCTGACAGCCGCCGCCCTGAGTGTGGTCTTGCCAAAAGCCTTTGCCCAGAACAAGAGCAGTCTGCGCATAGGCTATCAGAAGTATGGAACACTGACTGTACTGAAAGGGACAGGGGCGCTGGATAAGCGTCTGGCTGGTCTGAGTGTCGATGTCAAGTGGACAGAGTTTCCAGCAGGCCCGCAATTGCTGGAAGGCTTGAATGTAGGCAGCATCGATTTTGGTACGACGGGTGAAGCACCACCGATTTTTGCCCAAGCTGCCGGTGCAGATTTATTGTATGTCGGTAATGAACCGCCAGCACCAGGTGGTGAAGCCATCATCGTCCCCAAGAATTCCAGCTTGAAATCAGTAGCAGAACTCAAGGGTAAAAAAGTCGTTTTGAACAAAGGTTCCAACGTCCATTACCTGCTGGTGAAGGTGCTGGAAAAAGCCGGGCTGAATTACAAGGATGTTGAAGTCATCTTCTTGCCGCCTGCCGATGCGCGTGCTGCGTTCGAGCGCGGCAGTGTCGATGCATGGGTGATCTGGGACCCGTTCCTGGCTGCCGCTGAAAAGCAACTGGGTGCCAGGGTACTGGCTGATGGTAAAGGCGTGGTCAGCAATCACCAGTTCTATCTGGCAGCGCGGCCTTATGCGCAAAAAAGTCCTGAAGTTTTGCGCATCGTTCTCGAAGAACTGGCCAAGGTCGATGAATGGGCTGCAAAAAATCATAAGGAAGTTGCCAGCATACTGGCTACGCAAACCGGGCTGGAAACCAGCATCGTGGAATTGTCGACTTCACGCTTTGGTTTTGGCGTCAAGCCGCTCACTGAGCAAGTCATCAAGGAACAACAAAGCATAGCTGACACCTTTGCAGATCTGAAGCTGATACCCAAGCGCATCAATATCCGTGATGCGGTATTTGCAGTCAAGACCTGAGGTGAATGATGAAATTGTCTGCCATCCGCCGCCTGTTATTGACTCTTGCTTTGAGCAGCATGCTGCCTGCAGCAGCCTTTGCCGCAGCAAATGATCTACCTAAAGAGTTACCTAAAGAGTTGCGCATAGGTTTTCAAAAAAGTTCAGTCAACCTGACTCTGCTGAAACACAGGCAAGCGCTGGAACAGCAATTGAAAGGTGTGAAAGTTACCTGGTTTGAATTTACAGCAGGCCCGCAAATGCTGGAAGCCCTGTCAGTTGGCAGTATAGACTTTGCCACTACCGGTGAACCGCCGCCTATCTTTGCCCAGTCTGCGGGCAGCAATCTGGTGTATGTCGGCGCTGAACCTGCCAAGCCAGGCGTCAGTGCGATCTTGGTGAAACCGGATTCGAGCATACGCACACTGGCAGATTTGAAGGGCAAGAAGATCGCCATTCAAAAAGGATCAAGCGCGCATTACCATGTTTTACGTGCCGTGCAACAGGCTGGTTTGCAGTGGTCAGACATTACTCCTGTCTACCTGGCGCCGGCTGATGCGCGTGCAGCTTTCGAGCGTGGCAGTGTTGATGTATGGGCTATCTGGGACCCGTACTGGGCAGCAATCGAACAAAGTGCCGCGCCAAGAATATTGGCGACTGGCAAGGGGCTGGTCAACAATCTGTCGCACTATTTGTCAGCACGCAGCTTTGCCGACAAATATCCCAAAGTCATACAAGTGCTGTTTGAAGAACTGACACGCAGCGACACTTTCGTGCAAAAGAATCGCGATGAGGCAGTGGCCATCATTGCCGCCAGCACTGGTCTGGATAAGCCAACCATCGCCAGTTTTCTGGAGCGCCGGCCACGTTCTCCAGTGGTGTATTTGACCCAAAATATAGTCGATGAACAGCAAAGAGTTGCTGACAATTTCTATCAACAAAAATTGATACCCAAAGCTGTCATTGTGCGTGATGCAGTATGGCTGCCACTGGGCACGAAATTATGAGAGGCTCTCGCAAAATTAATCTGGCGTTGTTGCGCCGTCTTGCCGGGGGCGCCTAGCCAGCTTAATTTTGCAAAAGCCTCTAACTATGACACTAGAAAAATACAGGAGCAAATAATGAGTTTGAATATATTCTGGTTCATCCCTACACACGGCGATAGCCGCTATCTGGGAACTACGCAAGGCGCACGTCAGGTCAGCCATGACTACCTGAAACAGATTGCGGTTGCGGCAGATACCCAGGGTTACGATGGCGTGCTCTTGCCGACTGGCCGTTCTTGCGAAGATGCCTGGGTAGTCGCCTCCAGTTTGATAGGCGCGACCAGCAAGCTGAAATTTCTGGTGGCGATACGTCCGGGTTTGAGTAGCCCCGGCCTGGCTGTGCGCATGGCCGCTACCTTTGACCGTTTATCCAAAGGGCGTTTGTTGATCAATATCGTTACCGGTGGTGATCAGGGTGAGTTGGAAGCCGATGGCGTATTTGCCGATCATGAAAAACGCTATGAAATCACCGACGAATTCCTGCGCGTCTGGCGCGCTTCGCTTTCCGGCGAGGGTGGGGATGCCGGTTATGATTTCGAAGGCAAGCATATTACGGTCAAGGCTGCCAAGACTTTGTACCCTGCTTTGCAAAAGCCTTATCCGCCCTTGTATTTTGGCGGTTCTTCTGAACCAGCGCATGAGCTGGCCGCAGAACAGGTGGATGTTTACCTGACCTGGGGTGAACCACCTGCAGCCGTGGCGGCCAAGATTGCTGACATGCGAGAACGCGCAGCCAGACATGGCAGGACCTTGCGCTTTGGCATACGCCTGCATGTCATCGTGCGTGAAACCAACGATGAAGCCTGGAAAGCCGCAGAAGACCTGATCCGTTATGTCGATGACGATGTCATCGCCCGTGCCCAGGCTGCATTCTCCAGGATGGATTCAGTCGGCCAGCAACGCATGATCGCCCTGCATGGTGGCAAGCGCGACAAGCTGGAGGTGTCGCCCAACTTGTGGGCTGGCGTAGGTCTGGTGCGCGGTGGCGCGGGAACTGCTTTGGTGGGCGACCCTGAAACTGTGGCGGCACGCATCAAGGAATATCAGGCACTGGGCATAGACACTTTTATTTTCTCAGGCTATCCACACCTGGAAGAATCTTACCGTTTCTCAGAACTGGTATTCCCTCTGATAGGCAAGGAAGTGCCCGGTGTTTCCAGCAGTCTGACTGGCCCGTTTGGTGAAGTCATGGCCAATGGCATCGTCCCCAAGGTATCACAAAGCTAGGGAGGCAATATGGGACCAATGATTACTGAAGTGAGCGAATTTGCTGCCACCTATGTGCAGGGTGGCTCCAGCCATGCAGCACAGTTCACGACAAAAAAGCCGGATGTCTTTCATCAGGCCAGCGTGCGCCTGCTGAAGCGGGGTTTGCCGTGGCTGGTACCAGTAGCATTGATCCTGTTCTGGCAACTGGCGGCGCAGACTGGCTGGTTATCGAGCCGTATCTTGCCTGAACCGTTGGCGGTGATAAAAGCATTCTGGACACTGGCAGCCTCTGGTGAAATCTGGGTGCATGCCAAGACCAGTTTATGGCGCGCGATTTCCGGCTTTGCAGTAGGTGGCGGACTGGGTCTTTTGCTGGGTTTGCTGACAGGTAGTTTCCGCTTCGCAGAAACCTTGCTGGATACGACGCTGCAAATGGTCAGGAATATTCCTGCCCTGGCCTTGATACCGCTGGTGATTTTGTGGTTTGGTATTGATGAGGCAGCCAAGCTGTTCCTGGTATCGGTGGGCGTATTTTTTCCCGTCTACCTGAACACCTTTCATGGCATACGCACCGTAGATAAAGGCTTGATAGAAATGGCACAAAGCTATGGGCTGTCTGGCTGGGCTTTATATCGCGATGTGATCTTGCCAGGCGCTTTGCCTTCAATATTGGTGGGTGTGCGTTTTTCCCTTGGTCTGGTGTGGGTCTTGCTGATCGTCGCAGAAACCATTTCT
The DNA here is from genome assembly GCF_059418665.1 of Undibacterium sp. GW821-FHT07F11. Taxonomy (NCBI): domain Bacteria; kingdom Pseudomonadati; phylum Pseudomonadota; class Betaproteobacteria; order Burkholderiales; family Oxalobacteraceae; genus Undibacterium; species Undibacterium sp. GW821-FHT07F11. Next base: position 228,212 of record NZ_JBWKQH010000006.1, read on the forward strand.
GCCCAGGCTGGCATAGGCTATATGACCATGAATGCACGTGAATTTTTACAGACCGATGTGGTGCTGGTTGGCATACTTTTATATGCCTTGCTGGGTAAGCTGGCCGATGTGTTGTCAAAGGCGGGGGAACAGTATTTCCTGCGCTGGCATCCGGGCTATCAGAGGAGGGCAGCATGATGCGTCAATTTCCAGAATTTCCCATGAGTGCTGTTGCAGACATTGTAGCCTTGCGCGATGAGCTTGATGGTGGTTGGGAGCAGACAGCCAAAAGTGAATGGCTGCCCCTACCTGGCGATGTAGGGCGTACAACAGGCAGCACTGGTACTGAACTCAATCTGCGTCTCATACAAAAGTCGTATCAGGGCCGCCAGGTATTGAAGTCACTGAATTTGCACATAGAACCCGGCGAATTTGTCGCCGTCATAGGCCGCAGTGGTTGCGGCAAGAGTACTTTGTTGCGTTTGATTGCAGGTCTGGAACAGGCTGATAGCGGTAGTCTGGAATTTGGTACAGAGCAAACGCAAGATAAGCCAGATACCAGGGTGATGTTTCAGGATTCTCGCCTGTTACCTTGGAAGTCTGTGATCGCCAACGTAGCACTGGGTCTGGGCAGTGACAAGACCAGGGCCTGTCAGGCTCTGGAAAAGGTCGCGCTGGCAGAGCGCGCTGACGAGTGGCCATCGGTATTGTCCGGTGGCCAGCGTCAGCGTGTTGCGCTGGCAAGGGCCCTGGTGCATGAACCTGCCCTGTTATTACTTGATGAACCATTGGGGGCACTCGATGCACTGACCCGCATTGAAATGCAAAACCTGATTGAAAGCCTGTGGCAGCAGCGTGGCTTCACTGCTGTACTGGTGACCCACGATGTGCAGGAGGCCATTGCCCTGGCAGACCGTGTGATCCTGATAGAAGATGGTCAGATCACACTTGATACCAGAATCGACTTACCCCGCCCGCGCGCGCGCGGCAATCCAAAATTTGCCGAACTGGAAGAACGTATCTTGCAGCGTGTATTGCAAAAACCGTCAGTAACACCTGACACTGAATTAGGCGACTTGTCCTTGCACAGGACTGTGCATCAGGTCGCCTGGGCTATTTAAACTTTTTTAGGATTTACCATGAGCATACAAGCTATCAACGTACGTAATCAATTTCGCGGCAAGATCAAGGCCATCATCGAAGGATCAGTTGTGTCCGAAGTCGATGTCGAGACGCCGGCAGGCATCGTCACTTCTGTCATTACTACACGCTCCATCAAGGACTTGAACCTGGTCATCGGTTCAGAAGTCGTGGCGTTGGTAAAAGCGACAGAAGTTTCTATCGCCAAGTTATAGATAGAATTTTTAAGCTGAGGCAGGCATGCATTCTCCCGCATTGCAAAACTATCTGAGTCGTCTGCAAAGTACGCTGGCCACCACCAACTTGTGGCTGGATGAACAAGGGCGTGCCCGCGGACGTTATTTTAATTCCACACTGACCAGCGCCTTCCAGGCCATACGTGCTGGTGATGATGGCCGTATTGTTGCCTATGAGGCGTACGCACGTAGTTATGCCAGTGATGACCAGGGTCTGAATATCTGGAAATTGCTGGAAAACGCCGCCAATGATGATGAGTCGGTAGAACTGGACCGTTTATGTCGGCTCTTGCATGCCCTGAATTTTTATCGGCAGCCAGAAAGTAGCAAGCTGGATTTATATCTGAGTGTGCATAGCCGCTTGCTGGCGGCAGTGGAGGGGAATCATGGCATGGCCTTCCGCCGCATCCTTGATGTGCTGGAATTGCCACACCCGGATATTGTCTTGCAATTGCCACAGATTACGCCCAGCCAGCGCTGGGTGTTGACCCATGTTGCAGAGAATTACCGGCGCAATGGTTTCCGCATAGGCTTGCACGCAGCAAGTCTTGAACAGGCAGCAGACTTGCTGGAACGCATACGGCCTGCTTCCATCAAGGTTGATATCAGTCTGGCCAATGATGCAGAGGCGCAGGTGCGTTTGCTGGAACAGGCTGACCGCGCGCAGTGCCACATCATCTTTCGCCGTATAGAAAACCAGAAACGCCTGCAGACATTGCGCGATGCCAACCAGACTGCCAGTCCTTATCTGTTGCAGGGGTTCTTGTTTGATTTGCCTAAAGCGGCTTTATTAAGCCGTGAAGAAAGCAAGCTGACTTTCCATTACGAAGAAGAATTCAAACTGGCCTGAGTTTTTCAATATCAAGCAAATAAGCGCAGGGATCACGAATGCAATGATTGCAGAGGTGGTCTCTGCTTTTTTGCGTTCTGCATATGTAAAGCGGGAAATGGGTAGTCCATCGCCAATCCAGTGTCTTATGAATAATATTTTGGCATTTTCGCTTGTTAACGACTAATCTATATGCGAAAAACGCATTTAAGCATAAGAAAAAATTCGTTTTCTATATAACAAAATACTGGGAAGATTGCTCATCGATAGTCATATCTGTAATAAAGGCTAAGCATGGCGCAGTTTCTAGGATCAAATAAAAAGGCAAGGCGGGTGATACCCGGCTTTCACCTTTCTCTAGGGTTTACCCTGTTTTATCTGGGCTTGATCGTCCTGATACCGCTTTCTGCCGTGTTCCTGAAAACTTTCACCATGACCTGGGAAGCTTTCTGGAACACCGTCACTTCTGACCGTGTGATGGCTTCTTACCGCCTGACTTTTGGTGCTTCCCTGCTGGGTGCGCTGATCAATGTCTTCTTTGGCGGCATCGTTGCCTGGGTGCTGGTGCGTTACAAGTTTCCTGGCAAACGACTCATCGATGCGTTGGTTGACTTGCCATTTGCCCTGCCTACCGCTGTCGCAGGTATTACCCTGGCTACCCTGTATGCACCAAATGGCTGGATAGGCAAATTGCTGACACCACTTGGCATTAAGGTTGCCTACACGCCTCTGGGTATTTTGATTGCCCTGACTTTTATCGGCCTGCCTTTTGTGGTGCGCACAGTCCAGCCTGTACTGGAAGAAGCCGAAAAAGAACTGGAAGAAGCCGCCGTCAGCCTCGGGGCCAGCCACCTGCAAACCTTTTTACGCGTGATATTACCCAGCATTTTACCGGCCCTGCTGACAGGTTTTGCACTGGCCTTTGCCCGCGCCACTGGCGAATATGGTTCAGTGATTTTTATCGCTGGCAACATGCCCATGATTTCTGAAATTACGCCGCTATTCATGATTACCAAACTTGAACAATATGATTATGCCGGGGCGACGGCGATTGCCGTGGTCATGCTCTTACTGTCATTTAGCCTGCTGCTGACGATTAATGCGCTGCAAGCCTGGACGCGCAGCCGCCAAAATGCAGGGAGAGATTAATTATGACTAGCGCCACCATCACTACGCCGGTCAAGACGCCCGTCGCTACCCGCAGACATGAACCCGTGATTACGCCGGCAGCAACGCTGGAGCCGCTATGGGTACGCATCGTTTTGTCGGTTACCGCATTGCTTTTCCTGACACTGTTTTTGTTTATTCCACTGGCAGCCGTTTTTGCTGAAGCCTTGAAAAAGGGCTGGGAAGTTTATCTGGCAGCCATCATAGAACCAGATGCCTTGTCAGCAATCAAATTGACTTTGATAGCCGCCGGCATAGCCGTGCCGCTGAACCTGGTATTTGGTGTGGCTGCAGCCTGGACTATCGCCAAATTTGAATTCCGTGGCAAGAATGTTTTGCTGACGCTGATCGATTTACCGTTTTCGGTGTCACCGGTTATTTCTGGCCTGATCTATGTCTTGCTGTTTGGTGCCCAGGGCTGGTTTGGTGAATGGCTGCGTGAGCATGAGATCAAGATCTTGTTTGCTGTGCCAGGCATTGTGCTGGCGACCATTTTCGTGACTTTTCCATTCGTTGCCCGTGAATTGATACCGTTGATGCAGGCGCAAGGCAGTGAAGAAGAAGAAGCTGCACTGGTGCTCGGCGCATCCGGCTGGAAGACTTTCTGGTACGTGACTTTGCCAAATATTAAATGGGGTTTGCTGTATGGCGTGATCCTGTGTAATGCCCGTGCCATGGGTGAGTTTGGTGCAGTATCGGTAGTGTCTGGCCATATCCGCGGCGAGACCAATACCATGCCGCTGCAAGTCGAGATTTTATATAACGAGTACAACTTCACTGCCGCCTTTGCTGTCGCTTCATTGCTGACCCTGCTGGCCTTGCTGACACTCGCTTTGAAAACATTAGTCGAATGGCGTACCAATGAAAACCGCCAAGTACCACAAGAATAAAGAGAGAAGGGGTTCACCGTGAGTATCGCTGTTAATCAATTACAAAAACGCTTTGGCAATTTCACTGCGCTGGATAATGTCTCGCTGGATTTTCCAAATGGGGAATTGACAGCTTTGCTGGGACCTTCAGGCTGTGGCAAGACCACTTTGCTGCGCATTATCGCTGGTCTGGAATATGCGGACAGTGGTCAGGTTTTGCTCGATGGGCAAGATGCCTCGGCCCAGCACGTGCGTGAACGCCAGGTTGGTTTTGTGTTCCAGCACTATGCCTTGTTCAAGCATATGACGATTTTTGAAAACATCGCTTTCGGTTTGCGCGTCAAACCACGTCATCTGCGTCCGTCAGAAAGCGAGATCAAGGAAAAAGTCACCAAGTTGCTGGAACTGGTGCAGCTCGACTGGCTGGCTGACCGCTATCCACCACAATTGTCTGGTGGCCAGCGTCAGCGCATCGCGCTGGCCCGTGCATTGGCAGTGGAACCGCGTGTGCTTTTGCTGGATGAGCCTTTTGGCGCACTCGATGCCAAGGTGCGCAAGGAATTGCGCCGCTGGCTGCGTCGCCTGCATGATGAATTACATGTCACCAGTATTTTTGTCACGCATGACCAGGAAGAAGCACTGGAAGTAGCTGACAAGATTGTGCTGATGAATCATGGCAAGGTTGAGCAGGTAGGTGCGCCAGCCGAGGTGTACCATCATCCGGCCACACCTTTTGTTTACGGCTTCCTGGGTAATGTGAACCTGTTCCGTGGCCGCATCCATGAAGGCATACTTGATGCCGGTGGCGTGCCTTTTGAAGCACCTGGCCATGCCGATACCCGTGATGCTTTTGGTACTGGTTATGTGCGCCCGCACGAGCTGGAAATAGACCGCTATTCCCCTGGTGCGGCAGGTCTCAATGTGCAACTGCGCCGGGTCCACAGCATAGGCCCGCTGGCCCAACTGGAACTGGAAAGAGATGATAACGGCGAACTGGTCGAAGCCATGATTTCTACAGAACGCTATGAACAACTGAAACTTAAAGTCGGTGAAGCCCTGGTAGTGCGACCCAAGCGTCTCCATGTCTTTGTTGACACCCAATAATAAAGAATAAGGTAAGCCATGAATTTCCAACAACTACGCTCCATCCGTGAAGCTTCACGCCGCGGTTATAACCTGACCGAAGTGGCCAATGTATTGTTCACTTCCCAGCCCGGCGTCAGCCGCCAGATCCGTGAACTCGAAGAAGAACTGGGCGTCGATATTTTCGAACGCAATGGCAAACGCCTGACTGGCCTGACTGAGCCAGGCAAGGATATTTTGCCCATCATAGAAAGACTGTTGCTGGAGGCAGAAAACCTGCGTCAGGCTGGTGAAGATTATTCTGACCAGTCCAAGGGTACGCTTACGATAGCGACTACCCATACCCAGGCGCGCTATGTCTTGCCCAAGGTAGTGCAAGGTTTCCGTCAGGCCTTCCCGGATGTGCGCATAGCCCTGCAGCAAAGCTCACCTGAGCATATTGCTGAATGGGTACTGTCCGGCAAGGCGGATATCGGTATCGCTACTGAAGGTCTGTCGCAATTCAAGGACCTGGCATCTTTCGCCTGCTATGAATGGAATCACGTAGTTGTCGTACCAGAAGGACATCCACTTTTGAGCAAGGATGAACTGACACTGGAAGATCTGTCGAATTACCCATTGATTACCTATGATGTCGGCTTCACTGGCCGTGGTCATATTGATGATGCCTTCCGTCTGGCTGGCTTGCGTACCGATATCGTCCTGACTGCCATGGATTCTGACGTTATCCAGCAATATGTGGCACTGGGTCTGGGTGTGGGTCTGGTAGCGTCGATGGCAATAGAAGTGCAGCGTGCGCATGGTTTGAGAACTATTTCAGCCAGCCATTTGTTTGCATCAAATGTGACGCGTCTGGCAGTACGCCGGGGTGCCTATCTGCGCGCTTACACGTATGAATTCATACAACAGTTTGCACCTAATCTGGACAGGGATGAAGTTAGGCAGGCCGTCAGCGAAAACGAATTAGCTTAGACTCGCGCAAAACCGCCCCAGCTGCGTTGCAGCTCCGGCAGTTGATAAATTCGGTACTAAAGTACTGTCTTCGTCGCTACGGTGCAATCGGGGTTTCGGACAATATGTTGTCCGCCGATGAAACGAAGCTCCCTTGCAAGGGAGCTTTCCCAGGTAAGGCCTTGCTGGGACAATTTTGCGCAAGTCTTATCTTTCTGTTGTGTTGCGGCCTAAATTTTAAGCAATTCAGGTGCTGTCGTGAAGGTGTCACATCTCTCTGGTAAAATTAGGCAAATTATTCTAATTTCCGCAATTTTTATCAGAGGTTGACCATGCTTTACCCTGAATTGTTTAAGTCTTTGGAGCAAGTGCGCTGGAATATGGAGTCAGACATCCCCTGGGATAAATATGACGCCAGCAAATTGACGCCTGAGCAGGCGCAAACCATCAAGATGAATGCCATCACCGAATGGTCTGCCCTGCCTGCTACGGAGATGTTCTTGCGTGATAATAGGGGGGACAGTGATTTTTGCGCCTTCATGTCCATCTGGTTTTTTGAAGAACAAAAACATTCCCTGGTCTTGATGGAATACCTGCGCCGCTTCCACCCTGAACTGGTGCCTACGGAAAAAGAACTCGACAATGTACGCTTTGAGTTTGATCCTGCTCCACCGCTGGAAACCCTGATGCTGCATTTTTGCGGCGAAATCCGCCTGAACCACTGGTATCGTTGTGCCTCTGACTGGCATACCGAGCCTGTCATCAAGCATATCTACAAAATCATCAGCCAGGATGAGGCACGCCATGGCGGTGCTTATCTGCGCTATATGAAAAAGTCCCTGGCAGAAATGGGTGATGTGGCACGCGCTGCGTTTTCAAAAATTGGTGTCCTGATGGCATCTGCAAGGCGTACTGAAAAACCTCTGCACCCAACCAACTTGCATGTCAATCAGGCATTGTTCCCTAACGACACCATACAGTCCCGCCTGCCTGATCCGGACTGGCTGGAACGCTGGCTCGATGGCCAGATCAAGTTCGATGGCGTATGGGAAAAGAAAGTCGTTGACCGCATTTTGCACAATATGTCGCTGCTGTTTGAGCGTACTTTCGAAACCGTGCAAGACTTGAACCGCTACCGCAAGGAAGTCGCACAAAGACTGGTTATTTTGCCTGGCAGCTTGCCTAGTGCTGCCTAAACCTGGCTTGAGCCTGTACAATCGCCGCTATTCATTAGCGGCTTTTTTATTTGTACAATCAAGACCTCTCAACACGGAGGCACAGAGGAAAATCGCGTGGTTTTCCGTAAATTGGGCCGGGCCTCGCTAGGCTACGGTTTACCAGCCCAACACTGTGCCTTTGATAAACGAATACGTTATTTATACGCCGAGTGTTGGGCTGATGAAACGTAGCCCAACCTACAACAAATTACGATTTCGGTTTTCTCCATGCTTCTGTGGTGAGTGGTTTTTCAAAAAAATACTGAACTATTCCTATGCCAGAATTCGAAAAAAAACTCACCACACGCGAAGAATTATCCGAGCGTGTGCGTGCTTTACCAAAACCCGTGGTCATGACCAATGGCGTATTCGACATCCTGCATCGCGGCCATGTCAGCTATCTTGCTGACGCACGTGAATTTGGCGCTTCGCTGGTGGTCGCCGTGAATACCGATGCCTCGGTCAAGCGCCTGGGCAAAGGCGATGACCGGCCGGTGAATTCCTGTGAAGACCGCATGGCTGTATTGGCCGCACTGGAGGCAGTCAGCCTGGTGGTGGAGTTTGATGAAGATACTGCTTTGCAAGCAGTGCTGGCGGCACACCCTGATGTGTATGTCAAAGGCGGTGATTACGATATGACGGCCATACCTGAAGGCCAGGCCGTGCTGGCTTATGGTGGGACGGTAGCGGCGATTGATTTTGAGCATGACCGTTCGACCAGCAAATTGCTGGCCAAGGTCAGGTCAGCGACCTAGAGATTCTTGTTGCAGGAAGATTTCAAATTCTTCCGGCGGCAGCGGTTTGGCAAATAAATAACCCTGGGCGAAGTCGCAGCCCGCCTGCTTCAACAAGTCATGCTGCTGTTGCGTCTCCACTCCTTCGGCTATCACCTTCAAATCCAGCTTGTGCGCCATCATGATGATGGCTTCAGACAGAGCAATATCACTGGCATCTGTCGCCAGGTTGCGGATGAAGGATTGGTCTATCTTGAGGTAATCGATATCAAATTTCTTCAGGTAGGAAAGTGATGAATACCCGGTGCCAAAATCATCCAGTGCAACCTGTATCCCTGCGTCACGGAATTGCAAAAGCTTGCTGGTGATTTTTTGGCTGGCATCGAGCAGTAATCCTTCGGTAATCTCCACTGTAATTGCCTGTCCTGGCAGGTTTTGCTGTGTCAGTTCATGTATCCAGTTTACATAGCGTTCCTGATCGCCCTGAAATTCCATAGGAGACTGGTTGATACTGATCTGGAAGTCTGGATGATACAGTTCGCGCCATTTCTTGACCCAGCGTACTGCTTCGTGGAAAACCAGATCGCCAATAGCGACTATCAGGCCACTGGTCTCTGCTATCGGTATGAACTCCATGGGACTGATGAAGCCCCGCTGTGCATGTGGCCAGCGCACCAGGGCTTCGGCTTTTTGTATTTTCCCTGTATGGATATCGACGATGGGCTGGAAATACACGCGCAAGCTATTGTCTGCAATTGCCGCACGCAAGTCATTGGTCATGCGCAGACGCGCCAGCGCTGCAGTTTGCAGGCCGGGTGTGAAATAGCTGAAACGATTCCTGCCCTGTGCCTTGGCAGCATACATGGCTTGATCGGCATGTTTGATCAGGTCATCCAGATTGTCAGCATCACGCGGGTAAATGGTGATACCCACGCTGGCAGATAAATAGATTTCTTCACCTGCAAGCTGAAAAGGTGTGGACATGCTGCGGATGATGTTTTGTGCAATGGTTTCGGCACGGTTCTGCTCATGCATTTCTGGCAGCGAGACGGTAAATTCATCACCACCCAGACGTGCCACAGTATCGCTTTCCCTGACGCAGTTGCGTAGCCGGTGTGCGGCTTCTATCAGCAAGGCATCACCAGTGGAGTGGCCCAGGGTATCGTTGACTTCCTTGAAGAAATCCAGGTCTATGAACAATACGGCCAGTGCCAGTTTATTGCGCTTGCTGAGCTTGATATCGTGATCCAGCCTGTCATAAAACATGCGGCGGTTAGGCAAGCCAGTCAGGGTATCTATATTGGCTTGTTGCCAGATCAGGGCTTCGGTTTTTTTCTTTTCTGTGATGTCGAGAACAGTGCCCAGCATGCGCTGAGGGCGGCCATCCCTGTCCCATTCAACGACGGCACCGACCGAGAGTATCCAGGCCCACTCGCCACTGGCTTTCTTTTGACGGAATTCAACACGGTATTCGTCACTCTTGCCTTCCAGATGCTCCCTGAAAGCGCGTGCTGCCAAAGGGAAATCTGCAGGATGTACTCTGGCTGCCCAATTTTTTCTGTTTTCCTGAAAGCGCTCATGCGCATAACCCAGCATGAGCGCATATTCCGGGTTGACGATGGCATCCCCGGTCTGCACATTCAAATCATACAGACCCTGATGCGTGGCAGACAGCGCCATGCGCAGGCGTTCTTCACTCTCGCGCAGGGCGACTTCAGCCTGTTTTCTTTCTGAAATATCGGTATGAGTGCCGACTACGCGTACCGGGCTGCCCTGCGCGTCGCGCTGTATCACGGTACCGCGTGTCAGTATCCATTTCCAGCGACCATCCTTGCATTGCACACGGTGTTCATTGATATATATCGGCGTCTTGCCATCAAAGTGCGCCTGTCTGTCCAGGTACATTTGCTTCAGGTCGTCAGGATGAGTGCGTCTGTCCAGTTCTTCAGACAAGTCTGCTATCTCATCTTTTTCATAGCCATAGATTTCGCGCAGACGGTCAGACAATATCTCTATGCCAGTTTGTGGATACCAGTCCCAGACACCATCACCAGAACCTTCTAGCGCCAGTTGCCAGCGTTCTTCATGCAAATGTAATTGTTCCTCACTTTGTTTGCGCTGGCTGGTATCAATAATCATTGCGTAGCAGCCTTTGACTCTACCATTGTGGTCAAAGACTGGTAATAGCTGGGCAGAAATGTTGCGTGTCCCGCCATGCAGGTACGGAACTGTGGCTTCATACGCCAGGGATTTTCCACTTAATGCCTGGTCTACGTAGGAGCGCACATGCTGGAAAGCAGGTTCACCAATCACTTCGATCATGTGCTTATTGATAACGGCAGATCTGGGGACGCCAAACCAGTTGAGATACACCTGGTTAATAAATTGGTAGCGGTAAGTTACATCCACATAAGAGATGCAGACAGGCAACGCATCGATCAGATGCCGTAGCTGTTGAAGATTGTCTTCAAATTGCTCAATTCCCGAATTTTGCACGATCTTGTCCTGGCCTTGGTCTATGCCCTGAATACGGGGTCAAATTAAGGGGCCAAATTATAATTATCTGGAATCCGTTTCCCTGTAAGTATGCTAAAGGATTCTTGAGGAAATGCAGTAAATTTTCAAATACGCTGTGGTAATTTGGATAATTGACTTGCGGAAATAAAAATAATGATCGCCGGAGTTTAAGCACCGCCTGCAAAATCATTCTGACGCCAGGCTTCGTAGACGACGACAGCCACCGTATTCGACAAGTTCAAACTGCGGTTATCGGGCCTCATCGGCAGGCGTATGCGCTGGCTGGTGGGGAAGGATTCTCGCAATTCAGGGGCAAGGCCGCGAGTTTCGGCGCCAAATACAAAATAGTCGCCGGGCTGGAAAGCCATATTCGCAAAGGGCGTGGAACCATGTGTGGTCATGGCAAACATGCGCTTGTTATCTGGCTGCTCACTGGCGCAAAACTCTGCCCAGTTTTTATGCACCTTCATGGTCGCATAGTCATGGTAATCAAGACCGGCGCGCTTCATCTTGGAATCATCCAGAGGAAAACCCAGCGGTTCTATCAAATGCAGTTGTACACCTGTGTTGGCACACAGACGGATAATATTGCCAGTATTTGGCGGTATTTCTGGTTCAACCAGGACGACATGAAACAAGGCAATTCCTTAATGACTTAGTGATTCAGTGAATATGAGGGAGGGTGCGGGCAAAAACATAGGCAGTGACCTTGGCCGCACCGTAACGCTTCAGCATTGTAGCGATTTCATGCATGGTCATGCCAGTGGTCATGACGTCATCGACGATACCCAGGTGCGCGCCGCGCAGGGTGTCCTGTTGATTTTCATCTATGCAAAATGCATGTTTGACATTGCGGGCACGGGCATCAATGGGCAGGCCGCTTTGCATGGCAGTTTCCCTGCTACGCTGCAGTATATGCATGTTGGCAGATATACCAAGATGATTAGCCAGGGGGCGAGTGATCTCCCAAGCCTGGTTAAAGCCACGGTCTGCCAATCTATCCCTGCCCAAAGGCACGGCGCATAGCAAATCAGGTAGTTCATTGCCTTGATGCTGCAAGATACAGTCCCTGAGCATGCGCGCAAACCAGGGTGCCAGGGCCAGTTGGTGGGCAAATTTCAGTGACAGTACCAGCTGATCTTGTGGGGCAGCATAGTCGCAAACGGTCAAGGTACTGTCAAAAGCTGGTGGATTGCTGAGGCAATCGCCACAGCGCGGACTGGCGCTACCAGGTGGCAAGGGCAGGCCGCATTGTTTGCATCGCACATGTCCGGTGTGGAAATAAGCCAGATGGCAGGCACTGCACACCACATCGTTGCTATCCAGGCGGCATAAGGCACAAGAATTTGGTATCAGGGCAGCAATACCATTTTTGCAGGCTAGTTTGAGTTTGTCTGTGAACATGTGAAAAGCGTGGGCACAAGCGGAGCTGCAAGCGTGTAAACTGCCAGCTTAACTTAAAAATGTAGTTTCTTTGAATTTTGCCTATGTTGAGCGCTCCTATTAATCTGCAACTGGTACGCCGCCTGTTTGCTGATGCAGCAAAAATCCGTGCTTCCGACTTCTTGCGTCGCGAAATAGCCGCGCGCATGCGTGAAAAGCTGGAATTGGTCAAGATCCAGCCCGTCAGCTTCCTGGATGCCGGTTGTGGTGAGGCCGATGATATTGCTGAGTTGCAAAAATATTATCCGGCGGCCCAGGCTTATGGTGTTGATGCATCTTTGGCAATGCTGGAGGCGGGCAGAAATAAGCAGACAGCCGCCAAGAGTGCAGTCGGACGTTTATTGGCGAAATGGACGCCTGTTGCGCTGCGTCAGGATGGCGGTCAGCATTTGTTGTGTGCCGATTTTGCCCGCTTGCCGATAGCAAATGCAGCAGTTGACCTGATCTGGTCAAATCTGGCGTTGCACTGGCATCCCCAGCCTGATCTGGTATTTGCTGAATGGCGCAGGGTTTTACGGACTGAGGGTTTGCTGATGTTTTCCTGTTTTGGTCCGGATACCATGATGGAATTGCGCCAGGCCTTTGCCGAAGTCGATGATCTGCCTCACGCATTGCCCTTTGTTGATATGCATGATTTTGGCGATATGCTGGTGAATGCAGGATTCTCCACGCCGGTCATGGATATGGAGAAAATTACCCTGACCTATGGCAGCGCCGATCAATTATTGCAAGACGTGCGCGCCCTGGGGGGGAACCCGCTGATGACACGCAGGCAAGGTTTGCTGGGGCGTGCAGCGCACGCGCGATTGCTGGCTGCTCTGGATAAGCGCAAAAACGTGGATGGCCGCATCACCCTGACGCTGGAAGTGGTGTATGGCCATGCTTTTCGTCCGGTGAACCGGAAAACGGCTGCCGGAGAATCCATAGTCCGTTTCGATTTGCCTAAAAAGTCACCTTAATGCAGATCAAAGCCGGATCAAAAAATACCGAAAAACTGTAAATTTGCGTCATAAATCTTTGTGACATTTGAGCGGGATCATAGTTGTCGCTCGTGTATTCTGCTTGATATCACCCTGCTTTACGCCTTATACTCTCGCAGTTGTGGAAGTTGCCGGTACGCATTTGAAAAATTTTGAATCTGTGTCCCTGGCGCTCTGTTAAAAGAATTCTAATCGGGTTTTGGGGAAATTCATGAAACATGCTAAGCGATTAAAGTCGTTCATGCTGGGTGCCTCGCTCTTGGCTGCTAGTCTGCCAACGTGGGCGGTGGTCAATGGTCCGGCGGTAGATATGAAGGGCGGTCCGGCGATAAAGCAGTTAAATCTGCAACCACCTGTTACGCAAATTGCGGAGCAAATCTACTCCATCCATAACCTGATGTTGGTTATCTGTATGGTAATTTTTGTTGCAGTTTTTGGGGTGATGTTTTACTCCATACTGAAACATCGCAAATCAGTAGGTCACAAGGCTGCTACTTTCCATGAAAGTACCGCAGTTGAAATCGCCTGGACTATTGTTCCATTCATTATTGTTATCGTCATGGCCTTGCCTGCAACAAAAACTGTTGTTGCAATGAAGGACACGTCAAACGCTGACATCACCATTAAAGCCACAGGCATGCAATGGAAATGGGGCTATGACTATCTGAAGGGGGAGGGCGAAGGCATTTCCTTCTTGTCCACTTTGTCCACGCCACGTACACAAGTTGGTGCGCCTGGTGTAGAGCCAACTGAAAAACGCGGCGACAATTACCTGATCGAAGTTGACAATGAAGTTGTGGTTCCGGTTAACAAGAAAATCCGCGTGATCACTACTGCCAATGACGTTATCCATGGCTGGACTATTCCAGCTTTCGGTGTGAAACAGGATGCGATTCCTGGTTTTGTACGTGATACCTGGTTCAAGGCTGAGAAAATCGGTACTTACCGTGGTCAGTGCGTAGAGCTGTGCGGTAAAGAACATGCTTTCATGCCTATAGTCGTTACTGTCGTTTCCGATGAAGACTACAAAAAATGGGTTGATGGCAAGAAGAAGGAAATGGCTGCCAAGGCAGACGATCCTAGCAAAGTCTGGACTGTGGATGAGTTGAAACAACGTGGCGAAAAAGTCTATACGGCAAACTGCGTAGCCTGCCATCAGGCAACTGGTAAGGGTGTGCCAGGCGCATTCCCTGCACTGGATGGTTCTGCCATGGTAACTGGTCCAAAAGCTGCTCAAATCAATATCGTCATGAATGGTAAAGCGCCAGGCATGCCAGCATGGAAGGGTTCTTTGTCTGATACAGAAATTGCTGCTGTGATTACCTATACACGCAATAACTGGTCTAACAAGGCTGCTGAAAACATCGTTCAACCGGCTGAAGTTCTGGCTGCGCGCAAGTAATAAACAGGAAGAACAGGAGAAAAGATGAGCACTACTACAGCTGATCACGCTCACGATCACTCTCACGACCACGCGCATGACCATCCACACGGTTGGCAGCGCTGGTTGTTTGCAACCAACCATAAAGATATCGGTAGTCTGTATCTGTGGTTCGCCTTCACGATGTTGCTGGCCGGTGGCGTCATGGCCCTCGGTATCCGCAGTGAATTGTTCCAGCCTGGCCTGCAACTCATGCAACCGGAGTTCTTTAACCAGTTGACCACCATGCATGGTCTGGTCATGGTTTTTGGCGCAATCATGCCGGCTTTCGTTGGCTTTGCCAACTGGATGATCCCTCTGCAAATCGGCGCGTCCGATATGGCATTTGCCCGTATGAACAACTTCTCGTTCTGGCTCATGCCTCCTGCAGCTATCCTGCTGATGGGTTCTTTCTGGGTACCAGGTGGCGCGACTGCTGCTGGCTGGACTCTGTATGCACCATTGTCCACACAAATGGGACCAGGTATGGATATGGCGATTTTCGCCGTCCACATCATGGGTGCGTCTTCCATCATGGGTTCCATCAATATCATCACCACCATCCTGAACATGCGCGCTCCTGGCATGACCTTGATGAAGATGCCGATGTTCTGCTGGACCTGGTTGATTACTGCCTACCTGCTGATCGCTGTGATGCCAGTTCTGGCCGGTGCGATCACCATGACCCTGACTGACCGTCATTTTGGTACATCCTTCTTCAATGCTGCAGGCGGTGGTGATCCGGTCATGTACCAACACATTTTCTGGTTCTTCGGACATCCAGAGGTGTACATCATGATTTTGCCAGCCTTCGGTATCGTTTCCCAGATCGTTCCTGCATTTGCCCGCAAGCCTTTGTTTGGCTATGCGTCGATGGTATACGCAACAGCATCCATCGCTATCCTGTCCTTCATCGTTTGGGCACATCACATGTTTACAACCGGTATGCCAGTGACGGCACAGTTGTTCTTCATGTATGCGACCATGCTGATCTCGGTACCTACCGGCGTGAAAGTGTTTAACTGGGTAGCGACTATGTGGAAAGGCTCGATGACTTTCGAGACGCCTATGTTGTTCGCTGTCGGCTTTATCTTCGTGTTCACCATGGGTGGTTTCACAGGTTTGATCCTGGCGGTGACACCGATTGATATCCAGTTGCAGGATACTTACTACGTGGTTGCCCACTTCCACTATGTATTGGTGGCGGGTTCCCTGTTTGCCTTGTTCGCCGGTTACTACTACTGGGGTCCAAAATGGACAGGTTTCATGTACAACGAAACACGTGGCAAGATCCACTTCTGGGGTTCGCTGATTTTGTTCAACGTGACCTTCTTCCCTATGCACTTCCTGGGTCTGGCCGGTATGCCACGTCGCTATGCCGACTACCCTGCACAGTTCACTGATTTCAATCAGCTGGCAACGATTGGTGCGTTTGGTTTTGGTTTGATGCAGGTGTACTTCATCCTGGCTGTGGTCATCCCGTCCATCAAAGGCGGTATACCAGCAGCAGCAAAACCATGGGATGGTGCTGAAGGTCTGGAATGGACAGTGCCTAGCCCTGCGCCTTTCCACACTTTTGAAGAACCGCCAGAATTCAAATAATGTAGTACGGCTTAGGCTTGCTCCGGTTTTTCCGGAGCAAGACAAAAAATGAGTAATCAAAAAAAACCGAATAACTTGCGAACAGCCATCATTCTGTTTTCTGTGGCGCTGGTGTTTTTTGCCGGTGTCTTCATCAAGCAAACCTGGTTACGCTGATAGGATAGCTTCATGTTGCAAGAGGAATCCTGCGTTGCTGGCAAGAACAAGCTGAATGCAAAGATGCTGGGCAAGTTGCTGGTGATTGCGGTTCTGATGTTTGGATTTGGTTACGCTTTGGTGCCCATCTACAAACAGATTTGTGAATTGACGGGGGTGAATATTTTGACGCCCAAGGATATTTCAGTAAAAGAAATATCCAATTCCCAAATCGACAGAAGCCGTGAAGTGACGGTTGAGTTTGATGCAAACACACAAGGCCCGTGGCGTTTTCGTCCTACCGTGGCGAGCATGAAAGTGCACCCCGGTGAAATGACACAGATCGTTTATGAAGTAGTTAACAAGCAGTCTTACAAAATGGATGCGCAGGCGATACCCAGCTACGCACCTCAACAGGCTGCCAATTACTTCAAAAAGATGGAATGCTTCTGTTTCAAGCAGCAGACCCTGGGCCCGAATGAAGCGCGGCAAATGCCAGTGGTGTTTTATCTGGACCCGGCCTTGCCAAAGGATGTCAAGACAATTACTTTGTCTTATACGTTTTTTGAAGTAGGCATGAAGCCGCAGGCAGGCGCTGCCCAGGTTGGAGAAGGACAGGGCAAGCTATGACGGATTTAAAAGAAGCAAGCAAGCGTAAGGCTTCGTTTGTGGCAACAATGAAAGCCGTATTCTGGTCGTTTTTGGGAATACGCAAGAAAAATGATTATGAGCAGGATGCAGCACAGTTGAATCCTGTTCACGTGATTATTGCCGGCATCATAGGTGCGCTGATCTTCATTGCAGTGCTGATCATGATAGTCAAACATGTAGTCGCGAAATAACAATTCAAGTAGTACATTAAATTGCATCGGGAGATGGAAATGAGTTCTCAACACGCTAATGCGCCATATTATTTTGTGCCTGGCCCATCCAAATGGCCAGTCCTCGGTGGCACCACCTTATTGTTGACCATGATAGGTGCTTCTGCCTGGGTGAATGGTCTGGCCTGGGGTTCTTACCTGAATTTTGCAGGTATCATCCTGACCCTGGTAGTTTTGTATAACTGGTTTGGTGAAGCGATTGCTGAATCCGAAGGCGGCAAATACAGTGCCCGTATCGACGTCTCCTTCCGCTGGAGCATGAGCTGGTTCATTTTCTCTGAAGTCATGTTCTTTGCAGCCTTCTTTGGCGCATTGTTCTATGCACGTACCATCAGTATGCCCTGGCTGGCTGATCTGGATCACAAAGTCTTGTGGCCTGATTTTGCTGCCAATTGGGGTAATGTAGGCCCAGCTGGTACAGTCGAAGCCTTCAAAACCATGGGACCTTTCCCTATCCCTACGATCAATACTGCCTTGTTGCTGACTTCCGGTGTGACGCTGACGATTGCTCACCACGCTTTGCGTGAAGGCCATCGTGCCAAGACAGCATTCTGGTTGTTTGCTACTGTATTGCTGGGTGCCGTGTTCATGGGCTTCCAGGCTTATGAATACATGCATGCCTATAGCGAACTGAACCTGAAACTGACTTCCGGTATCTATGGTTCCACTTTCTTCATGCTGACCGGTTTCCACGGTTTCCACGTGACCATGGGTGCGATCATGTTGTCCGTCGTTCTGTACCGTGTCATGAAAGGCCATTTCACACCTGAGCATCACTTCGCATTCGAAGGCGCTGCCTGGTATTGGCACTTTGTTGACGTGGTCTGGCTGGGTCTGTACGTTGTTGTCTACTGGCTGTAAGCAAGCTTCAGTAGCGTAAAAAAAGCCGCACAGTTAGTGCGGCTTTTTTACATATATGAAAGTGCTTGAGCAGCGAACGATACTGGCGCTTAAGCGACAGTAAACGCAAAATTACCTGATGCCGGTAGGCTGTATCAGGCCAAAGTGATTGGCCAGCAAGATCAGCAAAAACAGGGTGATGGAAAACCCGACCCGGAATGCCAGTGCTTTGACCGTGCGATTGCTTTTTCCCTTGTCTTTCATCAGATAAACCAGGGCTGATCCCAGGCTGAACAGGATGAGGAAAAAAGCGATGGCGACAAGAATTTTCATACTGAGCTATTGTTGGTGCTTTTGATTGATCGACTCCTGCATTGTAATACCTTAATACCTGAATGCCTATTTCCTTCCGCTTCCGCCTGATCCCGTTTATTGCCTGCCTGCTGCTGGTCAGCCTGGGTATCTCTCTGGCGCAATGGCAGACGCACAGGGCGCAAGAAAAAGAAAGCCTGGCGGCGCAAATGGCTGAACGCCAGCATTTGCCAGCCCTGGTATTGAATGAGAAGACGCCGCCTGATCAGTTGCAGGCATTTCGCAAGTTGCAAGTCAGCGGGCAATTCATACGTGAATGGCCCCTGTATCTGGATAATCGCCCCTTGCAGGGTAAAGCGGGTTTGTATGTGCTGATGCCTTTCAAGCTGGCTGATAGCAGCAAGTATATTTTGATCGCACGTGGCTGGCATCCGCGTGATGCACGTGACCGCATGCATATGCCAGATGTACCGGCACCAGGTGGTCAAGTTGTGTTGGAAGGCATGCTCAGGGACAAGCTGGACCGCGTCATGCAACTCGGTCAGGCCGAAGCTGTCAAACCGGGCAGTCTCTTGCAGAACATTGATGTGGAAGCATTGGCAAAACAAACGCGCTGGGATTTTTATCCCTTTGTACTTGAGCAAACGCTGGAACAAACTTCCGCGCAGGGCGATGGTCTCTTGCGTGAATGGCCCATGCCTTCGGCTGGTGCCGACAAGCACAGAGGCTATGCCTTTCAATGGTATGCACTGGCCTTGATGGCCTTCTTATTTTTTGTTGTTACTGGATTTCGTCGTGGAAAAAACTGAAAAGAAAAAGTCGCGTGGTCGCTGGAAATTATTGATGGTGCTGGCTGTTTGTGCCGCCCCGATGATTTTTTCCTATCTGGCCTACTATGTCATCAAGCCCAGTGGCCGTACCAATTACGGCACTATTCTTGATCCACGCAATTACCCCATGCCTAAACTGGCTGGGCACTTGCTGGGTGCTGCCGCGACAGATCCTGTCATTGGCCTGGAAGCCTATGCAGGCAAGTGGCTGATGGTGCAGGTGGATAGCGGTGCCTGCGCCGATGCCTGCCAAAAAAGAATGTATGACATACGCCAGTTACGTACTGCCCAGGGCAAGGAGATGGACAGGATAGAGCGCGTCTGGCTGATTACTGATGATGCACCTATCGATACCATGCTGATACGCCAGCATGACGGTGCGCGCATGCTCAAGGTCGATGCTGCCGCCCTCAAAGCCTGGTTGCCGACTGAAAGTGATACCCAGATCAGCGACCATATTTACCTGATAGATCCACGCGGTAATCTGATGATGCGTTATCAAAAAAATGCAGATCCCAACAAAATTAAAAAAGACCTCAGCAAGTTATTGCGTGCGTCAGCGATAGGTTAAAAAAGAATCATGTGGTTGCAGATTGCATTGACAGCTCTCATGGTCGCGGTGATCCCGGCGGCTATGGTTTTCTTATCCAAAGAAAAGAATAAATTCCGCAAGCTCATTGCGGTGACCGTGACGCTGACCTTTGAACTTATCATGTTCGGCGCATTCACTCGCCTGACAGATTCTGGCCTCGGCTGCCCGGACTGGCCGGGTTGCTATGGCCAGGCCAATCCCTTGCAATCCCATGCGGCTATCAAGGCGGCTGAAATTGCCATGCCTACCGGTCCTGTCACTTTGCAAAAAGCCTGGATAGAAATGGTGCACCGCTATCTGGCCATGAGTGTGGGCATACTGATCATTGCCCAGATGGGCATCGCCTGGGCGCGCCGTCGTCAACTCGAGTCCAGCCCCTGGCTGGCGACCTTCTTGCTGTTCTTTGTCTGCCTGCAAGGCGCTTTCGGTGCCTGGACGGTCACTCTGAAGCTGCAACCTGTCATAGTGACCACTCACTTGATACTGGGCATGGGCTTACTGGCGCTGCTCAGTGCCAGCCTGGAGCAGCAAAGTTCATCCCTGGTTAGCGCCAGCATTGGTGCCTCAGATGGCAGGCGCATGCTATGGCCTGCCAGCCTGGCCTTATTACTGGTGTTTGTACAAATCGCCCTGGGTGGATGGGTGAGTACTAACTATGCTGCCCTGGCTTGCCATGATTACCCCATGTGCAATGGGCAAGCCATACCGGCAATGGACTTTGAGCATGGCTTCAGTCTCTGGCGTCAGCTAGGTCAGACCATGAGTGGTGATTACCTGCCCTTCAATGCCCTGGTTGCCATACACTGGGTACACAGGAATTTTGCCCTGCTGGTAGTTGCTGTCTGCCTCTGGACTGCTCTCAGGGCACGCAAGATTGCAGGGCTGGAAAAGCTGGGGCGCAATCTCTTGCTCGCGATTCTTGCCCAATTCATCATCGGTGTTTCTACCGTATTCTTTTCCTGGCCTTTGCTGCTGGCAGTTTTGCATAATGGGATGGCCGCCATGCTCGTGCTCTTGCTGACCATGTTAAACTACCGCATAAGGCATGTGAGCCTTGCCGCTGCCAAAGATAGATCATGACCACTTTAAGTTTGCCCTCCAACCGCCTGGCTCAGTACTGGGCTTTGACCAAGCCCCGTGTTACCCAGCTTGCCGTATTTTGTGCCGTCATCGGCATGTTCCTGGCGACGCCAGACTTGCCGGACTGGCGTGTCGTTGTTGCCGCTACCGTGGGTATCTGGCTGCTGGCTGGTGCTGCTTTTGCAGTAAATTGCCTTGTAGAAAAAGAAATTGATTCGCGCATGGCAAGAACTGCGCGCCGTGCGACTGCCCAGGGTGAAATCACCGTGCCACAGACTCTGGTTTTCTCAGGTGTCATCGGTGGCATGGGTATGTGGATCTTGTACACGATGGTCAATCCCCTGACCATGTGGCTGACTTTCATTACCTTTGTCGGCTATGCCGTTATTTACACCATCATCCTGAAACCGGCGACACCGCAAAACATCGTTATCGGTGGTTTGTCCGGTGCCATGCCGCCAGCCTTGGGTTGGGCAGCCGTGGCAAACGATGTACCGATGCAGGCCTGGTTGCTGGTGTTGATCATCTTCATCTGGACACCGCCGCATTTCTGGGCACTGGCGATGTACAGGCGTGATGACTATGCGCGTTCTGGTTTGCCGATGTTGCCGATTACCCATGGTCTGGAATTTACCCGTTTCCACATCTGGCTATACACCATTGCCCTGTTTGCCACTACCATGCTGCCTTATGCGGTGCATATGAGTGGCCTGATTTATCTGGTCAGCGCGATCATCCTTGGCCTGATTTTCCTCTGGTATGCATGGCGTATTTACAAGCATTATGATGACATACTGGCACGCAAGACTTTTGCCTATTCCATCATCTACCTGTCCCTGCTATTCGCAGCCTTGTTGATTGATCACTATATCAAGCTATGAAAATTCTGAAGCATGTGACCAGTATGCTGATGGCGCTGAGTTTGCTGACCCTGGTGGCTTGCAATCCCGCGCAGGAAAAATTCAATAACACGGATCTGACAGGTCTTGATTACGCCAAAGACTTTGCCCTGACAGATCACAATGGCAAGGCGCGCACCCTGGCAGACTTCAAGGGCAAGGCTGTCGTCATTTTTTTTGGCTATACCCAATGCCCGGATGTGTGTCCGACCACCATGGTGGAAATGGCCAATGTCATGAAGCTGCTTGGTGCTGATGCCGACAAGGTGCAGGTACTGTTCGTAACGCTTGATCCTGAGCGTGATACCCAGACTTTATTGGCCAGCTATGTACCCAATTTCGACAAGCGTTTCCTTGGTTTGTATGGCGATGCAGCGGCAACAGCCAGGGTCGCCAAAGAATTCAAGGTGTTTTATCAAAAGGTAGAGGGTAAAACCCCGGGTAGTTATACCGTAGACCATACTGCCGGCAGTTATGTATTTGATCCTCAGGGGCGCATACGCTTATTCTTGCGCCATGGTCAGGGGGCAGAACCTGTTGCGCATGATTTGAAGATATTATTGAAATAAGTTTGAGCAGCTTGCTCTGAACTGCCGTATAAATCCGGCGTATAAAACAAAAGGCACTCTTGCGAGTGCCTTTTTCATTGCTAGTGCATGTCTGATCAAGCAAAACTGCTGAGGCTGCCCTTCATTTTCTTCAAGGCTGCGCTTTCGATCTGGCGTATGCGTTCGGCAGAGACACCGTATTCATCGGCCAGCTCGTGCAGGGTCGCACCTGTACCATCATCATTTTTCAACCAGCGTGATTCTATGATGTGGCGCGAACGTGCATCCAGCTTGGACAAGGCAGATTCCAGTCCTTCGCTTTGCAGACGGTCATACTGACGTGTTTCCAGAACACGGGTAGGCTCGTCGGATTCCGTTTTCAGATAGGCGATAGGGGCAAATTTCTCATCGTCATCATCCGTCGGCGCATCCAGGGCAATATCATGACCGGACAAACGCATTTCCATTTCGATGACTTCTTCGCGTTTGACATCCAATGTCGATGCCAGGGCATCAATTTGCTTGGGTGTCATCGCGTCCAGACCTTCTTTATGGCTGCGCAGGTTAAAAAACAATTTGCGCTGGGCTTTGGTCGTTGCTACTTTAACCAGGCGCCAGTTTTTCAAAATGTATTCATGCATTTCAGCCTTGATCCAGTGCATGGCATAGGACACCAGACGCACGCCTTGGTCAGGGTCAAAACGTTTGACGGCTTTCATCAGGCCAATATTGCCTTCTTGAATCAAGTCAGCATGTGGCAAGCCATAGCCGAGGTAACCACGGGCGATGGACACTACCAGACGCAGATGCGACATAACCAGTTGCTGCGCGGCAGCCAGGTCATTGTCATTACGTAATTTGTTTGCGAAGTCGATCTCTTCCTGATGCGTGAGCATGGGCAGACGATTGACTGCAGAGATATAGGCATCAATATTACCCAGCGTACCACTGAAGCCCAGGGCCAATGCTGTGCTGTCAGTTGCAGGGATCAATTGTGTCGATGTAGTTGCCATTTTTCCTCCTTATTGCTGCCTTAAGAGTATCAATTACTCCTTTTGGCACTTTCAAGTTCCTATATTAGCACTCTCTTGAGAAGAGTGCTAATAATCAGATTCTATGAACTTCATCAAATAAATCTATTGAAAAACTAGCATTCATTTACAACATTTATATTGCTTAGATACGGCTCAGGCTTGAAAGTTGCAATCCTGTTGATGCAAATTGTAAGAGGCTGTTGCAAATCAAGGCGCCCGGCCAACTTCGTTGACGCAGGCACCGCTAACATCATGTAGACGAAACAAAACCAGATTTATTTTGCAATGGCAGCTATTAATTTAACTTGCACGTGCCAGTTGTCTTCTTACTGACAGAAAAACGCCTACCAATCCTAGCAACATGCTAACAGCCAGGAGAATGGCGCTCTGTACGATACCCAACGGAGCAAGGTGGAATTCTGAGGCATATAATTTAGCAAATTCAGCAATAGCCTTGTTCAAAGGCTGCAGTGATGCAGCGATCAGGCCCAGTGCCAGGCCACCCGCCAATAAGCCAAGCAATGCGCCGGTATAGTAATAAGGTTTGTGGATAAAGCTATTGGTGGCCCCCAACAGGCGTGAGACGGCAATTTCAGCCCGGTGTGAAATGACTTGCAGACGGGTTGCATTAAACACCACGACCACCACCACCACACCCAGCGTGGCAGCCAGGAATAACAAACCCAGTTGCATGATCTGCACCAGTGCTGCCAGGCGCTTGACCCAGGCCGAGTCCAGTTGCACTACATCGACATCAGGCATTTGTTTGATTTCTTCTACCAGCGCCTCTATCTTGCCAGCCTCATTATTCGACATGGACAAGACATAGGCATCCGGCAAGGGATTGCCGCCCAGGGTGGATAAGACTTCGGCCAGATTGGATGACTGCTCCAGGCTGGCGAGTGCCTTGTCCTTGGGGATGAAGCTCAAGTTTGCCGTGATGTTTTTCTCTTTCAGCAATTTCTTCAAGGGTATCGACAAGGCAGTAGCAGTTGCCCTTGGCGTGTCCGGGCTGACGAAAATACTGATTTCAGGCTCTATTGATAGTTGCGAAGAGATCGGGCGTATATTCTCTATCAGGGTCAGGCCAGCGATGGGCAAGGCCAGCGCAATCGCAACAACCAGTACATTGAACAAGAAATTGCCAGGGCTGCCGCGTAAATGGGCAAACGCACTCTTGATGGCAAACAAATGCTGACGGAACCAGTTGGTCATGAATTCATCCTTATTATTCTGTCATGCAGGATCAGGCGGCGAGCGAGGATTTCCAGGTACTGACTACCTGACCCTGGCTGAGATAAATCACGCGGCTGGCCTGATCGAGAAATTGTTCATCATGGCTGGAGATAATGCAGGTGACCCCCGCGCTCTGGAAAGCCTTGAGCGCACCCAATACCTTGTTGGCATTGTCGCGATCGAGAAAGGCGGTAGGTTCATCCGCCAGAATGATCTGTGGCCGGTTGACGATGGCACGGGCAATCGCCACGCGCTGTTGTTCTCCACCGGATAAAGCCAGCGGCAAAGAATAAGCTTTATCAGGCAAGCCAACTTTTTCCAACGCTATGCGGGCGCGGGTTTCGGCTTCGCTATGGGAAGCACCGGTAACGATGATGGGTAGCATGACATTGGCCAGTACATGGCGGTCAGTCAATAGTTTTTGATCTTGCAAAATCAGGCCCAGCTTGCGGCGCAAATAAGGCAGGCTGCTGTTTTTCAGTTTGCCTATGTCCTGACCATTCACTTTGACTGTACCCGCTGTTGGCTTTTCTATGCCAGCGATCATCTTTAGCAAGGTGGACTTGCCAGCACCAGAGGGGCCAGCCAGAAAGATCAGTTCACCGGCGGCAATCGATAATGAAACATCCTTGAGCGCATAGACATCTTGCGAATATTGTTTGCTGACGTGTTCAAATTCAATCATGGTCGCGTATGGTCTTTTTGAGCTTCATCAATGGCTGTTGTGCTTGTTCTCAGTCACATTTAGCTGAACAGCGCGTCAACAAATTCCTGTGCATTAAACGGTTGCAAGTCTTCAATCTGTTCACCTATGCCTATGAAATAGACGGGCACAGGGCGGTTCTTGGCAATCGCTGCCAGCACGCCACCTTTGGCAGTGCCATCAAGCTTTGTGATGACCAGACCAGTCAATTGCAGGGCATCATCAAAGGCTTTGACCTGGGCCAGGGCATTCTGACCAGTGTTACCGTCGATGATGAGCAAGACTTCTTGTGGCGCACCGTCCATGCCTTTGGCGATGACGCGTTTGATTTTCTTCAATTCTTCCATCAGATGTAGCTGGGTAGGCAGGCGGCCTGCTGTATCCACCATCACTACATCCGTACCACGGGCGCGGGCAGAGGCGACTGCATCAAAAGCCACTGCGGCAGGGTCGCCAGATTCCTGTGCGATGACGGTGACATTATTGCGTTCGCCCCAGATCGTCAGTTGCTCACGTGCTGCTGCGCGGAAGGTGTCGCCCGCCGCGAGTAAAACGGATTGCTGATGGCTTTGCATGTGCTTGGCCAGCTTGCCTATCGTGGTGGTCTTGCCAGCACCATTCACACCAGTGATCATCATGACCAAGGGTTGATAACGGCCCAGTTCCAGTGGTTTTTGTAAAGGGGTCAGCAATTCCAGCAGCAACACTTTCAGGGCAGCCTTGACTTGCTCGGCATCCGTCAGCTTCTCTTCCTTGACCCTTTTCTTTAATCCATCCAGCAGGAATTGGGTAGCTTCCACACCTGCATCCGAGGTCAGCAGGGCAGCTTCCAGCTCTTCATACAAATCATCATCAATGCGGGCACCGATGAAGAGGGTGGTAAGATTCGAGGAAGTCTTAGCCAGCCCGGCTTTCAGGCGGCTTAACCATGAGCGTTTTTGCTCGGGTTCTGGTGCTTGAGGGGCTACAACATCTGCCAACGCTGGCTTAACTTCAGCCACAGGCGCAGGAGCGGTAACCGTGGTAACGATGGCAGGCGTAGCAACAGCAGGTGCAGGACTGGCTGGTGCCGTAACAACGGGTGCAGGATCAGCCACAACAACTGGCGCCTCTTCTTTGGGCTTCTTTTTGAAAAAACTAAACATCGGGATATTTGGGAGTGCGGGCGGCAAATAAGCCAGCCCTGATATTAGAATGCTGCCATTTTAACAGACAGCGCAACGTAAACTGATTTAGCCGTAGCAAGCATGCAATGAAAACAAATAGTAATAAAAAAACAAAAAACGCGACCGCAAAAACGTCGGTAGTAAAACGTCAAAACCATCAGGTCCGCATCATAGGCGGCGTGTGGAAACGCAGCCTGCTCAGCGTGGTTGATGCCGAGGGTTTGCGTCCTACGCCAGACCGCGTCAGAGAAACCCTGTTTAACTGGCTCAATCACTTGCTGCACAATAACTGGACAGGCGTGCATTGCCTGGATCTGTTTGCTGGCAGCGGTGCCCTGGGTTTTGAAGCCGCCAGCCGCGGCGCAGCGCAAGTCATCATGGTGGAGGCGCATACCCCTGCTTATAAGCAACTGGAGCAAGTCAGGGACAAACTGCAAGCCAGCCAATGCAAACTGATCAGGGCCGATGCTCTCAAGGCAGTTGAAAGTATGGCAAACCAGTCACAAAAAATGGATGTGATCTTCCTTGACCCTCCGTTTGAGCAGGATTGGCTGGGTCGTATCTTGCCAGCTTGCGCGCAATTGCTGAGCCCGAAAGGCTGTATTTATGTTGAATCCGAGTTTCCCCTGGCTGAAACTTCAGGCGATGCAGCGACAGAAGAAAAATTAGCTAAATTATTAAGTGGATGGCAACTTATCCGTGCCGATAAAGCCGGTAGTGTGTACTTCCATATACTGCAACGCAACATTTTGCCGCATGAGGCGCACGAAAATCAGGCATAATGCCTGCTCAACTTGGTGCATATCCTTATGCAGATTGCGAAAAAAGGGAGTGAAGATGGTCACAGCCGTTTATCCGGGAACATTCGATCCGCTGACACGCGGTCATGAAGATCTGGTGCGTCGCGCATCCGGTCTTTTTGATACTTTGGTGGTGGGTGTGGCGGATAGCAAAAGCAAGAATCCATTTTTCTCCCTGGATGAACGCCTGGAAATTGCCAATGAAGTGCTGGGACATTACCCGAATGTCAAAGTAGAGAGTTTCTCTGGTTTGCTAAAAGACTTTGTACGCAAAAATGATGCGCGTGTCATCGTGCGCGGCTTGCGTGCCGTGTCTGACTTTGAGTATGAATTCCAGATGGCGGGCATGAACCGTTATCTGTTGCCAGATGTAGAAACCCTGTTCCTGACACCTTCTGATCAATATCAGTTTATTTCAGGTACGATAGTGCGTGAGATCGCCATGTTTGGTGGCGATGTGTCAAAATTTGTGTTCCCTTCAGTGGATCGCTGGCTAAAGAAGAAAGTCGCTTTGCTGGCTGAAAACACAAACAGTTGAAATACAAGAGTAGATATATTCGTATGCGCTGAAATCAGTGCGTACTGAACTAAGCAGCACATGAAAGTGAAGTGACAACATGGCCCTGATGATTACAGACGATTGCATCAATTGTGATGTCTGCGAACCCGAATGCCCCAACGACGCCATTTACATGGGGCCGGAAATTTATGAGATTGACCCGCATAAATGTACTGAATGTGTCGGTCATTACACTGAGCCGCAATGTCAGCAGGTGTGCCCGGTCAGTTGCATTCCTTTTAATCCTGAGTGGCGCGAAACCCCAGAACAGTTGAACGCGAAGTATGAGCAATTGCAGGCCGGCAAAAAGCCTGCGTAAGCATAAGCCCGGCCTAAAAACAACGCACCTGATTACGCCCGCCATTTTTTGCCTGATATAAGGCACGGTCAGCACGCAACACCAGATCACGGGCAATGCTGCTGGCATCGTCGTAATTGGTATTTTCATCAATGGTCGTCAGGCCTATCGATATCGTGGCCTGGCAAGTGCCAGCCTCACTCAATACAAAATCCTGGCCCTCGATACTCTTGCGTATACGCTCTGCTACTTGTATCGCATCATGCAAATTGGTGTTGACCAGCACCACCACAAATTCTTCACCACCGAAACGGCCCAGGGTGTCACTGAGACGTAATTCATCCTTGATGCGTTTTGCTACTTCTTTCAGCACATCATCACCGCCCTGATGGCCGTAACGGTCATTGATCTGCTTGAAAAAATCGATATCCAGATACATGCAGGCGATGCTGTATCTTTGTCTGCGTGCGCGGGCAATTTCTTCCAGCATGCGCTGTTCTACATAACGGCGGTTGCTGACATTGGTCAGGGGGTCAGTCAAACCGATATAGGTCAGGCGCTCATTGTTGATGACGTTTTCCAGACAGATCGCAATGATGGAACCCAAGCGTTCAATAAAATCAGTCGCCATATTCGGCTGAAAACGGTCGGCCTTGAAGCTGCCCAGATTCAGGCAGCCTATCAGGCGGCCTTGCCTGCGCATGGGGATGATGGCGATACTTGCCGGTTTTTTATTGAAGCTGCTGAAGTAAGATGAATATGCCAGGCTCTGGTATAAACCTAACTGAGGTTTGCGCAGGGCAGTTTCCGGCTGGCTGAGTTCAACTTCATGTCGAAAAAAAATCAGATGCGGAAATTCATTCAAATCGATCTTGAGGTCGCACAGCATCTGCTGCAGATCGCCAAATTTGTCGAACAATACCAGCGACACGACATCGAGTTCCGAAGTGATTGCAAGAGCACTGAAAATATTCGTGATGAGTTCGCGAAAGCTGTTTGCGCCGATGATCTTTAAATCGAAACTCTGGTGACGCGCCATGATGCTTTGATTGCGATGGGCGAGTTCAAGCAAGCTGTCGAGCCGGGCACGCAGTGTCTGATTTTCATGCTGCAATTCCAGCAGCGCAGATGGAACTTCATCTGGCTCTATGTCGGTAGACGCTGGCATCATGCTTTCCATGTTGGCCCGTATTTAAAATGCGATATTCATATTGATGGAATCACCAACGCGCAGCAGTTGCCCAATACCCTGTTCGACGATGACATTCATGCCAAAGGTGATGCCGCCATCGACCAGGGGATTGGCCCGGTAGGTTTGCAGGATGTCCAGTGGGTCAGGACCAAATTCACCGGTACTCTGGTCTATTGATGGTATGGGGCAGCGCGGGCAGGGCTTCACCGGACGCAGTTGTATCAGGCTGCCAGCTTCAAAATTCTCGGCATAGTCTTCTTCAAAAGCTTCTATGCCATCCAGCACGATATTTGGACGAAAGCGGTTCATGGGTAGCGCGCTGCGGCCCTGTTTTTCCAGTCTCTGATTGAGGTCATCCAGTGAGGCAGATGCTGTCAGCAAGATAGGGTAGCCATCGGAAAAGCGGGTTGCTACCAGCTTGCTACCCGTCCATTTCTGACTCGCATAGCGCTGCGTCTGTGGTGTGCTGCGTACCAGACGGCAAGGTGTATCCAGCGCCTTGCTGAACCAGTCTGCCATGGCCTGGCCGCAATCAAGGGCAGCGAAATTTTCTTCCCAGATAGTGACAGAGGTGGAGCGGGTATCTTCTTGCTGGTCCAGGGAAAGGACAGGCATGCCGGGGGCATGGATGTAAAGTCCGTCACTGTGAATTTCTGGCCGTATCAAAGCCATCTTTGGAAATTCTCTTTGCGTCAAAAACTGCCCTTGCTGGTTAACCAGCATCCATTCCCTGTCATGTATGCCCTCAAAACTGAGGCCGGTTTCGTTCAGCGTGGCTGCATTCAGCGCGATACCGGCGCAGGATTTGATGGGGTAAATGCTAAGGGAGAGTATGCTGGGCATGATCTTGACGCAAATTAAGTAAGCCGGGATGAGTTCTAGCTATTTTAATGGCTAAGCTCTATTCATGCTGATGTTTCAGGCATATTCCATGCCAGTTCATTCATTGATGATGTGCAGCAATCATGCATTCCCCTGAAAAGCACGCCGGTAAGCAGAAGGGGAGATGCTGAATTCGCGGGCGAAATAACGGCGCAGCAATAGTCCCGTACCAAAACCGGTATCGGCAGCAATATCATCAATCGCGCGTTTGCTGGTTTCCAGCTGGCGCTGGGCTTGCGCCAGCCTTTGATTCAATAACCATTTACCCACGGTCGTGCCGGTTTGCTGCTGGAAGTGACGGGTAAAGCTGCGTCTGCTCATCAAGGCTCTTTGTGCCAGCTGATCCAGTTGCTGTGGTTCGGCCAGATGGGCCAGCATCCATTCCAGCACTTTGGATAAACGGTCATCTGCTGCCAGTGCCGGTACAGGTTGCTCTATGTACTGGGCTTGTCCGCCCTGTCTGTGTGGTGCTACTACCAGCCGGCGGGCGACATGGGCTGCTACATCTGCACCGTATTCAGTGCGCAATACATGCAGGCAACAATCGATACCTGCAGCAGTACCTGCTGAGGTAATCACATCTCCATGATCCACATATAAGACATTTGGATCAAGGCTGATCTGTGGATAACGCTCCGAGAAAGATTTACACAGCGCCCAGTGGGTGGTAGCGCTGCGCTGATCCAGCAAGCCAGCTTCAGCCAGCACAAAAGCACCAAGGCATAAACCGATGATGCGCGCACCACGCTGGTGAGCCTGGCGCAAGGCTTTCAATAAGGGTGGTGGAGCAGGGCGTAGGTCATCATGCCAGGATGGCACGATGACCATATCCGCCTTGAGCAGAGTAGACAGGCCATGCCGCACGCGTATCCCAAAACCGGCATTGGTGCGTACCTCAGGCTGCGTTTTTCCAGGCTGATCCAGGCAGACTTTGAGATCAAATACTGGCATCGCCAGCCCGCCATGATGGTCACCGAACACCATGCAGGGGACAGACAGGTGGAAGGGGCTGATGCCATCAAAGGCCAGCACGGCAATATTCACAGTATTGAGCGTATTCACGGGGTTTGATATCTGCATGGCCTGATTGTATCGAATATTGGCAATCGGGTCACTTATATTAAGAGGCGCGATGGCTGAAAATACAGTCCATGAACAGCGCTGCTGTTTGTTAAAACTACACTCTGTTAAAACCGTCACCGCCAAAGGATAATGTCATGACCACTACCACCAACGCCACTGTAAAACGCGCCCTGATCGTTATTGATGTGCAAAACGAGTACTTCACCGGCAATATGCAAATCAGCTACCCTGACCCGCAAGTATCCCTGCAAAACATAGGCCGGGCCATGGATGTGGCCAAGGCTGCGAGTATTCCTGTCCTGGTGGTTCAGCATTCTGCGCCAGAAAATTCCCCCATTTTTGCCCGTGGTTCAAAAAGCTGGGAGTTGCATGACGTAGTTGCCAGTCGCCATGCTGATCACCACATAGAAAAAAACATGGCCAGCGTATTCACAGGAACAGATGCTGCCGACTGGTTGAAAAAGAATGAGATCAATACCCTTAGCATCGTTGGCTACATGACGCATAACTGCAATGCCAGCACCATCTTTGAAGCAGCACATATGGGTTATCAGGTAGAAGCCCTGAATGATGCAACAGGCTCTCTGCCTTATGAAAATGCTGCCGGTTATGCCACTGCAGAAGAAATCCACCGCGCCTTTAGTGTGGTCTTCCATTCCAATTTTGGTGCCGTCAGCAGCACCGATGCCTGGATTGCTGCCGTGGAAGCAGGGGTGCTGATGGATAGAGGTAATGTATACAGCTCGCATATGGCTGGCCGCCAACGTGCCGCAGGATAAAGCGCAGTAGCTCTTATCTTGTATGGAAAGCCCGGATTGCATCGCATCCGGGCTTTTTTGATTGGTGTAATTGGTGTAGATAGTACGAATGAAGAACGGTTTGATATAGGTAAGCAGAGTTTTCATTATTGATATTTTTGCCTTGCTGTCAGCGACAGGATTCAGCTTCACAGAAAAGCATTGACTTCTAAAAATGGTACCGCTACCATATTATGGTGATTTTATATGCTTCAGACATGATCGTAAAAAGTGGGACAGCAATCAAAAATTTAGTAAAGGACGTGAAATGCATCGTTTAATAGCATCACTGGGCAGTGTCATCTGCAGCACCATGCTTGCTGCGCTTGCCAGCCTGGCGACCGGTAGTACAGCACTTGCGCAAGCCAGGCCGCTTGCTGTTGCAGAGGTATCAGTTATCTCCTCATCACCGATACAAAACATCTATGGCCGTTCTCATACCAGCCTCAACGGACGCTGGAATTACATCATCGATCCCTATGAGATGGGTTATTACGATTACCGCCGCATGCCCTTTGATGAGTCAGCCACTGGCAAAGGCGGCTTTTATGATGACCGCGCACCCAAGGATAAAAACGACTGGGTCGAATACAATTTTGACCTGTCACCAACAATGAAAATACCGGGTGACTGGAATTCGCAGGTAGAAAAGCTGCAATTGTATGAAGGCACAATCTGGCTGCGTCAGGTATTTGATGTTGAGCCCAAAGCGGGCAAGAATTACTTTCTTTACTTTGGCGCAGTCAATTACGAGGCTCATGTCTATCTGAACGGTAAAAAACTGGGCAGCCATAAAGGTGGCTTCACACCATTTCAGTTTGATGTGACCGGCAAGCTCAACAAAGGCAGGAACTTTGTTGTCGTTAAGGCCGATAACACCCGGCATCAGCATGAAATACCTACCGTCAATACCGATTGGTGGAATTATGGCGGCATCACCCGCGATGTCTTGCTCGCAGAGCTGCCAGCTACCTATATCAATGATTATAAAATCCAGCTCGCCAAGGGCACTCTCAAACGCATAGAGGGTTTTGTGCAATTGGCTGGTGTGCGCAAGCCGGAAGATATCAGGATCAATATTGCCGAAGCTGGTATCAGCACTACCGTAAAAACTGATGCGAATGGCCGTGCGGCCATCAGCATCCCGGTGGAAAAAATGACGTACTGGTCGCCTGAGAATCCCAAGCTCTACAAAGTCGATATTGCCGCTGCCGGTGATACAGTCAGCGACCGCATAGGTTTTCGCACCATAGAAACACGAGGGCAGGACATACTGCTGAATGGCAAGTCGATATTCTTGCGTGGCATTTCCCTGCATGATGAAAATCCACTTATCGTTGGCCGTCTGCGTGGCCAGGCAGATATGCGCATGATGCTGCAATGGGCCAAGGAATTGAATTCAAATTATGTGCGCCTGGCACATTACCCGCACAGCGAAGAAATGCTGCGTCTGGCAGATGAAATGGGTTTGCTGGTCTGGGCTGAAGTGCCGGTGTACTGGACTATTTCCTGGACTAATCCTGACACTTACCAGAACGCCAGCCAGCAACTGACAGACCTGATGCTCAGGGATAAAAACCGCGCCAGCGTGATTATCTGGTCGATAGGCAATGAAACCCCGGTCAGTGAAGCCCGTAATGTATTCATGGGCAAACTGGCGAATACTGCGCGTGCCAATGATGATACCCGTCTGGTGGCTGCTGCACTCGAAGTGCACCGCGAAGGACATGAAGTCATCGTCGAAGACCCGCTGGCAGACAAACTGGATCTGGTCAGTTTCAATGAATATGCAGGCTGGTACTGGAGTAACACCAAAGAGATGCTGGATTATCGCTTCAAGATCAAATACAACAAGCCGGTAGTCATTACAGAATTTGGCGCTGATGCCCTAGCTGGTTACCACGCCGATGCGGATACCCGCTGGAGTGAAGAATATCAGGAACTGCTATACCAGAACCAGTTCAAGATGCTGACCGCCATGCCCGGCCTACGCGGCATGACGCCATGGATATTGGTGGATTTCCGCTCACCACGGCGCCAGCATCCTTACTTTCAGGATTTCTGGAACCGCAAGGGATTGATCTCTGACAGCGGTAAAAAGAAGAAGGCATTTTTTACCTTAAAAAACTTCTATGACGATGTGCAAAAGAAATATCAATAAATGAGCATGGTAAAGCACGATATGCATAATAATAAATCCAGAGCGTTGACAGCATTATTTGCTACCCTGATCCTGACGGCAAATGCGTCAGCACAAGACAGGCAGATACAGCAAAAAGTCGATGCACTGTTAAAACAGATGACGATGGAAGAAAAAGTCGGCCAATTACACCAGCTATCTGGGCGTGACTTGACTGGTCCTGCCAACAATAAAAATACCAACATCCTCGCAGAAATCCGCAAGGGGAAAATAGGCTCGATGCTGAATGTCAAAGGCGTCGCAGAAACCCGTGAAGTACAGGCGGCGGCCTTGCAATCACGGTTGAAGATACCTCTGTTGTTCAGCCTTGATGTGATACATGGTTACAAGACCATCTTTCCCATCCCATTGGGTGAGGCAGCCTCCTGGGATTTGCTGGCCATAGAGCAATCTGCACACATCGCCGCCAAAGAAGCGGCAGCGTCCGGCATACACTGGACTTTTGCCCCCATGGTGGATATCAGCCGTGACCCGCGCTGGGGCAGGGTGATGGAAGGGGCGGGCGAAGATACCTATCTCGGCAGCCAGATTGCCAAAGCACGGGTACTTGGTTTTCAAGGAAAAAAACTCGGTGGTACTGATGCAGTCATGGCTACCGCCAAGCATTTCGCCGCCTATGGTGCTGCGACAGCCGGGCGTGATTACAATGCCGTGGATATGAGTGAGCATCAGTTGTGGGAAACCTATCTGCCACCATTCAAGGCGGCGGTAGATGCGGGCGTTGCTACTTTCATGAACTCCTTCAATACCCTGAATGGTATCCCTGCAACTGGCAGCAGTTATCTGCAGCGCGACCTACTCAAAGGCGCATGGAAGTACCACGGCTTCGTCGTTAGCGACTGGGCATCAATCGCTGAAATGGTCAAACATGGCTATGCCGCAGATATTCCTGACGCGGCGTTAAAAGCCATCAATGCAGGCAGCGATATGGATATGGAAGGCTTTGTCTATTCCAGCTCTCTGGCGCAACTGATCAAAAGCGGCAAAGTGAAAGAGGCTTTGCTCGACGATGCAGTCAGGCGCATCCTGTACAAGAAGTTTGAACTCGGTCTGTTCGATGACCCTTATCGTTTTTCAGATATAAAGCGAGAACAGGAGGTGATGAATGACCCCAGTCATCGATTGATAGCACGCGACATTGCGCGCAAGTCCCTGGTGCTGCTCAAGAACGACAAGCAGACCTTGCCCCTGAATAAAACCGCCAAATCCATCGCCGTGATAGGTCCATTGGCAGATGCGCGCCGTGACCTGGAAGGTGGCTGGATCGTTAAGTCAGATGCGGGCCAGGTGGCCAGTTTACTGGACGGCATACGCAGCCATGTAGAGAAAGACACGGAAGTGATTTTTGCGCCAGGCTGTGATATCGCCTGCTCTAAAACCGACGGCTTTTCTGCAGCACTGGCGGCAGTGGACAAGGCAGACACTGTCTTGCTGGTGCTGGGTGAAAGCTGGGACATGAGTGGTGAAGCGAAATCGCGTACCGAGCTGGGCTTGCCGGGTTTGCAGACGCAATTATTCGAGGCGCTGCAGGCAAAGGGTAAGCCAGTCACAGTAGTGATCATGGCTGGTCGACCTCTGGTGTTCAATACTGTAGCTGATCATGCCGCCGCAATTTTGTACACATGGTTTGCCGGAAGTGAAGGTGGCAATGCGATTGCTGATGTACTGTTTGGTGATTACAGCCCTGCAGGAAAACTACCAATGACTTTTCCGCGCAGCGTAGGCCAGATTCCCATTTCATACGACCATTATGAAACCGGGCGACCTGTGCAAGACGTGAAAAATGTTGTCTATAAATCCGCCTATATTGATGCACCAAATACGCCGCGTTACGCCTTCGGGCATGGCTTGAGTTACACCGAATTCAGCTATAGCAATCTGAGTTTCAGTAATACAAGCATGTCGCCCGGCGCTACCGTGACTGTCTCATTTGAGTTGCACAATACTGGCAAACGGGATGGTGAGGAAGTGGTGCAATTATATTTACGAGACCCGGTTGCATCAGTAGTACGTCCCGTCAAACAACTGAAAGGTTTCCAGAAAATCAAACTGGCAGCAGGTGAGCAAAAGCGCGTGTCGTTCAGCATAGACCAGGCCATGCTGTCGTTTTATGACAGCAAATTGAAATGGGTAGCTGAACCAGGCAAATTTATCGTCATGCTGGGCAGTGCGTCGGACGATATCCGTTTGACTGGTGAACTGCAGTTTCTGGACAAGCTGAAGTAAGATTGGCAACAGAATTGTCAGCAGCGGCCTTGCCGTTGGCAAATGGCTATGGGCGAATTTGCAATGCTATAATTTATGGATGAAAAACAAGTCATCCTCTACAGCGACAGCCAAACCTGATATTGCAACTGAAGCACTCGCAACCGATGTGCTTGCGCCCGATCCTGTGCGCCGCAGCCGCCGCTCCAGCGGTGGCTTTACTTTGCGCGACGTGGCAAAGCTGGCCAATGTCGCGCCTATCACTGCATCGCGGGCATTGAATACCCCTGATGCAGTGTCTCCCGCCATCCTGGCGAGAGTAAAAGAAGCGGTAGAGCGCACTGGCTATGTGCCCAATTTGCTGGCAGGTGGCCTGGCTTCGAAAAAAAGCCGCCTGGTGGCTGCGGTGGTACCTACCATCACTGGTTCGGTATTTTTAGAGATGGTGCAATCCCTGACCAAGTCGTTGGCAGATGAAGGCTACCAATTGATGCTGGGCCAGGCTGGCTATGAAAACTCGCGTGAAGATGCTTTGCTGGAAGCCATCATAGGGCGCCGTCCAGATGGCGTTGTCCTGACCGGCATCATGCGTTCAGAGCTCGGTCGTAAGCGCCTGCTCGCCAGCGGTATCCCGGTAGTGGAAACCTGGGACCTGACACCTACCCCTATCGATATGCTGGTCGGTTTTTCTCATGAGAAAATCGGTGAGGCAGTCGCCAAATACCTACATGGTCGTGGGCGCAAGCGCGTAGCCACCATCAGCGCCAATGATGAGCGCGCAGCACGCCGCAACAAGGCATTCTCTGATGCAGCTCTGGCCTTGGGCATGGGGTCTGCAGGTGCGAATGAAGTTGCGACTTGCATAGTCAAGGCACCGACCACACTGGGCAGTGGCCGTAGTGGCTTGCGCACTTTACTGGAGAATGATCCTGCCATCGATGCCATCTTTTGCAGCTCAGACATGATGGCTCAGGGTGTCATCATAGAAGCGCAGGCAATGGGTATAGCCGTGCCAGCAAAGCTGGCAGTGATAGGTCTGGGCGACCAGGAATTTTCAAAAGACCTCAATCCCTCGCTGACCAGCGTACGCATAGACGGTACCGCCATAGGCAGCCTGGCAGCGCGCTTCATTATTGATCGTGTTGATGGCAATCCTGTGACAGACAAAGTCAAGGATATAGGTTTTTCTATCGTCGAACGTGACAGTGCCTGATGTTGAATTTTGATTTTTAAGCGTATTCAGTTTCTCTGACCGGCTTAGTATGTTTTTAACGCGCCTGGTCTATCATCTTTCCTGCCTTGATTCCTTGACTGCGATAGTTTGCATACTGCTTTACATAGCAAGTTGCATGTCTCGTTGTATTTTCGTTTTGATTTCGGCGCTACTTAACACGATTTTTCAATCTCCTACAATTCGCTCAAGAAATTGATTGACTTCCAAAAAAGGTACCGCTACCATAAATTCATTGTTTGGTAGCGGTACCATTAAAACAAAATCAAAATAAAATTGGCTAGCTTTAACAGTCTTGAATCAGCTTGTTCGCTATCACGGCGCACTGATGACGTAGGTCAGTAGTAAAGCCTTTGAAGAAATAATCCAGAACAAATTTATATAAAAACCATCTCTATTTTTTATGCAGACACCAGTGTTTCCCAATGTAAGCAACCCACGTCCTCAAGTGCATGTCACGCCTGTCGTGACCCGATTGCAAGTGATCCCTGTGGCTGGTTATGACAGCATGCTGCTCAATCTCAGTGGCGCACACAGCCCTTACTTCACCCGCAATATTGTGATCCTGACCGACAGTGCAGGCAATCAGGGGGTTGGCGAAGTACCTGGCGGCAGCGAAATTGAAAAAACCTTGAAAGACGCACGTCCTTTTATCATCGGTCAGCCTGTAGGCGCATTCAATAGCATGCTCAATCAAGTCCGCACGGTATTTG
Source organism: Undibacterium sp. GW821-FHT07F11 (assembly GCF_059418665.1). Lineage (NCBI taxonomy): Bacteria > Pseudomonadati > Pseudomonadota > Betaproteobacteria > Burkholderiales > Oxalobacteraceae > Undibacterium > Undibacterium sp. GW821-FHT07F11. Next base: position 266,595 of record NZ_JBWKQH010000006.1, read on the forward strand.
CCCAGCGTGATGCCAATGGTCGTGGGCATCAGACTTTTGACTTGCGCATTACCGTGCATGCAGTCACCGCGCTGGAATCTGCCTTGCTGGATTTGCTGGGCAAATTTCTGGGCGTGTCAGTTGCCGCCTTGCTCGGTGAGGGCCAGCAGCGCAGCCAGGTCGCCATGCTGGGATATCTGTTCTACATCGGCAACCGCCATGACACCAATCTGCCTTATCCTGATCCAGACACTGTAGCCGGGCCAGATGATGACTGGGCGCGCCTGCGCTGCCAGCCAGCACTTGATACCAGGGCTGTGATTGCATTGGCAAAAGCCGCGCATCAGCGCTATGGTTTTCGCGACTTTAAACTTAAAGGGGGCGTATTACGTGGCGAAGAAGAAATAGAAACCGTCACTGCTCTCGCTGAAGCATTTCCTGACGCTCGTATTACCCTCGACCCCAATGGCGCATGGTCCTTAAAAGATGCCATACGCCTGTGCCGTGATCGTGCTGATGTGCTGGCTTATGCCGAAGACCCTTGTGGCGCAGAAGATGGCTTTTCAGGTCGCGAAGTGATGGCAGAATTTCGCCGTGAAACTGGTTTGCCGACAGCCACCAATATGGTCGCAACCGACTGGCGCGAGCTGGGACATGCCGTACAGTTGCAGGCCGTCGATATCCCCTTGGCTGACCCGCATTTCTGGACCATGCAAGGCTCAATCCGTGTCGCACAGATGTGCAAGGAATGGGGGCTGACCTGGGGCTCGCATTCAAATAATCACTTTGATATTTCGCTGGCGATGTTCACTCATGTGGCCGCCGCCGCACCAGGGAAAATTACTGCTATCGATACGCACTGGATATGGCAGGACGGCCAACGCCTGACGCTTGCGCCACTGACAATCAATAATGGCATGGTCGATGTACCTGACAAGCCAGGCCTGGGTGTCGAGCTGGACATGGCAGCAGTAGAAGCGGCACATCAACTCTATCTGAATATGAGATTAGGTGCACGGGATGATGCAGTTGCCATGCAGTTTTTGATTTCGGGATGGACCTTTGATAACAAGAAACCTTGTCTGGTACGTTAGGGGAAAGCACAAAAAATTCAGTGTATCTATCAAAAAATAAGTAAGAGCAGTGCTGTAGTAATAAAACCATTATAAAAATTATTAAATCGCAAGGAGACGAAAATGTTCCGCAGTAATACCAATACCAAACATAGCAATCAACAAAAAAAGTATCGTCGTCGTGACGTAACTCAACAGTATCAATTGACGCCAGTTACGGCTGCAGTGGCATTGGCAATGTTGAGTTTCATGAATACGGCCAATGCGCAGCAAGCTTCTGCTAATGTACCGGCAGCTACAGCGAATAAAGCTGCGCCAGTGAATACAGACGTGGATGAAAAAGGTCTGGCCAAAGTAGTCATCTCCGCCAACAAGCGCGTAGAGAAATTAGAAAATGTGCCAATGTCGATTTCCGTTATTGGCGAAGAGCAATTGCACCGCAATAATGTGCGCGACCTTGACGACATCATAGACTTGTCACCAGCCTTGACCAAGACTCAGAGTGACAATCCCGCAAACACGGGTTTGAACATGCGCGGCATAGGCACCCAGTCAATAGGCATAGGCGTGGAGTCTGATGTTGCCGTGATCGTCGATGATATTCCTATTGGCATGCAGGTGCAGGCTTTTCGTGATCTGGCAGATGTCTCCCGCGTAGAAATCCTGAAAGGCCCGCAGAGTACCCTGTTCGGAAAATCGGCCATTGCCGGTGCCATCAATATCGTCACCAAACCTATCTCCGGCCCCATCGTTTCGCGTGCCAGTGTATTGCTGTCCAGCGACAGGGAATGGCGTCTGGGTGCATCGGTGGGTGGTGAAGTGTCAGAAAAATTTGGCTTCCGCATCGCTGCCAGCAATAATGACTATCCCGGTAACGTGAATAACCTGACCACCGGTAAAATGACCAATGGCTCTGCCGGTAAAACCTTTTTGGGTAAATTCAACTGGCACTTGACAGATGATCTCGACATCGATTTTTCGCCGCGCTACAACTATACAAAAACCGATTGCTGCGCGCTGGTCATCACCAGTCTGACTGGCACCAATATACAAAACGGCTTGCTGAATAATTCCCCAGCCATGCCTATCTCACAAGTGCTGGCAGGCATCACACCCGGCCCGGACAACCGCACTATCCGCAATGACACATTCACAGGGCAGGAATCGACTACGCGTGGTTTTGGCCTGAGGGTGAATTACCAGTTGCCTAACGGCGCAACCCTGACTTCGATTACTTCGGGTGACCGCTATCACGCCTACGATTCGCGTGACCAGGATTTTACCGATGCACCGGTCATGCTGTACTACCCGGTGACAGGTTCGACCAAGTCATCAGGCCTGAACCAGGGAGCAGAGCAGCATGGCCGTTTTGATGTGATTTCACGCACGCAGGAGATACGCCTGGTGTCAGTGGATACTGGCAACTTTCGCTACGTCGCCGGTCTCTGGTATGGCAAGAATGAACTGGCGCGTTACTTCAAGCGCGGGGAAAACGGCCTGGTCGCGACCAGTCCTACCGAGTTTTATGGCGATACCTATAATATCAACAAGGCAGTATTTGGCCAGGCCAGTTGGGAATTCCTACCTACTTATACTTTGACTACAGGAGTACGATTTAACAGGCAAGAATCCGGTTATCATTTTTCCGGAACTGGAAACCCTTCCAAATTGGCGTTGGGCAGCCCCTATGTCGCCGTCAATAACTTCTCCAGCGTTGGCAATGTAGAAAACGCCACCACTGGCAAGCTGAGCTTGCAAAAACAATTCACGCCTACCTTGATGGGCTATATCTCTGCATCTACCGGCTATAAGGGTCAGGCTTACGATATCACCAGCAGCCTGTCTGCCTTGACAGCATCGCAGCAACCCGTCAAATCAGAGACGGCGAAGAGCTTTGAAATCGGCATGAAGGGCAATTTCCTGGATAACCGTCTGACTGTGGCAGCGACACTGTTCAACAGCAAGTTCAAAGACTACCAGCAAAATTCAGGCAGCTATATTCCAGATACCCTGATTTACCAGACCCGTCTGAATAGTCTGGAAGGTGTGCAGACACGCGGGGCAGAACTGGACATCAATGCACTGGCAAGCAAAGACTTGTTGGTCAATGCCAATTTCGCCTATACCGATGCCACCATCACCTCGTTTAAAAACTCTACCTGTTACCAGGTGACTGGCAGCCCTAATGGTGGTTTCAATGAAACCTGCATCTTGAAAAACCCCTTGTATGGCGATCAAAATACCAATGACGTATCTGGCGGGCGCATGCCATTTTCACCAAAGCGCAAAGCCAGCGTAGGTTTCAAATATGATCTGAAATTGCCTGAGATGAGTTTTGATGCCTACGTCACCGGGAATGTGGTGTATGCGAGCGACATGATTTCCAATCTTGACCAAAACCCGCTTAACTTTGTGCCGGCAACTACCTATGTGCATGGCGGTTTTGGTTTCCGTGAAAAGTCTGGCCGCGCTACCTTGAGTTTCAGGATCAATAATCTGTTTGACCGTCAATACCGCGCCAACCGCTCTTTCCCATTGGCCAGCTTCAATGCCACAGGAACCAATCCACCAGCCAATATCACGACCACGACATGGACGCCGACACGGAATGCATTCCGTTATGTATCCGTACGCCTCGATGTGAAGTTTTAAGTACTGACTTGTGCCCCGGTTGCTGCTGGCAACCGGGGCATTAACCCGAAATTATTGACAGTGGTGTGACAGTCATGGAACAAGCGAAATTCAAACTATTGTGGCGGGCTACCTGCTGAGTGCAAAGTGATGCAGTTGCGACCCGCATTTTTTGCGCGGTACAGTGCCTGATCTGCAGCGTCCACCAAGGTAACGAGATCCATGCCATTGCTCAAGGAATCTGCAATGCCGGCACTCAGGGTACTTTGCAGTATCTCGTTTTTCCAGGCGATTTGTAATTCGGCATACAACAGGCGCACACGTTCGGCCAACTGAGCTGCACCTTGTTCGCCAGTACCCATGAGTAAGACACAAAACTCTTCCCCGCCATAGCGTGCCAGGCAATCTTCACTGCGGACTATGGACTGCAGCAATGCTGCCAGACGGCGCAATACTTCATCGCCCGCCTGATGTCCATGCATGTCGTTGATACGCTTGAAGTAATCCACGTCAATCATGATGACAGCCAGGGTTTCGCCAGTCCGCACAGCGCGCGCCAGCAAACGCCGGGATTCGTCCTCGAAGCTACGGCGGTTCAGCAGACCTGTCAGGCTGTCATGCGAGGCTTGCTCGCGCAGATCACTGACCAGGCGGAAGGTAATCAGCAATACCAGCGATAGCGAAATGGATAGTTGTGACAAACCGCCCAGCACCAGAAAGACAGGATTGATATCTCCCTGAGCAAACAGTTTTACCTGCTCGCCAGGCATACGTAAAAGATTCAGCGCCCTGAGCAGGCTCATCAAAGCGATAAATGAAAAAGAACCAGCCGCCAGCAGGTAGGCGGTTCTGAGTGGTTGTGCAGTTTTTACCATCAGGCTCAGGGCACATGCAAAAAACACTGTGCTGGCCACCAGTGAATTGGCAATCAGAAGCATCCTGAAGTCACCCTGTACCATACCTAGCCACAGACTTTGTATCGTCATTTGCAACCCTACCCAGGCAGGTATCCAGTATTGGCAGCGCTTGCCTTTGAATGCTTCTATGCCATTATAGAGAAGACCAAAACCGGAGCCTGCGAGAAATGGTGCGGCACCTATCGCCCAGAGTGGCCATTCCGGTGACATCTGGGTAGATGAAAAAATACCCAGGCACATGCAGAGATGCCCGACAGCCCACTGGCGCGCGCCCTTGATATTCGCAGCATGAAAGCTAATGAGTGCCATCATCCCGGCACCCAGCAGATTAATCCCGCTCCACATGAGCATGATGGTTCTGACATCAAGTTTCATGTCTGTGCCGCATCAGTGAAACGGCAATGATTCTTGTCAGGCAAATTCTCTCCGTGATATGAATAAGTAAGGCTGGGATGGTGAATGCTTAAAATATTACATCTCAGGCACAAGGGCAATGAAGGAAGCAAAAAAGCCGCGAATGTCGCGGCTTTTTGTGGGATTTTCTGACGTTGGACAGATTCTTCTGGATCTTGTTTACACGTTAAACAAGAAATTCAGCACATCCCCATCCTTGACCACGTATTCTTTGCCCTCAGCGCGCATCTTGCCTGCTTCCTTGGCACCGGATTCACCCTTGTATGTGATGTAGTCATCAAAGGCTATGGTTTGAGCGCGGATGAAGCCGCGTTCGAAGTCGGTGTGGATGACACCGGCTGCCTGCGGGGCTGTATCGCCAACGTGGATAGTCCAGGCGCGTACTTCCTTGACGCCGGCGGTGAAGTAGGTTTGCAGGCCCAGCAATTTGAAACCGGCGCGTATCAGGCGGTCGAGGCCAGGTTCTTGCATGCCCATGTCGGCCAGGAAGTCGGCTTTGTCGGCATCGTCGAGGTCGGCGATTTCAGATTCTATGGAAGCGCAAATTGCCACGATAGGGGCATTTTGTGAATTTGCATAGGCTGTCAGTTGATCCAGCAATGGGTTGTTGGTGAAGCCGCTGTCTGAGACGTTGGCAACATACATGGCTGGCTTGGCAGTGATCAGGCACAGTGGTTTGATGAGCAGCATTTCTTCTGCATCCAGACCCAGTGCACGCACAGGTTTGGCATCGTTCAGGGCAGGCATGATGCGTTCCAGCACGGTAACCAGTTTCAGTGCGTCTTTGTCGCCAGAACGGGCTTTCTTGTTTTCGCGATGAATGGCTTTTTCTACCGTGCCCATATCGGCCAGGGCCAGTTCTGTCTGAATAACTTCGATATCGTCCAGCGGGCTGACTTTGCCAGCCACATGGATCACGTTGTCATCTTCAAAGCAGCGCACGACGTTGACGATGGCGTCAGTTTCGCGGATGTGCGCGAGGAACTGGTTACCCAGGCCTTCACCTTTGGATGCACCAGCCACCAGGCCAGCGATATCAACAAACTCAACGATGGCGTTCTGGATACGCTCAGGCTTGACGATGTCAGCCAGTTGTTTCAGGCGTGGATCAGGTACCTCAACGACGCCCACGTTCGGCTCTATCGTGCAGAAAGGATAATTTTCTGCCGGTATGCCTGCTTTGGTCAGCGCATTGAACAGTGTGGATTTGCCGACGTTAGGCAGGCCGACGATGCCGCATTTGAGACTCATGATGTTTTGCCAGTTGGATTTGATTAACCCGCTATTTTACCGGAAAGCATGGCCTTCAGACTGATTCTGGCTACGATACTGGGAATAAAACCGGGAAATCTTGCTAATAATTCAGGCAGCGCGACAGAAGTGCGCAGTGTTCAAATCATTCATTAAATGATGTTCGCCTTATTTTGGGGCAGTTTTCTTTAAAAATACAGGTATGAAGTTTGCTTTGTGAATATTAATCCCAACAATTATTCAGGAGCAAGACATGGACAGACGTGGATTTATTGGCAGGGCAGTATTGACGGTGGGTAATCTTGCTGTGCTTTCCTATGCGATTGCGCAAGTCATCAGCTTGAATGAAGCGATCAATAAATCCGGTCGTCAGCGCATGTTGTCACAGCGTCTGGCCAAGGCTTATCTGCAACTGGGGCAGGGGATAGAGGTTGAGCAGTCGCGCAAGATACTAGATACCTCACTGGCGAGTTTTGACAGGCAACTGGCCGAACTGAAAACTTTTGCACCTACCAATGACAATAAGCAGTTGCTGTCTGAAATGGAAAAGAACTGGCTGGGATATAAAAAAGTCTTGCTGGAAAAACAGCCCAATCAGCAAGATGCCCGCCTCATCATGGTGCTCAATGAAGATGTCTTGAGCATCGCCCACAGGGCCACGGTGCAACTGGAAACCTATTCAGGCACGGCCATGGGCCAATTGGTGAATATCTCAGGCAGGCAGCGCATGCTCTCGCAAAGAATGGCCAAGTTTTACCAGGCCCAGCAATGGGGCGTGGCACCGCCGGATGTGATGCTCAAGCTGGAAGCCGCGCGCAAGGACTTTGTCGCCGGCATGACAACGTTGCAGGCAGCGCCATCGAATACCGCGCGCATACGCGAAGAACTGGCGCTGGCGCAACAACAATGGATGTTTTTTGATGACGCCTTGCGCAAGATCAGCGAACCCAAAAATGCCCGTCAATATGCCATCAATGTTGCCACCACCAGCGAGCGCATACTCAGTACCATGGATGGTATTACCGGCTTGTACCAGCAGCTTGCATGATCCTGCGCTGACTGAGTTTATGCAATAAGCCGGTCAGCATGATACCTGCAATAGTCAGGCCGAGTACCAGACCTATCCAGAAACCGCGCGCTGCCATAGGCTGTTCAGGGTTCCATGGCAGCCATGCCGGTGCCAGCCCCAGCAGGCAACCTATAGGCAGGGCAAAGCCATAGAATGCCATCAGGTGTATCAGCATTGGTGTGCGCGTGACTTTGTAGCCGCGTATGGCGCAGGATGCGGTGACCTGTGCCGCATCAGATAACTGGAAGATTGCCGCATAAAGCAGCAATTCAGATGCCATGGCTTGCACAGCAGGGTCAGAGGTATAGGCAGCCGCCACCAGGTCGCGGAAGATCATGATGCCCAGTGCCGATATCACGGCAAAGCTGGTTGACAATGCATAGCCCGTCCAGGAGATAAAGCGCGCCCGTTCCGGGTCGCCTTCACCCAGGGTTTGCCCGACCCGCGTAGTCAGCGCTATCCCCAGGCTGAGTGGCACCATGAACACCAGTGATGAAAAATTCAGGGCGATCTGGTTGGCCGACACCGGCACCACACCAAAGCGGGCAATCAGCAAACCAACAGCACCAAAGGCGGAGACTTCAGCAAAATAAGTAACACCTATCGGCAAGCCCAGGCGCAGGGTAGAGCGTATCTCTGCCCAGTTCGGTGCTTCGTAATGGCTGAAAGGAAAAGTCTCTTTGTAGGCTTCAGCACGTCGCATCCAGAATATCATTGCCCCCAGCATCAGCCACAGGCCCATGCCGGTGGCCATGGCACAGCCGGTAGAGCCCAGTTTGGGGAAACCCAGATGGCCATAAATAAACAGCCAGTTGATGATGATATTAAAAGCCAGTCCGCCCAGTGCAATCACCATCACAGGCTTGGTCTGGTTCAGGCTGGTGGTGTACCCGTACAAGGCGCGGTACATGGCAAAGGCTGGCATGCCCAGGCTGATGACATGTACAAACTCTGAAGCCTTGGCATTGATGGCAGGCTCCAGTTGCAGGTAATTGAAAACCAGCGTAGCGACATTCAACAACAGACAGCCAACCAGACCCACGCCCAGGCCCAGCCATAAAGCCTGACGCACCATATGCGGCACGCGCGCATGATTTTCTGCACCGACTTCATGGGCAATCACGGTATTTACCGCCATCATGATACCCATCACGCTGACCAGAATAATTACCCAGACATTGGCCCCCAATGAAACTGCGGCAAGATCGTTTGCACTGAGGTGGCCGGTCATGGCAACGTCGGCCACACTCATGCCTACGGTGGCAAGTTGTCCTATCAAGACAGGCCAGGCAATGGTCCAGAGGGCGGCGGCTTCGGTACGGATACGGGTTTTCATGCAGGGCAAACAAAGAGGGATTGGATCAGCATCTTACCGTAGAATGCAATTTCCTTGCTTTTGTGCAGGTTCTAGTGCCTTAGCCACATTTCATTGAAAGATACAAAACCAAATGGCGTCATCCTCACTCCTGCCACGTGCGGGGCAATACTGACTTGCTGGTTTTCATGCGACACCGGTATCAGCCAACCTTCCTTAACCAGGCGTTTCCCTATGCGCGCATAAGCCAGCATGCGGCGTTTGCTGTCGGCCAGTTCCTTGATTTTCATTAAGTCAGCGTCCATGGGTTTCAGTGCACTGGCAGGCATCCAGCGACGGAAGACGCTGTCAGCAGCAAACCATTCATAGCAACCAAAATCCTGATCGTCATGCATGACTTCACGGGTCACGACCAGGTCGGTGTCTTTCATCCAGTCGCGTGCCAGTAATTGATCAAAGGGCAGACTGGTCCAGGTGACGATGAAGCCGCCTGCCTCCAGCCTTTGCTTGACGGCTTGCGCCAGGCTCAGCATTTCCTTGGTCTGGCCACTGATCATGCGTAATTTGCAGCCAGCTTTGAAAATGCTGCATTTTGGTTTTTTAGCGACGCGGTGCTTCCAGATGACCAGCAAGCCGGATGCCGGTTTTCTGCTGCGTTCATCAGGATCAAACAGGGTTTCCGGTGCCAGCCAGTCTGCCAGCGCCAGCCTTTGCTCTGCAGTTTTAAACAGGCTGCGTGCAGGATTGCAGATGATATAGGTGCAGCCTGATTCTGCGCCGATGATGGCTTGTTTTTTTGTGCAGTCTTCATTGGCGTGGCCAAACTGCAAATCAAATCCTGATGGGCCGGATGGTGGTGGCAACATCCACAAATCGATTTCATCGAGCAATGGGCGCTCACGATAATAATCCTTGAAGGCCTGCAAGGTCAGCTGATAGGTATTGTTGCGTATGATGCGGAAGGCACCACTGCCTATCGGGAAGCGTTCAAAGTCGGCAGCCCGCTGGCGTGGCACGATCGATGAATTGGCCGTGGCCAGGCAATGCGGCCACAAATGATCGGGGTGCTCCAGATAAAAGCTCACGCGCTGACTAGGGCCAGTTTCTATATGCTGCAAGTGACGATACAGGCGTTGGTAAATTGCCGACTCATCGCGCAGACGTAAAAAACTGGCTTTCACATCTTCCACACCCAGTTCAGCGCCATCATGAAAACTCAGGCCGGGGCGCAACCAGAAGTGCCAGACCGTGCAGTTTTTCTCGCTTTCCCAATGGTGGGCGATAGCCGGACGCAAGGCTTTTTGCTCATGATCAAAGGTCGTCAGGCGTGAAAAAATCTGGCGCACCAGATGTGCTTCCAGACGGCCATGAACCTTTAATGGGTCCAGGCTTTCTACGCTGCGAAACAGGGGCATGCGCAAGCTGCGGCAGGCACTGTCCGGCATGCCGAGATAATCAGGCAGACGCGTTGCCAGTTGCTGGCGCTGGTGATCATCCAGACTGGCAAAAGCCTGCTCCAGATCACCACGTGCGAGAAATTGCGAGAGGTGATCAAGCGCCAGGCTATCCGGGGTTTGCAAAAGTTCAAGCTGAGAATGATTGCCTCGTCCGCGTCCGGCTTGCCAGTCCAGCCAGCCACGTTGCTGCATTTTCGCCAACAGGTTGCGCATATTGCGTTCACTGCAATGCATGGCCAATGCAAGAGCTGGCAAGCCTGGCTGTTGCTCATGATGCTGAAGGAAGGCGTGCAGTTTGCGGTATTGATCGAGCAGTTTCATGGTGGATAGTCTATGCGCTTATCGAGACGATAAAAGAGGAAAAATTTTTTTAAATTATATCCATTTTTCCTTTCTGCTTTTTTTACCATACTGTCAGACATCAGCCCCCGCCCGTTTTTGAATGTACAAAAAAGGAAGATGATGTCCCGCTTTCCCGCTACCGTGATACGGCTTTTATTCAGTTCCTTTGTCTTTGTCATGGGGCGTGCAGTCGCCCTGCCTTTCATGGCACTGTATCTGCATGAGCACCTCGGCATTAACCAGCAAACCATAGGCTGGGTTCTGGGAGGCAGCATTTTCTCTTCTACCCTGTTCAGTCTGTATGCAGGCTACCTTGCAGATCGCCTCAGCAAGAATTTTCTGATGAAACTGGCGGGTGTGGTGGTTGCCGTTTGTACGGCTTCATTGACGATAGCGCCGAATGCCTGGACAGCTTTGCTGGCCCTGATGTGCATAGAGTCAGCGCTAACCTTGCGCGGCATTTCGCTGAAGGCTACGCTGGCAGATTTATTGCCACCTGAGCAAAGACCAAAAGCATTCTCTCTCAACTATACGCTGATCAATGTGGCGTTTGCCCTTGGTCCGGTTCTGGGAGCATGGTTGTTTGCCATCAAGGTCTCTGGCCCATTGTGGCTGGCTGCAGGTTTCTCGTTGTTGGCATCGCAGGTGCTGGGAAAACCTGCCACTGCAGTCAAAGCGACTTCAGAAACCAAATCCAGTCCTGCCGGTTTCAATGCAACCATGCGTGTACTCAGAAGCGACCGCCGCCTGATTTTGTTCACCATGGGCAGTGTGCTGACTTCTTTCGTGTTTGGCCGTTTTGTTTCCGGCTATTTGTCGCAATACCTGATGATCAGTCAGGGCACGCAGGCGACTGCGCAATTGCTGCCATTCATTCTCATCACCAATGCGGTGACCGTAGTGGTCTTGCAATATCCTGTTGGCAAACTCATGCAGCAAAAATACCTGTTCCGCTGGGTCAGTCTGGGTGCCACTTTGTATGCTGTGGGTTTGCTGGGCTTCATGCATGCCAGCAGCGCGATGAGCTGGGTGCTGGCAACCCTGGTCTTCACAGTAGGAGAGGTCATAGTCATTCCCTGTGAATACATGTTCATCGATATGATCGCACCTGCAGACAAGCGTGGCAGTTATTATGGGGCGCAGAGCCTGGCCATGTTTGGTGCTGCACTTAATCCTGTGATCTGCGGTTTCCTGCTGGCGCATTTCCAGAGTGATGTCATGTTCTTGGTATTGATCTCGGCAGCCATGCTGGGCGTACTCCTGTATTTTGCCGGTAGTCGCAGCAAGCCTGCAGAGGAGTGTATGCAAGTACCTGAACCCTTGGAAACTTGCAAGCCACAGACCTGCCTTTCGGTGTTGGCTGCGAGCAAAAAGCTTGCTGGTAACCGTGTGAAGAATTTGTTTCCTCTGTCTTGAATTCCTTCTTCGAATTCCTGCATTGAACTCTTGCCCTGACACTATTCTGAACTTCAGCATATCTAAAGAAGGCTGCCCATAGAGGGCAGCCTTTTTGTCATTCCTGTGCTGTTTCGGCACATCTGCATTGATTTTTAATCTCCCTTGACATTTTCATGCATGCGCACTAAAGTGATATCACTTTGATTTCAAAGTGCCATCTATCAGGAGAAAGTATGAGTACTACCTCAGTGTCAGCGACTGGTAAAAAATTAATACAAGAACGTTCACTTACGTCGCTGGACGGTTATTTCATGATTGTTGTGGGTTTGCTGTTTGTCGCAGGCGGTGCCTATAGTTTTATTGACCTGGTCGGTGCAGGTCAGCCAAGTGTGCCAGCGGTATTGGCGCGTCTGGCGATTGTTGTTGTGGGTATTTTCATACTCACCGGCTTGTATATGCTGCAGCCGAATGAAGCTGCTTTATTGTCGCTGTTTGGGCAATACAAGGGTACAGACCGCAGCGAAGGCTTGCGTTGGGTGAATCCTTTTTATTCCAAACGCAAGCTTAGCCTGCGTGCCCGCACTTTGAACACGGCACCGCTGAAAGTGAATGACAAGCGCGGTAATCCTGTAGAAATTGGTGCCGCCATCATCTGGCGTGTGCAGGATACGGCACTGGCGATTTACAATGTCGATGATTTTGAACGGTTTGTGAATATCCAGTCTGAAGCAGCGATACGCCACCTGGCAACACAGTATGCCTATGACGATGGCGAGGACCTGGCTGAAGGCGAGACAACCCTGCGGGCAGGCATGGATGTGGTGGCTGGTGCCATGCGTGACGAATTGCACAAGCGCTTTACGGCTGCCGGTATTGATGTAGAAGACGCCAAGCTCACGCACCTGGCCTATGCAGCAGAAATTGCCCAGGTCATGTTGCGCCGTCAACAGGCAGAAGCTATTATCAGCGCCCGCAAGAAAATCGTGCACGGTGCGGTCAGCATGGTGGAAGCGGCTTTGCAAGGCTTGTCAGAGCGCAAGATATGCGAACTTGATGATGAAAGAAAAGCTGCCATGGTCAGTAATTTGCTGGTGGTGCTGTGTTCAGATAAGGAAACCCAGCCCGTCATCAATACCGGCACTTTGTACAATTGATTACGTAGCGAGATAAGACGATGGAACATCCAGTCTATGTGGAAAAACAGTGGTTCAGGTTCTTGTGGATATTCATGCCGTTGTTGACATTGTTTTCCATGGGCACGCAGATCATGGCTGGCCTGCCACTGGCTACCTGGGCCATGCTGGGTGCCCCCATTATCAATGCTCTGGTATTGCTGATACTGGGTTGCCTGACCATACGCATAGATGCCAGCCATCTGACCTGGAGTTTTGGCTGGCTGGGATGGCCAGTCTGGAAAGTGGCGCTGGCTGATATCCAGTTTGCAGAACGCACAAATACTGCTTTTCTTGAGGGGCTGGGTATTAAAAAAACATCGCAAGGCATGTTGTATAACGCCACTGGTAATCTGGCAGTACGCCTGGGCCTGCGCAATGGGAAGACCCTGCGCCTGGGTACGCAAGATCCACAGCGCCTGCTCAGTTATATCACTCCACGTTTGAATGCCAGATAATGGCCAGTCCAGGAAAAAAATCCTTCCCTCTGCGTATCGATCCCCTGTTGTGGAACGAGATCGAACGCATGGCCGCGCAAGAGCTGCGCAGTGCCAATGCCCAGGTTGAATACTTGCTCAGGCAGGCATTGAAGCAGCAAGGGCGGCATGTGCCTTCATCCAAAACAATGGCAGATGCTGCAAACGAAGACGACAGTCAGGCTGACGATTGATTTGACTGAACTCATTTGACTGATTTGTAGCGCCGCAGCAGCCAGGCAAAAAGCCCGCTATACTGGCTTCACTTATGAATTACCTCGCCCACATTTACCTGGCCCAGCATAGTGATCACGCCATGCTGGGGGCTCTGCTCGGTGACTTTGTCAAACTGAAAGACACCGTACTTTATCACCCTGACATCCAGGCAGATATCCAGATACACAGGCTGGTGGATAGTTATACCGATAGCCACCCTGTCGTTTTACAGGCGAAAGCTTTATTCCAGGATAAGCACCGCCGTTATTCGGGCATTTTGCTGGATATTTTTTATGATCATGTTCTGAGTCAGCATTGGCCGCGGCATAGTCCGGCTCCTCGCCAGGAATTGATAGCGCGTTTTTATACAGCCCTGCAAGAACAATCAAAAATAGTCTTGCCAGAAAACCTGCAGGCAGCCTTGCCGCGCATGGTCAGCCAGGACTGGCTGGGGTCTTATCATGAATTTGATGGCGTAAGAATTGCAGTAGAACGCACTTCGCAAAGGCTTTCAAAAAATGGTGATTTGTTACGCGCAGGCCTGGATGATCTGCAAAGTAATTATGCGGCTTTATCAGAGGGATTTCAGGAGTTCTTTCCAGAACTCATACAGTATGTTGCTGAACAACGCAGGCAAATATCAAGCTAGCCAACTCAAAAATTCAGAGCCTGCACCAGATCAAGATTTGGCTTATCGACAAACGCCGCAAAGTCGTCACGCATGCGTCCGCTTTCGCTGATTGCCAGCTTCCAGTTCTGGATACGGAAATCATGGTTCGTGCCGTAATAAAAAAAATCTTTTCTATCCGGCAGTTTGCCGCGTGTCAGCGTCTTCAGGAAAGACGGTGAGGGTGACACCATGATCACATTGTCCAGCCATTGACGATTGGTTCCCATGCCTGCCCTGCGCCATGGCAGGGGCTTATCCAGCCAGCCAGGCACGATATGGTCGGTAAAGTGCGGGTACAGCACCAGGTCGCCATCCTTGCTGCCAGCCACGCGTGAATAGGGCAGGGCCAGGTGGTAATCGATGATGCCGCCATCCCAGTAAGTGCCCGCCGGCGTATGCGGGATATGCGAGACTGGTTCCATGATCAGCGGCAGGGTGCCGGAAGCCAGCAGAGACCAGCCCAGGTTATCTGTTTGCAGCGGGCAAAAGTGGGTATCAAAACCATCGAATTTGGCTTTCAGCCAGAACAGTGGATCACGCGTATCGCCGACAATCACACGGTCCATATGTCTGGCCAGACGCGAGCGCGAAGCCAGGTTGGCAAACGTCGCTGCCACAAAACCGGCCTTGGCCTTGTGCACAGATTTAGGCGCTGCCAACAAGCCACGCCCGCGTACTGCCAGCAAATGCAGTCTGTGCAGAGGCTGGTTGACGACCTCTGCTTCATGTCCACCGATGAAATCATGCAAGAGATTCTGTATCTCCCGCGTTACATATTGAGCAGAAGGTTTTTCAGGGTAACGCTGTTCGCAATACAAATCACCCAGGCGCTGGAAAGCCGCCACCGGGTCAGCATGGCTGGCTGCCGCCATGCGCCAGGCACCGATAGAGGCACCGATCAGCGTGCGTTCACGCGGTGCAGTTGGCAGCCATTCACCAAATATCCATTGATCCAAAGCCTGCAATATCAAACCCTTGGGGCCGCCTGCCGCTGCCGGGATGATGGCCACATCCTGCGCGCGCAAACCATGTTCCCGCAGATGGGCGTAAGCTTTGCGACCGGCATGGATTTGTATGGCTGAACTCATTTTGTCGTATGTAGTTGCATCATCGCTTCAGGGAATTTACCTTCAACCAGTAAGGGTAGCACAGCCAGGCTATTGGCGATGGCTTCGTCTATCGGCCCCTGTTCTTCCTTGCGTGGCCTGTGCAAGACAAAGTCCGCTACGCCCTGTGTCAAATTCAGGCTGCGCGGGTGGCCTATGCCTATGCGCAAACGCCAGTAATCCTGGGTACCCAGCGCCGCGGTAATATCTTTGAGACCATTGTGTCCGCCAGATGATCCACCCAGTTTGAGCTTGGCAATGCCAGGCATGATATCCAGTTCATCATGCACGACCAGCACCTGGTCAGGCGTGATCTTGTAGAAGCGGCAGATTGCTCCAACCGATTGCCCGGACCGGTTCATGAAGGTTTGCGGCTTCAACAGCCATACTTCCTGATTGGCGATGCGGGTCTTGCCCACCAACGCATTAAAATTCTTGTCCCTTTGCAGGCTGACTGGTAATTGATCTACCAGCCAGAAACCGGCATTGTGGCGTGTTTGTTCATATTCAGGGCCGGGGTTACCCAGGCCGACGATCAGGCGTATGGTCATTGCTAAGCTGGTATCTTGTTGTTATTGCAGGACTGATGTCCTGTGGAATGGGGTTATTATAACTAAGCTGAATGAGCTAAGGCGAAAGCGGGGTTGTGGCAATAGGTTTTGATGGGGATTAACAGATATGTCAGGCTCTCAATCCCGAGCAATCTCAATATCGTCATTGCACTGGGCTGGCGCTCCAGCGTGGGGTTAGCTGGAATCCAGCAGCCTTCGTGGCATGTTGTCAGGCATCTTAATTTCAGATTCGAATTGTCTTTCGTATCTGATTTTCAAATACCTGCAAACGTATTTTTAGATTGCCGGCCGGTGGTAGACCGGCAGCTACCCACCTTTTTGTCTCACCAAAAAAGGTGGGCCAAAAAGGCGACCCAGGCGTCGTCGCCCCTGCGGGGTACCCGTTTATGCAGTATAAAAAATGGGAAAGTCCGAAAACTCGCCTGCGGCCTTGCTTTAGGAACATGCGCTTGCAAGCGCATGTCGTTACGCAGGCATGCGTACATGCACCATGAAACCCCTGCTACACCTCAAACATCGGCCTTTCTTTTTCCATTTTCTGTAATGCACAAACGGCGTCGACACATGGGAACTGCAGAAAGTCAAAAGCAAAAACAAAAACAACGTCACTACGACCTGTACTCATGCTTCTTAAAGCTGGGGTGATTTACTTTTCTGAATGATGCTTTCATTTTAAAAAACTCCCGTGCCAGCATATTCAAAAAACATGCAGTTTATGACGCACGGGAGAAGAGGTTCAGGCCAACTGTTCTGCTGAATTCCCGGAAACAGATCTGGGAATTCACAGGCTTTACTCAGGCATGCAGGGAAAGGGCAAGACGTTGACGAGTGGCTTTTCTGGCTTGCAGGGTGACAGCAATGAAGGCGATGGCGCAGGAACATAGCAGTGAAAACACCAGCGTCCACCAGACGATGGGTGCGCGTTCTACATAGCTTGCCAGATAGCGTTCTATCGTGATGGCCGCAACGGGCAGGGCGATGGCGGCTGATAGCAAGGTCAGCAAGCCTAATTCTTTCATCACCAGCCTGGTGATATGGCGTTTGCCTGCGCCGTAGAGTTTGCGCAGGGCGATTTCTTTTTCGCGTCTTTGTACCGTATAGGCAGACAAGGCATAGGTGCCGAATGCCGCGATGGCCAGGGCGATGATGCTTGAGATGACGAGCAATCTTGCCAGGCGCTGGTCTTCTTCATAATGCGCGTCAAGGATTTGCCGGGCACTGTGCATCTCCAGTAACTTGTCAGGGAAGTAGACGGGCCAAAGGTTTTGCAAGGTGCTGGCAGTCGCCGCAACAGACGTACTACTGCGTATGCTGAGTACGGTTCCTGCCACCCAGAGTTCATAGGCGATGGCGCGTGGTGCTTCGCGAAGGGAATGGAAGCGCAGTTCAGGGGCAATGCCTATGATGCGTTTAATCGCTTGCTTGCCGTCGAATTGCTTGTACACCAGAATTTTTCCGACAGCGGCTTCCGGTGTGGCAAAACCCAGCTGGCGTACTGCAATGGTATTCAATATGATGGGTTCAGCATCGCCTTCCTTGTCCAGCCTGGCATCAAACAAGCGTCCGGCGACAGGTTTGATCTGGTAAGTAGCAAAGAAATTGGCACTGACGGATTTCATGTCGGGTGCAATCGCAGTGCCATCCGGCAGTTTGACATCCATCAGCCACGGGTTGATATAACGGCCTATGGCATCTGTTGACGCAGCCATGCTGGCGACATCCGGCTTCTGTGACAAGGCTGCGATCAGGCCCTGGGCATTCTTGCTTTCACTGACAGGTTCGGGCAAATCCACGATCAGGATAGGAGCAGGATCAAAACCCGGCGATGCCTTGATAGCAAAGTCTGCCTGCCAGGCGATTGCCAGCGTCACGCTGGCCAGACCCATGGCAGTGGCAATCTGCAAGATTGTCATCAGCCTGCGCAATTGCCTGCCTTGTGTGGACTCACTGTCAGGTCGCCCTGCCAATACCTGGGTAGGACGGGTACGGATGGCAATCCAGGCCGGGTAGATGGCAGTCAGCACACCCAGCAGCATACCAATGATGAGAGCGGCAGCGAGATTGCCGCCGGAGACTATGCTGTCGAGCTTGCGGTTCATGAGTTCTGCAAACAGCGGCAGCGCGAGGTAAGCCAGCAGCAGGCCCAGCCCAGTTGCCAGCATGGATACCAGCAAGGATTCCGCCAGGAATTGCAAAATGATTTGAGGGATGCTCGCTCCCAGCACCTTGCGCATGCCTATCTCACGCTGCCTGCGCAGTGTGCGCACCGTCGCCAGATTGACATAATTGATGGCTGCCAGCACCAGGATAAGGGTGGCGATAGCAGTCAGCCCTTTGATCACCGCAGGGTCGCCCCGGTCACCCGGCACAGTGATAGGATTTTTTGCAATTTCCTGATCAAAATAGGCGTCCCGCAAAGGCACGAGGCTAAGGTCCATCGCCTTGCGTGTACCCAGTCTGGCTTTGGCATCTGGCAACATATTGTTTTGCACACTGCTTGCATGATCGACGATATCTTGCAGCTTTTCGGTAATCGCCTTGAGTGAACTGCCAGCTTGTATACGTATGAAGAGTTTGGCATTTGAAGCGTGCGCACCTGTCAGCGCTTCAGCCCGTTCTTCGGCGGAAAACAGGGAGGAGTTCTCTCCGACGACAGCAGAATAAGGTATCGTCGTATTGGCAGAAGCATCGCGCAAGATAGCAGCCACGCGCAGGGTCTTGTCATTGATCTGTATGGATTGAGACAGGGCCGGTGAAGGGCCAAATATCTTCCTGGCGGCGCTTTCGGTAATGGCTATATTTTCTGGTTTTTCCAGTGCGGCTTTCAAGTCTCCCGCTACTGCCTGTAAGCCCAGTATTTCTGCAAACCCTGGCAAGGCGGGAAGAATTTTCAGTTTGCTGAGATTTTCGCCCACGCGGACCGTGGCATCAGGTTGCAAAATATAACCACTGATATCAAGAACCCCAGGGATATTCTTGCCCGGTATACGAAGCAGGGCGGGGGCCTGGTCAAACCGTGCTTCTGCCGGGTCAACATTGTATTTATGCTTGATGACATACACTTCATCGACGTGCGGTATCTGGCTATCGTATTCAAAAGCAAAGCGTACAAAACCCAGCATCAACAGACATATCGCCATGCCTAAGCTGAGTATGCATATGCTGATGCCTGAATAGCCAGGTTCTTGTGCCAGCACGCGCCAGCCTATGCGGAAATCTCTTAATTTCATCTCAGGTTCTGCCTCATGCTGCCTGCAAGGCATCGACGACGATACGGCCATCAAGCAAATGCAGGGTGCGTGAAGCCTGCGCTGCGTGTGATGGTGAGTGGGTGACCATGACCACAGTCGTGCCTTCTGCATTGATGGTGCGCAGCAAGCGCATGACTTCATCACCATGCGCACTATCGAGGTTGCCAGTAGGTTCATCAGCCAGCAAGACCGCCGGATTGGCAATCAGGGCGCGGGCAATCGCCACGCGCTGCTGCTGGCCGCCAGACAATTGTGAAGGCCTGTGCTTTGCCCTGTGGCTGATACCCAGTTTCTCCAGCATGGCAGCAACGCGTTCACGTCTTTCCTTGGCTGGCGTGGCGGTATATTCCAGTGCCAGTTCCACATTTTCTGCGACGGATAATTCTTCGATCAGATTAAAGCTCTGAAAAATAAAACCTATGCGACCACGACGCAATTGATTAAGTTTGTTTTCACTCCAGGAAGATATATTCTGGCCTTCGAACACATAGTCGCCATGCGTAGGTACATCGAGCAAGCCCAGCAAACCCAGCAATGTAGATTTGCCACAACCAGAAGGCCCGGTGATGGCGACATACTCGCCTGCATCAATATCGAGGTCTATCTGGTCCAGTGCCGTGGTTTGTATTTCGCCGGTGATATGGATTTTGCTGACAGCTCTTAGTTTGATCATGATAAGTTTCCTGATTTTTATTTACTGATTTGCAAGCGTTCTGCATTAGTAAAATTGGCATAGCCCGATACGATCACTTTGTCTCCTTTTGCCAGACCTGACAAGACTTCTATCTGGCGATTATTGCGCCTACCGGTTTTTATTTCACGCCTTACGGCTTGTGTCCCATCGGGTTTAAGAGCAAACACCCAGTTGCCACCTGTATCCGTGACATAGCTCGCATTGGGCAATAATAAAGCCTGGCCCGGTTCACCCAGCGTGATATTGGCTTCCAGGCTTTGACCTGGGCTGATCGCATAATCCTGCTCTTGCGCAAACTCCAGTTCCACCTTAAAGCGGCCATCCTTGATTTGCGGGAAGACATTACGTACCACGACGGCCAGGGTTTTATCCCCCAGATGTACTATGCCATTGCGCCCGCTGGCAATTCGGTTCAAATAATATTCATCTATTTGTGCCACCAGTTTTACCAGCCTTGGGTCATCGATGCGGCCTATGCGTTTTCCCGTCGTCATGGTTTCGCCAACTTGCAAATGAAAGTCAGTCAACCTGCCTGCGACCGGGGCGCGCACGGCTAGTGCTGTGACCGTGGCATTCACCAGTTGCAAACCTGACTGCAAGTCCCGGATGCCATTTTCCATTTGCAATTGCGCATCACGCTTCACTTTCAGCTCTGCATCGCGGCTGGCTTTTTCTTCATCGACGGCAAATTGTGCACGTTCCAGTTTGTCTGCCGACTCTTCCAGTGCCACTAAAGAAATAAAATTTTTCTCTGCCAGTTTTTTATTTCTGGCATGTTGCTTTTTTGTTTGCGCCAGTTCAAATTCCAGTGTCGACAAACGACGCTGGTGATCCGTATTACCCAACTGAAAATTCACGCGCAAATTTGCCAGATTGGAAATCTGTTGCGTATGTTCTGCCTGCCGCGCCAGCAATTCTAGGTTGCGCTGTGGATTCGATAGACGAAACAATAATTGCCCCTGTTTGACCATGCTTCCATCCTGAGCAAATACTTCTTCCACGCGACCAGATTCAACAGCATCAAGCACTACTGAATTGAGTGGCTCTGCGGTGGCGCGCAACATCAGATCATCCAGATAAATCCCTTGTTCAACGCTGGCAATACGCAGCTCATTTGCTTTTACCAGTAAGCCTTGCGGCATCATATACCAGGCCAGGCTGGCTAAACCGCCAAGCAGCACCAGCGCAAAGCAAGTCCGCAGCCAGCGCTGCTTACGCTTTCCGGGTATCACTTTGTCCATCGCCTCGCCGGTAATGGCGGGGCGTGCATTTGGCTGGTTCATCTCTGGATTTGTCTGCTGTCTCAGTATGTCTATTGCAAAGCCTGTGCCAGGCATGTCCTGCCCTTAAAACCAGTATCTGTGTCATATTTCTTGCGAAACTGTCCGGAAATGGACAAGTCAGCGACAAGTTTGCTTGTTCATATACGGACACAGCCAGCCAATAAAAAAGCACCGCTCCCATGACGGGAACGGTGCTTCAATGAATCTCAAAAACTTACTTGGGTTTTTTTAACAGCGGCAACAAATATTTGCCCGTCACACTCTCAGGGTTGGCAGCCACTTCTTCCGGTGTGCCTGTCGCAATAATCTTGCCGCCACCAGCACCACCTTCAGGGCCAAGATCGATGAGCCAGTCAGCGGTTTTTATCACGTCCAGATTATGCTCAATGATAACCACCGTATTACCCTGGTCACGCAGCCTGTGTATTACCTTCAACAGCAGAGCGATATCATGGAAGTGCAGGCCAGTGGTAGGTTCATCCAGGATGTACAGGGTGCGGCCAGTATCGCGCTTGGACAATTCCAGCGACAGCTTGACACGTTGCGCCTCACCACCCGACAGGGTAGTGGCGCTCTGTCCCAGCCGTATATAACCCAGGCCCACATCCAGCAGGGTTTGCAATTTGCGTGCAATGATAGGCACGACCTTGAAGAATTCATGCGCATCTTCTACCGTCATGCCCAGCACTTCATTGATGTTCTTGCCCTTGTAATGCACTTCCAGGGTTTCACGGTTATAACGCTTGCCGTGGCAGACATCGCAAGGCACATACACGTCAGGCAAGAAATGCATCTCTACCTTGATCACGCCATCGCCCTGGCAGGCTTCACAACGACCACCCTTGACGTTGAAAGAGAAACGGCCAGCGCTATAGCCACGCTCTTTTGCCGTTGGCACAGTCGCGAACAGGTCACGGATAGGTGTGAATAAGCCTGTGTATGTAGCAGGGTTGGAACGTGGTGTACGACCTATCGGTGCCTGATCGACAGAAATGACTTTGTCAAAATGTTCAAGACCGCTGACATGATCAAATGTTGCCGGTTCAGTTTGCGAACCATACAAGTGACGCGCAGCGACGTGATAAAGCGTGTCATTCACCAGCGTTGATTTGCCTGAGCCAGAAACACCGGTAACGCATGTCAGCAAGCCCACTGGCAATTTCATCGACACTTTTTTCAGGTTATTGCCACGCGCACCGGCAATCAGTAATTGCTTGGCAGGGTCTGCTTTCGTACGCTTCTTGGGCACAGCAATTTCCAGCGCGCCACTCAGGTATTGCGCAGTCAGTGAACGCTTGTTGCCCATGATATCTGCCAGCGTACCCTGGGCGATAATTTCACCGCCATGTACACCTGCACCCAGACCCATGTCGACCACAAAATCGGCGCAGCGTATCGCATCTTCATCATGCTCAACCACCAGCACGCTATTGCCAATATCACGCAAGTGCTTGAGCGTATCAATGAGCCTGTCATTGTCGCGCTGATGCAAGCCGATAGATGGTTCATCCAGCACATACATGACACCCGTCAGGCCAGAACCAATTTGCGATGCCAGACGTATGCGCTGGGCTTCACCACCAGAGAGGGTATCGGCACTGCGTTCCAGCGACAGATAATCGAGACCGACGTTATTCAGGAAAGTCAGGCGTGCCGTGATTTCCTTGATGATGCGGTCAGCGATATCGCGCTTGGAGCCAGTCAATTTCAAATGTTCAAAGAAATGCAGGGTTTCGCGCAAAGGCATGGCGCTGATATCGTAAATCGCCTTCTCTTGTTTGCCTGTCCCCACCTTGACATAACGTGCTTCTATGCGCAGGCGTGCACCATCGCAAGACGGGCATTGTTTTTCATTGATGAACTTGGCCAGTTCTTCCTTGACGGCCATGGAATCGGTTTCGCGATAACGGCGTTGCAAGTTCGTGACCACGCCTTCAAAGCTATGCTCCTTGATGACGGTACGGCCTTTTTCATTGATATAGGTAAACGGTATCTGCTGTTTGCCTGAACCATACAATATTGTCTGCTGTGCAGATTCCGGCAATTGCTCGTAAGGCGTATCAATATCAAATTCGTAGTAAGCCGCCAGGTTGGACAGCATCTGGAAGTAGAATTGATTACGCCTGTCCCAACCCTTGACTGCACCACTTGCCAATGACAAATTAGGGAAGGCGACGATACGTTTAGGATCAAAAAATTCTATATGTCCGAGACCATCACATTCAGGGCAGGCACCCATGGGATTATTGAAAGAGAACAGACGCGGTTCCAGTTCTTGCAATGAATAACCGCAAATAGGGCAGGCAAATTTGTTCGAGAATAATTGCTCATGGTTGCTGTCCATGTCCACAATCAGGGCGCGGCCATTCGCCAGGCGCAAGCAAGTCTCGAAAGATTCTGCCAGGCGCTGCTTGATATCCGCCTTGACCTTGACGCGGTCGATGACTACATCTATCGTATGCTTTTCAGTCTTCTTCAGCTTGGGCAGATTATCGACTTCATAAATCTTCGCCTCATGCGTGCCGCTCTGTACGCGAAAACGTATAAAGCCCTGTGCCTGCATCTGCTCAAACAAATCCATGTGCTCACCCTTGCGGTTGGCGACCACAGGCGCGAGTATCATCAGCTTGGTATCTTCCGGCATGGCCAGCACGGCATCCACCATTTGCGACACTGACTGCGCAGCCAGCGGGTTTTCAGGGTGATCCGGGCAATACGGTGTACCTACGCGCGCATACAGCAGGCGCAGGTAATCATGGATCTCGGTGACCGTGCCAACGGTAGAGCGCGGATTATGCGACGTGGCTTTTTGTTCGATGGAGATAGCCGGTGACAAGCCCTCAATCAAGTCCACATCCGGTTTTTCCATCAACTGCAAAAACTGACGCGCATAGGCTGACAGCGATTCGACATAGCGGCGTTGGCCCTCTGCGTACAGGGTATCAAAAGCCAGTGAAGACTTGCCCGAACCAGACAGGCCGGTGATGACCACCAGCTTATTGCGCGGCAAGTCTATGCTGATATTTTTCAGGTTATGGGTGCGTGCACCGCGTACGCGTATCAATTCACGTTTTTGTGCCAATTGAACATCACTGGCATCAAAGTCAATTTCTGCCGGTTTGGGCGCTTTTACTGCTTTTGTGCGTGTCGTCATAATCTCTGTGCTGAATTTGGGCCGAATTGGAGGAAGTAGGCGTGCAACCTGATACTATAACGGGTTTTGAAAATTAACGCGGGCTCGTCTTTGCTTTACGCAAACTAAACTGATTTGGCGAGCTTTTTTGAATATGACTATTGCAACATCTTCCGACGCATCCGCACTGAGTGAGCAAGAACCTGCCGGCATGAGCCGTGAGGAAATCAGCTCCAGTGCTTCCCTCGCTTCCATCTTTGCCTTGCGCATGCTGGGTCTGTTTCTCATCCTGCCGGTATTTGCAATTCATGCCAAAACCCTGCCTGATGGTGACAATGCCAGCCTGGTTGGCCTCGCCATGGGCATGTATGGCCTGAGCCAGGCGTTCGGGCAAATCCCCTTTGGCATAGCCTCGGACAAGTTTGGCCGCAAGCGCATCATCGTCATCGGCCTGTTGCTATTTGCCATTGGCGCTTTTGTTGCAGCATCTGCAACCACAGTCGTAGGTGTCATCATCGGTCGTGGCATACAGGGTGCAGGCGCGATCTCCGCCGCCATCACCGCCTTGATTGCCGATACAACCAGAGAAGAACACCGCACCAAGGCCATGGCCATGGTGGGCGGCTCCATAGGCCTGACCTTTGCATTTTCACTAGTGGCCGCACCCTTGCTGTACCAAAGCATAGGCATGAGCGGCATCTTTGCCATGACTGGTGTCTTGTCACTGGTGGGCATCGCTGTTGTTGTATTCATCACGCCAGAAGCACCAGCCATACGCCATAAACCTGTACCCCTGTCCGTAGTCTTGAAGAATACCGAACTCATGCGCCTCAATTACGGCGTGTTTGCCCTGCACCTGACACAGATGGCCATGTTCGTCGTGGTGCCAGCGGCACTGGTGCAATATGCTGACCTTCCCGTTGCTGCGCACTGGAAAGTCTATCTGCCCGTGATGTTCGCCTCTTTCATCGCCATGTTGCCAGCGATTTTCATCGGTGAGAAATTTGGCAAGATGAAACAGGTCTTTGTTGCCGCCATTACCCTCTTGCTGGTGGTGGAGCTTGGTCTGTGGCAATACTTGCAATCCCCAGCCATGCTGGTAGGCTTGCTGTTTGCATTTTTTATCGCCTTCAATATCCTGGAGGCATGCCAGCCATCCCTGGTATCGCGTATCGCCCCGCCAGCCGCCAAAGGTGCGGCGCTAGGTGTGTACAACACCCTGCAGGCCCTGGGCCTGTTCTGCGGTGGTTTGCTGGGGGGATGGCTCAAGCAAAGTTTCAACCCATCATCAGTTTTTGTTGTTAGTTCTGTGCTTACAGCAGCGTGGCTTATAATCGCTATCAATATGCCCAATATCCCCAAGCGCAGCAAAACTGTCGCCGCGGTCAAGGCATAAATTAATTTGTATCAGGAAAAATTAGGAGAAATACATGGCATCAGTGAACAAGGTCATTATCGTCGGCAACCTTGGGAGAGACCCGGAAACCCGTTACATGCCATCAGGCGATGCAATGACCAGCATCACCGTGGCAACCACCGATAGCTGGAAAGACAAATCCAGCGGTGAAAAGAAAGAACAGACAGAATGGCACCGCATCACCTTTTTCGGCAAACTGGCAGAAATCGCCGGTCAATACCTGAAAAAAGGTTCGCAAGTCTACGTTGAAGGCAGCCTGCGCACCCGCAAGTACACTGACAAAGACGGCGTAGAAAAATACGCGACTGACATCAAGGCAGACAGCATGCAAATGCTGGGCAGCCGCCAGGGCATGGGCGGCGGCGCACCGATGGACGACAGCGGCTACGGCGGTGGCGGCGGAGCACCAGCCCCACGCCAACAGGCAGCCCCACAGCAACGCCAGGCCCCAGCCTCACGCCCGGCACCGAATTTCTCGGATATGGATGATGATATTCCGTTTTAACCCCGAACTTTTTAAAATGTAAACAAGAGCCCACTTCCTCTATGAGGAGTGGGTTTTTTGTTGGCAGTAAAGATGATGCCGGGATCAAATCACTGTTTGCTGTGCTTAGCAACGGTGGCGAGATGCAGGCACCATTGGCGAAAGCCTTTTTGAAATTCATTTCTGACCAGATCTGGCCAGACGAGTCGAATGAGCCTCTGGCCTTGGTCTTAGCTCGCATTGAATTGGTGACAAAAACTGCGCGTATGTCCTGGGGGAAACGGGGGCAGGTTTGCGAGAACCGTCTTGCTGCTATTTTGCTTTTGTAGCTTCAGGAGTTTTTGTGGAGGTCTGCGCATTGAGCGCTGCAAGCGCTTCATCGCACCAATCCACATAGGCTAGTTCGTAACGAACCCCACAACGGATGACCAGGTAATCCGCCAGCGCAGTTGGCGACAGGGTATCTGCATCTGGAAAATCACGCGCAATCACTGATTGATAAAATTCTTGCTTATCAAGATGGATCTGTCGATGTCGCTTTATTTCCTCTATCAATACACGGCGGTCAACCAGAGATTCTGCCCGCAGCTTAATCAACAGATCCTCACGCATGGCTGATACGCCAATTGGCTCGGCTATCCACGTTGCCAGTACCTGTCTCCCTTGATCGGTAATGGAATAGCATTTGCTGTTGGGGCGGTCTCGTTGCTCGACCAATTCAGCCGTGACCAAACCATCCCGCTCCATCATCGCAAGTTCTCGGTAAATCTGCTGGTGTGTCGCATTCCAGAAGTGACTGACGACGCGATCGAATTCCTTCGCCAGTTCATAACCGCTACGAGGATGCTTCAGGATAGAGGACAAGATTGCGTGCGCGAGAGCCATCATTGAAGGATATCATAGCTTTGCAACTTATTGCATAGCTAAAATTGGCGTGATAATATTCATATGCAACAAATTGCATATGAATATTAAAAAAGGGAATCATATGAACAAACTTGTTTTTTCAAGAATATTTTCAGTTGTTACCTTGCTTGCTGCTTCATATGTGCTTTTTTTTCCGTCAACATCGAGGGCGAGAACGCCAGGGGATACGATCATGCATACAGAAGTGCCTGCTGCATCCAGTGCCAATAGCCATGAAAATATGGTCCGGAACTATTATCAGACAGCCGAAATGCGGCCATACAGCGAAGAAGCCATATCCAGCTTCTTTGATGATAGTTACCAAAGTTATCCACCTCGCAAGAACGCACCTGGTATTAGCGGCAAGCAAAGTGCATTGAACCTCCTGAAAAATCTCTCAGTTGGTTTTCCGGATGGCAAGCGCAGTTTTGTCATGATGGAGTCTTTGAGTGAAGATAGGGTACTGGTTTACTTTACGTTCACTGGCACGCATTCGGGCCCATTCTTTTCATACCTTCCAACCGGTAATCAAGTGTCCTTTGTGGGTGTCGATATTTTTACAATCAAGGACCATAAATTCGTAGCGAATCATCACGTTGAAGATGTGAGTGCACTTCTCGAGCAACTGAAGAGTAAATAATCACGATGCCCGATAAACGAAACCATTGACTGGGCTTTGCTGCTTGCGTTAATGCTGAGAGGTTTTATAGCAACGAAGGGATGCTTGGAAAAAGTACCCGGCTAACTCTATGTACTTAGAACGCATTTCATAAATACGGTGAGATGCGTTTGCCTCTTAACATGGGGTGGCCAAGGGTAAAACTATGGACAAGGCAGTCAATAGCGGTGCTATTGATCACGAGTCGAATTGTCAAAACCTGCAGTCCGGCGTGCGTTACGAGGCAAACCCTCTTAGTGAACTGACGATTTGGGCGCATTGCAGCGCGTAGTGTGTCACCCCTCCCTCGCTAAGGCATCAGCCTTAGCTTCACAGGGTACACACCTTAGGCCTTGCACTGCATCTCAAATCGTCTTGTTCGCACTCACCCCTATTTATGAAAGGAGTTCTAGTATCAGCTAGACAGCCACAGGCGTGCCTGGCAGCAGTTTATCCAATGCAATTTTTTCTCACAGAGAATTTTCTACGGGAGCTGAAGAGTTGAAGATGCCATTGCTTTAACAGGTTTGATAAAACCTAAGTCCATGGAATAAACCTGTGTGCTTCCAAAATTCTCTTGCTTAATTCTTGTCGGCAATCTGCTTGCGCAAACGGTTATCCTGTTCACGCAATTCTGGAGTGAGCACTTCGCCAAAATCTTCATTCTCAAATATTGGTCTTATCTCAATTTCTGATTCGCCCGGCATGGGATTGGGGCAGCGTTTTACCCAGTCTATCGCCTCCGCAAGCGATTTAACTTGCCAAATCCAGAAGCCAGCCACCAGTTCACTGGTTTCTGCAAACGGGCCTTCTATCACTTTGCGGTCAGTTCCTGAGAATCTGACCCGTGCGCCCTTTGATGATGGATGCAGGCCTTCCCCTGCCAGCATGATGCCGGCATTCACGAGTTCTTCATTGTATTTCCCCATTTCTGTCAGCATTTTTTCGCTTGGCATTACGCCAGCCTCGGAATCTTGCGTCGCCTTGACGATAACCAGAACTTTCATTGTTTGCCTCCGTCTTGTGTGGGGAAGAGCTGATTTGTTTTTATGGGGATGATCTCTATGTCTTTGGATAACTGAGTTTAGGATACCAGTCAGCCCCACGTCCTTCGGGAGTGCTGTCGAGTATGGTCCAGAGTGGCATGAGGTCGGGTGCGCCACGTGGATCCTGACCGGGATCTGCGCTGTCGGCACCCATTTCGCCGCTCCAGAAATGCCGGATAGTGCCATCGCGCCGGGTAAACACATTGAAAGCGGGAATGTCGGCATCGTCTGCGTTGACGTAATCGCGGGTGTAGTCGCCACTGACATCGGAATACAGTCTGAGATGCTGCCAGCCACGTTCTTTTTTAAAAGAGATCAGGCGCTCAATTGAAGAACGGGCGATGACCACCAAAGAGATGCGTTGTGCAACATCTGTTGCTTCGCCATCCCAGGCGGACAGCAAAGAGGTGCACATGGGGCATGGCCGTTCCCGTTTCGGGCCAAACATGTAACTGTAAATCGCCAGGGTCTGCTTGTCGCCAAACAGGCTGGCGAAGTCGGCAGGGCCGTCTTCGCCTTCGAAGTGATATTGCTTGGCTACTTCACCTCCTGGTGGCAGGGCGCGCCGCTGTTCTGCTACGCGTTCTATCTGCCGCCGGAGCTCAATTTCCTCCGCGAGTAAAGCATTCCGGGCAAGTCTGTATTCTTTACTTTCGTTAGGGAAATGCACAGTGTTCTTGCTTGCCAATTCGATTGCTGACTTGAGTTGTGGTGTAACCATGTGAAAATCTCCTGAGCATGAATGACATGTATATTTGGGGTCTGGTATCAGTTTTCCTGCTCAGCCACGTTGACCATCCATGACACGCCAAAACGGTCGATGACCATGCCAGACAGGGATGTCCAGAACACCTTTGCCAAAGGCATCTGCACCTTACCGCCATCGCTGAGTGCAGCAAATAATTTTTGCGCCTCGGCATCGTCTTTGGCTTCCAGATTCAGTGTGACACCTTTGATGTCCGGGTGGGCCAGGGTCTCGACGCCATCGCTTGCCATCAGCGTGGTATTGCCTATGCGAAATGATGCATGCATGATTTTGTCAGGATCTGGTGAAACCGCGCGCAACGCCGGGTCAGGACTGTCTTTCCAGCGCATCATGACGATTACCTCTGCCCCCAGCGCCTCTTGATAAAACTGAATAGCTGCTTCGCTGTGGCCACCAAAGGCCAGGATAGTTTCAACTTGCATGGTATTTCCTTGGAGTATAAATAGCTTGCCAATCACTTTAACCCGCAGCTTACGCCAGTCGCAATTGGCGGACTGTTCGTCAGCTCACATAAAGAATCCAGGTTACAGCACCAATTCCATAAACCGCCAGCGTGGATGCAAGGCAGATGGCACTTCCGCACCTTCATAAGGTGGGCAGTCCTTGAAGCCGGCAGTTTCATACAGTCTGTGGGCTGCATGCATGAAGGGTGCGCTGTCCAGGCGCACACGTTGATAGCCCAGGCTGCGGACATCGTTGAGCAAGTGCTGTAAAAGTGTGTCGCCCAGATGCAGTCCGCGAAAAGCCGGTAATACGTACAAGCGTTTTATCTCGGCAATGCCAGTTTGTATGCCGCGCCTGCCACCCATGGCGGCAAACTGACCATCTACTTCGACCAGATAAAACATGCTATCAAGTGCATCTGCACCACAAATTTTATCCAGCGCGCCAGGCACATATTCAGCCAGTGACATACCAAGTAAAGCTTCAGTAGTAATACCAAAATCTTGCGCTATGTTCGCTGCCACCCAGCCCATATATTCCATATTCATGGTGATGAGGACATCTTTGTGTTGCGCAATATCAGCCTTGATGAAAGTAATTGTTGTCAAAATGCTGACTCCTTAAATGAGTAATCGCAGATATTGCAGGGGTTGACATCTGCAGGTGTATGGCAGTTTTGCACTACAATGCGCATTGATAGGGATTAAAGCACTGGCGCAATCTATACCTTGATGCGCATTAATATCAATAGTGTAACGCTCAATCAAAAATTTCTCTTCTTCCTCTTAGACTTTACCCATGACTTTTGAATCCCTAGGCCTGATCCCGGAACTCTTGCAAGCGGTCGCCGCACGCCAGTATGAAACACCTACTGCGGTGCAGGCGGAAGCTATTCCGGCAATACTGGCTGGCGAGGATGTCATGGCACTGGCACAGACCGGTTCTGGCAAGACGGCTGCCTTTGCTTTGCCATTGTTGCAGCGCACGCAGAAGGACATGGAAGAAAGCAGCAAACAGCGTAAAGTCAAAGTCCTGATACTGGTACCTACCCGTGAATTATCCGGGCAGGTAGGCCAAACAATTGAGGCTTTGGCAGAGCATTTGCCAAAGAAGCTGAAGGTAGCTGTTATCTATGGCGGTGCTTCCATCAACCCGCAGATGATGCATTTACGTGGCGGCGCCGATGTCGTCATCAGTACACCAGGCCGCTTGCTGGATTTGCTGGATAGCAATGCCCTGTCGTTAAAGGACGTGGCAACGTTGGTACTGGATGAAGCAGACCGCTTGCTGGACCTGGGCTTTGCCGATGAGATCAAACGCATACTTGAGCAGTTACCTGCCAAGCGTCAAAACCTGTTTTTCTCAGCCACTTTCTCACCCGCAGTCAAAAAACTGGCACTGACTTTGTTACATGAGCCCAGACGTATTGCAATTGCCGACCTGCGTGAAAACCTGCCAGACATCGCGCAAAGAGCGATTACGGTGGATAGTGACAAGCGTACCCGCCTGCTGGTACACCTGATCAAAGAGCAGCAATGGGAACGCGTACTGGTCTTTGTCGCCACCAAATATGCGAGCGACACCGTCAGCAATAAATTGAAAAAAGCAGGTATCAAGGCAGAAGCATTTAACGGCGATGCCAGCCAGGGGGCACGCCAGCATATGTTGACTGACTTCAAGGCCAACCGCATACAGGTGCTGGTTGCTACTGACCTGGCGGCCCGTGGTATTGACGTGGCTGGCCTGCCTGCTGTCGTCAATTATGATTTGCCCCGCTCGGCTGACGACTACATCCACCGCATAGGCCGCACTGGCCGTGCCGGTGCGAGCGGCACGGCGATCAGCTTTATCCTGGCTGAACATGAAATGCATTTCCGCCTCATAGAAAAACGTCAGGACAAACGTGTGCCACGCGAGACCTTGCCCGGTTTTGAGCCTGTGGCAATTGCAGCAAACAAGGCAGACTCTGAGGATAGCCCCGATGCGCCCACCGGTGGCATCAAGGGCAAGCGCAAAAGCAAGAAAGACAAGCTGCGTGAGTTGGCCGAAAACAATAAATAAATGCGCGAAAATATTTCTGGACAGCCAGCTTTTGCGAGTGCTGCGTCTCAAACCATGTTGCCATTTGAGATTCATCTGACGGTAGCAAATGTACAGGAAGCAGATATTCCGGGATTCATTGAGTTCTGCGGGGAGATCAAGGCAAAACCGCTCCTGATAGAATTATCAAGAGGTACGCATTATCAGCAACTGATGTTGAGCAAACTTCTGATGGCGGATCGACTGGATGCCGTATTGGAGGTAGCAAAAAACTATGGCTGCATATTGAACCAGCGAGCTTACAAAACAAGCCGCCTGAAAATAGAGATACCCCTGCAATACGCAGAAGAGTATAAAAAAAATGTAGCCATGTCATCAGATGTTTACTATGAATGGCACGGTAAAATCAATTTCTCCAGGTCCGAAGATTTGCTGCGGTTTTGTGAAAATCATGAAGTGCATCTATCCAGAAATTCCCTCAGAAATGAACCTGGAATGCGTTTTGTGACTTTGCGCGAATCGGGTAGCAAGGCTGTTTTTTTGCGCAGGGTTGAAGCTTTGCAAAAAGGTCTGAAGGACAGTGTCTGGACCATTATGCACGAGCGTTTCGAATACTGCATCTTTGATGATAACTGTGCGCTGGATCACGGTTGGCTGTATCAGTCTCTTTAATGGAAAATCAGGAACTCTTTGATGTCATCTTCTAACTTACCAGCATGTGATGTTTCCCCCGCTTTCCTGGCCGGTGAGGCTTTCATACGTCGTGCCGCAAGTCTGGATTTACCTTTCATGCTGAAAGGCAGTTTCTTGACACGGCAATATTTTCAAGACCCGGCTCAACGCATTCCTGCTGATCTTGATTGGGTATGCGCGCAGGGAGTCGTTGATGCCGCGGGCGCGCGCACTATTCTTGACCCATGGGCAGTGGCAGTCACTGAAACTGTGGCAGAAGATGGCATACATTTTCGCAGCTTTAGAGAAAATGCTTTTTGGCGAATGATAGATTACGCCATGGCAGAAGATTTTCCTACGGTGAATACTGATCTGGCTTACTGCGTGGGAGATGCACCATACAATGAAATTAGTATGGATGTGTCTCTGAATCTGGATCTGGCACAGGGGCCTGTGCCTTTGCTCTACAGGCCGGTTGTGGGCGACGCTTTTTTGATTAAAAATACAGTTCCACTGTCCTTGCAAATCGCATGGAAAATTCATCAGACCCTGGTCAGGCCACGTTTCAAGGATTTATTTGACCTGGGGCACTTGTTACAGCATCCAGACTTTGATGAGGGCGCTCGCACTCAGATGCAGCAGGCACTTGAACGCGAATGCCAGGCTGGCAAAGTCGATATGCGGACACTGACATATTTTTTGAGTGGAGATATTGCCAGGCTTTTTCCAAATAATTCCATAGAAAAGAACTGGAATCTGTTTCGGCATGATCAAACGCCACCTTATCATTCCTACACAGACATACTTGCGTTTGACCGGGCAGATCGAATTACGGATGCCGGTAAGTTGCCGCGCGATTTATCTGATTTCCTTGAGCAATTTCATGTAATCCTCATGCGGGCAGGTTTGGTTGAGGGGGTTGCAGGATGCACGCCAGTAACATCCAATGCACAAATCGTCACGTTCTTTATGCCGCCAAACCGCCTTGTTCCTGAGATAGTGAAGTCTGCACCTGAACAAGACAATAAACCAGTTGATGGTGACGAAGGTCATGCTAAAAAAAGCAGCGAGTCGGACGCTGTTATTCAATCTCCTATGCAGTCTCGCGAAGCTAAGTCACTTCCAGAAAAAACGTCGATTCTGGGAAATTGGATAAAGAAGATCAAGGCCTTGTTTTAGCAGGCCTTGATTTGAATTTGGACAAGGCCTGGCTTTAGTTTGTGCAATGAGTAAGCGCAACGTTCGCCACGCCTGAACTGGTATTCGTTACCGAGTTATTGTCACAGACGATATTGCCAGTCAGGCCTGACTGCACATTGATGCCATAGCCCTTGGTATTGAGATTAAAACGGTTGCTGCTGAATTTATTGTTCTTGCCCCAGCCGGTATAAGCCTGATGGACTTGAAAGCCATCAAGCAGGTTCTTGTCGCTGGAGGTGGGGTGGTTATTGACGGTATT
This sequence comes from Undibacterium sp. GW821-FHT07F11, assembly GCF_059418665.1. Lineage (NCBI taxonomy): Bacteria > Pseudomonadati > Pseudomonadota > Betaproteobacteria > Burkholderiales > Oxalobacteraceae > Undibacterium > Undibacterium sp. GW821-FHT07F11. Next base: position 300,906 of record NZ_JBWKQH010000006.1, read on the forward strand.
GCCGGTGATTGCGTAATTATTGCCTTTGACATCAATCACACTGTCGGCATAATTTTCTCCACTGATGCCGCTGCCGTCAAAGATATTACCCTGTATCAAACCATCAGACGAGCCTTCCTTGATGTCTATACCTTCGGCGTTGACGTTAGGGCCTATGCTGTTGGTCAGTACCTTGTTGCGGTCACTCTTGTCCGGGTTGCATGAAGTGTAGGTGCACCAGTTGGAATTGGCTGATCCTATATACACACCTTCACCAAATCCAGCCTGCTTCTTGCCAGTGTTGTAGATGTGGCTGTTTTTCAATACATTGTCGGTGCTGAAGGCGCGAAAGTGTATGCCTTCATCATCGACATCATGCACCGTCAGGTTTTGCAATACGTTGTTGGTGGAGGTATCAAGGATGATGCCCTTACCTGAATTATTGACTGTGATGCCATCAATGATCCAGTAGTTCGCATGATCGAGATACAGACCATAACCGCCGCTGTTCGCCAGCACTGCGGCAGATGATCCGGCAGGGCCTGTCAGTTGTATGGGCTGGTCGGCCTTGCCATTTTTGTTCTTGATGACGAACTTGTCTTTGTAGGTGCCTGCCGCTAGTTGTATCACATCACCTGCTTTAACCTTGCTGATGGCGTCTTGTAATTCCTTGGCGGTTTTTACCTTGTACGTCGTCGCCATTGCAGGCAATGCTGCTACTGACAGGGCGCAAGTGATGAATGCCAAAGCCGGTTTCAGGAAAACTGTTTTGCTATTTGGTTTTGCAGATAACATGATGTACTCCTTGCTTGTTTGGATGGAATTAACTTCTCGTTATAAAAAACAGACGGCAGAAAACCATCCGGCAGAAGTGCCGGAATTTGAAAAAGGGGGGGAATGCTTGATCTTCAAAGTCGTGATGAACGGTACAGATTGTTCATCACGAGCTTCATTTTTGACTAAAGACGCTTAGAATTTGGCATCCAGCCTGACACCGAAATAGCGGAATGCGTCACGCGCAGGTGTCCAGGTAGTGTTGGTCACTGTCAGCACAGGATTTGGTGCTTTTGAACTCCAGCTACCTACGCCAGTGAAACCAGTATTGGCATAGTGGCGGTCAAACAGGTTGTTAACAAAGAAGCTCAGTTTGTACTTGTTCATCTTGTCCCTGATGCCAAAACCGATATTCGTCACGCTGATGGCAGACACCGCCAGTGTAGGGTCCTGGTTCAGGTTGGTGATGACATCGCTTTGATAACGCACACTGCCTGTGATGAAAGCATCGAAAGGCAGGTTGCTGAAGCGCAGGTCATATTGTCCACCAATATTGGCCTTGATCTTTGGTGCATTTGGCATCCTGGCCCCTGCCAGGTCTTGCACGTTCTGCCCGCCATACTGTGCAGACTTTAACTGGCATTCTGCATTGAAACCACCATTCGGACTGCCAGCAACATTATAGCAAGGGGCATTCGGGAACTCTGTAATGGTGGCATCGGTGTAGGCTATGCTGCCATTCAGTATCAAATCCCTGGTTACCAGTGCCGAGACATCCATTTCCACGCCACGCGTCTGCACACCACCTACACTATTGAGGCGGGTCACATAAGTTGTCGTACCAGGCAGATAGCCACCAGAATTTTGCTGGTAATCGCTGAACTTGCTGTTGAAGGCAGCGATATTCAGCGTCAAACGGTTATCCAGGAAATTACCTTTGAGGCCGATTTCAAAGGTCTTGGCAGTTTCTGATTTAACTGGTTGCTGGGCAGCAGTGGCTGCATTCAAGCCGCTGGTCAGGTCATAGGCAAGACCTTTATAACCGGTAGAGCCCATGGCATATACCATCAGGTTGTTGCTGACCTGATGCTGCAGGCTGAGTTTGCCGGTGGTGGAGTTTTCGGTATTGTCGAGGCTGGAAAAATAGTCTGTCTGTACATAAGCACCGGGTGGTGGTGCGCCGACAGAGAAACGGTAACCCGAGGTTTCACGGTTATAGCGCAGGCCTGCGAGCAGGCTGAAGTTCTTGGCAAAGTCCCAGGTTGCCTGGCCAAACACGGCGCTGTTGACATTGTAAGTGTCGGTAAAATATTGCACAGGCGTGGTCAGTGTAATGCCGTTGTAGCCGCGCACGAAATGGCGCTCTATGGAATTTTTTCCATACCAGTAACCGAGCACATAACGCACGGCATTCTTGTCATTAGAGGTGAAGCGCAATTCCTGTGTTTGCGATTTGACGTCGAAGGTGCCGTACTGGGTATAACCGGCATTAATACCGGCAGGCTTGCCGTTCGTCAGCGGGTAATACAGCAGGGTAGGCACATCGACAAAGTCCTGGTCGCGTGAGTCATTGGCATAGTAACGGTCGATTGAAGAAATCGAGGTCAGCGAAGAGCCATCGGCAAAGTTGTAAGTGAATTTCAAGCCCGCGCCACGGCTGGTCGAGGTCTGGCCTGTCATGGCGTCATTGCGCACATCGGTATTGTCCGGACCTATACGTATGCCATTCAATAAGGTCGTTGCAGGCAGTTGCGCAATATTCGACAACAGACCGCCTTGTGCCGGTGTCAGGCTGGTCAGCGCCAGCACGCAGCAGGATGTCACCGTGCTGTTATAACGTGGCGAGAAATCGACATCGATATTATCGGTAGGGTGCCAGCTCAGTTTGGCCATAAAGGTCTTGCCGCCAGAGCCGTTGACCTTGCTGCCATCAGTCAGGTTATTCACATTGCCGGGGAAGCGGTTATCGCTGGCACTGACACGAAAACCAAATTTCTCTGATACCTCACCGCCGTAGCTGAGTCCAAAGCGCCATTCACCATCACTTGTGTATAAAGTGCTGGCGCTTCCTGCCAGCGGGCCGGAGATGGGTTTGGTGACGATATTGACCGCACCGGCAATAGCGCTTTTACCAAACAGTGTGCTTTGCGGACCTTTTAAAATTTCTATGCGTGAGATGTCAGTCAGATCCTGGAAGGCCTTGACCTGCATGCCCATGGGAATATCATCGATGATGACTGCCACATCAGCTTCCACACCTATGCCTATCGATGTGGTACCTATACCGCGCATATTGATGCCATTATTGGCTGGTGTCGAACCATAGGTAATCGACAATGCGGGTGACAGATTGATGACGTCAGCGATTTCCCTGACATTATTACGCTGCAAGGTGGCATCACCCAGGACTGAAATCGCCATCGGCACATGGTCAAGTTTTTCTATGCGCTTGTTGGCCGACACGACGACTTCATTGAGTTTGCCGTCGGATGTTTCTGCAGTAGTAGCCTGTTGTGCCTGCGCTGCCTGTGTCAGGGCCAGCATGGCCAGGCTGATGGCGAAGCTCAGGGGTTTGAGTTGCATGGGGTGTTGTTTGCTGCTGAATTGTGCTGACATTCTTGTCTCCGGAAATTGTAGTTTTATACTATTTTTTACTGCTGATTTTTTGATGAATTTTCGTTACTAAATTCTCGCTGTTCAATTCTATTGATACCGTATCGTCCATTTGATTTTCAGTGGCTGACCAGGCTTTAGCTGTTGCGTGTTGCAACTGATATGGTTGATGAAGGGTCCAGTCGGGGTCTGGAAGTAGGCGTCACCAACTACCCGTTTAACCGCGCATTTTTCCAGACCTTCCACGACGAATTCCGTCACACCGCCTTTACTGAAATAAATGTGATTTCCATCCTGCCTGACCGCATCAGAAAAGCTGCTGAACTCCAGACTGGCTTCTTGTATCTGCGTGCTGCCGGTCGCTGTAAATTCATCTGTCCTGCTGATGTTGCCGGATTCAAACTGGTAGCGGCTATTGAGTTTTACCCGGTCATCTTTTTGTGGTGGCTTGCCTTCGCCTGTCATGCGTGTCAGCCCGCTTTGCTGATAGCTGATGAATGCAGATTTTTCTGTTTTGCCAGTCTGGATATTGCTCATGAAAGCGGTGGCTAGCAGTTTGCTGCCATCTGTCAGCGTCAGACTGGGGACAAGCTGCGGATGGGCAAAGCCGCTGTCTGGTATGCCGACGATGAGATCATTTGAAAACGGCAGTGGGTAATAGGGGCTGTTCGCATGCTGGCCAGCACCACCATTGGCCAGTAACAGGCTGAACACATGCTGGCGGTCGCGGTAGATCGCCAATGCCCTGTCATACTCACCGCGGGCAAACCAGTTGAAGCTGAAACGTGGCTGGGTTTTATCTGCCCATGCTTGCAGGTCGGCCAGCGGTATGCGCTGGTCATAACCGAGTTTGTGCCAGATGGCATTGGTGGTCAGCAATTGATGCAGGAGTGAGAAATTTTCACCCAGAACCCTGTGCGCACCACGGTAGGCATCGGTCTTCCTGCCCTTGCCCCACAAATCGACTGAATGCAATTGCGGGTCATACCAGAAGCTTAAAAACTTGTTGAATACATGGGTAGAGTAGGCATAGGCATAATCTCTTTCCACAGGCGTCAAGACATCCAGATAAGCAGATGCCGACAGGATTTCGAGTATCGCGGTATCACCGTAAGCGCCTATGCTGCGGCCAAAGCTGAAGCCATCGCCCTTGTCATTTGCCATATTCAGGGCGATGTCTGCGGCTTTCCTGAGTTTCAGTTTCAAGTCAGGTCGCACTTCCTTGCCGGTTTCTATGAGCCTGTGGCAAATCTCGGCAATCAGTAAAATGCTGTAGCGGTCAAAGCGACCTTCACCATCGGTTTCATCAGAAAAACCATATTCGCCAGAATGTGCATCGTAGTGCGCCAGCAGGGTATTCAAGAGTTTTTCACTGCCACTGGCATCTTCCCAACCGAGCAACATGCGCAGGCGTGCCACGCCAAATGCCACGCCATAATAATTGGTGGGCAGGTTGATGAGTTTCAGGTCCGCTTCATTGACAAAGCTGCGCCAGTCCAGTTGCTTCTTGAGTTTGGCCAAAGTGGCAGGGCTGACGGCTTGCTCCAGCAAGCCCGCTTGCTGTATCTGTTGCAGTGCCAGCAAATAATAATAAATGCCCCAGGTATGGTTTTTCATATCGACCGTCATGTCGGCACTGGTACGAAAATTTTCTGCTGCCTTGCGCCTGGCTTCTGGTGTCAGGGCAGGGTTCAGCATTAAATGGGCGAGGCCGGTAGCGATTTTCCCTGGCAGGAATTTATCCTTGCCATTGAAGGCAGGGTAACTCGCCAGCGTGGTTTGCAATCTCTCGACCAGCAGTTTTTGTGACAGGTAATCAAGCTGGGGGTAAAGCGATTCTTGCACCAGCGTGTTCATGGGGGGCTGCACTTGCGCCACAGATGCAGTGAGTTCAGCATGGGCTGAAGCGCTAATGTTCAGTGACAGTGCTGACGCTGCGATGCAAAGCTTGTGCAGATTGTTGAGGAAGGGCTTGCGGTAAGACATACATCTCCTGATTTTGTTATGTTTCCCTTGGTATGCGGTTTCAAATTTGCATTTGAAAGTATTTTAGGAAAACGTTTAACTAAATAGTAGATGAATTCAAATTGAAGGTAAACCTGATTTTAGATTTTTTTATTAGCCTATCAAAATTGAGATGCAAGAGTTGAATTGACAAGGCAGTGCGTTTTCTGCACGCAGAGATGCGGCTGGGCAGCGCATTAAAGAAAACGTTTTCTCGGATTGTCGTTTTTTTGCACAAATACGATTTGTTTCGTGCGTAATTTTCAGGAATTGGCCGGGCTTCTTCTGTTCATGACTGAGGAGCGCAAAATCAGTTGCGGTTCTATCGTGGTCAGGCCACGGGCAGTTTCGCCATTGATCATGCTGATCAGCGTGCGCATGGCAGCGACGCCCATTTCTTCACTTTGCAGATCGACTGAGGTCAGTGCGGGCGAGGTATAGCGGCCATACTGGATATTGTCGAAGCCAGCAATGGAGACATCTCTGGGAATATCAAAACCCAGGTTTTGTGCTTCTTTCATGAAGCCAAGTGCCATTAAATCGTTATAGCAAACCACGGCATCAGGATGTTGTTTACCGAGCATGATGGAAGAACAAAGGCGCTCGCCTTCTTGTGCAGATGGTGAGTTGACGTTGTAGATTTCTGCTGTCAGTTGATGCTCGCTCAGGCATTCCTGCAGGCCACCAAAACGTTCTTCATCACGGCGGGACTTGTTGAAACCCATATAGGCAATGCGCTTATGTCCCAGGGTCAGCAAGTGCTGCGCCAGCATGTAGGCACCCTTGTGGTCATCACTGCTGACACAGGGGGAGCTGAGCTGGCTCAGGCGGCCAAAGAATACCAGTGGTTTTTCCAGTTGCTCGGTCCAACTCAGATCGGCTTCACTCATGCGTGAAAAAAGTATCATGCCATCGACACGGCGGCTTAATGCTTCTATCAAGGGTTTTTCACGACCCAGGTTTTCTTCGGTATCGACCAGCAGCAAGGTATAACCATGTTCTATGGCGATGCGGTTGGCCCCTTTTACGATGCTGGTGAAATGGGGATTGCTGACATCCAGTATCGACAGGCCTATGGACTTGGTGCGCCCGGTGATCATGGATTGGGCCAGCGGGTTGGAGCGGTAGCCCAGGCTGTCAATGACAGCCGTGATCCTGGCTTCTACGGTAGAAGAAAAACGCTGGGTACCATTGATGAATTTGGAGATGGTGGCAGTAGAGACGCCTGCTTCAGCGGCGACATCACGTATGGTCGGTGGTTTTTTCTTCATCGCGTATAAAAAGTATTCCAGACAAGCTATGGCTGTAAGCGTTTAACTGCCAAGCTGATTCAGGATGTATCTTACCGTACAACCTGCCAGACATGTATCAATGTCATCTTCCATGCGCACCTAGGGAGATCGCATTTTCCGGGAGCACGGTATGAATTTACTTCGAGTGCAAGGAAATATTTGACCGCGGCAGAAATTTCTATATACTTAGTTAAACGTTTAACTAATAAATTGATTTGCCAGGTTTACTTCAACAGGGCAAATCAGGGCCTACACCAACCTGAAATCAAAAATGATGATGACTGAACAATTTAGTGAGCAATCCAGTGAAAAGCCTTTTAATCGCCTGCTCTTGACGGGTGCAGCCGGTGGCCTGGGGCGGGTTTTGCGTGAGCGCCTGAAGCCATGGACGAAAATACTCAGGCTCAGCGATATCGTCGATATAGAAAACCTGGTGCCTGGCGAAGAGGCGCAGACCTGCGACCTGGCTGACAGGGCAGGAGTATTTGAATTACTGAAAGATGTCGATGCCGTGCTGCACTTTGGTGGCATCTCTGTCGAGGACAAGTTTGAACCCATCATGCAGGCTAATATTTTGGGCATGTATCATTTGTATGAAGCGGTACACAAGCTGGGTATCAAGCGCGTTATTTATGCCAGCTCCAGCCATGTCGTTGGTTTTTATCCGACGACAGAGAAAGTGAATGCGGACAGCCCGCTGCGGCCAGATGGTTTTTATGGTCTTAGCAAATCTTATGGCGAAGCGCTGTCGCGTTATTATTATGACCGTTTTGGCATAGAGACGGTGTGCCTGCGTATAGGCTCGTCCTTTCCTGAACCCCGTAATACCCGCATGATGGTGACTTATCTTAGTTACGATGATTTGCTGCGGTTGATCAAAACGGCATTGTTCACGCCCAAGGTGGGGCATAGCATCGTCTTTGGCGTATCGGACAATCCGGCGAAATGGTGGGACAACAGCAAGGCAGCCCACCTCGGGTTTACACCCAAGGATAGCTCAAGCGAGTTTGCCGGACGCTTCCCGCTGACTGCGAGCTGGCCCGATGCTGACGACATGACCAGCACCTATCAGGGTGGGCCGTTTGTTGTGGCCGGGCCGCAATACCAGGACTGAGGCAGCTTCATGTATTTACTTATCTTGTCTGGCAGCTTGCTTGCCGGTTTTACCTTGGTTTCTATTAGCGCTTTTGCCGCTGATGCGACTTCCGGCGTGACGGGTAATACCTTGTGTCTGAATGCGCAAAAACCGGGTAGCACAGATACTTATGCGCGTATAGAAAATGTTTTTGGCAAGGGTGCAGTAGAGGCCCCGGGTGATACGCACTACGCGCCAGTCAGGCCGCATATTATTGAAGCGAGTGATGATATGGTGCCAGCCTATTTTGCAGTGCTGGCGATAGACCCGACAGATGTCAACCTGGATGGCAAGACCATGGCTGAAGGTAGCGACCGATCCCGCACCGAGATCAAGATTGCGCCCAGCCTGATGGGTATGCACCAGGCCTTCAAGGCACGTGAAAATAACAGCTTTGTGTATAGCTGGCGCTTCAAGATTGATGCAGGCATGAAGTTTTCTCCCTCATTTACGCATATCCACCAGATCAAGGCCTATGGTGGCCGTTATGCTGAGCCGCCGCTGATCACTTTTACACCATTGTCCAGTGGACGTATGGAAGTGCGACAAATTGATGATTTGAAAAATGACGGTGGTGCTTATCATGTACTCGGCACAGTGGCCTTGTCGCAGATACAGGGGCAATGGATAGACGTGCGTGAGCAGATCACATTCTCAAATTCTGCAGGTCGCTATCAATTGACCATGCGCGGTCAGGACGATCAGCCTGTATTGGAAATCGACAGTGCAGGTCTGCAATTGTGGCGCACAGGGGCAGAGCACATGCGCCCGAAATGGGGGATCTACCGCAAGCACCATGCAATGCTGAATCAGGACAAGGATGATTACGTCTATTTTGCCAATCTTGGTATTACGCGCGGTGGCCAGCCGGATTCCAGTTGCCGTTAGTTCGCTAGTAAAGCTTGTCATTCTGGCGTGTATGGCGTGTATGGCGTGTATTAATACGGCCGTACTCGCAGCCCACAGTCAAGATAGTGACTGGGGCAAGACAGCTACTGGTCAGGTGGTGCAGGAACATTGCCTGCAGAATGATACACAGATGCGGGTTTGCTATCTGGATTATGGCGCGACAATAACCACTGTCGAAGTGCCAGACCGCGATGGCAGGCTAGCCAATATTATGCTCAGGCTTCCCGATCTGCCAGCTTATTTAATTACCAGGCACAGGCATGCGTCCATTATAGGGCGCTATGCTGGGCGTATAGGCAAAGCTGAATTTGCATTGAACGGACAAACTTATCGGTTGCCTGCCAATGAAAAAGGCGTCGCCCTGCATGGTGACCCGCAAGGCTTTGACAAGCGGGTGTGGTCACGCCAGGATTTTGAGGAGAACGACAGCCTGGGCACGCATTTTAATTTGCTCAGCCCCGACGGTGACCAGGGCTTTCCCGGTGAAATGCAGGTGACTGTCACTTACCGCTTGTACAGGGCGCACAATGAATTCAATATTGAATATCGTGCCGTCAGTGATAAAGCTACGGTCATCAACCTGACCAATCACGCCTACTTCAATCTGGCTGGAGCAGGCAGCAGAGGTTTGAGTACGCACCTGTTTCAAATCCATGCCGATCGTTATACTGAGACCGACAATAAACGCATACCCACAGGACGTATTTTACCGGTGGATGGCAGCGTGCTGGATATGCGAAAGTCCTCCGCCATCACACGCCGTCTTGAACAAGGTGACGCCTTGCTGGGGCAGCCAACTGCTTATGATCACAGCCTGCTGTTTGCCAATTGGGATCAGTCCTTGCGGGCCGTTGCACGTATCACTGAAACTGTATCTGGCCGGCAAATGCATATCTACACCACAGAGCCCTCAGTACAGTTCAATAGTGGTAATGGTTTTGATGGCAGTGAAGCCTCAGGCTATCAGCGTCATGACGGTTTTGCCTTTGAAACCCAGCACTTGCCCGACAGCCCGAATCACGCGAATTTCCCCTCGACTGTGCTTAACCCCGGGCAAGTGTTTAACTCTGTTACCAGTTTCCGTTTTTCTGTCACACCGCCCCGAAACGTGAACAGGTGATAGTGAGTAAAGCGCATGGCGTACTAACCGAATTCCATAGCCAAGTGTCTGGTGAATTAACTCTAAAACATTTCTTGCTTTAGGGGAATTGGTTGCTCAAATTCATCTAATGCTATAATAGCAGGCAATTGATGCACATAAATTAATCATTGTGTTTCCAATCACCATCTCCAATTCCTGTCCCAAAGTACGTCTCTGACGTCACTTGTTTGTCTGCTACCGCATACATGTTTGACCGGTCACAAGCACTGCTGTGCATTGGGTATTTGTATTTTCTATTGAGGTTTTATGTTTAAGAAAAGTTTCACTTTGATACTGCTGATCAGCAGTATGTTCATGTCCCTTGCACAAGCTGCAGAAAAGCTCACCGTGGGCCTGATTGCTACCACCAGCATAGAGGATACACGCAAGCGCTGGCAGCCTTTGCTTGATGATCTGGCAAAAAGCACAGGTACAGAAGTGACTGCTGCCATTTCTTCCAATTACAGCGATATCGTTGCTGGTTTGAAAGAGAACAAGATACAAATCGCCTGGCTGAGCAGCAAGGTCGCCCTTGATGCGGTTGAAGACGGCAAAGCCACAGTGTTTGCACAAATGGTGAAAAGCGATGGCTCACGCGGTTATAACTCCGTTCTCATCGCCTCCAGCAAGAGTGCTTTGATCAGCTTTGACCAGGTTTCTGCCAAGCCTGGCGTGTATATTTTCTCTGATGGCGATAAAAAATCGACTTCTGGCTATCTGGTTCCTGCTTATTACCTGTTTTCCAAGAACAAGATAGATCCGGCAAAACTGTTCAAGAAAGTCATCGTTGGTAATCATCAGACGAATTTCTCTGCCATTTTGCGCGGTGAAGCCGATGTAGCCACTTTTAACAGTGAAGAAATGGACAGACTGAAGAAAGAAGCGCCAGACCAGGTCAGCAAAGTGCGCGTTATCTGGACTTCGCCTTTGATACCGAATGATCCTATTTTGTATCGCAAGGATATGTCACCAGCGTTGAAAACCCGGGTGGAAGATTTCTTTATCAATTATGGCAAGCAAAAGCAGGCGCAAGTCGTCTTGAAAGATATCCTGAATCTTTCCGGTTTCCAGCGTTCTACCGATGCTCAATTGAAACCTATCGCCGATTTAACATTGTTTAGCCTTTTGCGCGATAATTTGAACAACCCAAGCCTGACGGATGTGGAAAAACAAAAGAAATTTGATGAAGTCAGTGCCCGTTTTGGCAAATTGAGCTTTGTGCTGGAAGCATCCCGCATCAAATAACTCTAAAAAGTTCCAAGTAATTTGTAAAAAAAGCTGAAATAAATACAATAAATCGAGGGATTTTGTCCTAATTCTTCCTAATTTATTGTTTTTTTATAAAATATTTAAAAAAATTTCTGACTTTTGTAACTTATCATGTCAACTGAATCGCGAACCGGTGCGTTTTCGGACTAAAGAATCTTTGCTGACACCTTCCTTTAAGCAAAGTTTCCCTTTAAGGAGTCAGAAAATGATTTACGAAATACTGGTTCGCCCTTCGGACAACAGCAAGAAAATGACTTCCGATCATTTGATCTGGATAGAAAGCAACATGACTACCCGTTCTTTCGAGAACTGGCTGCGTGAAAAATCCTTGCTGGACGGTAGTGGTCATGCGCCTGTAGCGCGTTGGAGCATTGTGCAGACTCAGCGTCCTGCACATTTTAACCTGGCAACACAGGCAAAAGCCTTGAAGAGCCGTATTTCTGAATTGATGACTGGTACTCCAGAAATCGTTGCAGTGCCGGACGCATCCCGCGCACTCAAAGCCTTCCGCTTGAAAAGCCCGGCTCAAGAACTCATCGCAGCCTGAGCGCTATGTGATTGCCAGCGTTCCGGCCAGGCCGGAAAGCTGGCGGCGGCAAAAGCTCCCTTAACAGTTCATTGCTGACCCATGTCCCGCAACGTGGGCATGGTGGTAGTGCTCATGGTGAGAGCTATGCTTGGCATCAGTTCGCTGTTGCCAGTGTGTCGCTGCACAGTCGTGTATGTGCTGGCAGATAAGTTTTGACAAGACAGACTGATGCCAAGCACAATCCAGACTCTTTTGGATTGCCCGCACAGACATGGCCAGACTAGCCCGACTCGTTATTCCGCATCAGCAACATCATGTTATCCAGCGTGGCAATGCTGGTGCCGTGATTTTTCAGGATGCCGAGGATTACAGCAGCTTTCTGGACTGGCTCAAGCAAGCTGCAAAGCTGTTTGATGTTGCCATCCATGCCTATGTACTGATGCCAGATCATCTGCATTTGTTGCTGACACCTGGTGATGAGCCAGGCCTGGGCAAGATGATGCAATGGCTGGGGCGTCACTATGTCCCTTATTTTAATCGCAAATATCAACGCATGGGCACCCTCTGGCAGGGACGTTACCGTGCAACCGTTATTGAATCCGCCAGTTACTTCATCCCTTGCAGTATTTATATGGAAAGCAATCCCCTGCGTGCCGGTCTGGTGCAGGATTTGCTCGATTACACCTGGTCCAGTTACCGGCATCATGTAGGCCTGCATATTGATCCCTTGATCACCGATCATAGCTGTTATTGGGCACTTGGCAATACACCTTTCCAGCGTGAGGCTGCCTATAAACAAAGCCTGGAACAGGGTTTGTCAAACACGCAAATCAGTGAAATTACCCAGGCCACCACCAAGGCCTGGATGCTGGGCTCCGCCAGATTCAAGATAGAAATGAGCAAGCTCACCGAGAGGCGGGTAGAGCCAGTCAAGCGTGGCCGCCCCCGCAAAACCCAGGAAACCGCCTGAGTTTTTCGTTTGCATGAACTGATCTGCAGCCTGCTTCAGTACCTGAAAATCATGCACTGAGCACAGAAAACCCAGTAAACACGGTGCTTTTTACTATGTCCCTATTTAAATATTGAAGAAAATTGATTTATTTAAAATTGACACTGACCCTAATTAAACCAGTTGCGTAATATTTTGCAGTGCACTATTCTCTGTCTTGTCCTGACAGGATTTACGCCAAACTGTCGTGCCAGCGCATTAACAACCAACAAATGCATGGCACATTTGTCCAGCGTAGCGCCATGCCCTTACCCGGAAGCCTGGCCAATAAAGTTTGATCACCCTTCAAGCTAACGTCATCAAGCTGCCATCCGCAGCCAGCAAAATTGCTGAATAGCCAAGCCAGCTATTCATGCCGACAGCTGTTTCACGTAAGTCCTGATATTGAAATTGTCCTCCGGAGATCCACTATGCACGCTCAAGGTTTATACGACCCATCCAATGAACATGACGCCTGTGGCGTAGGTTTTGTTGCCCACATCAAAGGCAAGAAAACGCATGCCATCGTCGACCAGGGTTTGTTGATTTTGAAAAATCTTGACCACAGGGGCGCGGTTGGTGCTGATGCCCTGATGGGTGACGGTGCCGGTATCCTGATCCAGATTCCTGACCAGTATTACCGTGAAGAGATGGCCAAGCAGGGCATAGTCTTGCCGCCACCCGGTGAATACGGCGTAGGCATGATCTTCCTGCCCAAGGAACATGCATCCCGCCTCGCTTGCGAACAAGAGATAGAACGTGCCGTGCGTGCAGAAGGCCAGGTCGTACTGGGCTGGCGTGACGTGCCGGTAGACCGTGACATGCCCATGTCGCCTACCGTGCGTGAAAAAGAGCCGGTCATCCGTCAGATTTTCATCGGTCGCGGCCCTGACATCATGGTGACTGATGCACTGGAACGCAAACTGTATGTGATACGCAAATCGGCAGTGCATGCGATTGAAGCCTTGAAGCTCTTGCATGGTAAGGAATATTTCGTACCATCCATGTCAGCCCGTACCATCGTCTACAAAGGTTTGCTGCTGGCTGACCAGGTCGGTGTCTACTATAAAGATTTGCAGGATGAGCGTTGTGTCTCTGCGCTAGCCCTGGTGCATCAGCGTTTCTCGACCAATACCTTCCCGGAATGGCCACTGGCCCACCCTTATCGCATGATTGCGCATAATGGTGAGATCAACACCGTCAAAGGCAATTTCAACTGGATGCGCGCTCGTGAAGGCGTCATGAAATCTGCCGTGCTCGGCGACGATCTGCAAAAACTGTATCCGCTGATATTTGAAGGCCAGTCTGATACCGCAAGCTTCGACAATGCGCTGGAATTGCTGGTGATGGCTGGTTATCCAATTGCACAAGCCATGATGATGATGATCCCGGAAGCCTGGGAAAACCACACCATGATGGATGAAAACCGCCGCGCCTTCTATGAATACCACGCTGCCATGATGGAACCATGGGACGGCCCTGCCGCCATGGCCTTTACTGATGGCCGCCAGATTGGTGGTACGCTGGACCGCAATGGCCTGCGTCCTGCACGTTACATCGTTACCGATGATGACCTGGTCGTCATGGCATCTGAATCCGGCGTCTTGCCTATCCCAGAATCCAAGATCATCAAGAAATGGCGTTTGCAACCAGGCAAGATGTTCCTTATTGACCTGGAAGCTGGCCGCATCATCGATGACAAGGAAATCAAGGATACCTACGCCAATGCCAAGCCTTACAAGCAATGGATTAAATCGGTACGCATCAAGCTCAATGAGTTGAAGGCAGCAGAAGACAAGACCGTCTACTCAGCCACCTTGCTGGACAGACAGCAAGCCTTTGGCTACACCCAGGAAGATTTGAAGTTCCTGATGGCGCCGATGGCACTGGCAGGTGAAGAAGCAATCGGCTCCATGGGCAATGATTCTTCGCTGGCTGTGATGTCGAACAAGCTCAAGCCCTTATATAACTACTTCAAGCAATTGTTTGCGCAGGTGACCAACCCGCCTATCGATCCTATCCGTGAAGCGATGGTGATGTCGCTGGTATCTTTCATCGGTCCAAAACCGAATTTGCTTGATACCAATAACATCAACCCACCCATGCGTCTGGAAGTAGCGCAACCGATACTGGATTTTGCTGATATCGCCAAACTGCGCAATATCAGCGCCAATACCGGCGGCAAGTTCAAGTCTTACGAGCTGGATATCTGCTACCCCATCGCCTGGGGCAAGGATGGTATCGAAGCGCGTCTGGCATCCATCTGTGCTGAAGTCGTCGATGCGGTCAAGTCTGGCCACAACATCATGATCATCACGGACCGCAAGATGGATGAGTACTATGTGGCGATCCCGGCTTTGCTGGCAACATCTACCGTGCATCAGCATCTGGTCAGCAAGGGTTTGCGTACCACCACTGGCCTGGTAGTCGAGACTGGCTCTGCCCGCGAAACCCATCATTTTGCCCTGCTGGCAGGTTATGGTGCCGAAGCTGTCCATCCTTACCTGGCAATGCAGACACTGGCCGATATGGCTAAGGATTTGTCGGGTGAGTTGTCGGCAGAAAAAGCCGTTTATAACTACACCAAGGCAATTGGCAAGGGCTTGATGAAAGTCATGTCCAAGATGGGTATCTCTACCTATATGTCTTACTGCGGTGCGCAGATTTTTGAAGCCGTAGGCTTGAACAAATCCCTGGTCGACAAATACTTCAAGGGCACGGCATCGAATGTAGAAGGCATAGGCGTATTTGAAGTTGCAGAAGAAGCCCTGCGCTTGCACAAGGCAGCTTTCGGCCAGGACCCAGTACTGGAAAATGCGCTGGATGCTGGTGGTGAATATGCCTTCCGTGTACGTGGTGAAGACCATATGTGGACACCGGATGCAATCGCCAAGCTGCAACATTCCACTCGTGCCAACAACTACAATTCTTATAAAGAATACGCACAGATCATCAATGACCAAAGCAAGCGTCATATGACTTTGCGTGGTCTGTTTGAATTCAAGATCGATCCTGCCAAGGCAATATCTCTGGACCAGGTAGAACCTGCGAAGGAAATCGTCAAGCGTTTCGCGACTGGCGCGATGTCGCTGGGTTCCATCAGTACAGAAGCACATGCGACACTGGCAGTGGCCATGAACCGCATAGGTGGAAAATCCAATACCGGTGAAGGTGGTGAAGATCCTGCGCGTTACCAGCAAGAGCTGAAAGGCATCCCTATCAAGCAGGGTGCGACACTGGCTTCCGTCATCGGCAAAGACCAGATAGAAGTGGATATTCCTTTGCAGGATGGTGATTCGCTGCGCTCGAAAATCAAGCAAGTCGCCTCTGGCCGTTTTGGTGTTACCGCTGAATACCTGAGTTCTGCTGACCAGATACAAATCAAGATGGCGCAAGGTGCCAAGCCGGGTGAGGGTGGTCAGTTGCCAGGCCATAAAGTATCTGAATACATCGCCAAACTGCGTTTCTCTGTACCTGGCGTGGGCTTGATTTCTCCGCCACCGCATCATGATATTTATTCGATTGAAGATCTGGCGCAGTTGATTCATGACTTGAAAAACGCCAATCCAAAAGCATCGATCTCAGTCAAGCTGGTGTCTGAAGTGGGTGTCGGTACAGTAGCTGCCGGTGTCTCCAAAGCCAAGGCTGATCACGTCGTCATCGCTGGTCATGATGGTGGTACTGGAGCCTCACCTTTGTCTTCCATCAAGCATGCCGGTACACCGTGGGAACTGGGTTTGTCTGAAACCCAGCAAACCCTGGTCTTGAATGGCTTGCGTGGCCGTGTTCGTGTGCAGGCTGATGGTCAGATGAAAACTGGTCGTGACGTCGCGATTGCCGCCATGCTGGGTGCCGATGAAATCGGTTTTGCGACAGCACCGCTGGTAGTCGAAGGTTGCATCATGATGCGCAAATGCCATCTGAACACTTGCCCGGTAGGCGTGGCAACACAAGACCCAGTCTTGCGTGCCAAATTCTCTGGCAAGCCTGAATATGTCGTCAATTACTTCTTCTTCGTTGCAGAAGAATTGCGTCAGATCATGGCACAGCTGGGTATCCGTACCTATGACGATTTGATAGGCCGTGTTGATTTGCTGGATAAATCCAAAGCAGTATCACACTGGAAGGCCAAGGGGCTGGATTTCAGCCGCATCTTCTATCAGCCAGAACTGGCCGAAGGTGCAGCGATACGCCATGTTGATGTACAAGACCATGGTCTGGAAAAAGCGCTCGATAACAAACTGATCGCCCAGGCAAAAATCGCCCTGGAAACAGGTGAAAAAGTATCCTTCATCTCGCCTATCAAAAACCTGAACCGCACTGTGGGCACGATGCTGTCTGGCGAAGTGGCCAAAAAATATGGTCACGCCGGTTTGCCGGATGACACTATCCACATCCAATTGCAAGGTACGGCTGGCCAGTCTGCTGGTGCTTTCCTGGCGCATGGCGTGACGCTGGATCTGGTGGGTGAAGGGAATGATTACGTAGGCAAAGGTTTGTCCGGTGGCCGTATCATCATCCGCCCGAATACAGAATTCCGTGGCTGGGCAGTGGACAACATCATCTGCGGTAACACGGTACTGTACGGTGCCATCTCTGGTGAAGCCTTTATCAATGGTGTTGCTGGTGAACGTTTCGCAGTGCGTAATTCTGGCGCAGTCACCGTGGTTGAAGGTACTGGCGACCATGGCTGCGAATACATGACAGGCGGCACCGTTATCGTTCTCGGTAATACTGGCCGTAACTTTGCTGCCGGTATGTCGGGTGGTATCGCGTATGTGTATGACCCGGAAGGTGAATTCGAAGCCAAGTGCAATATGTCCATGGTGACACTGGAGCCAGTCCTGGCTGGTGACGTACAAGTGGCGACCCTGGATAAGTCGATCTGGCACAGCCGCCTGCGTGGCGGTGATGGCGAGACAGATGAAGCCATCTTGCGCAATCTGATAGAGCGTCATTTCAAACACACAGGCAGTACCCGCGCCCGCAATTTGCTGGATGACTGGGCCCGCAGCCGTGCCAAGTTCGTCAAGGTATTCCCTACCGAATACAAGCGCGCTTTGGGTGAAATGTATGCAGCAAAACAGCTCGCAGCGAAAAAGGAAAAAGTCCCGGCATAGTCGAGTGAGCGTGACCGCAGCAGTCTGCGGTCACGTCCTCCTGTGTTCTCCAGACTATTTAGCTTATTTCAGTTTATTTCAGATTAAGACAGGGCAGATGCCCGCAACAAAATTGAGGTTAGAAAATGGGTAAAGTTACCGGCTTCATGGAATACCAGCGTTTGCAGGAAGCAAGCGAAGCTCCACAGTCACGCAAAAAGCATTACAAGGAATTTTTGGTGCATCTCGATGATGGCCAGGCCAAGGTGCAGGCCGCACGCTGCATGGACTGTGGCATTCCTTTCTGTAATAACGGCTGCCCCGTCAACAACATCATCCCTGACTGGAATGACCTGGTGTTCAACGGCAATTACAAACTGGCGCTCGACACCCTGCATTCGACGAATAACTTCCCCGAGTTCACAGGCCGTATTTGCCCTGCGCCTTGTGAGTCTGCCTGTACCCTGGGTATCAATAGCGATGCCGTCGGCATCAAGTCGATAGAACATTTCATCATCGACAAAGGCTGGGAAAATGGTTGGGTCCTGCCGCAAGTGCCATCGATCAAGACCGGCAAGAAAATCGCCGTGGTTGGTTCTGGTCCTGCGGGCCTGGCAGCCGCCCAGCAACTGGCGCGTGTCGGCCATGACGTGACTGTATTTGAAAAAAATGACCGTGTCGGTGGCTTGCTGCGTTATGGCATCCCTGATTTCAAGATGGAAAAATCCCATATCGACCGTCGTGTCGATCAGATGGTGGCAGAGGGTGTGACTTTCCGCACCAGCGTATTCGTCGGCAAGGACTTTCCCGCAACAGTGACCAACTGGGCCAAGGAAACCATTTCGCCTGAGCAGCTGCAAAAAGACTTTGATGCCGTCATCATCGCCGGTGGTGCAGAAACGCCGCGTGACTTGCCTGTACCTGGCCGTGAACTCAAAGGTGTGCATTTCGCCATGGACTTCTTGCCCTTGCAAAACAAAGTCAATGCCGGTGACAAGGTCAAGGACCAGATCATGGCCAGTGGCAAGCATGTCGTCGTCATTGGTGGTGGCGATACTGGTTCTGACTGCGTTGGTACATCCAACCGTCATGGCGCCAAATCTGTAGCCCAGTTTGAACTCATGCCGCAACCACCAGAGCAAGAAAACAAACCCATGGTCTGGCCTTACTGGCCAACCAAGTTGCGCACCTCTTCTTCGCATGAAGAAGGTTGCGACCGTGACTGGGCAGTAGCGACCAAGCGTCTGGAAGGCAAGGCAGGTAAGGTAGAGAAGCTGATCGCCTGCCGCGTTGAGTGGAAAGACGGCAAAATGCAGGAAGTGCCAGACTCTGAATTTGAAATGAAGGCCGACCTGGTTTTGTTGGCCATGGGCTTTGTCTCGCCAGTACAACAGGTGCTGGATGCCTTTGGTGTTGATAAGGATGCACGCGGCAATGCAAGGGCGACGACAGATGGCACTGGCTGTTACAAGACCAATGTCGACAAGGTGTATGCCGCAGGTGACATGCGCCGTGGTCAGTCGCTGGTAGTGTGGGCGATACGCGAAGGGCGTCAATGTGCGCGTGAAGTGGATGCCTTCTTGATGGGCGATTCTGTTTTGCCTCGCTAATCCTGGTTGAAAACCGTGTCCGTCACCAATATTTCTCGGTGGTGACGCTCACACGGTCTTGATTTGCCTCCCTAAATCAGAGGCAAGTCCGCTGCGGCAAGTTGGTATTTGCGGGAGTTTTGCAAATAACTGACTTGCCGTTCATTAAAAAATTTATTTTCATCCCCCTCATTTGAATTAAATTTGGAAAAATGCGCATTTATCGCGTTTTGCTTGAAATAGCGCCAATATTCTGAATATTCGTCAATTAGTTGTTTTTATGTCATAGTTGTCTGTACAACCCTCTTTGCCTTTCTGCATTACAATCTAGTTTTTATAAAACTATCTCCCCATTGCTGTGCCAAATCTTGTAGAAATTCGCGATATCCAGTTTGGGTATGGAGACCGGACTATCCTGTCTGAACTCCGTATGGATTTCCCACGCGGTAAACTGATTGCCGTCATGGGTGGTTCAGGTTCCGGCAAGACCACGATCTTGCGTCTGATAGGTGGCCAGATCCGTGCTCAGCGTGGCAGTATCAAGGTCAATGGTCAGGAAATCGGTGAGCTTGATACCCAGGGCTTGTACACCATACGCAGGAAAATGGGCATGCTGTTCCAGCATGGTGCCTTGTTCACAGACCTGAATGTCTTTGATAACGTCGCCTTCCCCATGCGTGAACATACTGACCTCAGCGAGGCCATGATACGTGACCTGGTGCTGCTGAAATTACAGGCGGTTGGCCTGCGCAATGCAGCGGGCCTCATGCCAGCGGAAATTTCTGGCGGCATGGCCAGGCGCGTAGCACTGGCCCGTGCAGTGGCGCTGGACCCTGAATTGATCATGTATGACGAGCCCTTTGCCGGGCTGGATCCTATTTCCATGGGTGTTGCTGCCAATCTGATACGGAACTTGAACGACGCTTTGGGGTCTACATCCATCCTGGTGTCGCATGATGTGCATGAGACCTTTGCCATTGCCGACTATGTCTACTTCCTGTCCAAGGGCAAGATCGTCGCGCAGGGTACGCCAGAAGAAATGCGGGTGTCTGAAGACCCGTATGTAAAACAGTTTGTGCATGCAGAGGCAGATGGACCCGTGCCTTTCCATTATCCCGGTGCATCCCTGCAGGCGGACCTGGGTTTGGAGAAGTGCGCATGATCATAGAAAAAATTGGTGGTTTTGTCAGATCGGTTATGGCTGATCTGGGTTATGCGGCTCGCAGTTTTTTTTCCATCCTGGCAAATTGCCTGGGTTTGTGGCGCAGGCCGCGTCTGGTAACAGACCAGATCCATTTCATCGGCAATTATTCCATGGTGATTATTGCCGTATCGGGATTATTTGTCGGTTTCGTGCTGGCCTATCAGGGTTATTACACCCTGAACCGTTATGGCTCTGAAGAGGCGCTGGGTTTGCTGGTGGCATTGTCGTTGACCCGCGAACTCGGGCCAGTTGTGACTGCTTTGCTGTTCGCCGGACGTGCCGGTACTTCGTTGACGGCAGAAATAGGCTTGATGAAGGCTGGTGAGCAACTGGCTGCGATGGAGATGATGGCAGTTAACCCTATACAAAGGGTGCTGGCACCGCGTTTTCTGGCAGGCATCATCGCCATGCCAATACTGACTTCCATCTTTAATGCCATGGGCATTATTGGTGGTTATGTCGTTGGTGTGAAATTGATAGGTGTTGATAACGGCGCGTTCTGGTCGCAGATGCAGGCAGGCGTAGAAGTATTTCAGGATATAGGTAATGGTGTTGTCAAAAGCATAGTTTTTGGTTTTGCAGTAAGCTTTGTTGCATTATTCCAGGGTTATGAAGCGCAGCCTACTCCTGAAGGTGTAGCGCGTGCCACCACCAGAACGGTGGTCATATCCTCTTTGCTGGTGTTGTGGCTGGATTTCCTGTTGACAGCATGGATGTTTCAATAGACCAGGCCTGACCCGTACTTTGGGCTGTGCCGGCAGTGCATTTGGCATTGCAGCTGAATTATTTGTTAAGACCTGCAACGAGGCAGGGTGTTTGGCAAAATGGCAAGAAATCGTAAGAATTGGTGGAAAAGAAAAATGCAAAAAAAATCTCTCGACTTTTGGGTAGGCCTGTTTGTGTTGCTGGGTGCGGCTGCACTGTTGTTTCTGGCACTCAAGGCGGGCAATTTAAGCTCTCTGTCCTTTGAGCAGACGTATACTGTCACAGGGCGCTTCGACAATATAGGCGGCCTCAAGCCAAGAGCCGCAGTGAAAAGCGCAGGTGTGGTGGTAGGGCGCATCAGTGAAATCAAATTTGACGATAAAACTTACCAGGCGACTGTCGTCATGGAGTTGGAAAAGCGTTACAAATTCCCAAAAAATTCATCCATCAAGATACTGACAGCAGGCTTGCTTGGTGAGCAATATATAGGTTTGACAGCAGGCAGTGATGAAAAATTGCTGGTTGCTGGCGACAGAATTACATTTACCCAGGATGCCATCGTGCTGGAAAGCCTGATCAGTCAGTTCCTGTTCAGCAAAGCAGCAGACGGCAATACGGAAGAAAAAAAATGACAAGAACAGATAAGTTTCCTGCAAGTAGCAGGATGTTAGCCATGTTGCTACTGCTGACCAGCGTTTTGCTGACTGGTTGCAGCACGGTGTCAGTAGAAAAAATCAAGGACAAGGCTGACCAGACTCTTGATGTATTAAGCACCAAGACCAATATAGGCAAAAACCCACGTGATCCACTGGAGGGGTTTAACCGTGCCATGTTCAGCTTTAACGACACTGTCGATACAGCAGTAGTCAAGCCGGTCGCACAGGCTTACCGTGCTGCTACGCCCAGCTTTGTGCAAACTGGTATAGGTAACTTTTTCAGCAATATTGGTGATGTCTGGAATGCAGTCAACAATTTGCTGCAGGGCCGGGTCAATGACAGTGCTACTGACGTCATGCGGTTTGCCGTGAATACCACCATAGGTATAGGTGGTTTGATTGACATAGGTTCGGCTGCTGGCATGCCCAAACATAATGAAGATTTTGGGCAGACACTGGGGCGCTGGGGTGTCAAGTCTGGCCCTTACCTGGTCTTGCCGGTATTGGGGCCATCGACAGTACGTGATGCCCTGGCTACGCCAGTCGATATGCGTGGTGATCTGTGGTACTACAAGCGCCCTATGTATATCAAGAACATAGGCTCGGTAGTGCGTCTGGTTGACAAGCGTGCATCGGTATTGGATGCCGGTAGCTTGCTGGAAGAAGCAGCACTTGATAAATATGTATTTTTCCGCGATGCCTATCTGCAACGCCGTGCGGGTCAGGTAAGTCCTGACGCTGATTAAATAGCTGCTTTGAAATTGTAAGAATTGGTGTAGGTGTGGTGAACTGGGTCAACCGCCGAGGCTGCTGACAAGTTAACTGCTCATGTGCGGTGTTTGCCGCAAAATCAGGAACAGGAATAATAAAATGAAACGAACTCTGACAAAATTTTTTAACTTTGTATTTGCCAGCCTGCTTATCACTGGCCTGGCCAGCGGTGCAGCACAAGCACAGGAAGCGCCAGATGCACTGATCAAACGCCTGAGCCAGGAAATCCTGGATACGGCAAAAAATGACAAGGATATCCAGGCCGGAAATCAAAAGAAAGTCTATGACATGGTGGAAAGCAAGATACTGCCATTCATCGATTTCCCGCGCATGACTTCCCTGGCTGCCGGTAAAAGCTGGAAAGAAGCGACGCCTGAACAGCAAAAGCAGCTGACCAATGAATTCCGCACTTTGCTGGTATTCACGTATTCTGGTGCGATTTCCCAGATCAAGGATCAACGCGTCGAATTCAAGCCTATGCGTGCTGATCCAACTGATACTGAAGTTGAGGTACGTACCCAGGTTATACAGTCACGTGGTGAGCCTATCGTCTTGAACTATCGCCTGGAAAAATTGGCAACTGGCTGGAAGATTTTTGACATCAATGTACTCGGTGCCTGGTTGGTGGAAACGTACAAAGGCAGTTTCTCTGCTGAAATCACCAAATCTGGTATTGATGGCCTGATCAAGACCCTGGCTGAGAAGAACAAGAAACTGGCTGCTGCCAGTGCGGCAAAAAACGCAGCGAAATAAAACGCAAGATATAACGCAAAATCAGTCCGGGAACGTATTGTGTATACAGTAACAGGTGAGCTTAGCCATGATAATGCCAATGCAGTTGTTACTGCAGGCTTGTCTGCCATAGCTGCAGGCCAGTCAGAGTTCGACTTGTCGGCGCTGACGAAAATTGATTCCAGTGCAGTCGCCGTCTTGATAGCCTGGCAACGTCAGGCTATAGAGCGTGGCGTGCAATTGCAATTTAGCGGGTATTCTGCCAACCTGCTGAGCTTGCTCACCCTGTACGGTCTCAACGAGCAATTCCAGCTTCATCCATCAGAGCGACATTGATCGCTTTCTGAATCTATTTCCTGAAAAGCATGCCTGTAAGAATACAGGCATGCCATTTCAGATCAAATCCCGAAAATCCCCTATAATCAAAGGTTTCGTCGCTTTAGCGACCAGAAACCGGGTTTTCCGGTTCTTAATTCCCTGATGAGCACTTAGTGCAAACACGCCAGATGGCAGCCATACAAATTAGCAACATACAAAAACGCTACCAGTCGCTACAAGCACTGGGTGGTGTTTCACTCACGATAGAAGAGGGTGAATTTTTCGGTTTGCTGGGGCCAAATGGTGCAGGCAAGACTACCCTGATATCCATACTGGCAGGCCTTAACCGTGCCGATGCCGGTAATATCGCCGTGCAAGGCCATGATGTGGTCACGGATTACCGCAATGCCCGCAAGAAGCTGGGCGTGGTGCCGCAAGAGCTGGTATTCGATCCCTTCTTCACCGTGCGTGAAACCCTGCGCATGCAGTCCGGCTATTTTGGTCTGAAGAATAATGATAAATGGATAGACGAGGTCATGGAAAACCTCGACCTGACCAATAAGGCTGACGTCAATATGCGCGCCTTGTCAGGCGGCATGAAGCGTCGTGTGCTGGTCGCGCAGGCGCTGGTGCATAAGCCGCCCGTTATTGTGCTGGATGAACCGACTGCCGGTGTCGATGTGGAACTGCGCCAGACACTGTGGCAATTCATTGCCCGCCTGAACCGGGAAGGCCATACTGTCGTCCTGACCACACATTACCTGGAAGAAGCGCAAGCCTTGTGTAACCGCATCGCCATGCTGAAACTGGGCAAGGTCGTGGCCCTGGATAGCACGGCAAATCTGATCAAGCGCATCTCGGGCTCACAATTGCGCATCACCCTGGCGGCAAGCGGTGTAGTGACTTTGCCTGCCAGCTTGCGCGACAAAGTAATTACCCATGAAACCCCATCAGATCCACGTCAGTTTGCCCTGCGCGTGACTGACTACAACCAGGTAGAAAGCATGCTGGCTGCTTTCCGTGCAGATGGTTGTGTTATCGAAGATATGCATTTATTGCAAGCTGATCTGGAAGATGTCTTCCTGCAAATCATGGAGGGCAGCAAATGAGTAGCTTGACCGGTTTTAATACCCTGTTCTACAAAGAAGTATTGCGTTTCTGGAAAGTGGCAACACAAACCATCACTGCGCCTATCATGACTGCCATCCTGTACTTGCTGATTTTCGGCCATGTGCTGGAAGAGCATGTACAGGTTTATCCTGGCGTCAAATACACGGCCTTCCTGGTGCCTGGCCTGGTCATGATGAGTGTTTTGCAAAATGCGTTTGCGAATTCTTCTTCTTCACTGATCCAATCCAAGATCACCGGTAACCTGGTGTTCATCCTCTTGCCACCGCTGTCGCATTGGGAAATTTTCAGTGCCTATGTACTGGCAGCGATCTTGCGCGGTGTTGCAGTAGGTGCTGGTGTCTTTATCGTCACTGCTTGGTTTGCTGACCTGCATTTTGTTGCACCATGGTGGATAGCGATTTTCGCTTTTCTTGGTGCTGCGATGCTGGGCACCATGGGTTTGATTGCCGGTATCTGGGCAGAGAAATTTGACCAGCTTGCGGCCTTCCAGAACTTTTTGATCATGCCTGCCACCTTCCTGTCTGGCGTGTTTTATTCCATCCATTCCCTGCCTGGCGTGTGGCAAAGTATTTCGCGCTTCAATCCATTTTTCTACATGATTGATGGCTTCCGCTTTGGCTTCTTCGGCAAATCCGATGTTGATCCTTTGCATAGCCTGATGATTGTTTCCGTGTTTTCATTATTGCTGGCGACGATTGCCATTCAGATGTTGAAACGTGGATATAAGTTAAGACACTGAGTACGACACTGAATAAGTATCAAGTAAAAAACAATACGCAGTAAAACAATTGCTTCACCATTTTGATCAAGAGAGTTAGCCGTGTTTCCTACGCCCGAACAAATTAAAAATTACATTGCAGCCGGTCTGGAATGTACGCACCTGGAAGTCGAAGGCGACGGCCAGCATTTCACAGCAGTCATCGTGTCTACAGCCTTTGCTGGCAAGCGCCCGATACAGCGCCACCAGATCGTCTATGCCGTGCTGGGTGACCGCATGCGTGAAGAAATACATGCCCTTTCCATGAAAACCCTGACGCCAGAAGAGTACGCTGCATAATGGATAAATTATTGATTACAGGCGGCAATCGCCTGAATGGTGACATCACGATTTCCGGCGCAAAAAATGCTGCACTGCCTATCCTGTGCGCAGGTTTGCTGACCTCGGGTAACGTTGAATTGCATAACGTACCTTCGCTGCAAGATGTCAGCACCATGCTGAAATTGCTCCGTCAAATGGGTTTGCAAGTCACGCAGGAAAATGGTGTGACCACACTCAATGGCGCAGCCATAGACAAGCTCGAAGCACCCTATGACCTGGTGAAAACCATGCGCGCATCGATACTGGTGCTCGGCCCCTTGCTGGCACGTTTTGGTGAAGCGAAAGTATCTTTGCCAGGCGGTTGCGCGATAGGTTCGCGCCCGGTCGATCAGCACATCAAAGGCTTGCAAGCCATGGGTGCCGAGATCAATATTGAAGCAGGTTACATCCACGCCAAGGCCAAGAAACTCAAGGGTGCACGCATAGTCACCGACATGATTACCGTGACAGGCACAGAGAATTTGCTGATGGCCGCGACGCTCGCCGAAGGTGAAACCGTGCTGGAAAATGCCGCACGCGAACCTGAAGTCACTGACCTGGCCAACTTGCTGGTTGCCATGGGTGCCAAGATAGAAGGCATAGGCACAGACCGCCTCGTCATCCAGGGTGTAGACAGCCTGCACGGTGCTGCCCATACCGTGATCGCTGACCGTATAGAAACCGCAACCTTCCTTTGTGCAGTAGCTGCCACTGGTGGTGACATCACCTTGAAAAACACGCGCAGTGACATCCTCGATGTCGCACTCGACAAATTGCGTGAAGCTGGCGTGATACTGACGACAGGCCCGGACTGGATACGTGCGCAAATGAGTGGTCGCCCCAAGGCGGTTGGTTTCCGCACGACTGAATATCCTGGTTTTCCGACCGACATGCAGGCGCAATTCATGGCACTGGACTGTATCGCCCAAGGTACCAGTATCGTCACTGAAACGATATTTGAAAATCGTTTCATGCATGTGCAAGAAATGAACCGCCTGGGTGCGAAGATAGAAATTGATGGCCACACTGCCATCGTGAACGGTGTTGATAAACTCATCGGTGCGCCTGTCATGGCAACTGATTTGCGCGCATCCGCCTCACTGGTGATCGCCGCCATGGTAGCCGAGGGTGAAACCCTGATCGACCGTATCTACCATCTGGATCGCGGCTATGACCGCATGGAAGTCAAACTCTCCGCAGTCGGTGCACAGATACAGCGAGTCAAATAAATGTCTTCACCCACCACTCCACAATTGACACTGGCCTTGTCCAAAGGTCGCATCTTTGAAGAAACCCTGCCTTTGCTGGAAGCGGCAGGCATACGCGTCACCGAAGATCCAGAAAAATCGCGCAAGTTGATACTGGCGACCAATGATCCTGACGTGCGCGTCATCATCGTGCGCGCATCTGACGTGCCTACTTATGTGCAATATGGCGCGGCTGATTTTGGCGTGGCAGGCAAGGATGTCTTGCATGAGCATGGTGGTGCTGGCCTGTACCAGCCTATCGATTTGAACATCGCCAAATGCCGCATGTCGGTTGCCGTATCTGTGGGCTTTGATTATGAAAATGCTGTGCGCCAGGGTGCGCGCCTGCGGGTTGCGACCAAGTACACAGAAACTGCGCGCCAGCATTTTGCTGCCAAGGGTGTGCACGTCGATCTGATCAAGCTGTATGGTTCGATGGAACTGGCACCACTGGTTGGTTTGTCAGATGCGATCGTCGATCTGGTCAGTACTGGCAGCACCCTGCGAGCGAATAATTTGGTGGAAGTGGAGCACATCATGGAAATTTCTTCGCGTCTGGTGGTTAACCAGGCCGCGCTGAAGTTGAAACGTGAGCGCCTGCAACCGATACTGGAAGCATTTGATCGTGCCTCCAAAGCCAACGCATAATTGATGAAGAGAAAAGCATGGCATCCCTGATTACCCGGCTTGATACAACAGATGCAGATTTTTCCAGGAAACTGACTTCACTGCTGGCTTTTGAAGCGAGTGAAGATGAAGCGATAGACCGCGCCGCTGCGCAGATTTTGGCCAGCGTCAAAGCCAGTGGCGACACTGCCGTGCTGGAAGCGACCAATCGTTTTGACCGCCTGAATGCCAGCAGCGTTGCCGCGCTGGAATTGACGCAGGAAGAAATGCAGGCAGCACTGGCATCCCTGAATATAGAACGCCGCACTGCGCTGGAAACCGCGGCAGCACGCGTACGCGCCTATCACGAAATTCAAAAGACAGAATGTGGCTCTGCCGGTTTCAGCTATACCGAAGCTGATGGCACCGTACTCGGCCAAAAAGTCACGCCACTGGACCGCGTGGGTATTTACGTACCTGGCGGCAAGGCAGCTTATCCTTCATCCGTATTGATGAATGCGATACCCGCTAAAGTAGCTGGCGTCAAACAGATCATCATGGTGGTGCCCACGCCAGACGGTGTAAAAAATCCCCTGGTCTTGGCGGCTGCTGCCATTGCTGGTGTTGACCGTGTCTTCACCATCGGTGGTGCACAGGCTGTTGGCGCCCTGGCCTACGGCACGGCAAGCATACCGCCAGTTGATAAAATCGTTGGTCCAGGCAATGCCTATGTGGCCGCCGCCAAGCGCCGCGTGTTTGGCGTGGTCGGCATAGACATGATCGCCGGCCCATCCGAGATTCTGATCTTGTGCGATGGCACGACAGACCCTGATTGGGTCGCCATGGATTTGTTCTCACAGGCTGAACATGACGAACTGGCGCAATCCATTTTGTTGTGTCCGGACGAAGCTTATATCGAAGCAGTGCAAGCCAGCATCATCAAGCTGCTGCCGGACATGCCCAGGCATGAAGTGATACGTACTTCCCTGGCCAATCGCGGTGCGCTGATCAAGGTGCGCGATATGGATGAAGCCTGCGAAATTGCCAACAGCATCGCAGCTGAACACCTGGAGATTTCTGCAGAAAATCCTCAGCAATGGGCAGACAAGATACGTCATGCCGGTGCCTTGTTCCTCGGTCGCTATTCGTCTGAATCCCTGGGCGATTATTGCGCTGGCCCTAACCATGTCTTACCGACTTCACGCACGGCGCGTTTCTCTTCACCGCTGGGCGTGTATGACTTCCAAAAGCGTTCATCGATGATTTTTGTCAGTGAGCAGGGCGCGCAGACGTTGGGCAAAGTAGCCGCAGAGCTGGCCTATGGCGAAGGCTTGCAGGCCCATGCGCGCAGCGCAGAATTGCGGCTCAAGCCATGAAAGCAAAATTGCTGGCTGCTATGAATACCTGCATATGATGGCCGAATGGCGTAACCAGGTTTTTTGTGAAGATGCGCTGCAAGGTCTGGCGCGTCTGCCTGATGCCAGCATAGACTTATTGCTGGCCGACCCACCGTATGGTCTGGGCAAGGATTATGGCAACGAGTCTGACAAGATGGAGTCGGCTGCTTATCTGGAATGGATGGCGCAGTGGATAGACTTGGCCCTGCCCAAGCTGAAGGCCAATGGCAGCTTGTATATCTTCCTGACCTGGCGTTATTCGCCTGAAGTCTTTGTCATGCTCAAGCAACGTATGAGCATGATGAATGAAATTATCTGGGACAGACGGGTGCCATCCATGGGTGGTACCGTACGGAAGTATTCATCGGTGCATGACACCATAGGGTTTTTTGTCAAAGCCAAGGATTATTATTTTGACCTGGATGCGATACGCATCCCGTATGATGCAGCCACCAAGAAAGCCCGCAGCCGCAAGATTTTTGAGGGTGCGAAGTGGCTGGAAATGGGATTCAATCCCAAGGATGTCTGGAGTGTGTCGCGCCTGCACAGAGAGCATGCCGAACGTGAAGAACATCCCACCCAAAAACCGCTCGAAATCATCGAGCGCATGATCAAGGCTTCCTGCCCACCCGGCGGTGTTGTTCTCGATCCCTTCATGGGCAGCGGCACCACCGCCGTAGCTGCCAAACGTTGCGGGCGTGATTTTGTCGGATTTGAATTAAATCCCGACTATTGCGCAATGATAGAAAATCGCCTGGCCTCCATCGACACGGAAGAACTTTCTGCCTGATTTGTGTTGAACAGTGTTGAGCAGAGGTCTGCGTGATTTTCAATGTACTAGCTGAACATGGAGCAAGAATTGAGCATCACCAAACTGATACGCCCTGAAATCGCCAGTCTGTCTGCATATCACGTGCCGGACGCCAGCGGTTTTGTGAAGCTGGATGCAATGGAAAACCCTTACCTGTTGCCACCTGACATGCAGCAGGAACTGGCCACTCATCTGGCAGGCGTTGTACTGAACCGTTATCCACAACCTGCCTATGCCAGCCTCAAGCAATTGATTGCCGACAAACTCGGTGTGCCTGCGGGCCATGACATCGTCCTCGGCAATGGCTCGGATGAACTTATCAGCATGGTCTCCATCGCCTGCGCCAAACCGGGGGCCAAGGTGCTCGCACCTGTGCCCGGCTTTGTCATGTACGCCATGTCTGCCCTGTTTGCCGGGCTGGAATTTGTCGGTGTGGACCTGAACCCTGATTTCACGCTGAACAAGGCAGCCATGCTGGCGGCTATTGCTGAGCATCAACCAGCCATCACTTACCTTGCTTATCCCAATAATCCCACCGGCACGCTGTATGACGCGGATGACATGTTCGCTATTCTGCACGCGGTAGGCGATAAAGGCATCGTCATCGTCGATGAAGCCTATCAGCCATTTGCCCAGGCCAGCTTCATGTCACGCCTGGCGGAGTTTGATAATCTGGTCGTCATGCGCACAGTCTCCAAACTCGGCCTGGCAGGCATACGTCTCGGTTATATGGCTGGCAATAATGCCCTGATGCATGAATTTGAAAAAGTGCGCCCGCCTTACAACATCAATGTACTGACGCAGGCAGCAGCAGAATTTGTGCTGAGCAGGGTCGAGGTACTGGATGCTCAGGCAGCAGAATTGCGCCAGCAGCGCACGGAACTAATGGCTGCTCTGGCAAGCTTGCCAGAGGTGCAAGTCTTTCCTTCTTCTGCCAATTTTGTGCTGATACGTGTTGCGAATGCCGAACAAGTCTTTGTGAAATTACGCGAACAAAAAATTTTAGTCAAAAATGTAGGTAAAATGCATAATCTGCTGGGTAACTGTCTGCGTATTACAGTCAGCACCCGTGAAGAGAATGCTCTTTTTCTTGCTGCCCTGGCAGCATCTTTATCATCAAAATGAATAAGCCCATAGAACGCATTGCGGCGGTTACCCGCAATACCAATGAAACACAAATCCGTGTTGCCATCAATCTTGATGGCACAGGCCAGCAAAAACTCAATACCGGCGTCCCTTTTCTGGACCATATGCTGGACCAGATTGCCCGTCATGGCCTGATTGATCTGGACATAGAAGCCGTAGGCGACCTGCATATTGATGCTCATCATACGGTAGAAGACGTTGGTATTACCCTGGGCCAGGCATTTGCCAAGGCGATTGGTGATAAAAAAGGCATACGCCGCTATGGCCATGCTTATGTGCCTCTGGACGAGGCATTGTCGCGCGTGGTCATTGATTTTTCTGGCCGTCCAGGCCTGGAATACCATATCCCCTTTACCCGCGCCATGATAGGCAATTTTGATGTCGATCTGACCCGTGAGTTTTTCCAGGGCTTCGTCAATCATGCTTTAGTCAGCTTGCATATCGATAACTTGCGCGGCGACAACTCCCATCATCAATGCGAAACTGTGTTCAAAGCCTTTGGCCGTGCCCTGCGCATGGCAACTGAGCTGGATGCGCGTGCGGCAGGAATCATCCCCTCGACCAAAGGCAGCCTTTGATCGTAATGCCAATACAGATAGCAGACACGAGATACCAGCTTGCTGGTGATTCATTATGAATAAAATTGTAGTAGTAGATTATGGTATGGGTAATTTGCGCTCGGTAGCGCAAGCCCTGCGTGCGGTAGCACCGGAAGCGAATGTGCTGATTTCTGGCGAAGTTGCCGATATCCGTAGTGCAGACCGCATTGTTTTACCAGGGCAGGGTGCCATGCCGGACTGCATGAGTTGCCTGCGCGAATCGGGCCTGCAAGACGCCTTGCTGGAAGCTGCACGCAGCAAACCCCTGTTTGGTGTTTGTGTGGGTGAGCAGATGTTGTTTGATGTCAGCGAAGAGGGTAATACCCCTGGCCTGGGTCTCTTGCCCGGTAAAGTGGTACGCTTTGAACTGGATGGGCAATTGCAGGCAGATGGCTCGCGTTACAAAGTGCCACAAATGGGCTGGAACCGTGTGCATCAATCGCAGTCTCATGCCTTGTGGCAAGATATTGCTGATGATGCCTATTTTTATTTTGTGCACAGCTATTATGCCCAACCTGCAAATACGCAACATGCGGTGGGCTTGACGGATTACGGCAGCCTCTTTGCCTGTGCAGTAGCACGTGACAATATCTTTGCTACCCAGTTCCACCCTGAAAAGAGCGCCACAGCTGGCTTGCAACTGTATAAGAATTTTGTACACTGGAAACCATAAGTGGCTCTGTAGTGTCTGATGTAAATTGTTTACCCTGATTTTTAACTGGTATTGTCTTTTTTATTGTCTCATTGACGTTCCTACTTTTTCTCATATCATGCTGCTCATCCCTGCTATAGACCTGAAAGATGGCCACTGCGTACGCCTTAAACAAGGTGACATGGACCAGGCCACCGTATTTTCTGAAGACCCTGCCGAAATGGCGCGCCATTGGCTGCGTCAGGGCGCGCGTCGTCTGCATCTGGTGGATTTGAACGGCGCGTTTGCCGGCAAGCCCAAGAACGAGGCGGCCGTCAAAGCCATCATCCAAGCGGTGCGTGATTACGCAGAAGAAACCGATACTGAAGAAATCCCGGTGCAGCTGGGTGGCGGCATCCGTGATCTCGATACCATAGAACGTTATCTTGACGATGGCTTGTCCTACATCATCATAGGTACGGCTGCGGTCAAAAACCCCGGTTTCCTGGCGGATGCCTGCAGTGCCTTCCCTGGCCAGATCATCGTCGGCATAGATGCCAAGGATGGCAAGGTAGCCACCGATGGCTGGAGCAAATTGTCTGGCCATGAAGTCATCGACCTTGCCAAGAAATTTGAAGGCTATGGCGTTGAAGCCATTGTCTATACCGACATAGGCCGTGACGGCATGATGGGTGGCGTGAATATTGAAGCCACCGTCAAGCTGGCGCAGGCTGTCAGCATCCCCGTTATCGCTTCTGGCGGCGTGCATGTACTGGCCGACGTTGAAGCCCTGTGCGCTGTGCAGGACGAGGGCATAGAAGGTGTGATCTGTGGCCGTTCGATTTACGAAGGCACCCTGGATTTGTTGTCTGCACAAGACCGTGCTGACGAGCTCAGCGGTGAATTCGATGATGAAGAAGAGACTGAATGAGCTTAGCCAAACGTATTATCCCTTGTCTTGATGTGACCGCTGGCCGCGTCGTCAAGGGCATTAATTTCCAGGAACTGCGCGATGCCGGTGACCCGGTAGAAATCGCCCGCCGCTATGACGGGCAGGGCGCAGATGAAATTACTTTTCTCGATATCACGGCTTCTTCTGATGGCCGCGACCTGATACTGCCGATTATTGAAGCCGTCGCTTCACAAGTGTTCATCCCGCTGACGGTTGGCGGCGGTGTGCGCACCGTGGCTGATGTACGCCGTTTGCTTAATGCCGGTGCTGACAAGGTAGGCATCAATACTTCTGCCGTGACCAATCCGCAACTGGTAGCAGATGCGGCACATAAGTACGGCTCTCAATGCATAGTCGTGGCCATTGATGCCAAAAATGTGGGGCCAGGCAAGTGGGAAGTATTCACTCATGGTGGCCGCAATGCCACTGGCCTGGATGCGGTTGAATGGGCGCAGCATATGGCCAAGCTGGGTGCAGGCGAAATCCTGCTGACCAGCATGGACAAGGACGGTACCCGTTCCGGTTTTGATCTGGGCCTGACACGTGCAGTGTCAGATGCCGTATCGATACCCGTCATTGCCTCAGGTGGTGTCGGTGGTTTGCAGGACCTGGCCGATGGCATCAAAGTGGGTGGGGCAGATGCGGTACTGGCTGCCAGCATTTTTCATTATGGACAACATACAGTAGGCGAAGCCAAGCAATTTATGGCTGCACAACATATACCGATGAGGTTGTCATGAGCGCGGCAAAATGGTTGAACAAGGTCAAGTGGGATGAAAACGGCCTGGTGCCTGTCATCGCGCAAGAGGCCAGCAGCAACGACATTCTGATGTTTGCCTGGATGAACCGCGATGCACTGACTAAAACCGTGGAACTGGGTGAAGCTGTTTACTGGAGCCGTTCGCGCAAGAAACTCTGGCATAAAGGTGAAGAGTCAGGCCACATCCAGAAGGTCAAGGAAATCCGTATCGATTGTGACGAAGACGTGGTCTTGCTGAAGATAGAACAGACTGACAGCATCGCCTGCCACACTGGCCGCCATTCCTGCTTCTTCCAGAAGTTTGAGGGCAGCCTCAATGATGGTGACTGGCTGGCGGTTGATCCGGTCTTGAAAGATCCGGAAAGTATCTATAAATGAGTATCGTGCAATGAGCAATACACAAGAGCAGACCTTGCAGCGTCTGGCAGAGATCATAGAAAGCCGCAAGCTGGTGAATGGTGGCGATCCGGATAAGTCCTATGTCGCCCGCCTGTTTTCCAAGGGTGACGACGCTATTTTGAAAAAGATAGGCGAAGAAGCAACAGAAACCGTGATGGCTGCCAAGGATGCCCGGGTGTCAGGTGATGCGTCCAAGCTTTTATATGAGTGCGCCGACCTCTGGTTTCATTCGCTTGTCATGTTGGCCCAGTATGATCTCAGCCCTCAACAGGTGCTTGATGAGCTGGCCAGGCGTGAAGGTATTTCTGGCATTGAAGAAAAAGCGGCACGCAAGGATGCGTGAGCATAAGTATACGTCTTGTTGAGAAACGGATAAAACGTGGATAACTGCATTTTTTGTAAGATTGCTGCAAAACAAATTCCTTCTGCCAGTGTTTATGAAGATGACGAATTGCTGGCCTTTAAAGATATCAACCCGGCTGCCCCTGTGCACCTGTTGATCATTCCTAAAGTTCATATCGATACTTTGTCTTCGATACAGCCAGAACATACTGCCTTGTTGGGTAAAATGCTGGCGCTGGCGCCAAAGCTGGCGCAAGAGCAGGGTTGTGCTCCGGTACAGCAGGCCGATGGCAGTTTGTCAGGTGGTTATAAAACCCTGATCAACACCGGGCCAGATGGTGGGCAGGAGGTGTATCATTTGCACATGCATGTGATAGGTGGTCCCAAGCCTTGGCGTGGGCAGCGCTGATAGCGGGTTTTTATTGACCCGGCACTGGCACCAGCTTTCGCTGGCGGTGACAATTACAGGTTTTTATCATATTTTTCGAGAGCAAGACTCTCACTGGGAGTAAGTAATGGGTTCATTAAGTATTTGGCACTGGCTGATCGTTCTGGTTGTCATCGTGCTGGTGTTTGGCACGAAGAAGCTGGGCAATGTCGGTTCCGACCTGGGTAAGGCCGTCAAGGGCTTCAAGGACGGCGTCAAAGGTGAAGAGGAAAAACCGGGATCGTCACAGCAGGTTGCTGACAAAAGCACCATAGACGTAGAAGCAAAAGACAAATCCAAGCTGTGATGCATTTTCCTTGCGCTGATGTGCAACCCTTGCCGGGGTTGCCAGCATGATAGATCTTGGTATCAGCAAGCTTGCATTGATAGGCGTGGTTGCATTGATTGTTATCGGTCCTGAAAAATTGCCCAAGGTGGCAAGGATGGCTGGCACCCTGCTGGGTCGTGCGCAGCGCTATATCAATGAAGTCAAATCCGAAGTCAGCCGTGAAATTGAGCTGGAAGAATTGCGCAAGATGCAAAAAGATGTACAGGATGCCGCTCACAATGTAGAGCAATCCATACATCAGACCTGGTCAGAAACCGAGCAGGAATTGCGCAACCTGGATCAGGAAACCGATACGGCCCTGTTGCATACAGCAACACCTGAGCAATTGGCGGTCAAGGTAAAAAGCTTCCGTCGTAAAAAACTTGCCCGCACTTCCGCATTGCCCGCCTGGTATAAAAACCGCCACGGTCAGCGCCAGCATATTATCTCTGGATCGGCAAGAATGGCGCGCCACCGTGCCTATCCCCGTTCTGGCGGCAGTTTCTTTTAATTTTCGCTTATGTCTTTGCGTTTTTATAATTTGGCGGTATTCGCATGAGCGATCAAACGGAACACAGTCCTGAAGAGAGCTTTATCTCGCATCTTGTCGAACTGCGCGACAGGCTGGTCAAGATACTTGGCGGCGTGCTTGTCGCCTGTGCAGTCTTGATGATATGGCCAGGGCCATCAGCGATTTATGATTTTCTGGCGCAACCCATGCTGGCATCCCTGCCAGCCGGATCGAAAATGATCGCGACGGGTGTTATTTCGCCGTTCCTGGTGCCTATGAAAGTGACCTTGCTGCTGGCTTTCATGGTGGCCTTGCCATGGGTCTTGTATCAGGTCTGGGCTTTCGTTGCGCCCGGTCTGTATGCCCATGAAAAGCGTCTGGTAGCACCACTGGTTATTTCTTCATCCCTGCTATTTCTTAGTGGTGTAGCGTTTTGTTATTTCCTGGTGTTTGGCCGTGTCTTTAAATTTATCAATGAATTTGCACCTGCCTCCATCAGTGTCGCGCCTGATATAGAAAATTACCTGGATTTTATTATTTCCATGTGCCTGGCTTTTGGCGTGACCTTTGAAGTGCCGGTCGTAGTCGTGGTCCTGGTGCGCATGGGTCTGGTATCGCTGGAAAAACTCAAGGCCATACGGCCTTATGTCATCGTCGGTGCCTTTGTGATTGCCGCGATTGTGACGCCACCCGATATTGTCAGCCAGTTCTCACTGGCGATACCGATGATTTTATTGTTTGAATTGGGCTTGCTCATTGCCCCGCTATTCGTCAGGGCAACCCAGGCGCCACCAGAAGCTGGCGAATCAAACAGCCAGTAAGTTTCAGGCCGACCTTAACCAGCTTACCAGCGGCATGGCACTGCGGTAAGCTGTCAGCAGGGTAGATTTCAATTCATCCGTATCCATGCCCTTGAGCGGGCATTCTGTCCATACCATGAAATTCTTCAGCTTGATCTGTTCTATATGTGGCAGGTCGGCATCAAAGCCTTTGGGCGGGCGCTGCAGCTTGCCTTCATCTTGCAGCGTACCAAACTGTGCTTTCAGCTTCTTGTCTTTCAATACCTTGGCAAAACCATCCGGGTCAGCGACGATGTGATTGCGTATCGCCTTCAAACGGTCTGAGGGGGGCATGTATTCACCGACCGCATAGAACAGGCGGCCAGTACCATCCATCTGGAAATAATACGCAGGCCCGCCGCCTTCACTAGGCTTCTTGCGTCCGCTCGGGACTATAGAGGAAGAGAAGGTGGTTTTATACGGTGATTTGTCATGCGCAAAACGCACGTCGCGGTTAATGCGGAAAAGTGCTTTTTTCGGCTCCAGTCCTATGATGGCGGGATCAAATTTGCTGATCTCAGTGATCATTTCGGTGACCAGTTGCAAAAATTCTGCCCGTAAAATGTCATAGCGCGGTTTGTTCATGACGAACCAGGCGCGGTTATTGTTGTCGCCCAGCTCGGACAAGTAAGCTTGCAAGTCGATCAAATGCATGGATTTCTATTCCCGGTTTTCTTCTTTGCGTGCTGACGGGCGTTTGCCTATCAGGATTTCCAGTGTAGGTTCCTTGGTATCGCGCAAGACCGTGATCTTGGCTTTGTTACCAGGTTTCAGTTGTGCCACCAGATTCAGCATCTGGGTGGTGTCGCCAACGGGTTTACCTTCGATGGCGATCAGGATGTCGCCTGGTTTCATGCCAGCCTTGTCAGCCGGGCCGCCGCGTATCACGCCGGCGATGATTGCTCCGGATTTTTGCTTCAGACCAAAACTGTCTGCCAGTTCTGGCGTAATGTCTTGTGGTTCCACACCTATCCAGCCGCGCACCACATGGCCATTGGTGATGATGGATTCCATGACCTGCTTGACGGTGGTTGCCGGGATGGCAAAACCTATGCCTACCGAGCCTCCCGTTTGTGAATAAATTGCCGTATTAACACCCAGCAGATTGCCATTGACATCCACCAGAGCGCCGCCAGAGTTGCCGGGGTTGACTGCTGCATCCGTCTGGATAAAGTTTTCAAAGGCATTTTCTGTCAGGTTATTGCGTCCCAGCGCAGAGATAATGCCCATGGTGACGGTCTGGCCTACGCCAAAGGGATTGCCGATAGCCAGGACGACATCGCCGACACTGGCCGTATCGGAGCGCCCCAGGGTGATTGCAGGCAAATCTGGCAAATTGATTTTGATGACTGCCAGATCGGTTTCCGGGTCAGTACCAACTATCTTGGCGCTGGTCTTGCGGCCGTCAGCCAAAGCAACTTCGATATCGTCAGCAGTTTCAACTACATGGTTGTTGGTGAGGATATAGCCTTCTGAACTGACGATCACGCCAGAGCCTAGGCTGGACAAACGCTCGGCTTGCGGGTTTTGCTGATCACCAAAAAAGCGTCTGAGGAAGGGGTCATTCAATAAGGGATTGCGACGCTGGCGCACTTCTTTTGAAGTGAAAATATTCACCACCGATGGCATGGCCCGCTTTGCCGCCGCGCCATAAGAACTTTGCGCGGGTACGCTATTGGCAGGTGCTTCCTTGACGATGGCGCCAGCATTCAAAATCTGGGTTTGCCTGGTGTTATACCCCCCTTTTACCCAATCGGGTTTCAAGGTGGTTACAATAAACCAGATCGCCAGACCGACAGTGACAGTTTGGGCAAACAATAACCAAAGACGACGCATAGAAAGAATCAGTATGAAATCAGTGAATCGGGACGAATTAGCGCAATTCCTGGCAAAAGAACTGCAAGTAAATTACTTTCGTGATTATTGCCCAAACGGCGTACAGGTGGAAGGGCGCAGCACGATTAAACATATCGTCAGTGGCGTGACTGCCAGTTTAGCATTATTGGAAAAAGCCGTGGAAATGCAGGCCGACGCCATCCTCGTGCATCACGGTTACTTCTGGCGAGGCGAGGATATGCGCGTCATAGGACAAAAGCAGCGCCGTCTGAAACTCTTGCTGGAGAATGATATTTCCCTGTTTGCCTACCATCTGCCGCTGGATAATCATGCAGAACTGGGCAATAACATAGGCCTGGCCCGCCGCCTGGGCCTGACGGCAGACGGTCGCTTTGGTGAAAATGATCTCGCCTGGCTGGGTACTTTGGATGATAGTGCGGTCGCTACCCTGGCCGATTTGGCCCTGCACATAGAGTTAAAACTGGGTCGCAAGCCCCTGTTGATCGGTGATCCGGCAGCGCCAGTGGGTCGCGTTGCCTGGTGCACTGGTGCTGCCCAGAATATGCTGGACCAGGCGATTGCAGCAGGTGCCTCGGTTTATCTGAGTGGTGAAATTTCTGAGCCCACGGTGCATCTGGCGCGTGAATCAGGCGTGGCTTATATCGCTTGCGGTCATCATGCGACCGAGCGTTTCGGGGTACAGAGTTTGGGGCAGTTTATTGCTGACACGTTCGGGGTGCAGCATAGTTTTGTGGATATTGATAATCCGGTGTGATTAGCGATGATGTTAAGCCCCACCCTT
Source organism: Undibacterium sp. GW821-FHT07F11 (assembly GCF_059418665.1). Lineage (NCBI taxonomy): Bacteria > Pseudomonadati > Pseudomonadota > Betaproteobacteria > Burkholderiales > Oxalobacteraceae > Undibacterium > Undibacterium sp. GW821-FHT07F11. Next base: position 340,455 of record NZ_JBWKQH010000006.1, read on the forward strand.
GGAAAGAGAGGGGACTTTGCAATTGTTTTTTTGAGTTGGTTTTTTTTGAAAAATAAAAGTTTTTCTCTTACTTCTTCAAGGCGTCTCTGATCTCACGCAACAGCAATACATCTTCAGGGGTGACCTCTGGCACAGGTTCCGGTGCTGGCTCTGCCTTTTTGAGCGCATTGACCAGTTTCACCATCTGGAAAATCACAAAAGCCAGGATAACGAAACCGACGCTGACAGTCACAAAATTACCATAAGCGATAACACCACCCGCTTTTTTTGCTTCTGCCAGCACCAGATGCGTGCCCTGGCCATTCAGCGGGATGTAGTAGTTGGAAAAATCAAGGCCACCGACGATGCGCCCGATCACGGGCATGACGATATCGCCAACCAGAGAATCAACGATCTTGCCAAAAGCAGCGCCAATGATGACGCCAACTGCCAGGTCAACGACATTGCCCCGGCTGATAAATGTTTTAAATTCTTGCAACATACCCATGGGAATTCTCCTTTGAGAGGCTGATAAAGGGGTGGTAAAGAGCGAATTTTGGTGCAAAATAAACTACAAAAATGCATGTCCAAAATTCAAGTAGCAAGATTCTAATGCGCAAAGTATATGAAAAGCCCGCAGTTTTTTGTCAATTTTCTTTTCTCTTAATGCCGAAATACTTATTATTGCCCGTGATTTTGTGCTCAAAGTACAAATCCAGCCAGCCCGAACATGCGATTCGGGCTTGAATTGTTGAAAAATGCCAGCAAGTTGGCGTTTCGGATATCTTTTTCTTTAAAACCATATCCGGGTCATTTATAATTTAAGGTTGCTAGAAGCTGGGTTTTTGCTTCATCAAGTTTTGATTATTGACAGATTGGGGTTGGTATGAGTATCGAAAAGCAGGTCGATTCCGGCCGTCGCGGTTTACTCGTCGCCACTTGCGCGGCGGGTGGTGTGGCAGGCTTGGCAACGGCAGGTGCGCTGGTAAGCACTTTCCAGCCATCCGAGCGCGCCAAGGCGGCAGGTGCGCCGGTGGAAGTGGACATTTCGTCCTTGAAGCCGGGCGAAATGCAAACGACAGAATGGCGTGGTAAGCCAGTGTGGATTTTGAAACGCACTCAAGAAATGATGGACAGTCTGAAAAAGACTGAAGACAAGGTTGCCGATCCAAAATCGGAAAAACCTTACACCATGGCGATGCCTGAGTACTGCGACAAGCAGACCCGTTCACGCAAAGAGCATAGCGACATTCTGGTAACGGTCGGTATCTGTTCCCACCTGGGCTGTTCTCCAAGTTCCAAATTCCAGTCGGGTGCACAGCCATCTTTGCCTGATGACTGGAATGGCGGCTTCCTCTGCCCATGCCATGGTTCGACTTTCGACCTGGCCGGACGTGTGTATAAAAACAAACCAGCTCCACAAAACCTGGATGTGCCTCCTCACATGTTTTTGTCGGAAACCAAAATCGTCATCGGTAAAGATGAGAAAGGCGAGGCCTGATCATGGCATTTGTTGAGAAAAAACTCCCGGCAGACGCACCTGTCGTGGACAAGGCCTTGAACTGGGTTGATTCCCGTTTTCCGCTGACCAAGTTGTGGAATGATCAATGGGGCAAGTATTACGCACCAAAGAACTTTAACTTCTGGTACATCTTTGGTTCCCTGGCGATGCTGGTACTGGTTATCCAGATCGTTACCGGTATTTTCCTGGTCATGCATTACAAACCTGATGCCAACCTGGCGTTTGCTTCGGTTGAATACATCATGCGCGATGTGCCCTGGGGCTGGCTGGTGCGCTACATGCACTCGACTGGCGCTTCGGCATTCTTCATCGTCGTGTACCTGCATATGACCCGTGCTTTCCTGTACGGTTCTTACCGCAAGCCACGTGAACTGATCTGGTTGTTCGGTTTCGCGATTTTCCTGTGCCTGATGGCCGAAGCTTTCTTCGGTTACCTGCTGCCATGGGGTCAGATGTCTTACTGGGGTGCCCAGGTTATTGTTAACCTGTTTGGTGCCATTCCTTTCATTGGCCCTGATCTGTCCTTGTGGATCCGTGGTGACTATGTGGTCTCTGATGCGACATTGAATCGCTTCTTCTCCTTCCACGTCATCGCTATTCCTCTGGTCTTGCTGGGTCTGGTGGTTGCTCACTTGATCGCCTTGCATGAAGTGGGTTCCAACAACCCTGACGGTATCGAAATCAAAGAAAACCTGGACCCTGATGGTCACCCTGTTGATGGTGTGCCTTCTCACCCTTACTACACTTTCCACGACATCTTTGGCGTGACTGTGTTCCTGACGATTTTCAGTGCAGTCGTGTTCTTTGCACCGGAAATGGGTGGCTACTTCCTTGAGTACAATAACTTTATCCCGGCTGATTCACTGAAAACGCCATCGCATATTGCTCCGACCTGGTATTTCACACCTTTCTACTCGATTCTGCGTGCTACCACTTCCGAGTTCCTGTACGTCGTACAGTTTGGCGCTGCAGCTTATGTCGTATTGATCTGGATGACTACCAAGTTGCATCAATTGCTGAAAATCGCGATTGCAGCTATTGCACTGGTCGCCATTGTCGGCATGATGCCTTTTGGTCTCGATGCAAAATTCTGGGGTGTGGTATTGTTCGGCGGTTCCGTCGTGATCCTGGCTTTCTTGCCATGGCTGGATGTTTCTCCAGTTAAATCAATACGTTATCGTCCAGACTGGCACAAATCTGTGTACATCGTCTTCGGTATTGTTTTCGTTACCCTGGGTTACCTCGGTGTGGAGCCACCTTCACCAGTTCGTGAACGTATCTCCCAAGTTTGCGCGATCATTTACTTCGGCTTCTTCATGCTGATGCCATGGTGGAGTGCAATGGGCACATTTAAGCCCGTGCCAAAGCGCGTTACATTTGCAGCGCACTGAGAAAAAGCGAGGAAGAATAAGCATGAAATTACTTAAAAAACTGATCGCTGTGCTGGCATTTGCTCCTGCAATGGTACTGGCAAATAGTGACACCATCCCTCTGGATAGTGCCCCTGACCGTTCCACAGACATGGCTGCTTTGCAAAATGGTGCGAAGCTGTTCGTCAACTACTGCCTGAATTGCCACTCTGCTTCAGCCATGCGTTATAACCGTTTGAAAGATATCGGTTTGACAGATGAGCAGATCAAGCAAAACTTGCTGTTTACTGGCGAAAAAGTCGGCGACCTGATGAAAACCACCATGTCAGCCAAGGATGCCAAGGACTGGTTTGGCGCAGTGCCACCTGATTTGTCCGTGATTGCCCGTGCCAAAGCATCTGGTGCCGGTACTGGCGCTGACTGGATTTACACCTATCTGCGTACGTACTACAAAGACGACTCCCGCCCAAGTGGCTGGAACAATCTGGTGTTTCCTAACGTTGGCATGCCTCACGTATTGTGGGAATTGCAAGGTGTACGTACCATCAAGATGGTAGAAGAAAGCGATCCGCATGATGAATCCAAAAAGATTCACAAGGTCGCTGGCTTTGACACTGTCAAGCCTGGCACGATGAGCAAGATAGAATATGACAATGCTGTCGGCGACCTGGTTGCCTACTTGCAGTGGATGGGCGAACCAGCCCAAAGCACACGCAAGCGCCTCGGCGTCTGGGTCTTGCTGTTCCTGGCTACGCTGGCAACTCTGGCATGGCGCTTGAATGCATCGTACTGGAAAGAAGTAAAATAAATGTAAGGTTTCGGGCTTGCGCTGATAACGGCATGAGCCAGAAATTTTTTGAGATCGTCCGTTTTTCTCCGTCGTAGACGGACGTGTAATCCCTGGGGTGAGGTGCGCAAAACTGGCTCCTCGCCCTGATCGTTTCTAAGGAACTATAAAAATGATGGTTCTCTACTCGGGTACAACCTGCCCATTTTCTCAACGTTGCCGCCTGGTTCTGTTCGAAAAAGGCATGGATTTTGAAATCCGCGATGTTGATCTGTTTAACAAGCCTGAAGATATCTCGACCATGAATCCTTATGGTCAGGTGCCTATCCTGGTTGAACGTGAATTGATATTGTATGAATCCAATATCATTAACGAATACATCGATGAGCGCTTCCCGCATCCGCAACTGATGCCGGCAGACCCGCTGCAACGCGCCCGCGCCCGTTTGATGTTGTTCAATTTTGAAAAAGAATTGTTCATCCATGTCCATACTCTGGAAAACGACAAGAACACAGCGTCGGCCAAAGTACAGGACAAGGCTCGTGCAGAAATCCGCGACCGCCTGACTCAGCTCGCACCTTTGTTCGTCAAGAACAAATACATGCTGGGCGATGAATTCTCCATGCTCGACGTGGCCGTTGCCCCATTGTTGTGGCGCCTCGATCACTACGGTATAGAATTGTCGAAGACAGCAGCACCTTTGATGAAATATGCAGAACGTATTTTCTCCCGTCCTGCCTACATCGAGGCACTGACACCATCTGAAAAAGTCATGCGCAGATAAGCAAGACCTGTTTCAGGATAAGATAACAAGGCTGATGCAAACGTCAGCCTTGTTGTTTTTGGGCTGTCCGCCTAAAGTACCTTAAAGCACTTCTTAACATACATTTTCACCGATTGTATAAACATGCAAGAAATATCTACCAAGCCTTATTTTATGCGTGCCATCTATGAGTGGTGCACCGACAATGGCTATACGCCTTATATGGCGGTCAAGGTCAACCATGCTGCACGCGTGCCCATGGAGTTCGTCAGGAACGGTGAAATTGTACTCAACATCAGTTTCGGCGCGACCAGTGGCCTCAAGATGGATAATGATGCGGTTGCCTTCAAGGCCCGCTTTGGTGGTGTATCCCGGGAAATCTATGTACCGGTAGAAAACGTGCTGGCAGTGTATGCCAGTGAAAATGGCCAGGGCATGGCGTTTGAAGTTGATCTCAGCGAAGCAGAGGAAGACAGCTCAGACGCAGCCAATGAAGTTGAAGAAAATACCAAGCCTGTACTTGGTCTGGCGGCAGTCAGTAGCAAGCCGACACCAGTAGAAAATCCGGTTTCTGCAGACGAAATAAAAAAATCTGAAAAAAAATCAGAAAAGCCCTCGCTAAAAATAATAAAGTAGCCTATAATCTTGGTCTTCGGGAATGCAACGGCAACGAAGCAAAAACGAAAAAAGTTTCGCCGACTTAGCTCATTTGGTAGAGCAGTTGACTTGTAATCATCAGGTGGCCAGTTCGATTCCGGCAGTCGGCACCAAATTAAAAACCCATCGTTAGCAATAACGGTGGGTTTTTTCTTTATCACTCAAGAATCCGGTTTATTTCACAAAGCGAATTTTTCTTGAACTGCACAAGTCTGTCACGGTCATAATCCGTATCTGTTAAATTTCCATGCATGGGCTTTGACACACTGTTTCTTCAATTTATGGCATAGGAGTTTTATGCGGATTCGTATCGCGTCTTTTTTGTTGGCCATCAGTCCTGTTCTTGCCGGTGGTAGTGTTGCGCAGGCCCAGGATGGCATGCTCAGCCTTGAAATGATTTATCACCCGACAAAAAAAGAAAAATTTGATGTCAAACCCCTGACTCGCCTGGCTTGGGATGCGCAAAACCGGCTCATAGAAACCCAGAATACGGCTGGGGTGGTGCAGCAGTTTGTGGTTAATCCAGCGACCTGGGAAAAACAGGCTTTACTGGCAGATGGCAATATCCTGGCGATGATGACAGCTGCGGGCATACCTGAAAAAGAGGCCAAAGCCCAGATAGATAAGCTGACGCCGCAAATCAAGCCTGACTTGAAGTCTTATCTGTTCACATATAAAAATGATTTGTGGCTGCTTGACCTGCAATTGAACAAGGTCAGGGAACTGACACATACGCCAGATCAGGTAGAAGATGAAGCGATCTTGTCGCCAGACCTGCAATCAGTCGCCTATCTGAAGGGGAATGATATTTATCTGACGGATGTCGCTGATGCCACAGAAAAGCGCCTGACCACAGGTGGCAATGAAACCACTTTCAATGGCCGCCTTGATTGGGTGTACATGGAAGAGATTTATGGCCGTGGCCGCCTGCGTGCATTCTGGTGGGCACCGGATTCCAAAAAAATCGCCTACCTGAGTTTTGACGAAAGCAAGGTTCCTGTTTATACCCTCAGCGGCGACCATGCACAACCTATCAGGAGCGAACGTACGCGCTACCCCAAGGCCGGTGACCCTAATCCTGAAGTCAAGCTGGGTGTCGTGGATATGACGGGCAAAACCAGCTGGACTGAAGACCCTTATGCAGGCAAGGAAACCCTGATCGTGCAGGTAGGCTGGACGCCGGATGGCAAGTTGCTGGCATCCTGGCAAGACCGCGTGCAAACCTGGCTGGACTTGCGTATCTATGATGCTCAGTATCGCAGCAGGCAATTACTGCGCGAGAGCAGCCCGGCCTGGGTGGAGCGCCTGCCTTTGCCACAATTCTTGAAAGATGGCAGTTTTGTCTGGGAATCTGATCGTACAGGTCACCATCACCTGTATCGCTATGACCAGCAATATCAGTTCAAGGGCGCGATCACCAAGGGTGACTGGGATATCCGCAGCGTCTATGGCGTTGATGAAGCCAAAGGCAAAGTCTTTTTTGCAGCCAATGAACGCAACCCCATAGGTAATGATGTGTATGCCGTCAATCTTGATGGCAGCAAGCTGCAAAGACTGACGACAGAATCAGGCACCCACAATGCACGCTGGAATAGTGCCTATACGCATTTCATTGATAGCTGGAGCAGTCTCAAGCAAGCGCCAAAGCAGGCAGTATTCAATGCCGAAGGGGCCTCACTGAAACTGGTCGATGATGTTGGTGCGCCCGAAAAAATGCAGGGTCTGCAACTGGCTAAAGTCACGCAGCAGCAAATCAAATCGCGTGATGGCTTCCTGATGGAAAGCCTGCTTTTCCTGCCACCGGATTTTGATCCGAAAAAGAAATACCCGGTTTACCAGCATCTGTATTCTGGCCCCATGGCACCACAGGTGGTTGATCGCTGGAACAACAATCTCTGGCACCACTTCCTGGCGCAGCAAGGTTATATCGTCTGGATACTGGATAACCGCAGTGCCAGTAACAAGGGCCTGGTCAGCGCCTGGCCCATACACAAGAAACTGGGCCAGTTGGAATTGCAAGACCAGCTTGATGGCCTGGAATGGTTGCGCAAGCAGGGCTGGGCAGATATGGACAGGATAGCCCTGAATGGCTGGAGTTATGGCGGTTATATGACTTCGTATGCGATGACCCACAGCAAGGCCTGGAAGATAGGTTTCGTTGGCGCGCCAGTGACGGATTATCGTTTGTATGACAGCGTGTATACCGAGCGCTACATGGGTCTGCCACAAGACAATGCAGAGGGCTATGACAAGGGCAGCGTGTTGAAAGCCACTAAAGACCTGAGCGGCAAGATCATGCTCATGCATGGCACCATGGATGACAATGTCCATCCGCAAAATACCATCATGTTTATTGATGAACTGATCAAGAATGGCAAGGATTACAGCCTGCAATTGTATCCCGGTGCAGGTCATGGCCCGCGTGGCGACTGGACCATGTGGTCACTGCAAAAAGCCAAATGGGAATTTTTGAAAAATAATCTCTGATTATTTGAGATACAAAAAAACGGTACAGAAAAATCTGCACCGTTTTTTTATGACATCAAAGCTGACAAGGCAGAATGACGTGCATGCAAGAAAGCATGTAATAAAGCGGAATAATCTTCACTGACAGCAGTTCGTGCGGAGACCCGTGCCTGCAGGCTTTGCCGCCATGCTTTTAACTTAGGGCGGTCAGTAAAAAATCCAAAATCTGCTATCTGTTCAAACACATCAAAATAGCGGAATACTGGTGCAAATGCCGCATCCACCAGACTGAAATTTTCGCCTGAAAAATAAGGTCCATCGCCAATCTGCTTTTCCAGTTGCGCAAACTTGGTTTTTAGCTCTGCTGCTTTGGCATCCAGGATCTGTGCATCTGCGGCATTGTAAAAACCGCCTATGCTATTCAGGGTGGCAGAGGCAAATTCTATCCAGGCGCGGTGTTGCGCTCTTTCCAGTGCAGCTTCTGGATGCAGGCGGTGTGGCATGGTTTCATCCAGGTATTCGCATATGACTGCTGACTCAAAGATGGCTTGTCCATCCACCAGCAACACTGGCGTTTTGCCCAGTGGTGACACTTGCAGGAACCAGTCAGGCTTGTTCGCCAGGTCTATATCTATACGTTCAAACAGCAGACCTTTCTCTGCAAGGGTAATGGCCGCGCGCTGCACATAAGGGCAAAGCTTGTGGCTGATCAGGGTATATTGATTACTCATGATTTGTCCCTCTCTTATGTCAGTGAAAAGCGTGAGCTGCGGCGCAGGGCAAATGCCCCGTCACCCAGCAACCAGACGGCAATTGAAGTCACGATCAGAAACACTGGATATTCCCAGCCACCATTTGGGCTGGTATGCACCCAGCCATTGCCAAAATGCACAGTCGCGGCAACTGCCATGATGGGCACCAGTGCCAGTGCAACCTGGCGGCTGTAGATGCCGAGTACCAGCGCCAAGCCACCGAGTAATTCCAGCGCGAACACGGGATAAGCGAGAAAGCCCGGATACCCTATGCTGGTAAAAAACTGCGCCGTACCGGGCAGGGTAAACACAAACAGTTTCAGCAAGGCATGGGCTATCCACATGATGCCAAGGCTGATGCGTAACAGGGTAATACCGTAGGCATTGCTGCCTTGATCTGCCGAAGGATTTGAGTGAGTCATTTTGCTCTCCAAAAAAGTGTTTGATGGAGTTACTATATGATTTCGTATTTGCAATGAAAATAGGCAGTGGAGCAAACTATGAATGCAAAAACGCAATATAGACTAAATTACAGATTAACTGCGGTTGACCTTGAAGTGGTGCTGGCGCTGGTGCGTACCGGCAAACTGGCTGAGGCAGGAGAACGGCTGGCACTGGATGCATCCACTGTCTTCCGCAGTATACAAAAGCTGGAAAAAGGCCTGGGGCAGCGCCTGTTTGAACGTTCACGCACTGGTTATCAGGCCAATGAGCTGGCGCAGGAACTGGCGGTACATGCAGAGCAAATGGAAGCGCAGCTTGAAGCTGCCCGTTCAGCCATGCAAATGCAGCCAGACCAGGTAGCAGGAGCCGTGCGTATTACGACCACAGACACCATATTGCATGGATTGCTGGCACCTGTCTTGAAGCCCTTGCAATTGCTGCATCCTCTCTTGAGTCTGGACCTGCATGCAGGCAATGAGCTGGCCAGTCTGACCAGGCGCGATGCCGACATTGCCATACGGGCCAGCAAGCGACCACCTCAGCATTTGATAGGCAAACACCTGGGGCCTATACGGGTGGCTTTGTATGCAGGCAAGGCCACCAGGATAAAGCACTTTGATGTTGATGTCGCTCAGCGCCATCACTGGGTAGCACCTGACGATGCCTTGCCAGAGCATCCATCTGTGGTGTGGCGCAAGAAGCATTTTCCTAAGTTGCAGGCGACCTATAAGGTCAATAGCATACTCACCGTGGCAGAGCTGGTGGGGCAGGGCTTGGGCCTGGGTATCTTGCCGCTATTCCTCGCACAGGGACGCAAAGATGTGGTGCAACTGAGTGATGTGCTGGATGAATGCCAGACCGAACTATGGCTGCTCACGCATACCGAGGCCAGGCATTTGCGCCGGGTGTCGGCGGTGTATTCTTACTTGTCGCAAGAGATGGTCTTGAATTGAAAAAAGCCGCTGTGAGCTTGATCACTCACAGCGGCTTTCTATCGGTAAGACAATATCAGGAAGGGATATTGAAGTCAGCCAGTTTCTTGCTGAACTTGAACAGCCAGATACGGTTAGGGCGTTCAGTATCTGCACCACGGGCTACACGCATGGTATTGCCTGCGGTACAGCCCAGTGCTCCAGCCGTGGTCGTCAGGGCGCCATTGGCATCTACCGTACACTTGGTCACATCGGCACCAACCACGATGGCACCGGTAGGATCAAGGATCACAGTTTTCATGCCAAAGTCGTCATCATTGGTCAGCGCCAGCGTGCTGTCATCGACCAGCGCCAGACCTTCAGCTTTTTCGGCCAGCCAGCCTGCATTGTTCAAATCAAACAACTGTGTTTTCTTGAGCAAGACCACATCAGCATAATTGACACCATTGACTGCTGTACCTGTCATGCTACTTTTTTCCAGGTCTGTGCCCATGTTGGCGATATCGGTCGCATTGCCCGGTACTTGCACCAGCATCAGCTTGTTGAAGGCCTTGCCATCCGGGCCCGTACCTTGCTCAAGTACGATGAATTTGCCATTCCCCAGTGACACCATGTCACCCAGTTTGGCATTGCCTGTCTTGCCTGCGGTGTATTGCGTGCTGTCAATAGGGTAGGCATACAACCTGGTTTTTTCTGTGGTCGGGTCAAACTCTACCCAGCGGTTGAATTTGGCATAGTCCTTGATGCTTTCGCTGGTCGCTGCCGTTGCACCTGGCACGAGGTAATTGGCCTTGCCATCATCCAGTGGGCTTTGCACAAAGCCATTCAATTTGCCAGTGGCGACTTCCAGTGACAGACCTTCCATGCCACGGTTGGCGCGGCGTTTCAGCAAGACAGCGGGCAGGTCGGCTGTACCTGTGCCTGGCTGGTATTTTTTCAGGATGATGCCGGTGGCAACATCAATCTTCAAAATGAAAGGGCCGTATTCATCCGACACCCAGACCACGCCACGTGCTGCGTCATAGACGATGGATTCAGTATCGAGGCCATAGTCGCTGAAAGTAGTCTTGCTGCTGGCATCAAACTTGGCTGCATCATTCAAAGGTACTTCGGCAGAAGAGCCAACCTTGCCAGCCGCGATAGACAGACCAGATGCATTGATGGTGGAGCTGAATTTGATGGGCGTGCTGGATTTCAGTACCGCGCCATCCTTGCCTATGCTGATCAGGCCAAATGAAGGTGTGAAGCTGGGGGAAGGAAAGAACTTGGCATCGCTGGTACCAGTGGCACCTGCAGTGACGACAGAGTTAGGCACTTTGGGGCCATCGCCATTCGGGCCGCGGTCGGTGATGCCATAGAATTCCAGCGAGCCATCAGCGGCTTTGCCCTTGAAGGTCAGGCCTGAGCCATAAGATGGCAAGAAACCTTTCGGGAATTCTGCCTTGACTGCGGCATTCGTACCCTCATACGGCACAAAGAAATTATCAGCAGCCTGCACCTGATAGCGCGTGATGGCGGCGCTGACCGTGCCCAGGGCATTGGTTTGCGTCACAGTATCAACGACAGGTGTGCCCAGCTTGGATGCCATGGTGTCTTCAAAATGTTCGCGTACCAGGGTGCGGCGGTCTGCATCCACGGTGAGCTTTTGGTAATTCGCTGGCAGCTTGGCCAGAGTTGCCGTCAGTGCCGTATTGAAGTTGGCAGCAGTGGCATTGAAGTCCAGAGTCTGGCCAGCGAGTGCAGTCTTTACTGTAGCAGGTATTTTGATACCGGTAGCAACATCATTGTCTTCGTCCAGCAATTGCAGGAACAGCAGGCGGTTGACGACGCTGTCATCCTTGACGTTGCTGGAATTGGCCAGGGTCAATGGTGTAGCAGTTGCTGCGCAAGGCGCATTACCCAGGGCGATACCGCCGACTGAGAAGGCGACTGTATCGCCCACGTTGCAGTTAAAACCGCCGGTGGCCGATGTACTGAGCTTGCTGCCGCCAGCGATGGAATAATCCAGGTTTTCAACTGAGGCATCGAGGAATACGCCACTCACCGGAGTAGGTGTGGCCGGAGTGGTGACCGTACTATTGCTACTGCCGCCGCAGGCCGTGAGCAACATTGCTGCAGTCAGACTACTGATGCCCAGCATCAGGTTTTTGCTACTTTGCTTCATTTGATATGACCTTTTGAGTAGTAAATTTGCGTGAAAATGCCTGCCCGCGAATGTACTAGCGGCATGTGACGCAGCAATGACAGCATAGCCACCTCTGATTGGCTGTCGTAATGTTAAGGTCATAAATGACAACTATAGTGTGCGCACCTTTTCTATGGAGTGCCTGTCATGATGAAATTTGCTGTACGCACAATAACCGGTCTCGCTCTGAGCTTGCTGCTGCCTTTGGCTAATGCTATTGCCGCCAGCAATATGGTCCCTGACTATGAAGTCAAATTGCTCATGAACCCGAATGTGGTTCTGGATGCCGACCACAAACTCAAGAGCACAGTGCTTAACACCTTCAATATGCCAACATCCGTGACCAAGATGAATGTCCTGTTCATGGATACCAATGCCAAAGATATTTACGGTAATACCTGGATAGCGCGGATACGCAAGACAGAAGGTGAAAGTGATTTTGAGCTGACCTACAAAAAGCGCTATGCCATAGACAATGGCAATATCAGTGAAGCCTTGTATAAAGCCAACGCAGAAGGCTTTGACTCTACCGAAAAGAATTACGGAGCCCAGGTTGAATGGGGCTATCAAAAGAAAACCCTGAGTATTTCCAACAGTAAGACTGACAGCAAATCCGGTTACAGCGGCATGGACTTGCCGTCCAACAGTGACTCCCGCAGCTTGCTCAAAAAGAATATCCCGGGCAAGCTGAATAACTGGCTGTATGGCGGCTGGGGCACGTCTATGCTCGATAATTCGCGCAAGTATGGCCCGATACTGGCCAAACGCTCAGTCGGCACCTGGAGTGGTCTGAAACTGTATATCGAAGTCTGGCCTATCCTGAACCAGGCAGGCACAGGTACTGACTACATCGTTGAAGCTTCTTTCAAGACCACGAGCGAAGCAACAGCATCAGCCAAGCATGATGAATTGCAGGCTTACCTGATTTCGCGTGGATGGTTTGTGGCAGAAGATTCGCTGAAGACCCAGCTCATCATGGACAGGTACTAAGGACTTACACACAATTGTCCCAGCAAGGCTAACGCTTTAGGTAAGCTCTCTTGCAAGAGAGCTTCGTTACGTTGGCAGACAACATGTTGTCTGAAACCCCAAAACACCGTAGCGACGAAGACAGTACTTTAGTACCGGGTTTTACTAAATGCGGGAGCTGCAACGCAGCTGGGGCGGTTTTGTGTAAATCCGCTAAGAATCTTTAAGGCCTTGCCAGCGTGGCGTCAGCTCATGCGGCAAGGCAAACATGTCGAGTACGCGACCAAGGGTATGGTCGACCATCTCTTCTATGCTTTGCGGGCGGTGGTAAAAACCGGGCAGGGGCGGGAAGATGACGCCGCCCATTTCTGTGACGGCGGTCATATTGCGCAAATGTGCGAGGTTGAAGGGTGTTTCTCGCACCATCAGAACCAGGCGGCGACGTTCTTTCAAGACCACATCGGCGGCACGGGTGATGAGATTGTCGGACAAACCATGCGCCACGGCTGCCAGGGTTTTCATCGAACAGGGTGCGATGACCATGCCATCTGACAAAAAAGAGCCGCTGGCAATACTGGCACCGACATCGCGCACATTGTGGACAACATCGGCCAGAGCTTCTACATCTTTGCGCTTCAAGTCCATTTCCTGATGCAGGTTCAGTACACCTGCTTCTGAAATCAGCAAATGGCTTTCCACGCCAGAAATATTACGCAAGACTTGCAGCAGCCGCACACCATAGATGGCACCTGTTGCACCGGTAATGGCAACAATCAGGCGCTTGGGGGCTGCGGCATCAGTCATGCCTTGCTTAGTCTTTCAGCAAAGTCTGCAATTCACCGCTGTCAAACATTTCATTCATGATGTCAGAACCGCCAACGAATTCGCCTTTGACATACAGTTGCGGTACGGTAGGCCAGTTGGAAAAATCCTTGATGCCCTGGCGTACTTCCGGGTCTTCCAGCACATTCACGGTGACCATGTTTTGCACGCCACAGGCTTTCAGCAATTGAATCGCACGGCCAGAAAAACCGCATTGCGGGAATTGGGCAGTACCCTTCATGAATAACACGACAGGGTTTGCAGTAACAGTTTCTTTGATCCAGCTTTGTACGTCGCTCATGGCTATCTTCCTTAAATACTTGAATTGCGAATACCAGCATTATAGTAGAAAGCCTCTCATAGTGCCGCAGCGCCGTATCTGACTGCTGGAAACTTAATGCAAATCAATTTGCAGTTTCCGGCACCATCAGCTATTAGTGTTACATTAAGTGCTTAACATCCTACCTAGAGCCAAAAAATTGGCCATGTTGCTGGAGACCCGTATGCAAATGCGTGACACTGGAATTTCCTCCGGGCAAACAAAGCCTGGCCCTGGCATAAGTTCTGCTTCATCTGCCCACATGATGATAGAACAGGCACATGAACGCTCTGCCGCCTATGGCTTGCCGCGTACGGCTGCGCCAGACTATGGCCCTTTGGGCAAGACTGATCTCAAGACCCTGCTGGAGCAAAACAGGGTCTTGCATCAGCATGCTTTGCCCGTCATGGAAACTCTGTATGAGCAAATAATCAACACGCATAATATGGTTATCCTGACCGATGTGAATGGGCTCATCATTCACACCCTCGGTGACGCTGATTTTCTGGAAAAAGCGGACAGGGTGGCGCTCAGCCCCGGTGTCGCCTGGTCAGAGCGCAGCAAGGGCACGAATGCCATAGGCACGGCCATTGCCGAAAAAACACCTACCATCGTCCATGCAGACCAACATTATCTTGAAGCCAACAATTTTCTGACTTGCTCAGCCGCACCTATTTTTGATGTCATGGGCAATGTCATCGGTGTGCTGGATGTGACGGGTGACCAGCATAATTTCCATAAGCACACCATGGCCCTGGTGCGCATGTCGGCGCAGATGATAGAAAACCAGTTATTTGCCTCTTCTTTTCAGGATGCCATCAAACTGAGTTTTCACAGCCGCCCGGAATTTTTGGGCACCCTGATGGAAGGCATCGCCTGTTTTGACAGCGATGGCCGCTTTTTATCCGCCAGCCGCAGTGGCTTGTTCCAGCTGGGCTTGCCACTATCTGCCTTGCAGATGCATACCTTCAGTTCCTTGTTCGGTTTGCCGGTGTCTGCCCTGCATGAACACTACCGCACCGCGACACCGGGTTTGCTGACGCTGTGCCTGCACAATGGCGTGCGGGTGTATGCCAAAAGCCAGAGCCTCAAGCGCTCTTCAGCCGCCGCCAGGCATGTGCTGGACAATGCGCGTGAACCGCAGGCAGCAGAAGTCAAACCCAAGCTATCCAGCCTGCATTATCTGGATACCGGGGATGAGCAGCTTGCCCGCGCCATCGATAAACTCAAACGCGTCATAGGCCGTGATATCTCGATACTGGTGACGGGCGAGACAGGCACAGGCAAGGAATTGCTAGCCCAGGCTGTACACAATGATTCACCCCGTAAATCCGGCCCCTTTGTTGCAGTGAATTGTGCGTCCATACCAGAAACCCTGATTGAATCAGAACTGTTCGGCTATGAAGATGGCGCATTCACTGGCGCGCGCAAGAAAGGCAATGTCGGCAAGATATTGCAAGCCAATGGCGGTACGCTATTTTTGGATGAAATCGGTGATATGCCACTCAATTTGCAAGCCCGTTTGCTGCGGGTCTTGCAGGAACGCATGGTGACACCTCTGGGTAGCAGCAAATCCATCCCCGTCAACCTCGCACTGATCTGCGCCACCAACCGCAACTTGCGCGACATGATAGGTAAAGGTGAATTTCGTGACGACTTGTATTACCGTTTGAATGGCCTGGTAGTGCGCCTGCCACCGCTGCGCGAACGCACGGACCTCGATGTCGTTATAGCCAAAGTCCTGGCGACAGAAAGCGAAGGCAGGCAATACAGGATAGCGCCTGCGGTCATGCAATTATTTCATGCCCATGGTTGGCCAGGCAACTTCCGCCAACTGACGAATCTCTTGCGCACCGCCATCGTCATGACGGACGCCGATATGGAAATCCGCCTCGAACATTTGCCTGAGGATTTTTTGGAAGATATGGATGTGGCACTCAAGCCCGCCACCATAGCTTTGAGCCAAACACCCGCTAGTCTGGACGCCCTGGAAATGGATGCCATACAACAAGCCTTGCAACAACATCAGGGCAATGTCACTGCTGCAGCCAAGGCCCTGGGGGTGTCGCGTAACACAATCTACCGCAAGCTGGCGGCTTTGAAGAATGATTGATCAAGCTTGCGGGCCGTGCAAGACCGCGGTACCCAGCAAATCATTTTCTTCATCCGTAAACAGGCGTGAGCGTGTCAGGAAGCGTTTGCCTGTGCCATTGTCGAGTGAAAACATGCCACCCATGCCATTGACGACATCGATGATCAGTTGCGTGTGCCGCCAGTATTCAAACTGATCGCTGCCCATATAAAACGGTGTGCCATCCAGATCACCCAGATAGACATCGGCATCACCGATGCCGTATTCATTCCTGGCATAACAAAGCGGTGAACTGCCATCACAGCAACCGCCAGACTGGAAAAATAATAGCGGGCCGTATTTGGTTTGCAGCGCGCTGATAAATTCCAGCGCAGCAGGTGTGGCTGTGACGCGGGCGGGTGTGTTGGTCATTTTGTTTGTTTCGGTTGTTTTACGTAAAGACCAAAAAGCTCACCACAGAGACACGGAGGAGGGAATAAACTTTTGCAAAAGTTTATCGTTGCGTAAGCAAGTAGCATGCTACTTGCCAGGGGAACGAAGGCGGCATGCAGGCCGCTTTTCCTTCCTCTGTGCCTCTGTGTTGAGAGGTCTTAAATGTCAATCAAAAGAACCCCATCGCATTCGGGTTATAGCTCACCAGCAGGTTTTTAGTTTGCTGATAGTGATCCAGCATCATCTTGTGATTTTCACGTCCTATGCCGGATTGTTTATAACCACCAAATGCCGCATGCGCTGGATACAGGTGATAGCAATTGGTCCAGACGCGGCCAGCTTCGATGGCGCGGCCAACGCGGAAGGCGCGGGAACCATCGCGTGTCCACAGGCCAGCACCCAGGCCATACAGGGTATCGTTGGCGATAGCTATTGCGTCTTCTTCATCCTTGAAGGTAGTCACGGAAACCACCGGACCAAATATTTCTTCCTGGAAGATACGCATCTTGTTGTGACCCTGGAAGATGGTAGGTTTCACGTAATAACCCTTGGCCAGGTCGCCTTCGAGTACATTCCTTTCACCACCAGCCAGGAGCTGCGCGCCTTCCTGTTTGCCTATGTCCAGGTAAGACAGGATTTTTTCCAGTTGTTCCTGTGAAGCCTGTGCACCTATCATGGTGGTACTGTCCAGCGGGTTGCCCTGTTTGATCGCGGCGACGCGCTTGATGGCCCTGGCCATGAACTGGTCATAGATGGATTCCTGTATCAGCACGCGCGAAGGGCAGGTGCAGACTTCACCCTGGTTCAGTGCAAACATGGCAAAGCCTTCCAGGCATTTGTCGAAGAAGGCATCATCTTTTTCCATGACATCGGCAAAGAAGATATTTGGTGATTTGCCACCCAGTTCCAAGGTCACGGGGATGAGGTTTTGCGAGGCATATTGCATGATCAGGCGGCCAGTACCGGTTTCGCCAGTAAAGGCAATCTTGGCGATGCGTTTGCTTGATGCCAGTGGCTTGCCAGCCTCCAGGCCAAAACCATTGACGACATTGAAGACACCGGGTGGTAACAGGTCTTTGATCAGATCAACCAGTACCATGATGGAGGCGGGTGTCTGTTCTGCCGGTTTCATGACGATGCAATTGCCTGCAGCCAGGGCGGGTGCCATTTTCCACACTGCCATCAGGATAGGGAAATTCCAGGGGATGATCTGACCGACGACGCCCAGTGGCTCATGGAAGTGATAGGCGTAAGTCTGGTCATCGATCTGTGAAACCGAACCTTCCTGTGCACGTATGCAACCAGCAAAATAACGGAAGTGATCAATCGCCAGCGGGATGTCTGCCGCCATGGTTTCGCGTATGGGTTTGCCGTTGTCTATGGTCTCTGCGGTGGCCAGCAGGCTCAGGTTGGCTTCCATGCGGTCCGCAATCTTGTTGAGGATGTTGGCACGGTCAGCTGGTGAAGTTTTGCCCCAGGCCACTTTTGCAGCATGGGCAGCATCGAGTGCCAGTTCCACGTCTTCTGCGGTGGAACGCGCTACTTCGCAAAATGCCTGGCCGATGACAGGGCTGATGTTCTCGAAATATTCACCCTTGACCGGGGCCACAAATTTGCCACCGATAAAATTATCGTAGCGTTTGGCGAAAGGATTGCTGATACCTAGTTTGCTGATGTCTGCCATGTTCATGATGGTGGTCTCCGTTGTTGATTAGATGGTGCGCATGTGCTGCGACACGGGAATAACTACGCAAACGGCGTGCCATGCTGGGAATGTTTTCCCGGTGGAAAAACACAGCAGGTGCAGACTGGAGGTGGAGAAGGTACAGAGGGGAATTTACTGCTGATGCTGTAGAAGGATTTGCTGAGAAGAGATAAGTGGAAAATCCAGATGTCACATTATTTCGCAACACTGATCAGACTGTCACAATTTGGGACAGTCTGATCAGTGAGTTCATTACGTACTTATTGCTTAGTTATTACTTATCCACGCAATTTCGCAAACGCCGCCGCCATGGCATTGCCAGCAGGTGCTGGTGCCTGGGCTTGTGAGCGGTGTTGATTGAGGCGTTTGGCATCATTACGGTCGCCGCGCTGTTCAGGCTTGCTGCCAGCTACAGGTGCAGCATCTGTCAGGCGCATGGTCAGGGCGATGCGCTGGCGTTTGACATCGACTTCCAGCACTTTGACCTTGACGACCTGCCCAGCTTTAACAACTGTATGCGGGTCCTTGACGAAGGTGTTGGACAAGGCAGAGATATGTACCAGACCATCCTGATGCACACCGATATCAACGAAAGCGCCAAAGGCGGCAACGTTGGTGACTACGCCTTCCAAAATCATGTCAGGGCGCAAATCCTTGATTTCTTCCACGCCGTCCTTGAAGGTAGCAGTGGTGAATTCAGGACGTGGGTCACGGCCCGGCTTTTCCAGCTCGCCTATGATGTCAGTAATGGTCGGCACACCGAATTTTTCATCGGCGTATTTGGCAGGGTTCAAAGACTTCAGCAAGCCAGAATCACCGATCACACCCTTCACATCCTTCTTGATATCCGCCAGGATTTTTTCTACCAGCGGATAAGATTCAGGGTGGACAGCAGACGCATCGAGCGGGTTGCTGCCATTCATGATGCGCAGGAAACCGGCTGCCTGCTCGAAAGTCTTGTCACCCAGGCGCGGTACTGCACGCAGGTCAGAACGCGAGTTGAACATGCCCTTGGCATCGCGGAAATTAACGATACTTTGCGCCACGCTCGATGACAGGCCAGACACGCGTGCCAGCAAAGGCGCAGAAGCTGTATTCACATCGACACCCACCGCATTCACGCAATCTTCGACTACAGCATCAAGTGAACGTGCCAGTTGTGACTGGCTGACATCGTGCTGATACTGACCAACACCGATGGACTTGGGATCAATCTTCACCAGCTCAGCCAATGGGTCTTGCAGGCGGCGTGCAATCGATACCGCACCACGGATGGAGACATCCAGGTCAGGCAATTCTTTGGAAGCGAATTCAGAGGCGGAATACACCGATGCGCCAGCTTCAGAGACCACGATCTTGGTCAGCTTGAGTTCTGGCTTGAGCTTGATCAGGTCGCCCGCCAGTTTGTCGGTTTCACGCGATGCCGTACCGTTACCGATAGAGATCAGCGAAACATTATGCTTGGCCGCCAGTTGTGCCAGTACATGCAGGGAACCATCCCAGTCATTGCGTGGCTGATGCGGGTAGATCGTCGCATATTCAACTACCTTGCCGGTGGCATCAACTATCGCCACCTTGACGCCGGTGCGCAGGCCAGGATCAAGACCCATGGTGGCGCGTGGGCCAGCGGGGGCGGCCAGCAACAGGGCTTTCAGGTTGCGGGCAAATACATTGATGGCTTCGATTTCTGCGGTTTCGCGCAACTTGCCCATCAGTTCGGTATCGAGATGCATGAAGACTTTGACGCGCCAGGCCCAGCGTACGGTATCGACCAGCCACTTATCGGCAGGGCGGTCTTTCTGGCTGACGCCAAAGCGGGCAGCAATGCGGCTTTCGCAGGGGTTCAGCGGCGCATCCCACTTCGGTTTTTCCTCTTCGCTGTCCAGACGCAGGGTCACGGTCAGCATTTCTTCGCGGCGGCCACGGAACAGGGCCAGAGCACGGTGGGAAGGGATGGTGCCCAGGGTTTCTGAATAGTCGAAATAATCGGCGAATTTTTCACCGGCTTCTTCTTTGCCGGCAACGACCTTGGATTCCACGATGCCGTGGTCATTCAGGTATTCACGCAGGGCTTGCAACAGGGTCGCATCTTCCGAGAAACGTTCCATCAGGATCTGGCGTGCGCCGTCGAGTGCGGCTTTGGCATCTGCCACTCCGGGGTTGTCGCCATTGTCGGTAGTGAAGGCAGGTTTCAGGTAATTCGCCGCTTCGGTATCCGGGTTCAGCATCGGGTCGGCCAGCAGGGCATCGGCCAGTGGCAGCAAACCAGCTTCAACAGCGATCTGGGCCTTGGTGCGGCGCTTGGGTTTGTATGGCAGGTACAAATCTTCGATACGGGTCTTGTCTTCGGCGTGGGTGATGGCGTCCAGCAGTACTGGCGTCATCTTGCCCTGTTCTTCTATCGAGGCGATGATGGCGGTGCGGCGGTCTTCCAGTTCGCGCAGGTAGCGCAGGCGCTCTTCCAGCAGGCGCAACTGTATATCATCCAGGCCACCGGTCACTTCTTTACGGTAACGGGCAATAAACGGGACGGTTGCACCTTCATCCAGCAAGGCAACAGCAGCGGCAACCTGAACCGGCTTGGCAGCCAGCTCTACGGCGAGTCTTTGTTCAATCGAAGGCAACATAAATCCAGAATCCAGACATAAAAAAAGCAATCAAGGCGCAGATGATACGCAATTTGTGACTTTGCGCCAGTCTTGACAGCGGGTGCAGACTAGGCTTAGAGCCAGGTATTTATTATTTAAGCTTTCATTTCTGCCATGCTTGAGCTGCCGTGTTCAAACTGATTCACCAAGCAAAAATGACAAAACTGCCCTTGGAATAAGGCACCAGGGGCAGTTTATCAGGCTGGCTTTAAGGAAGCTTATTCTTTTAGTAAGCACCTGACCAGACATCCGCGCTCGCTTCTTGTGAAGCAGGGCTTGCAGTTGCGACCAGTTCTGCCGGTGCAGGGACGGCAGCAGCCAATCCTGTGACACCGTCGGCTGTCAGCACAAAGGCATGCGACTCATAAGTCTTGGTATTCATGGCTGAACCAACGATCCAGCCTTTGTCATTGATGTCGGTAGCGTTGGCAAGTGTCCAGCCAGCGTCACGCTGGGATTTGTCCAAAAACTGATTCAAGTCTATGGCGGCACTGTCAGGCGTGTTCCAGAGCAAGGCATGGAATTGACCATCGGCAGTAATTTCAGAACCGACGATCTGGTTTTTGTTATTGATTGCACTTGTATAACAAAAGGATCCTGCAGCACTTTGCAGAAGGCTTTCTTTTTGATTATTCCATAGTGTGGGATGAGCATACATCTCATCGTCGAGAACATAGCCGACCACCAGTCCATTGTCATTGACGCTGTTTGCCGCACCGTGATGTGCAGGCGACAGGTTGATGATCTTGCCATCTTTCCACATGACAGGGTGCATGTAGTCTTCTGCGGCAGAACCTGAGGCCCAGCCTACCACCAGGCCATCATTATTGATGGCTAGTGCATTGCTGTCCGAACCTCCGAGAGTACCAAGATCGGTGATCCCTTTGTCATCCCACAAGGTAGCATGATGGGCATACCATATGTCAGCAGTGAAGCTTTCTCCAACGATGACACCTTTGTCGTTAACGGCCCTGGCTATGCTCTTGTATTGTCCATTGCTCAAGGATGCCAGATAGTTTGTATGTCCATCTTGCCACACTGTGGCCATTACCTGGAAGCTGCCGTCAACTTCTTTCACTGAAGAGCCGACGATGGTAGACAGGTTGTTAATCCCGTAGGCATGGCTATCGACTTCCGCAAGCAATGAAGTTTTGGGCACGTAATATGAATTATCCCAAAGCGCTGCATAAGTAGTTTGTGTGCCGTATTGATGAGAGCCGCCGGTTTCATTTTTTGTGTCACTGCCTATCATCTGGCCATAATTATTGACAGCATGGACACAACTATGATGACCGCCAAAAGTACTCAGATCTGCATAGGTGTACTTGGGTGATTGAAAACTGACTTCGTTTGATGGCATGCTGCAGACTCCGATAATTAATTGATCAAAAAAAATTCTTTGCAACGAGACACGCGAACACTGAATTGCGCACTAAGCCCACACTACGGTCAGAGCTTGATCTTCAGTTTTCGCAGGTCTTGTTGGTTTAATTGGTATGATGTGAGAAAAGCTAGTCCAATTTGCAAATAAAGATAGCTTTGACAATGTTGCCATTGTATTAGTTCTTGCTTTTAAACATTATTTTTATTTCAAGATGACTATATCTGCCAAATCCATTTTGCGGGGCATCGTCCCCATTCTTGCTGTTACCGTGCTGGGTATGTCGAATGCGATGGCTGTCGAAGATTGCGAGCTGAACAAAGAGCACGTCAATCCCGCCAACGGTAGCACCACGGCTGGCAAGACTGGCATCATGAAATGCATGGAAAGAGATACCGGCAAGCTGGTGCGCGAGCAGGAATTACGTGCCGGTGTCTATATAGGCCTGGTGCGTTATTACAAGGATGGCGTCCTGACCAAGGAATATAACGTCAATGAGCGTGGTAATACCCATGGACGTTCGCGTGAATTTGCTCCGAATGGGCAAGTGCTGCGTGAAGAAAATAATGTGAATGGCAGTGCCCGTGGCCTGGTGCGTGAATGGTATCCAAATGGCGCAGTCAAGCGGATTGCCTTTATTGGTGACAACCCAAAAGAAAAAGCTGCCATCAGATACACACAGGACAAACAATTAAGCGAAATTGAATGCGCGGATAAACCTTTGCTGGCACCCCATGCCAACGATGCAGCCTTGTGCGGCTTCAATGGCAAGCCTTCGCAGGTGCAATTGTATTCTGACAGTGGCCGTTTGCGCAGTCAGTTTACTTTGCTGGCCGGTGTTTCTCAACAAGCCACCTATTTTCATGACAATGGCAAGCCCGAGACTGTAGAAGAAGTTGGCAGCAAACAGAAAACACGCAAACAATATTCCGACAAGGGTGTCTTGCGTAAAGAAACGGTGTGGAATGTCATAGAAAAACCTGCCGCCCTGGAGCGTGAAGTTGAGTATCACGAGAGTGGCTCAAAAGTACGTGAGCAGCTTTTTGCTTTTGCCGAAAAAGATGGCCGCCGCCAAAATCGCTTGATTTCAGACAGCAGTTTTTATCTGAACGGACAGGCCAAGCGCAGCGAGAAATTCACTATCGATGGCAAGGACGAGATCAAGGAAGTACGCAATTATTTTGATAGCGGAAAAATGTCCAGCCTTGAGCGTTATGTCTATGAAGGGCGTTACCGCGAACGCCCTGTTGGCATCCATCAGGGTTTTGCGCAAAATGGCACATTGGTGCGTGAATCTCATTACGACGAGCGTGGTCGCATACAGCGCGAACGCAGTTGGGATGACAGCGGCAAGTTGCTGGCGGATGATCAGGTCTACGAAGATGGTTCACGCAAGGCATTTTCAAAATGAGGCAAACTCTGCAGTGCGGATATCAGACACAGAAGTACTCAATGAGTGTTCATTTAGTGTTGATTTGGGCGATCAATAAATAATGAATCCAATGATGGCTGCCAGTATCGCCGGTATTTTGTTGTTACTGGTCGCCCTGTTTCAGTTATGTCTGGCATGTGGTGCGCCATGGGGCAGTGTGGCCCTGGGTGGCAAGTACCCGGGCAAATTGCCATTTCGCCTGCGTATCGCTGCGCTGGTCCAATTGGGCTTGTTGGCATTCATCGCGCTGATCATTTTTATCCGCGCTGGCATGATGTTGCCGGATTATCTGGACTGGTCGCGTAAGGCGATCTGGGGAGTAGTCACTTTCATGTCCATCAGCAGTGTGTTAAATCTCATTACTCCAAGCAAATGGGAACGCAGAATCTGGGCTCCTGTTGCCTTGCTTTTACTGGCCTGCAGTGTTGTGGTCGCTCGCTCAGCATGAAGTTTAATTTCAGCTATTTTTTTATATCCACGATCCTTGGATTGTGCTGCCTGCTATCTGCCTGCAACGTGCCCGAATTGCGGCGTGACAGCATGGCCGTAGCCGTGAATCAATTCCAGTTCAGTGATGGCGGCAAGGCGATTTATTTTGAAATGGATAAAAAACCCTGGCAGCAACAGGATGAAGATGCACCGCTGGCCAATGTGATGTTTGTGATTTCCGGTTCAGATTGCATCAGCATGGGACCGTTCTTGCCGCAGTATTTTTCTGGACTGGAAGGTGAGAGTGGTCGCACGCGGATTTTTATCATGCACAAGCGTCATATCTTGCCAGGGTCAGATGGAACAAATTGTGGCGAGGCCTATACGCGTGCTGATCATCCTTCACGCTGGCAAGCTGATCAGCTGGAGTTCATGCGGGCACAAATGGCTGCCTTGCAAACGCAAGCTCAACAACCTCAGCGCCTGATCATCATGGGTATCTCCGAAGGGGCAGAGCTGGCACCACTATTGGCGCAGCAATTGCATGCCAGCCATCTGGTTTTATTGTCGCATGCAGGCATGAATGCGCTGGATGTGTACGCTGCGCTGGGCAAGCAAAATCCTTTGATGCGACCCGCCTGGCAGCAATTACAGGCTGGCTTAAGTGTCACGCCAATTGATCCAGATGCGGTACGCATCCATAGCCGCAGTTGGAGGTACTGGTCAGAAATTGCTGCCATTCCGCAAACTGCCAATCTGCTGGCGCTGGACATACCGATATTGCTGGCGGTAGGAGATGCTGATCCGGTTATCCCTGCTCATGCGATTGCCCAATTGCAGCAGCATTTTCAGGCGGCCGGAAAAATCATGGACATACGGTCTTTTCCAGATGCTGACCACAGTCTCAGCGCAAAGGATAAAAATTATCTGCCTGATTTCATGCATCAGATTGACCTCTGGTTATTGGAAAATAAGATAGAAAATAAGACGGAAAATAAGCAGTGAGATGAATTACTGTTGATGCACGGCAATTCATATCGAAACAGTATTCTATTTCCTCTATTTCATTACAACTAGTTACAAGAACTTCGATTTCGTAGCAGTTAAAGCTATGACAAAAATGTAAAGCCTTACTATACTTAGCGCCTATGCGTACGTGTGGATATTTCCATGCGTGCGTTTTGCATTTCACCCTACAATTGCTCTCTGATAATGATAACTATGCGCCTATCCACCTTTACCCTGACCCCTATTGTTGCAGCACTTGTGCTGACGGGTTGCGTGACTACGCCTACCCATGACAGCAAGGTTGCTGCTTCACTCTCAGTCGCAAAATCTGGTCAGATTGATGAAGCGATCAGACAGGTAGAAGCGCAAACACAAGGCGCTAATAAAGCTGATTTGCTGCTGAATCTCGAAAAAGGCGAATTGATGCGCGTAGGCAAGCGTTACAAGGACAGTCTTGACGCCTTTGACGTGGCCGATACCAAGGTAAAAATCTGGGAAGAAACTGCCAAGTCATCTCCTCAAAAATTGATGGGCCAGATTGGCGCCACCATCATGGGCGATGCCAGCCGTGATTATGAAGGCCAGGACTATGAAAAAGTCATGCTGACAACGCGCATGGCCATGGATCGTCTGAATTTGGGTGACCTGGATACCGCCCGCGTGGATATCAAACGCACGCATGAACGTGAAGCTGTCATCGCAGAATTCCGTTCCAAGGAAACCGCAGAAGCAGAAAAAGAAGCGAAGGACAAGGGCGTAAGTTCAACCGGTAAGGAATTGAATGGCTACCCGGTTGAAACCCTGAATGATCCTGAAGTGCTGAAGCTGAAAAACGGCTACCAGAATGCCCTCAGCCATTATCTGGCAGGTTTTGTCTATGAAGCGCTGAATGAACCAGGCCTGGCTGCGCCTGGCTACCGCAAGGCAATTGAATTGCGCCCGGATTTGCCAGTGCTGGAAGATGGCTTGAAAGGTCTGGATCAACGTACCAGCTTCCGCCGCAAAAAAGGCGTGACCGATGTGCTGTTCATTATCGAGGCGGGCAATTCACCTGCGCGTCAATCCAAGAAAATCGCCTTCCCCGTGCCAACTGGCCGTGGTCTGGTGACAATCTCTTTCGCGTTCCCGGTGATTTACCCAGATCCGAATGCACCTGTGATCAATAATATCCGTGTTGGTAATCAGGTGTTGCCAACAGCGCTGGTCACCGATTTTAATGTGATGGCACGTAAGGCATTGAAGGATGAATTGCCTGGTATTTACACCCGTGCTGCGGTGCGCGCCGTGACTAAAGGTGTGGTGCAGGATCAAGTCAATAAAAACTTTGGTGCACTTGCTGGTCTGGCTGCCAATCTGGCTGTTGCCGCGACCGAAAGCCCGGCAGATGATCGTATGTGGCGCAGCCTGCCAGAGCGCGTGTTTGTGGCACGTGCATTTTTGCCACCAGGCGATTATGATTTGAATTTCGGCAATCGTGGTGACGCAGGCAAGATCACTGTCGATGGTCGTTACATGGTAGTGCCTGTGCGTATTTATCAGGACAAGACTTATCTGGGTGACCTGGCAAAATTTGGCAGCGTGACACCCGTAGCACAATTGCAGGCTGAGCCAGAAGTCAAGGCAGCTGAAGCACCTAAGCCGCCGGTGAAAGGCAAACAGCCAGTCAAGGCAAAACCTGTAGTGAAAACAAATGCAGCGACAGCAACGACAGGCACAACGGCCACAACAAGTGCCACGGGTACCAAATCCAACTGATATTAGAGGATAGAAGAGGATATATGAAACTGATTTCCAAACAATTTGCCGCATGCACTGTTTTGCTTGCTGCCTGCTTTACCACTCCTGTCTTTGCCCAGGATATCCCTAACGCATCTTCCCCTGGTATTGCTGCCAAATTGATGGTACGCGGCACTCTTGAAGGTGTACAGGTGACTGACCTGCGTTCGCAACGCAAAAATGACGTCATGGTGGTGCAGGCCGAGATGGTCAACCTGACTAATCGTGATGTGCGCGTGTATTACCGTTTCCGCTGGACTGATGCAGCAGGCATGCAGGTAGGTGATGGCGAAGTCTGGAAGCCATTGATGATCCTGGGTCAGCAAAGCCAGTTCATCAAGAGCACAGCCTATGGTCCGCAAGCGACGGATTTCAGGATAGAACTGAGTGCTGAGCCACGCTAATTATCAATAGAAAAAAGTAGCAACAAGATTATTTTTAAGGAGTACATATGAAACGCATTTCCTCACTGTCCAAAAGCTGCGCCCTGGTGGTACTGCTTGGCCTCACATTGACAGCCTGCCAGACCAGGTTGTCACAGCCGACTGTTAGCCTGGCACGCCAGGTCAGCTATGGTGACAACAAGGCGGTAGAAACTGTCACTAATGAATTTGGTTCTACCGACCTGCAAATGATTGCAGAAAAAATGGTCGGTTCCCTGCTGGAGGATCCGGTATTGGCAAATCGTCCGACCATGACACTGGCTGGTGTGCGCAACAAGACCAGCGAATACATTGATACCAAGTCCATCATGAACAGTATTCAGACTGCACTGGTGAAAAGCCGCAAGGTGAAGTTCACTCGCAGTGCTGATGAAATGCAGCAAGGTGTGGATGAATTGCAGCGCCAGAACCAGAGTGGTTTGTACAAGGCACAGGGCAAGGCCAAGGTCGGTAATATGAGTGCTGCCAAGTACTCTCTGGAAGGCGAGATCGTTTCCATCGTCAAGCAAAATGCCAATACCAAAGACGTGTTTTACAAAATGACTTTGAAGCTGTATGACGTTGAAGATGGTTCCATCGAATGGCAAGACGAAAAAGAAATTCGTAAAACTTCCAAGCGTTAATTTCGGGCGTCATTCTGAAACGCTCATCTCTTAAAGAGGCAATACGATGTTGAATCTGAAAAAATTGATGGCAGGCTTGTTCTGCTCTGTCGCGGCATTCAGTGCCAGTGCAGTTGAACAAAAAATTACCATCCCAAAAATTGCGGTGACTGACCTGACTTATGAAGAAAAAGTCAGTGAATATTTTCGCGTTGTGTCTGCTTCCAGCAAGAGCAGTGTCAAGGGTAGCTATAGTGAGCGTGAAACTGACCGCAGCTATTCGCAGCGTGGCAATATCAACGCCAAGAGTGAAAGCAATTACTACGAAGCCGAGGGTTTCTATACCTATATCGACCGTGGTGAATTAAAGACTTACACGGCGGACCTGAAAGGCGCATTGATCAAGGGTGGCGGTGTGTCCCTGGTGCAGGCTCGTCCATACGTGGGCAAGCCCATGGAGAAAATTTACGACATCATAGGTCGTATCAAACAGGGTATGTATCCTGGCGCTGACTATGTCTTGTTTGGCACTGTGAGTAATATCCAGTTCCGCCAGGAGAGTAACCAGCTGCAATACGGTAATTCCATGACAGCCAGTCTGTCGCTTGATCTGGTGGCTGATTTCAGCCTGATCAATACCAAGACTTATGAAGTCAAGGCAGCATTCAGCGCCAGCGGTTCTGGTGTCGATACCAAGATCATCAGTCGTGCTGGTGACCGTGTCGTCTTCAGTCGTGGCAAGGTCATGCAAGAAACTTCACGTAGTTTGGCTGACGCAGCTTATGATGAGTTGCTGGTGCAGTTCGGCGCACCTCGCGGTGCCAACCGTGGTCAGTATGGCCGCGTGCAAAATGGCCAACCTGTCGTGCCTGTGCAAAATACTGAACCAGTGACTGTTTACAAGTAGTCAACCGGTAGTAATTGCAATAAAAAAGCCTGGTGTTTTCACCAGGCTTTTTGCATTCTGGAATACCAGATTGTTCGCAGGACTGGCGCTATCAGGTTTCTGGGTGTATATCGACTTTATATAAACTCTTGCCATCTATGTCATGGATGGATACTGTCATTGCCCTGGTCTTCGCATCGATTTTTGCAATGCCAAAGAATTGCAGCAATTCTGCCGGTGAACGGTTTTGCTTCATGCCTTGTGGCACGCTGACATATTTCACATCGGGCCCAAAGGTCTGATCAACTTCATTCGGGCCAAAGGTGCCGGCATTCAGCGGGCCACCGACAAATTCCCAAAAGGGTTTAAAGTCAGTGAACTGGGCTTTTTCAGGTGTGTAATAAGTTGCTGCTGCATAATGGACATCGGCAGTGACCCAGACCACATTCTTGATATTGTGCTGCTTGATAAATTTGAGTATCTCGGCAATTTCGAGTTCACGCCCCAGCGGCTTGCCATGCTCGCCATTAGCCCAGGCTTCATAAGTACCTTTGGGTACATCAGAGTTCAGGTCAGGCACGATGATGGAGATGGGCATGTCGCTGGCGATGACTTTCCAGGTAGAACGTGAACGCAGCAGGGCCTGCTTCAGCCATTGCAATTGCGGCTTGCCCAAAAAGGCAGAATCATCATTCAATGTTGTTTGCAGATTCGGTGAATTCTTGCTACGGTAACTACGCTCATCGAGCATGAATACTTCCAGCAGGGGGCCATAACTGAACATGCGGTAGATGCGGTCTGGATCATGCTGGTCTATGCGGTAGGGATTGTATTCAAACATGGCCCGGCGCGCATTCGCCGCGAGGGTATTCAAATCACGCTGCTGGTAACGTTTTTCTGCTTCACCCATCTGCTGGCCCGGGTACCAGTTATTGCGTACTTCATGATCATCCCATTGCACCAGGAAGGGCACTTCTGCAGCAAAGCGGCGCTTGTTGGTGTCAAGGAAGTTATAGGCAAAATTGCCGCGATAATCGTCCAGGGTTTCTGCCACTTTGGATTTGGCGGGCGTGACGAGATTATTCCAGAGACTGCCATCGTCCAGTTTGACTTGCGCATGTATGGGGCCATCAGCATAAATCTGGTCACCTGAGTGAATAAAAAAATCAGGCTGGAAGCGGCGCATGCTTTCATAAATGCGGTAGCCGCCAAAAGCTTCATTGATACCCCAGCCCTGGCCAGCTTCATCGCCAGAAAATGCAAAAGTGATGTCGCGTTCTGTACCGCCAGGCAGGAGCAAGCTGCCTTGCACTGCTTCGCTGATAGCAGACAGGTTTTGCACATCCTGGAAACGCACGCGGTAAAAAGTACGCTGGCCTGCAGGCAAACCGCTAAGGTCTATGCGGGCAGTGTAATCCGCGCTGGGCAATGCAAGCGGGCCATTGATGCTCTTGGCATTCTTGAATGCTTCATTATTGGCATATTCAAGCAGCATGCGTGCGAGCCTGTCGGTACGACTCCAGATGATGGCCTTGTCTCTGGTGATATCCCCACTCATGACACCGCAGGGCAGTTGTGGGCGCAACTTGTCTGTCGTGATGAGTGCCGGTGCAGTAGTTTGCGCAAGTGCTATTTTGGGCAGGCTGGTTGCCGCGATGATGGCAGCAGCACTGGCGCTGGCATTGCAGAGGAACTGCCGGCGTTGCAATTCATTCTTGCCTGGCTTGCGATCCTTGGACATGGCTTTTCCCTGTGAGAACTTTAGATGAGCTTTATTCTAAAGTGTCAGTGTTACCAAAGCATGTCAATGCTAATGCAGTGATAATTTAGCTGACTGCCAGAGTTGCGCTAAATAATTGATCGTTCCGCCTGCGCTTGCTAAAGTCAAAGACGGTAGCGACTGTCACTACCAGCATGCCCGTTGGCAGCAGCCAGGCGCACATCAGGATAATCCAGCCCAGGTAGGGTGAGCGTTCAATGGCACCGTGATAGGGCGTAAAGAAAGGGGTACTCGCCGCAGCCGGGGCGACTCCATGATGCTGGATATTGATCATGAGCACAGGTAATTTTTCTTCGTTTTTTGTCGCGGGAGGCAAAATAGCTGTAGCGTAAGAAGTCAGCATCATGCTGATGGAAAAGCACAGGGCACGAAGATAGCTGGAGTGACTGTATTGGCGGTGCATGGCTTGCTCACTATTGAAGTGTAAGTCCATATTTTTTAAAAAAACTGCCATGCCAGTCGCGGTGCGAAAGGCAGGCAGCAAAATGGGAAAGACATCGGGAAAGACATGCCTTGTTGCTTCCCTTTCTGATTAATCTATCTTCCAGACATACTGCACTTTGGTCCAGCTTTGCTGCGCTACGCCATCGATGGTGCCAGGCGTGAAGCGGCACAGTGACAGGGCCTGGCTGGCGGCCTTGTCGAGATTGCGGTAGCCGCTGCTGCCCTCTGTCCTGGTTTCAAGTACGCGTCCATCTGCACCTATCAACATGGCGAGGGTGACTGTTCCCGCTTCGGAGTTGCGGATGGAGCTTGCAGGATAGACAGGTTTTTCGCATCGACTCATATCAACTACGGCTGCGATATGCACCGGCGCTTTTGTTGGGCCTGTTGCTATAAGCAAAGGACCATCGCCGCTTCCACCAGGATCACTTATTTTTTCTCCCTTGTCTGGAACTGGATTTACTTTTGAAATCGGTGAATCGCTAACTGGATTTTTAACTGCAACCTCAACCTCAGGAATATATGGTGGAGGGTCTTTGGGCAGAGGCAAGTCAGGTTTGAATTTTGGCTCAGGCTCAAGTGGTTTTGCTTTAGGTTCATCAAATTCGACATGGAATGGCTCACTGTGAGGCGGGCTGATCTTGATTTTCATGCTGTTCAGCAAGGCGGCCAGCAAAGCTACATGCAGCAAGGCGACGACACCCAAATGTGACATACGCTTGAAGGGATGCTGTTGGTTTTTTGAAAATTCCATTTTGTTCTCCAGTTTAGGGTCAGGCCCGGCATGTGCGACAACACATGCCGGGGACTAGCTTGGAGATGCATCAGCTAATGCCTTCGTTGCTGTAAGCGCAAGTGAAATGGCAGTAATGTGCAATCCATGTGCTTTAATATAGCAATAAAAATGTCACTTTAAAAGCATTTTTGTTGATTTAATTATGATTTTTTATTTCTTTGATAGTGAAGCTAAAGAAATTGGCTACTACTTTTATTGCTGAAAAGTAAAAAATTGACGTTCGCTGTCCATTGTTTTTGTTGATCTGCAATAGGTAAAAAGTTCTAAATGCTGGCTACTCTTGCTGCGAGGCGTATTTCAGCACTCTCAATGATGCAATTGCTAGTGAAAAGCATTACTATTGCGTTTAATGAGTAAATTATTGTGCTAAATAATAAGGTGTTGTAATTATGGAAAATGGCATACGGGTATTACTGGCCGATGATCATCCCATCGTGATGACAGGTTTTGCCATGTCGCTGGGTAGTCTGGGTATTGCCGTACTGGGGCAAGCCAGGACGCCGCAAGAGGCATTCGAGCAATATGCAAGCTTGAAACCGGATGTAGTGATACTGGACATACGTTTTGGTGCTGACCTGACTGGTCTGGACGCTGCGCGCGATATCCTGGCGCAATTTGCCGATGCGAAAATTGTCTTCCTCAGTCAGTTTGACCAGGATGCACTGATCAAGGAAGCCTATCGTCTCGGTGCCAAGGCCTTTGTCACCAAGGACTGTGATCCGGCTGATCTGGCAACGGCAGTGCAGCGTGCGCATCAGGGAGAATTGTATTTCCTGCCGCAGATTGCAGAGCGCCTTGCGAATTTATCAGTGCGTGGGGATGAATCACCACAATCGCTGTTGAATGAGCGTGACCTGGAAATCTTCAAGTTCATGGCAGAGGGGCTGACCAATGCCGAGATTGCCGAGAGACTGGACCTGTCGTTAAAAACCATCAGCAATGTCAGTCAGGCCATCAAGGAAAAACTGGGTGTACACAGACCTGCCTACATCACCAAGCTGGCGGTCAAGCATGGCCTGATTGCAACGTGATGCAGTCACAGACACAGATGCAAGCATTGGCACCTGCAATAATGCAGGCAACCACGCAATGAATTTTGCCGCGCTACGCTGGCGTAACTGGGACTTGCGATCGCGCCTGTTTCTCATCATCTTGCTGCCGGTGATTTATATGTTTTGCGCTGTGGTCTGGTATTCCTATCAGTCTCGCTTGCAGGAGGGCAAGGCAGAATTGCTGGAGCGCGCCTACGTGGTCTCCACCACACTGGCTGAAAGTGTCGAATACAATCTGCTGACCAAAAACCTGGCGGGACTGAAAAATACCATGGCCGATGTCATGCTGTCAGACCGCAGCATTGCCAGGATAGACGTGCTTGATACGGACAAGAAAGACATCCTGCATATTATTTCTACCGAAAAAATTCAGCAAGCGGAACATTCGGTCGAAGTACCGGTCAGACGTCAGCTGGTGTGGGTGAATTTGCTGAAGGAATCCAAGTCCGCGAAATCTGGTGTTTTACCGTTAACGACCACCAGTACTGAGAGCAAAGATGCAGATATGCTGGGCTATGTCAGGGTCACCATGTCGGCTACGCGCATGCTGGCCAAGCATAGCCAGCGTTTCATGTTTGAACTGGCGATGAGTGCACTGGCCTTGTTCGTCAGCGCGGTGCTGGCTGTATACCTGGCTTTAAGCCTGACACGTCCTTTGCAAAAATCCATAGAAACCCTGCGTGAAATACGCGAAGGTGATTATTCGAATACACTGGAAGTGACAACGGGTGGTGAGATAGGTGACTTGCAGACTTCCATCAATGCCATGTCTGTCAGCCTGCAACAAGCCAAGCAGGATCTGGAAAACAAGGTGCAGGAAAGAACACGGGACTTGATGGAGTCGCGCAATGAAGCTTTGAAAGCCAATGCAGAAAAACGCAAGCTGATACAAAAGGTTCACAGCATTGTTGAAGATGAACGCAAGAGCATCGCCATAGAAATTCATGATGAATTGAATGCCTCATTGATTGCAGCGAGGCTGGAGGCACAACGCATACAGCATTTGGCTGCACAGATAGATGTGGTCGACGCGAATGGTGAAGTCGCAGGCGAAATCCAGGAGCGCGCCAAGGCTATCACCAAACTGACTCTGGACTTATATGCCAATGGCCGCAACCTGGTACGCCGCCTGCGGCCTGAAGTACTGGACATGCTGGGTCTGCAAGGTGCGGTCGAAGACATGCTCAGGCATTTCCACAGCAATGTACCAGGTTGCCAGTTTCATTTTGACAGTGACGGAGATTTTTCAGGATTGGATAGCGGTCTGGCGATTTCTGTCTACAGGATCATCCAGGAGGCTTTGTCGAATGTCATGAAGCACGCGCAGGCTACCCAGGTGGAAGTCGCATTGAGCATGCTGGAAGAACAAAAAAGTTTGCAGATAGAGGTCAGTGACAATGGCAAGGGTTTTGACATACATCACAGTTCTGCTGGCATAGGTATTACCGGCATGCGTGAACGTGTTGCGGCATTCAATGGTGAGATAGATTTGCAATCTTCGACAGAGGCGGGAACGCAATTGATCATACGTTTTCCATTGGCATAAAGTGTGGAATTTGCAAGTCTGGCGAATAATGTTTTATGTGCAATGAGTAGTTTTTTGAACGGATATACAAGATGAAACTCTTGTTCAAAATAGCAGGTGCCAGTGCGCTGCTGTTTTTACTGACAGGTATGGCGGTATTGCAGAACTGGATATCCAGTTCTGCTGCCGCATATCTGGTTTTCTTTGTCGCATTCGCAGCCTTTGCGACATGGATATTTTTCAGTGTGTTTTCTACTGGCTCGCCACAAAATGCAAACCTGATCGCTTGCCCGAAATGCAGTATGCGTACCGATAGTCAGCGCGAAGAATGCATGTGGTGTGACCAGGGTTTGCCTGGGAGTTAAAAACCGAAACACAACAACTATCCTGCCTGATGTTGTGCTTCGGTAAGGATGGCAATAAATTCCTGATCAGATGGACTAATCCAGACCAAGAAAATGATTCAAACGCACCATTTCACTATGCCAGCTTGCCTGCTGTTGTGGCTTTTGATGTTTGGGTTTGCGAGCCAGGTCAGCCTGCAATAACTCTTCCAGTTCACACAGTCTTTGCAAAGCCTGCTCAGTATCGCTGAGCAGGCTTTCGCCAACTTTGTTATTCGCTGTATTACGTTCAACGGGCATGGCTGCGGATGTCTGCTGTTTTTGCCGCAGACACTGATAGGCGCTTTCTGCATCCAGCCATCTTTCCAGGTGCCCATCCTGCGCCACCCAGAATTCCTGACAGCTTTGTTCTATCAAATCCCTGTCATGGGAAACCAGCAAAAAGCCACCAGCAAATCCTGCCAGCGCCTCTGTCAATTCCTGCTTGCCCTGCATATCCAGATGATTGGTCGGTTCATCGAGAAACAGCAAGTGATAGCTGGCCAGTGAGAGTGCCAAAAACAGCAGACGGGCGCGTTCACCGCCACTCAGCGATGCCACTTTTTGCTGATGACGGTGATACGGGAAGCCTGCTGAAATCAGCGCCTGTTTACGCGCCAGTTCTGTCCTGGCAGTTTCCGAACCAGCGACAAAGGGATACAGCGCATCCGGCAGGCTGGCATCGCTATTCAGTTGCTGCAGAGACTGGTCGTAATAACCTATCTGTGCTGCCGTATGCCAGCGAATTTGTTCAGATATCTCTCCTGATAATATCGCTTGCCAGCATTGCCTGAGCAAGGAAGATTTGCCTGTGCCATTTGCACCCAGTAAAGCGATCTTGTCACCTGGCCGTACACCGAATTGCTCCAGCCTGAACAGGCCGGGCAAACCCGGGGCAGCTCTGACCGTCAAGGCGTCCAGTTGCAACAAATGATTGGCCGCCAATGCCTTGCCATGCAATTGCAAAGTCCATGGCTGGCCTTCAGTGACTGTGGTTTGTTCTTCCTTCAAGCGGTCGGCCCGTTTTTGCATGGTCTTGGCTTTACGTGCCAGCTTTTCGTTGTCATAGACGCTGCCCCAGATAGCCAGACGCTTGCTGCTGGCCGCCAGCCTGTCAATTTCGCATTGTTCTGCGTCACGCCTGGCTTGCGCGGCGTCATCCGCCAGAGCCAGAGATTGCAGGGCTTCTGAGCAGGGCTGGTCAAAGCAGGTGATTTGCCTGTCACGCAAGATCCAGCTTTGTCGTGTCACCCGATTCAACAGGCGCTGGTCATGCGATACCAATACGAATGCGCCTTTCCAGTTCAACAAAAATTCTTCCAGCCATAACAGGGATGGCAAGTCGAGATGATTGCTGGGCTCGTCCAGCAGCAAGAGATTGGGATCGCGTAATAAGGCGCGTCCCAATAGCAGGCGGGTATGCTGCCCACCGGACAGGGATTGCACGGCGACCCCGGCAGTGGCTGCATCTATGCCAAGTTCGTGCAAGAGGCTGTCGACACGCCAGTGCAGTTCTGGCACGTCGTTGATCGCATCCAGCATGGCGTTATACAGACTCAGGGTATGCAGGGCAGGTGGCAAGTGTTGCTCGACATATTGCAGGCGACACAGGCGTGCCATCTGTATGCTGCCGCTATTGGCAGTGCGTTGCCCTGCCAGCAGCGAAAGCAATGTGGATTTGCCACTACCATTGTGGCCTATCAAGCCTATGCGCTGGCCGACTTGCAGGGTGAAGTTAAGATCCTGGAATAAAACGCCATGGCTGGTTTCCAGTTGTAATGCTTGTGCAGATAATAAGGTAGTCATGCTCTTGTCTTTGATTTGGGATGCAGGCATCCACGTCAACAGGAGCGCTAACGATAATGAGCCGAGAACAGGCCCGGAGGGTAAGTGGGATAAGTGCTCTCGTCTTGTTATCGCAGCGCGATGGAACTAGGACAAGAGCTGGCAAATATACCAAAGTTGCGTATGCCGCTGATGGCATACTTTAGAACTTCCATGTTTTCCTCCTTTCATTAAAAAGAGTTGAGGAGTTGATTAGAAGCCCGATTCTATTGAAATACCGGGAGCAAGGCAAGATGTCCATACTCCCGCCATGTCAACACTACGCAGATATGCCTACCGTCAAAGTTACCACATAGCCCAGTGTCGCACTGCCAGTCACGCTGACCATTTGCAGGCTGGTGCCATCGCTAAAGACATTGTCAGTTGCATACGTAATTTGTGCGAGGTTGCGCACACTGGCTGTATAGCCAGTGGCCTGGTAAGCTTCATTCAGGGTTGCCATGGGGAAGGTGAATTGTGAAGTCTTGACCTTGTTATTGGCACTGCTGATTTTGGCGACGCTGGGGTAAACCTCAAAATGCACATGTGGAATACGACCTGAATAACAGCCAGGAAATATCGTGGTAAAACTGACACTGCCGTTGCTGTCCGTCTCCTGCACTCCGCGCAGGTAATTTTCAGCGGTGATGCCGGATGAATACATGGAGTAATTGCCATCCCTGTCACAATGCCAGAGGTAGATTGCATAACCGGCCAGTGAGGCGCAGCTGGTCTTGGTATTCACCAATTGCAATTTGATGGTCAAAGGCACACCCGCTGCCACACCGCTGGCACCAGCTATACTGGAACGTATATCACTGCGCACGATGCCAGACAAGGCCAGCGCATTGGCAATACTTGCGCCATTGCTATTACTGCCGTCACCAGGGTAGGGCCCGGCTGTTTCTTCCGGGATGATGCTGCAGCTTGCAGTACTGGTGCCTGTTGTAGTGCCTGTGCTTGTACCAGTAGTTGTGCCGGTAGTGGTCCCAGTAGCAGTCCCAGTAGTAGTGGTGCCAGTGCTGGTAGATGAGGTCGTGGTGGCATCACTGCCGCCACCACAGCCCAGTAAAGTTGCAGCGCCGCCAACTGATATCCAGCGCAGCATTTGCCTGCGTGACGCGGCTGCCTGCATCAGGGTATGAAGATCGGTTTCCAGTTGATTTGTATGCTTGTCCATGATGTCTCTCCTTACGTTGGTGTTGCTGCATTGTGTCGCGCCGACTTGTTAAGTGCAGTAAAGCAAAGGTAAAGTTAGGTAAGGATTTTGTGTCATGCCAGAAGCAGGACTGTAAAAGCAGGTAAATTTGCCCAAGTATGCGGATGGCTTTGCTATGATCAACATCAACATACAATCTTTTTTCTTTCTTACAACATGACCAAGGTATTGCTCGCAGACGATGACGTCGAACTGGTAGGCATGCTCAAGGAATATCTTGAGCGTGAGGGCTTTGTCATTACTACAGTACATGATGGTGAGCAGGCGGTGGTGGAAGCTCTGTCCGGCCAGCATGCGATTGCCGTGCTGGATGTCATGATGCCGCGCATGAATGGTATCGATGCCTTGCGACGCATACGTGAACATAGCCGTATGCCTGTGCTGATGCTGACAGCCCGTGGTGATGATGTAGACCGCATTATCGGCCTTGAGCTGGGTGCCGATGACTATGTGCCCAAGCCATGTACCCCACGCGAATTGCTGGCCAGGCTCAGGGCCATCCTGCGCCGTACTGAGAGTGGCATGAATGCAGATCAGGACAGACAATGCCTGGTCGTCGGTGCCTTGCAATTGTGGCCGGGGCAGCGCCGTGCAGAATGGAATAATAAAATGCTGGACCTGACCAGCACCGAATTTACCTTGCTGGAATTGCTGGTAAAAAATGCCGGACAAACCGTCAGCAAGAATGAATTATCCGAACAGGGACTGGGTCGGCCACTGGCCAGGTTCGACAGGAATATCGATGTCCACCTGAGCAGCATACGCCAGAAAATCAGCGCCTTTGCTGATGGCCGCACCGTCATACAGACCGTGTACCGCCAGGGTTATATGCTGACGCGCGAGTGACTATGCTGAAACTCGGACGTTTGTTTTGGAAGTTCTTTTTCTTCATCTGGCTGGCGCAATTGACGGCGATCGCTGGTATCAGCATCACCTTCTGGATTAAACACAGTAATGAAGAAATGGCTAAATCGCTTGCCGGAGAGCCGGTTGCCAGCAAGCCACCGCACGAAGACTGGCGTGGTGTTGGAGCTAGGCCTGGATCCAAACGTGGTCCGGGACCAGAGCCAGGGCCAGGACTTGGGCCCGGACCTGGACAAGGCGCAAAGCCTGATTTTCCTGATGGTGCCAGACCGGACCGCCCGCCAGGTGAGCCAGGACAAGCACCTATGGGTATGCGCAAGCCCCCACCTGATGGCGGCGATTCACGTGCCTTTATCCCTATGGTAGTTGCATTGTTCGCCAGTCTGCTGTTTGCAGCCCTGATGGCATGGTATATGTCCAAACCCATACGCAGGCTGAGTGAAGCCTTTCATGAACTGGCCGGTGGCAAGCTGCAAACGCGCATAGGGGATAGCATGGGAAAGCGCAAGGATGAGTTGACCGAGCTAGGGCACGATTTTGACCGCATGGCCGAGCAATTGACAGGCTCCCTGCAAAACCAGCGCCGCCTTTTGCACGATGTCTCGCACGAATTGCGTTCACCACTGGCACGCCTGCAGGCAGCCATAGGCCTGGCACGCCAGCAGCCGGACAAGGCCGAAGAATACATGGTACGCATGGACAGGGAGGCTGTGCGCATGGACAAGCTGGTGGGCGAAATCCTGACTTTATCGCGGCTGGAAGCTGGCGCCAACGCGGGGCAAGACCTGATACACATGGATGAATTATTTGCCGACCTGACCGACAATGCCCATTTTGAAGCGAAGACCGCAGGCAAGGCTTTCAAGACGGAATTTTCTGCCGATGAAATCAGCAAGGTCTGTGTATTGGGCCGTTATGAATTACTGCATCGTGCCATGGAAAATGTCTTGCGCAATGCCATACGGCATACCCGCCCTGACACTGCAGTGACCCTGCAGGCCGAGGTCAAGGACAGTCAATTGCATGTCTCCATATTGGACGAAGGACAGGGGGTGCCGGAAGCTGAATTGCAAAGTATCTTCCAACCCTTTTATCGTAGTGTGCTGGCCGAACAAAGCAGTGAGGGATATGGCCTGGGTCTGGCGATTACCCAGCGCGTGATACAGGCGCATGGTGGCAGCATCACCGCCAGCAATCGCCGCGCTGCGGGTTTATGTATGCTATTGATCTTGCCTATTGCATTTGCCTGAGAGGCCGTTGCAAAATTAAACTGGCCAGGCGTCACCGACGAAGGCAGTACTTTTAGTACGACTAGGAGGTGCAACAACGCCAGGTTAATTTTGCAGCAGCTTCTATGACGGTATAGGCAGGAACAGACTAACAGTCAAGCCGCCGCCTTCACGGTTTTGCAGGCTGATTCTGCCGCCATGTGCTTCTATGATTTCACGCACCAGTGCCAGGCCCAGGCCTGTACCGCTACGCTTGGTGGAATAAAAGGGGATCAGGGCGTTCGACATCACCGTATCCGTCATGCCGCTACCCCTGTCCATGACTTCGATGCGTATGACGCCTTGCAAGTTGCGTATGCCAAGGCTGACCTCATCTTCCCTTGAGCCGGATTCGTGGGCATTCTTCAATAAATTCAGCAAGGCATGTTCCATCTGCGCACGGTCCAGGTTGATGGCTTCTTCTGGCAAATTGTCGATGACGGTGAAGATAACTTGTGACTTCAGGCCTGCGATAAAACTATCCCAGCGCGTACTCTCCAGCCTGGGTGTTGGCAATTTGGCGAAGCGCGCATAACCATCGATAAAACTTTCCAGATGGCGGGTGCGTTCTTCTATTGTTTGCAGGATAGTTGGCAAGCGCTCGGTCTGGCCACGTCCTACCAGTACAGCAGCAGAATTTGCCAGTGAAGCAATCGGTGCCAGAGAATTATTCAATTCATGACTGATAACGCGTATGACTTTTTTCCAGGTCTGCACTTCCTGGCGGCGTAATTCCACCGTCAGGTGGCGTAGCAAGAATAATTCATGATGGCGACCGTTAAGGCTGAAATGACGGCGCGCCAGGTGATAGACTTCTTCCTCTTCTTCCGGGTCTTTGGCGGCCACTGTGAACAGGCCATCACCCCCACGCAGTATGGCTTCGCGCAAGGAGGCCGAGACTTGCATCATCACTTCATTAAAGCTGAAACCTTCCAGCTTGCGTCCCTGGTTCAGTAATTGCCTGGCAGCGATATTGGCAAACACAATGGGGCCATGGTCGGCTACCAGCATCATTGCTACTGGCGTATTTTGCACCATGGTATCAAGCAGCAATTCGCGCTGTACCAGATTCAATCGCTGCTTGCGTAATACATCGCCCAGCGCATTGTGGGCCTCTACCAGTTCACCCAGCTCATCTTGTAGCGGCCAGTGCACACCGATGGAAAAATCATTGTCCTGATAACTGATGACCGTGCCTGCCAGAGTATGAAACAAACGTATCATGGCTTGCAACTGGCTGCGCAACAGACTCACGCCTATGGGCAAGATGATCAACAGACTGAGGCCAGTAGCCAGCCAGAGCTGGTCTGGCAACAAATGCAGCATGAGCATGCTGATAGCGACTGCCAGCAATAACATTGCCGCCATCAACAGGCTCAACCGCGTGAGCATGGAAAACAGCGGGCGTTTACCGACCGCGCCAGTTGATGGAGGCACCTGATCTGTCATGCGCTGCGACTGATGCCCAGCCTGTCCATGCGCCGGTATAGTGCCTGGCGGCTCAGGCCCAGCTCGGCGGCGGCTTGCGCCACCACGCCATGGGCTTTTTGCAGGGCGCGTTCTATGGCATCCTTGTCTGGCTCCTGCTCACTGACCCAGCTATTCACCAATGGCAGGCCAAGATCGCTTGGCATGATCTCGGACTTGGCTGCCAACAGGCAGGCGCGTTGCATGACATTTTTAAGCTCCCTGACATTACCTGGCCAGGCATATTGCACCAGTGCTGATGCTGTACTGGGATGCAGGGTCTTGCCATTGCTGAGAAAGTATTCTGCCAGCGGCAAGATGTCGCCGGTGCGTTCTGCCAGCGTTGGCAAATGCAATTCAATGACGTTGAGGCGGTATAGCAAATCCTGGCGGAAGCTGCCAGCCCTGATCATGGCTGGCAAGTCAGCGTTGGTGGCGCTTAAGACGCGTACCTTGACCTGTCTTTCCTTGTTCGAGCCCAGCCTTTCAAAGCGCCCGGTCTCCAGCACACGCAATAATTTCATTTGGCCTGCCAGCGGCAGATTACCAATTTCATCAAGGAACAGGGTACCGCCATCTGCTGCTTCAAACTTGCCTTCGCGGGCTTTACTGGCACCAGTGTACGCACCAGCTTCAGCACCAAAGAGCTCTGCTTCTATCAGTTCTGCAGGCAGGGCACCGCAATTCAATACAACAAAAGGGCCGTCCTTGACACTGGAATTGGCCTGTATGATTTCGGCGATTCTTTCCTTGCCTGCGCCATTCGGCCCGGTGATCAGCACGGGCACATCGGCGCGGGCTACCTGGCAAGCCATGCCCAGTACCCGCTCGGTGGCCGCATCATTCCATACCAGATTGCAGAGATTGAATTTTTGTTCAAGCTCGCGTTTTTGCTTGCGTTCACGTTGCAGTCTTTGTTGCAGGGCACGGTTGCTTTGCCCCAGTTCTATCAGATTCCTGACCGTAGTCAGCAGTTTTTGATCATTCCAGGGTTTGCCGAGATAATCGGCAGCGCCTGACCTGATCAGTTCCACCGCCGCATCCAGATGTGTCCAGGCTGTCAGCAAGATCACGGGCAGGTCAGGATAGCGCTTGCGTATTTCAGTGAACAGGGCACGGCCTTCATCACCAGAGGTGGTGTCGGCCGTGAAGTTCATATCCTGTATCACCAGATCAATAGACTGATGTTCCA
This sequence comes from Undibacterium sp. GW821-FHT07F11, assembly GCF_059418665.1. NCBI lineage: Bacteria > Pseudomonadati > Pseudomonadota > Betaproteobacteria > Burkholderiales > Oxalobacteraceae > Undibacterium > Undibacterium sp. GW821-FHT07F11. The sequence goes on from NZ_JBWKQH010000006.1 coordinate 383,070, forward strand.
GCATCGCCAGACCCTGTTCTGGCGATGTGGCGCAGACCGCATCAATATCATGCAGGGAAAACAGCACTTCCAGTGCCACTGCGACGGTGGCGTTGTCATCAATAATTAATACGGTAGGCATTGTCAGTGTTTGAGTTTTCACGGCTTCAGGTTTTCAGCACATCAGGTACTGCGGGTAGCAGTGGCAGGTGAAATCGACGCAGCACGCGCCGCCGGTCCCACCACCGCGATGATACCAAGTATCCAGAAAATTACACTGCCTCCCAGCAAATAAGGGACAGGCAATTTCGTTAATTCCAGTTTGCTGACCAATAATTGATTCAAGGCTACCGCCAGTGCCAGGCCGCAAGCAATGCCAAAACTGGTGATCATCAGGTTTTCTGTGACAAAGTAACGCAGCACATCTATCTTGCGCGCACCCAATGCACGGCGCACACCGATATGCTTACGGCGCTGCGTCACCCACAGGCTGGAAATGCCGACGATGCCGCTGGCGGTTACCAATAAGAGCAAGACGCAGACTGCAATCAGCATCCAGGCCAGGCCATTGTCAGCACGGTAGCGTCTGGTCCGGTCTTCCTGGAAGCTACGCATATTGATGACGATGGGTGTGGCAGATGCTTTCCTGAGCGCCATCTCAACATCCTTCATGACACGTTCACGCTGACCGGGTTCAGCACGTATCGAATATTTGGAGTAAGGGTCATTCGACAGACGTGTCGGCAAGACAACCGAAATTTCACCTTTTGCACCAATTTGGGCTCCATGGGTTTGCAAGCGGTCAAGCACGCCAATGATCCTTGTCCCATTCGCATCGTCACCAGTACCAAAATAAATTGTTTTCCCTACCACGCTAGCTTGGCCGGGGAAAAGTTTCTCTGCGAGGCTCTTGGTAATGATGACGACATCAGGAAATTCCTTGCTGGTGCTGGTGTCAATTTCGCGGAATTCATCCTGATTGAAGTCGCGCCCGTCAGCCAGCTTCAGACCCCAGAGTTTCATCACGGATTCTGACGCGATATACATCGACACGTTGGCGCTGGTAGCAGCCTGTTTTCTGTCCAGCGAAATACCAGTGGTACTGCCTGACCACGATAATGGTGTCTGGCTGACCCGGGTGACGCCTTGTACGCCAGGGACACCGCGTATTGTTGCTTCTTCCTGCTTTTGCGTAGCGATCTGTTCTGCATGATCAGCAACTTTGCGGTTGCTGATATTGATGGAAAACAGATCATTTTCTTCTGTCAGGCCGCTGGGGCGCGCCACCACTTCCATGCGCAGTTGAACGATGTAGACAGCGTTGGTTAAAATTGCCAGGCTGATGGCAACTTGCAGGGCTACCAGGATGGCACCGGTCTTGCTGCGCAGCAGTGCAGATAATATGGGGCGAATTTCCAGATTGAGTTTCATATTGTTCTCATTGTGATTTGAGTTGTATCGCAGGCGTTACCTGGCATGCACGCCAGGTCGGGAACAATCCCGCCAATATGGCCGCAGTGACTGACATCACAAAGGTAATGCTCAGCATTTGCCAGTCCATGTGTGCCACGACAGTAAGCTGTTTCGATTGCTTGGCTATGAGGGCAAGCGCACCAAACGCCAAAAGCAGGCCGGCAACACCGCCAGCCAGGCCAATGACACTGCTTTCGATGAGGAATTGATTGAATATCTCTTTGCGGGATGCCCCCAGCGCGCGCCGTACGCCGACTTCCGATGCCCGTGCAGAAAATTTTGCCAGTAAAAGACCCACGGTATTCACCAGACACAATAACAGGAAACCAAATGCCAGCCATGCAGACAGCTTGTTATCATTGCCTACCACTTTCGACTCATCCAGCCATTCCATGACATTGAATAGCTTATTTTTAGCCTGACGCATGTAACGCCCAAGCTTGCGCTGTTCAGATGCATAATTATCGAGGTAGCTTTGCAGTTCCTGGCGCTGGCCTTCCGACTTTAATTCAAACCAGAAGCTCAACCATGTGCATTCAGAATCCAGTCGTCCCTGCCAGCCGGGAGCAGTGTCGCCAGTGCAGCCCATGCCGCCTGCGTGGGTAATTTCATGCCGGATGGCGCTGGCAAGAGGGATGAAGAAATCTTCCTGCACACCAAAAGTGGCGTTGCGGTAAAAGCGGGGACTTGGCTCCCAGGTGTCGAGTACGCCGACTATCTGGAACTGGTGGCCTATCATGGTCAGGTACTGACCAACAGGATTGGCATTGCCATACAGTTTATCCGCCAATTTTTTCCCAAGTACGACAACGTCTGCGGCTTTTGCATCATCATTTTCAGTCCATCCCTGTCCATGCAAAAACGGCGTATCAAACATGGCGAAAAAATCCTTGGTGACGGCGGCGCCTTCCGGCTCTATTACAGGCAAGTCTTTGCGTGCCGGTTCTATTGCCATTAATATGCCGTACATAGCCGCACGTCTTTCTCCTATCCTGGCTGACAAATGATTCATGACGTCCCGGTAACTCATCTGGGTATCATTCGGCTTGTCATCCGGAGAGTAGCCTTTCAGTGGACCATTATCCATCAGGGGCGTGAACAGGCGGCTGCTCTTGTGTGGTATCGGGTCACCCGACATCACATGCAAGATCGTCAGGGTGGAAATGCTGGCAGCGACGCCAACTGCCAGGGTAAGCACCATCAGGGCAGTTAGTGCCGGGTTACGGCGCAGGCTGCGTATGCCAAGTAAAAAATAATAACGAAACATCATGCGGCTCCTCAGGCGACTGCCGAACTGTCAATTTCATTGGCAGAATCAGCATCTGTATGCCCATCTGCTTTGGCATCATAGAGTGAAGGCACTTTGCGCACCAGATCACTAACCTGGCCATCAATGATGTGCACATTGCGCTGGGCACGTACGGCCAGTTCCGGGTCATGCGTTACCATCAAAATAGTCGTGCCCTTGGCATTGATTTCTTCCAGTAATTCCATGACGCTGCGCGCCATCTGGGTATCCAGATTTCCGGTCGGTTCATCGGCCAGCAAGAGTTTGGGTGAGCCAGCCAGGGCGCGGGCAATTGCCACACGTTGTTGCTGACCACCAGACAATTCGGCAGGATAATGTTTCATACGCGAAGCCAGACCCACCTGGGCCAGTGCTGCTTCTATGCGGTCCTTGCGTTCGGTGGTATTCAGGCCGCGATAGCGCAGCGGCACATCGACATTGTCAAACAAATTCAAATCAGGAATCAGGTTGAAACCCTGAAAGATGAAACCCAGTTTTTCATTGCGCAGACGGGTGCGGGCGTTGTCGTCCATGCCTTTGACATTGATGCCGTCGAGCAGGTAATCACCATCATTAAATTCTTCCAGCAAACCGGCGATATTCAGGAAAGTGGTTTTGCCAGAACCGGAAGGCCCGGTCACGGTGACGAATTCACCTTGCTTGACATGGATGTCAAAGCCACGCAGGGCATGGGTTTCTATCAGGTGGGTGCGGTAAACTTTGCTCAGGCTTTTCATGCGTAACATGGGATATTCCTTTTTAAATTAATTGTTGATGTTTTTATCGGTATCAGTTATTGATGGAAACGCTGTTCGCGCTTTCAAATGTATCGGTACCGGATATCACGACTTTGTCGCCGTCTTTCAAACCACTGAGAATTTCTACTGCAGAGATACTGGTTGCACCCATTTTGATAGGACGGCGCTGGGCGACACCGTTTTCAACGACGTATGCAAAGCGACCACCGTCTGCCTCGACGAAGGGGCCGCGTGGCAAGATCATGACGTTGGCTTTTTCTTCCATCAGCAATCTGGCTGAAACGCGCTGGCTTTGACGCAAGCCTTCAGGCTGTTTGTCACTGAAGCGTACCCTGGCGAGTATCTGGTTCTTCACCACTTCTGGCGAAATGGCGGTCAGGGTACCCATGATCTTGTTATTGTTGATCATGATTTCTGCCTTCATTCCCAGACCCAGGTCTGTCATATAGGATTCAGGGATTTCCACTTCAACTTCAAGCTGAGACAGATCCACCAGGGTCATCAGTGCGGTATTAGCGGCCACCACACTGCGGTTGGAAATTGCCAGGCTGCCGATGATGCCGTCTACTGGCGCACGCAACTTCAATTCATCGACACGGCGTTTGGCAAAGTCCAGGGCGAGGCGCTGGCGTTGCAACTGGCTCATCTTGGTTTTTAATTCCAGCGTCACATCTTCGTTTTCCAGATCGGCCGCCTGTGCTGCATGTTTGGAGCGGATTTCTGTGGAATGCATGGCATCCTGGGCTTTCAGGAAGTCATTCTTGGCAACCACACCAACAACACCCGCTGCTTCTATGCGCTGGAAGGCACGCTGTGCCGCTGTGCGCTCTATCTCGGCCTGGTCGGCATCGCGTCTGGCGATCAGTTTTTGTTTCTTGGCGAGGATTTGCTGACGTGCGACTTCAGCTTCGAGTTGTTCGGTATTCGATTGCTCGCGTTTGAGCTGGTCGTTGAGATCAGGCGATTCTATCTCAGCGACGATATCGCCTTTCTTGACGGTGTCGCCAGCATTGGCTTTCAGTGTCACCGTACCGCCAGCGCTGGAATACAAGGTCGGGCTGATTGCTGCGACTATACGGCCATTCACCGACGCATCCCTGACCAGAGTGCCATGGCCGACTGTAGCAATGCGCAAACGTGCCGCATTCACAGACTGGCTGCTGCCGCGCCAGGCTGACATCAGCAATACCAGACCTGTGATGCCCACCAGAGTAGCGACGCCTGCAATGATGACACGCTTGCGTTTTTGTCCTTTATTGGCGGACAGCACCGTGTCCTGGCCTGAAGTGTCTCTTATCATGATGTTTCCATTAAACAGTTTGCATACTGTTTAGCAGAAACCGTGCCAGACTTAAGTTGTTGATTTGTATGGGTATTTTTTATTGTGTTTTTGTCCGCACTGTCCGTACTCTTGTCCGTACAGTGTGTCGTACACAACATAAAAAAATCCCGCCTGCAGAGACGGGATTTTCAAGGGCGTAAATACCAGAGATTTACTGCAAGGATTGCTGATGGCGCATGACTTGATGCCGGTGCCAGTAATGACCAGAGACATTCTTGAATTCTTCCCGCACTTTCTTGATGCCGGCGAGTTTCACCTTGGTCGATTTGGCACCCAGCATGCCTTTTTCAGGATGCTTGATGGTCAGTGTGTCCGACAGCATGCCATCTTCGTATTCATAAGTATCTACCCTGTCCCATGACAATGGTTCAGCTTCATCAGGCAAGACCCAGCCTGCATAAGTCACTTGTATGGCTTTTCCTTCGCTCAGGGAAAATTCCACAGGTGGGAAATAACGTAGCACCAGTGCTGCCTCTTCTTCATTGGCAGGCTCATAACGGTAGGCCAGGCTATGCTCATGCGCCTGAGAAAAATCTTCTTCATAGCTGGCCCACAAACGCGCTTCAATTTCGTCGGCAACCTGTATATCCGTGGCCCAGGTTTGTGCGGGTACACTGGTGACGATAGCACCGTAATCAGTTTCGGCAATGACATGACCGACATTTTTCATGCGCTCAGTCATCTTGGGATGGCTGTCATACGGATGCGGTACGCTGGCATCCTTCATGGTATCTATGAACGCTGAAGAACGTGCGTAAGGGTGCAGGCCGGAAGCCACAAATTGTGCTATCCCCAGGCTGGCACCATGTCTTTCATTACGCGAAAACAACTGGTTTTCGATTTCGTTTCTATAGTTGGCGTATGCGGCAATCTTGATCAATGAATAGGTGACTGCGGTTGGGGCAATCACTTTTGCAGCGATGCGGTCAGCCAGAAATTCACGGTCACGGCTATTGCGGGCAGAGGCAATTTCAAAAATCATGCGGTACAGACACATGAGATAAAACACCGTAGGTACATGGGCGCTGCGCATCTCAAAACAATATTGATCATATTGTGCAAGCTTGGGGCCAAGCGCTGCACTATTTGCCGTATCGCCACCACGGAAGTGCGCAAGTTCATGTGCCAATACTGCATCTGCCTCAGACTGGCTCAGCAAACGCAACAAGGGGATGCTGATGAACAGACTGCGTCCACGCAAACTCCTGCCGCTGACATTCAGGGGCGATTCGGTGACAAAGAAATTGGCATCAATACCTGCGACGATATTGTCTGGGGCAGCAGTTTTTAAACGTGTCGCCAGATCGCGTATGCGTTGCCACAGGCCGGGTGCTGCCTGTTCAGAAATCAATTCACCCTGAATCTGATGATTGTTATTAACACGTTTGAAGATACTGACGATCACATAGAAAACCGCAATCGCCACAAAGATGACGGCGATGCCAATCAGCTTGACGGAATAGCGGTTCATGAAATAGGCAGTGACCCAGAACGATAGCCACATCAGCATCGCACCCTGGGCAATTGTCCCGGCAGTACAACTCAACGTCAGCACACGCCAGCCTGTGACAAAACTCAGGTACTGGGCTTTTTCGTTGAGGAAGGCAAGGGCACCCAGCAAGAGTACGCTGATCAGCAAGACCACACCACCGGCCATGGTCCAGGCCGAAACTTTTCTGGCCATGATGAATTGCCAGTTATCTGAATAGCGGGCGCATACACGTTCTCTGTAACTGGCAGCTTCGGCTATATTACTGTCGCAGATTTTCGAAGGCGGATACTGGCGGAAAAATTCTTGCTGCTGAAATTTCTCGTCTGCAGTCAATTTGCTGTCTGTATCAATTTGCTGTGATACAAAACTCAGGAATTTCTCATCCTGCTTATTTTCCACATGTTGGGAAAACCAGTAAGTAAACGCGGGTATCAGGAACAGTGACAGCAGCGAATACAGCAGTATTTTTGCTAAATCTTTTTTTAGGGAGAGTCCGGCGGACATAAGCGTAATTTTTCCTGTTCATCAACATGCGGGGGGAACGATGCTGATGAACAGCCGAGATGTAACGGCGGCAGATAGCTCAGCAGACAGGATTCCAGAGGATCTGGAAACATGGTCGTCATCAGATCAACAAAAGTATAGGGACATAAATTTGCTAAAACAATCAAACTAAAGTCTGCTTACAATTAATACAATTTGTGCTTTGCTGAAAAGAAATAAAACTTATTTCCCATCTATCCACAGCTTATGTACAGTTTCTCCACAGGCAAAGGCAGGCTTGTCTACAGCTTGTCCACCGACTTATCAACAGTACCCTGTTTTATGCTGCGGCGCGGCGATTGTAAACATACCCGATACTCAGCGCTGCCATGCCCAGCATGATTTGCCATATGACGGAATGACTGTTTGCCACGCCATTGAACCCAAATATATCAATCATCGGTGCTTTGCTTGCATTGATTGCGACATAAATGCCGAACAGGAATAGCGACAAAAAGGTGCGAGGCGTTTTCGATAAGCGCCCCAGCAGGCAGGCTACCGCACTCATGCTGAAAATGCCGGTCAGTAATGCCAGTGCACGTACAGGCTCATGCATAGCCCAACGCAAGCCGATGACACCCATCAACATTAAACCCAGCAAGGCAGTTGCCGCAAACTGGCGCAAATAACGTTGGGCAATGCCGCCAGATAAAGCACCGGTCATTTCATCAGTCGCAGTCTGATGGTCACGGCTGCTCAGGTCACTGATGAGTATGCCCCAGATGGCAACACTGATCGTTAGCAAACCAGGCAAAGCACCTGTGCGGAAAAACAGAGACAACAAGGGAATGAGCAGCAATGCCAGTCCGGCGACAGGTGTGCTTGCCACTGTCAGTGCAATATCTGCACATATTTGTCCAGGCAGGCCTGGCAAGGCTTGCGCCAGGCGAAACAGGGGCTGGGTCATGCCAGCGAAAGGACGCAACAATTGATTCAGGAAATTCAAAGGTGAACGGCGTTTGCGGGTTTGGCTGACTTTGACACGATCAGGTGAAAACCTGTGGAACAGGACTATCGCTGGCAGCAGCGGCAATAAAGCCAGCATGGCAGTGGCGCCACGCAAGGCCAATAATTTGCCCGACCACATGACGGCAGGTAAAAGTATGGGGGTGAGCTTTGCATCAAAAGTGGCCGTACCCAGAGACATGTACTTGGTACTCATATACAGCTTCAGATGCGCTATCGATGTTGCTGAGCCTATGAAATCGATATACATATAGGGATTGATTTCTCCTGCGATACTGCCATCCACTTTTTCCATCAGGGCGATTTGCGCAACCCAGATAAAAAAGAAAATCACGTCACCCAGCTTGCCCATCAATGGCGAAAAACTGTCAAACAAAATGGCGCAACTGACGGCAAAAAATACCATGGGCAAGAGCAGGGCCAGATAGGTTTGCAGATAGATGAACAAGTCTATCGGCCCTTCGCCACGCACTAAATGACAGACCAGCATCGCACCCATGAATGCACCGGTCAAAGCCAGCAAATACACCACCCCGCCCATCCAGCGACCCAGCAGGAAGATGCCATTACCTATAGGCGTGGCAGCGATAACACCGCCACAACCACTGCGCATGTCTTCTGCGATACGACCACGTACCAGATAGAAACCGGCCAGGCCAAACAGCAGGCTGGCCAGTGCCGCACTGCCATATGCGAGGGCAGAACTGGTGTACAGCACCCGGGTATTTTTAATCACCATCAAAGCCGTACCTGTTTGCGGATCAGGGATCATGATCCAGGCTAAAGCGATGACTGCCAGGACGGCGACCACGCTGCTCAAACGACGCAGGCGCAGGCGGGCTTCATTCAATACCAGGATAGTCAGCGTATTCAGCAGGGAAGGGCTCATGCTGCCAGCTCCTGTACCGCATAGCGTTGTGCCATCAAAGCTTCTTCGAGACTGGGAGCTGCATGCCGGGCACCGGCACAAGGCTGGTGCGGGTGGGCGATACGCAAGCTCATTTGATTGCCTTGCTTTTGCGTTTGCAATACATGTACCTTGTTGCGCAAGGCATCATATTCATGGCTGGCGATTTCGGCAGTCCAGATTTGCCCATGCGCCTGCGCCAGGATTTCATCTGGCGTTGCATGAGCAATCAGTTTGCCCTGACGCATGATGGCCAATTGACTGGCAATGCTTTCTACGTCAGAGACTATATGGGTGGACATGATCACCAGTTTTTTGAAGCCCAGCTCACTCAATAAATGGCGGAAGCGCAAACGTTCTTCCGGGTCCAAGCCGGCGGTTGGCTCATCAACGATAAGTATGTCAGGATCATTCAGCAGCGCTTGCGCTATGCCCAGACGCCGCCGCATGCCGCCAGAGAAGGTCGATGCCTGACGTTTGGCCTGGTCATGCAAGTTCACCATTTCCAGCAAGTGTCTGATCCTGGCCGGATCGCGTACACCTTTTAGAGCAGCAAAATACTGCATGAATTCCAGCGCTGTCAGGTTTGGATAAATACCAAAATCCTGTGGTAAAAATCCCAGGCGCTGACGTATGGCTTGCGGCTTTTTAATAATGTCCTGCCCCTGGAAAAATATGCTGCCACTACTGGGACGCGTCAGGGTAGCCACCATTTGCATGAGCGTGGTCTTGCCCGCGCCATTGTGTCCTATCAGGCCGACTACACCTTGACCCAGATTGAGTGACAAGTCATGTACTGCGGTCAGTTTCTTGCCAAAGTTTTTTGTGACATTCCGGATTTCCAGCATCTTGTCCCCCTGGTATCGTCATTTTTTTGAATAGGGTGACTGTAGAGAAAAGCAGCTTGCTTTGCCTCGACATTGAGACAGATTGCTTAAATCGCGGTATGAAGTGGCTTTAAAATGACTTTTAAATGCAAGGACTATATTTTTTATAAAACGGTTAATACGATAATTGAAGCTTATACTGGCTTATCACCAAGGCCTTGGTGTTCCCGGGAGCAAAATCATGAGTAAAGTTCAGCAAAGCAATAAAGAGACAAAGAAGCAGGCAGCCAGTACGCCTAAAGAAAAGAAAGCCGCCAAGCAAGCCAAGAAGGAAGCTGGAACGGCAATTCCATGGACACAGCGCACAGGCGCATAGTTTTGAACAGCACCAGGGAGAATATTTCAGCCTGGTGTGAATGTATCTGAATCAAAGATAATCTATGTCCGGAGTTCATTTTGAAATGAACTCCGGACATCAGCAACGCACATTAGTAAATCACACGGGCATAAATCTCGCCAGATACTCAGGCGAATTAATAAACTGCCCTATCAGTGTCACCATGTCGGTACCTGACTGCGCCAGCAAGGTATCAAACGTCGCCTGATCCGGTGCATGACCCAGCAAACCTATGTAATCCAGCGTCAGTGACACTTTGGATTGCGAATTCGCCTTGAACTCGGTCGACTCGGTAAAGCCCGCCAGCATATCACCACGGCTTAATCCATTCCCCAGTTGTCCCAGCCAGTAAGCCTTGCCTGCTGCATCTGAACTACGGTGCAAGACATTCTGATAAACCCGGTCTACAAAGGCCGTATTGTCCAGCGCCCCATAGGTTTTCTGGAACTCTGCACTGGACACAAAGGATGCACTGATCTTACTCAGGTTCATGCCATCCTTTTGCGCTTGCATCCAGTAAGCCAAGCCTTCACGGTCTGGCAAGCGGTCGAAGGCACCAAAGTACAGACGCGTGATACCACCGATACCGCCCTGGAATTCAGCCGACTCCATGAAGGATGCCGCTACCTGGGCACGGCTCATCTTGCCGCTGTCTATCTGCCCCTGCCAGTACTGTACCCCTGCCGTATCGGCTTCACGGAACAGCACATCACGGTAGAGCTGCATGGCAAACAGGTCAGAACGATGCAGCACGTCATTATCTTTGACATCCAGCTTGGTACCTACCCTGGCTTCGATGGCATCCGGGATGCCATCGCCATCCTTGTCGCCGGGCAGGGATGTATTCGGGTTGGTCGGGATCGTGGTTTTAAAGCCCAGACCGCCGTTGAGAGTGATCTTGCCATCCACCTTGCCATCACTGTCATACAAGCCACCATCGGCTATCTTGAAGTCCACTTTCAGCTTGCCGTTCACCGTCGCAATATTAGTGGCGATATTAGTCCAGGTACCGGTTTTGTCTTGTACCCAATAGCCATTCACCGGACCCAGGGCATCGGTGTACAGCGACATCGTGGTTTCCTGACCTGCGGCAAGGCCTGTGAGCTGGCTGGTGATCATGCCATATTGCATGGTCAGTTCGGCTGGCAGTGTAGCTGGCGTTACCGTGGTGTTCACATTGGTTTGCGACAGGAAATTATTATTGGACAGCGTCACATAATGATTAATCGCTGCTGTGTTGTTATGCCATAACAGTGAACTGACATTCTTCTGCGATTGATCCGGTATGCCGTCGCCGTTACCGTCGCCATTGCCTGAACCCAGCAGATTAGGTACTTCTGCTTCTACACGCTGCAAAATGCCATCGCCGTCTGCATCCGAGCCACCCGTGCCAGGATTGTCATTGTTAGGGTTGATGCTGAAAGCCTGGGAGAACGTCGCCCCGCTATTGCCAGCCAGATCTGCCACCCTGACTTTAAGGGTATTGCTGCCAGTCAGCAATTGATTTGGCAAACTCCAGCTTGTGCTACCCGCTGTCGCCAGGGTATTAATCCAGTTGACACCATTGTCAAGCGAGACTTGTACGGTTTCACCTGCGAGCAGGCCAGCACTCAGGCTGCCCGAAATAGTTTGATCGCTGATAGTCGTAATGAAGTCAGTGTTGCTGGCACCATCATCATTGGATAGGCGCACAGAACCTATGCCAGTCGTCGGTGCCGTATGATCCACCTGATACAACTGCCCGGTAAAGCCGCCATTCAAGGCCAGGCTGGCCGTATCCACAATCCCCGTTCCTGCATTCTTGAGATTCAGCCCCAGCGTACCATCGCCTGTCAGACCAGTAATCCTGACACTATAGGTAGAAGGATCAAGCTGGGTCACGCTGCTGATGGTGCCTGCAACCGTGCCTGTGGTGGCCAGCGCAAAGGCTGCCGCATTCACACCCGTGACAGCTTCACTGAACGTGACCTTGTAATCCACCGCACCCAGATTCGTGTTTTCAGACTGGACACGGGCAATGCCGGTGGCATTCGGGTTGACATTGTCACCGACAGCGATAGTAAAACTCTTCTCATAAGCAGCACCCATGCCATCAGTTGCCCTGATATACACAGTGTAGTTACCCGGTGTCATGCCCAGCGGGTTCTTCGCCACCAGGCTATTCCCCGAGATCGCGAATTTGGCATTGTCTTTATCATTCGTACCATTACCGCTCACCAGGCTAAAGCTGGCAGTATCACTTGGATTAGGATCAACGGCTGTTAGCGTGCCAACGCTGCTGTTGTCTGGTGATCCTTGCAGGATGGAAGCAGGGACCAGATTAATATTGGTCGGTGCGGCATTGACACCCGTCGCAATCACAGTGGTGGTGTTGTTGAGTACCGCAGAAGCAATGCCATCATTGGCACTGATGGTGAAGGTCGTGGTTTCCGTACTACCGACAGGCACACGACCAGCAGCAGGCTGGAATACCAGACCACGGATGGCAGCCTGTACGGCAGCCGGGGTACCGGCAGCATGGGTATAGGTCAAACCACCATCTGCCGTCGAGAAGCCAGTCGCTGCCAGTGAGGCAGCAGTAAAAGCACCTTTGGCTGCCAGATCGAGAGTGATGATGATGGTTTCTGAAGCACCCACATCAGGATCGGTGATAGTCACGCCTGCGAAAGGTGAAACCGTGGTGGTTTCTGTCACGGTCTGGCCAGCAACAACACCACCGATAACGGGGGCAACATTATTACCGGTAACGGTAATGCCATTGCCAAACAAATCAGCGATGACCACCGCCGTGGCAGCACCGGTATTCCAGTCTTCCAGCATGCCCAGGTTGTAGGTGGTGGTGTCGGTGGACGAAGTACCGTCCTTGTTCATCCTCAACGCCAGAGCCGCCTTGTCGGTGGCACTCATGGTGATGGTGAAGCTGGTATTGGAGGTGATATCGACGTTGGAGGTGTCAGTCAGGGTGTAGTTGAAAGCACCTTGTCCCAGCAAACGGATACGGTTGGCGGTGATGTCATTGGCCGCACCTGTCAATGTCAGGAAGTTGTTACCAGTGACGACCAGTACACCGGTGGCGACATTGTAAGTCGCCGAGGTGACGGTAGGTGCCACCACGTTGGTGACGGTAATGCCATTGCCGGTCAGGTCGGCAATGACAACCGCTGCATCGGCACCGGCATTCCAGTCTTCGGCAGCGATCAGGTTATAGGTATTGACACTGGTGGAACTGGTGCCATTCTTGTTCATGATGAGATTGACACCCAGGCGGTCTGCGGCACTGAGGGTCAGGGTGAACGAGGTAGCCGAGGTGATCTCGACATTGCTGGTGGTGGTCAGGGCATAGCTGGCGCCACCTTCACCTTGCAGGCTGAATTTGTTGGCGACGATGTCATTGGTCGCGCCTGTCAGGGCACTCAGACCAGTACCTGTCACTACCAGTACACCAGTCACGGCATCATAGGTGGAGGAGGTAATGGTCGGGACAGGGATATTGCTGACGGTAATAGGTGAAGTCGTTACAGCGATATTGCCACCAGTAATGACACTGTCCCAGTCATCGGCTGCGGCCAGGTTGTAAGTGGTGCCACCAGTCGATGTGGTGCCGTTCTTGTTGAACAGGGCTTCGACGGCAACCTGGTCAGCACCGGCCAGTGTCACTGCAAAGCTGGTGGCGGAAGTAACTTCGACATTGCCGGTCGTAGACAGCGTACGGGTGGCCGCACCTTCACCTTTGATGGTCAGGGCTGAGACGGTAATGTCATTGGTGGCACCCAGGGTGCTGACCAGGTTGGTGCCGGTGACGGTCAGTACATGGGTCGTGACATCGTAGGTTGCTGAGGTGATTGTCGGTGCATTGACGTTGGACACAGTGACGGCATTGCCAGTCAGGTCAGCACTGGATGTGGTGGTGACGTCCCAGGATGCAGCTGCAGCCAGATTGAAGGTGGTGGTATCAACGGCGGTGGTGCCAGTCTTGTTCAAAAGGCCGTTGACGGCCACTTTGTCGGCAGCATTGAGGGTGACTGCAAAGGCGGTGCTGCTGCTGGCGGTGACATTGGCGGTGGTCAGGGTATAAGAACCACCGCCCTGACCAACAACAGAGAGTTTGGATACGTCAATGGTGTCGCCACCAACGATATTGACAGCAGTGACACTCAGGATGCCAGTAGCTGCATCGTAAGTGGAACTGAGTATGCTAGGTGCAGCATTGGACACAGTGATGCCATTGCCAGTCAGGTCCTGGATATTGCCGCCAGTGATGACGCTGTTCCAGTCGTCGGCAACAGCCAGATTATAAGTCGTAGCGCTGCTGGCAGAAGAGGTGCCGTTTTTATTCAGAATGGCATCTACCGCTGCAATATCGGCGCCAGCGAGGGTGAAGGTAAAGCTGGTAGCGGATGTGACTTCGACGTTGCCAGTGGTGGACAGGGTGCGGGTTGCGCCACCTTCACCGGTAATCGTCAATGTGGAAACGGTGACGTCATTGGTGGCACCTATCGTTTTAACGAGATTGGTGCCGGTGACGGTGAAGACATGGGTGGTGCCGTCGTAAGTTGCAGAGGTGATCGTTGGTGCGGTGACGTTGGAGACGGTCACGGCATTACCGGTCAGGTCGGCACTGGAGGTGGTGGTGGCGTCCCAGGAAGCAGCAGCGGCCAGGTTGAAGGTGGTGGTATCAACCGCTGTGGTACCGTTGTTGTTCAATATGCCGTTGATGGCGAGCTTGTCGGCAGCATTCAGGGTGACGGAGAAAGCGGTACTGCTGCTGGCAGTCACGTTGGCGGTAGTCAGGGTGTAGGAACCAGCCTGGCCAGTGATGGTCAATTTCGATACATCAATGGTGTCGCCGCCAACGATGTTGACGGCTGACACACTCAGGACGCCAGTAGCCGCATCATAGGTAGAACTGAGTATGCTAGGTGCTGCATTCGAAACGGTGATGCCGTTGCCAGTCAGGTCCTGGATATTGCCGCCAGTGATGACGCTGTTCCAGTCATCGGCTGCAGCAAGATTGTAGGTGGTAGCACTGCTGGCGGAGGAGGTGCCGTTCTTGTTGAGCAAGCCATCGATTGCCGTGATATCAGCACCAGCCAGGGTGAAGGTAAAGCTGGTGGCGGAAGTAACTTCGACATTGCCAGTCGTGGATAACGTACGCGTTGCACCGCCTTCGCCAGTAATGGTAAGCGTGGATATCGTGACGTCATTGGTGGCACCGATGGTCTTGACCAGATTGGTACCAGTGATGGTGAAGACATGTGTCGTACCATCATAGGTTGCAGACGTGATCGTTGGGGCTGTGACATTTGAGACGGTCACGGCATTGCCGGTCAAATCCGCACTGGACGTTGTGGTCTGATCCCAGTTGGCAGCAGCGGCCAGGTTGAAAGTCGTCGTATCAACTGCTGTGGTGCCATTGTTGTTCAAAATCCCGTTAATGGCCAGTTTGTCGGCAGCGTTCAGGGTGACTGCAAAAGCGGTCGAGCTGCTGGCTGTGACGTTGGCAGTGGTGAGGGTGTAGGAGCCGCCCTGACCTGTGATTGACAACTTGGATACATCTATGGTGTCACCACCGACGATATTGACAGCTGACACACTGAGGATGCCGGTTGCGGCATCGTAGGTCGAACTAAGTATGCTTGGTGCAGCATTTGAAACGGTGATGCCATTGCCGGTCAAATCCTGGATATTGCCGCCAGTGATAACACTATCCCAGTCATCGGCAGCAGCCAGATTATAGGTAGTTGCACTGCTGGCAGAAGAGGTGCCATTCTTATTGAGTAAAGCATCAACGGCGGCGATGTCGGCACCGGCGAGTGTGAAAGTAAAGCTGGTCGCCGACGTCACTTCTACATTGCCAGTAGTACTCAGAGTACGTGTCGCACCGCCTTCTCCGATAATCGTCAGCTTGGATATGGTGATGTCGTTGGTGGCACCGATGGTCTTGACCAGGTTGGTGCCTGTAATGGTGAAGACATGGGTAGTACCATCGTAGGTTGCTGAAGTAATCGTCGGAGCAGTGACGTTCGAGACAGTCACTGCATTGCCGGTCAGATCTGCGCTGGACGTTGTCGTCTGATCCCAGTTGGCAGCTGCGGCCAGGTTAAACGTCGTTGTATCGACCGCAGTCGTACCGTTGTTGTTCAATATGCCGTTGATTGCCAGTTTGTCGGCAGCATTCAGCGTGACGGAGAAAGCGGTGCTGCTGCTGGCAGTGACATTGGCGGTGGTCAGGGTATAAGAACCAGCCTGGCCGGTGATCGACAGTTTGGAGACATCGATGGTGTCGCCACCGACGATATTGACCGCAGATACCGACAGGATGCCAGTAGCAGCATCGTAGGTGGAACTCAAAATACTTGGTGCTGCATTCGAAACGGTGATGCCGTTGCCAGTCAGGTCCTGGATATTGCCACCAGTGATGACGCTGTTCCAGTCATCGGCTGCAGCCAGGTTGTAGGTAGTGGTGCTGACAGAGGATGTGCCATTTTTATTTAACAAGGCATCAACAGCTGCAATGTCAGCACCAGCCAGAGTGAAGGTAAAGCTGGTCGCAGATGTGACTTCGACGTTGCCAGTGGTGGATAACGTACGCGTTGCACCGCCTTCGCCAGTAATGGTAAGTGTGGATATCGTGACATCATTGGTCGCGCCTATGGTCTTGACCAGATTGGTACCAGTGATGGTGAAGACATGGGTAGTACCATCGTAGGTTGCTGAAGTAATCGTCGGAGCAGTGACGTTCGACACTGTCACTGCATTGCCGGTCAGATCTGCACTGGACGTGGTAGTCTGGTCCCAGTTGGCAGCAGCGGCCAGATTGAACGTGGTGGTGTCAACGGCAGTCGTGCCGTTGTTGTTCAAAATCCCGTTAATGGCCAGCTTGTCGGCAGCGTTCAGCGTGACTGAAAAAGCAGTCGAGCTGCTGGCTGTGACGTTGGCGGTGGTCAGGGTATAAGAACCAGCCTGACCGGTGATGGACAATTTCGATACATCAATGGTGTCGCCGCCAACGATGTTGACAGCAGACACACTCAGGATGCCAGTCGCTGCGTCGTAAGTGGAACTCAAAATACTTGGTGCGGCATTCGATACGGTGATGCCATTACCTGTCAGGTCGGCGATATTGCCGCCGGTAATGACACTGTCCCAGTCATCGGCTGCTGCGATGTTATACGTTGTGGCGCTGGTGACTGAGGAGGTGCCATTCTTGTTGAGCAAGGCATCGACCGCTGCAATGTCTGCGCCAGCGAGTGTGAACGTGAAGCTGGTGGCACTGGTAACTTCTACATTGCCAGTGGTGGTCAAAGTACGGGTGGCACCACCTTCGCCGGTGATGGTCAGTTTAGAAATCGTGATGTCATTGGTGGCACCTATGGTCTTGACCAGATTGGTGCCTGTAATGGTGAAGACATGGGTAGTGCCGTCATAAGTTGCTGACGTGATTGTTGGTGCTGTGACGTTCGAGACGGTGACGGCATTGCCAGTCAAATCCGCACTGGACGTTGTGGTCTGATCCCAACTGGCGGCAGCGGCCAGGTTGAAAGTAGTGGTATCAACTGCAGTCGTACCATTGTTGTTCAATATGCCGTTGATCGCCAGTTTGTCGGCGGCATTGAGAGTAACTGAAAAAGCAGTCGAACTGCTGGCGGTGACATTGGCGGTGGTCAGCGTGTATGAACCAGCCTGACCGGTGATCGACAGTTTGGATACATCAATGGTGTCACCACCGACAATATTGATGGCGGACACACTCAGGATGCCTGTTGCCGCATCATAGGTAGAACTGAGTATGCTAGGTGCAGCATTGGAAACGGTGATGCCATTGCCAGTCAGGTCGGCGATATTGCCGCCAGTGATGACGCTATTCCAGTCGTCGGCTGCAGCGAGATTATAAGTGGTGGAACTGCTGGCGGAGGACGTGCCGTTTTTATTTAAAAGAGCGTCTACCGCTGCAATATCGGCACCGGCGAGCGTAAAGGTGAAACTGGTGGCAGAAGTGATTTCTACATTGCCCGTTGTAGACAAAGTACGGGTCGCACCACCTTCGCCTGTAATCGTCAGTGTAGAAATCGTGACGTCATTGGTCGCACCAACGGTCTTGACCAGATTGGTGCCGGTGATCGTGAAAACGTGCGTCGTGCCATCATAGGTTGCCGATGTAATCGTCGGGGCGGTAACGTTAGATACTGTCACTGCATTACCAGTCAGGTCAGCACTTGCTGAAGCCGTGACATCCCAGTTGGCTGATGCAGCCAGGTTGAAGACAGTGGTATCGACAGCCGTAGTACCGTTTTGGTTCAATATACCATTGACGGCAATTTTATCGGCAGCATTGAGTGTTACAGAGAATGCCGTCGTGCTGCTGGCAGTGACATTGGCGGTGGTCAGGGTATAAGACCCAGCCTGGCCTGCCACTGCCAGTTTGCTGACGTCTATCGTACCACCATTGGTGATATTGATGCCAGTGACAGCCAGGATGCCGGTACTTGCATCGTAAGTGGCACTGGTGATGACTGCAGGGGCATTGGATACCGTGATCGCATTGGTGGCGTCGGCAATATTGCCGCCAGTAATCACGCTGTCCCAGTCATCACCCGCTGCCAGATTGTAAGTGGTGCCGCCACTGGAGGTCGTGCCATTGTTGTTCAGCAATGCATCTACCGCAGCAATATCGGCACCGGCCAACGTGAACGAGAAAGTGGTTGCACTGCTTATCTCGACATTGCTGGTTGTGGACAAGGTGCGTGTTGCACCGCCCTGGCCAGTAATGGTCAGGGTAGAAATGGTGATGTCATTCGTTGCGCCGACAGTCTTTACAAGATTCGTACCGGTAACTGTAAAGACGTGAGTGCTGCCATCGTAAGTCGCTGACGTGATGGTTGGTGCCGCGACATTCGATACGGTGACAGCATTGCTGGTCAGGTCTGCGACTGCATTGGCAGACCAGCTTGCAGCAGCTGCCAGATTAAACACTGTGGTATCAACAGCCGACGTGCCATTGTTATTGAGTATGCCGTTGATGGCTATTTTATCTGCCGCGTTCAGGGTAATCGAGAACGATGTCGTGGTACTGGTGGTACTGGCGACCGTCGTCAGTGTGTAAGACCCGCCCTGGCCTGTCAGTGAGAGCTTGGTTTCATCAATGGCACCACCATTGATCATGTCCAGGCCAGTGACAACCAAAACCCCCGTGCTGGCGTTATAAGTGGCACTGGTGATGGTGGCAGGGTTATAGTTGACGTCTAAAGTACCGCCATTATTGTAGATTTTGGCGACCCCTGCCGGAGAGGACCCGACTATGGTGGCCCCATTCACTACGGTTCCTACTGCACCGCTGACACCAGAGTTTCCCGTCATTGCAGTGTAGTTGGCACTGGTTACCTTGACGGTGCCACCCTGGTTCCAGATCGCGCCGACACCCTTGCCGCCCAGACCCTGGCTATTGCCAGCGCCACCACCGCCACCGCCACCACCACCTGCACCTATATTGTTGGTGACTGCTGAAGTGCCTATGATGAACATGGTGCCGGTGTTATAAATTGCGCCGGCAGCTGCGCCACCTGCGCCACCAGTGGCGTCCCAGCCGGAGCCACCGCCACCGCCACCTATGGTGACGCTATTCGCTGTGCCAGTTGCGCCTGCGCCGCCATTGCTGTAACCACTGGCCCCTATACCGCCAGCGCCACCTCCAGAAGATGTGCCGCCACGACCACCCATCTTATTGAGGTTTGTATCGAATCCGCCGCCATAGCCACCACTCCCAGCACCGCCAGCAACGCCGTTATATGTGCCACCGCCGTTGCCGGCATTGCCGCCATTGCCGCCACCAATGCCACCAGCGCCGCTGCCACCGCCACCACCGCCACCAACAGATGGACTGGCTGCACCACCACCACCACCGCCGCCAGTCGCAAAGTTACCTGTGACCGTGCTATTTTTTAGCGTCAGGGTACCAGCGTTCAGGATCGCACCACCATTACTGGAACCACCGGCAGTCACAGTGTAACTGGTACCGCCATTGCCGGAAACGAGGCCATGAGTGATGGTTATCCCATCCATTACAACCGTGCCAGTCGTGATATTGAATGCGCGGCTCGAATAATTTGCGTCTACCACGACATCAGCTGTACCGTTGTCGTCAAGATCGAAGTCTATGGTCAGGTTTTTGTTGATGATCAGTTCGCCAGAACTCAGAGTTACTGTCCTGCTGGCATTCGAGGTGACAGTGTCACCAACACCTGCTACGGCAATCGCATTGCGCAGAGAACCTGCACCCGTATTATTGCCATTGGTAATCGTGACGGTTGCCAGCGAATGATCATAGTGACTTTCAGCATCCTTGGATAAAACCGATGTGGCTTCAATCTTGCCAGTGGTTACTTCCAGGTCCCAGTCTCCACCTGCGCCTGTGCGGTTGCTGGACGCTGCGACGTCAGCACCGGTCAATGTCGCCAGATTGGCAATAAAACTGGCACCCTCATCACCTGCTGCAAGGTTGCATGAATACACCAGGATATCGCCACCAGGTACCAGCGCTTTACCAATACTGGCCAGGGCATCGCTGTGAGTATTGAGGGTAGTGTTATCGAGAAAAGTTTTACCTAACCACAACTGGCCTTCAAAGCCATGCGCAACGATCTGTACCGAATTGACCTGGTGTCCAGCCAGATAGTCAGCCATTTGTTGCAGGCCATCTCCGGCTTTATCCAGAAAAACCACTTCCGTATTCGCTGCCAGGCCTTTCAACAAGCTTGCGCTATCCGTTACCCGGCTATCGATGAACACCACATCATGCGGAGCAGCATTGCCCGCATTAGCAGTAGTGTTGAATGGGGCAGGTGCTGGCAAGCCAGGGCTGCTTATCTGAATTTCATGTGCCTGCACATGATCGTTGTCAGACTGGCTATCTTGTGGGCGATTGATGTTGGACGTGTTCATGATAATCAGGCCTGGCTAGGGAGTTGATGTGCACCGTAAGTAGACTTAACGGTCAGATAATTGAAAAATTGATCAGTGTATTGTAAAAGCGTAAGCGTTACGTAACAGTATGTGACGCGTGATAGCAGATGCACGGCTGATGTCATGATGCCGTCTCCTGTTTGCTGTCAGGTTCTTTTGAAGTAATGACATTGGCACGGCTATTGCGGCTATCTTTCCAGAATGAAAGTGACTCGAATTTCTCAAACAAGTCAGGCGGCAAGATAGTCGGACGTTTTTCGAAGCTCACATACTTGCGCACCTTGTGCAGACCGTGCATGCCCAAAGGCGCATCGAATTCCGGCGCGTCATAGCTGACATTGGTGTAATCATGGGCAAATTCAGGCTCACCCAGAAATTGATAAATCAGAGGCATGACTTTTTCTGGTACTTGCGCCAGAAAATCATAATCAACGACCAGTAAAGAGTCCGCATGCTCGCCGTAAAAGGCTTCCTTCAGCGCGGTCCACGGGTAACCGACGAGGCGATTGGCCTGGGCCAGGGTTTCCACACGGCTATAGACGGTATTACGTTCTACGTCATCGTTAAACAGGCGGGTGATTTCATAAGGGTTGGCGCGGTAGCGGCGCTCAAGGCTATCCATGACCCAGGCGACATTGCGCACACAGGCAATGACTTTGGAGTCGGGGAATTGATCCATCAACACGGGCATGTGGGCACTCCACATGCGGTTGGTGTCAAAAATAACTTCCTTGTCATCATGGTCGGCATAATAGGATGCAAAGATGCCATGGGTAAGCCTGCGCCTTTGCGCTTTGCTGACCACAGTACCAAATTCACTGCCGGCACCGAGTTGATTCAGCATGCCGCGAAACAGGCTGCCAACCGGGCTGGTCATGCCGGCATGAAAGCGCGGGTTTTGCAACAGCAGGGCGGCCAGCAGGGTGGAACCCGAGCGCGGTAGTCCAGAAATGAAGTGATATTTCGCCTGACTCATGGGGATCTATGATTTTCCAAAAAAATAAACAACTGATCAACTGCATCAGACAGGCTGATCTGACTGGTGTCGATGATGCACTCGGGGTTGATGGGGGCTTCGTAAGGGGCTGAAACGCCGGTCAATTGCAAGGCCGGGTTCATTTTTGCCTTGGCATACCAGCCTTTTGGGTCACGCTGCTGGCAAATATGTAGCGGAGTGGCTACGTGGGTTTCAATAAAGTGATCATTACCTATGATCTGACGGGCATTTGCCCTGCCGCTGGCACTGGGGGAAACCAGGGCGACGATGACACAGATACCGTTGCTGTTGAGTATTTTCGCCACTTCTGCCGTGCGGCGACTTTGTTCTTCGCGTTCCGCAGTACTGAAGCCCAGATCTTTTGAGAGGCCAAGACGAAGTTCATCACCGTCAAGAACACAAACGGGTAAGCCCTGCCATCGCAAATGCGCCGCCAGTGCCTGCGCTATCGTGGTTTTGCCAGCTCCAGGGAAACCGCTCAGCCACCAGGTTCTGATTGCCCTGGCGGCATCATTGAACGATGTTACTGTTAAATTCGAATCAAGCATTCGCCAACCACCGATAATGTTACACAAGACATCGGGAGTTACTGAAGCCCGATACGTCATCCGCTACCAGGGCGTCATTCATTTATTGTTGCTGCCAGGAACTTGTTCAGGCTTGACGGTATTTACAATAAGAAAGACACAGAATAGTGGATTTTTATTTAACAAATAATACTAAAAAAATAACTGCAACTTTAGCATTTAATTGTTACAACACGCTGATTTAACAATATTTTGCTTATTTCTTGAGCATTGATTGTGCCACAGAAATTCTGTCAATTGAACAAGACCTGATAGAAAACTGTGTAACTACCATCAGCCTGGCGATTGGCATGTTGACCGCGTTCGGGTGCTGGCATCGTGGGGACAAAGGTCCAGACCTGGCTTCCAAGGACAGGATGCTCAAACGGGAAATTCCCCTGCGTAAGTTCAAACTGGCTGGGGCCAGAAAATATCAGGCTCAATGGGGTGCGGAACTGTTCCGGCAAACCACGTCTTGGGCGCTCTTCGGCTTCGACGAGCTTGAGTTCGACGATACCTGCAGTAGTCTGGAGGCCAAAATGTTCACCCACCAGGGCTTGCGCCTGTTCAAAAGTAATAGTCATGCTTTTTCAAGTGTAAAAAGTCGGGCTTGCAGAAAATGCCAAAAATAGGCAGGATGATAAGAATGTCATTCTAACCATCTTGGGAGTGCGTGTGTACAAATTACCGGGGACTTTACATTTGCGTGTTGTTAATGACGATGACAGGGACTTTCTGGATGCGCTGTACTTCAGCCGTCGTACTGATCTGCAGCAAATTCCGGGAGATCCTCAATTTGTGCAGCAGCTCATCAAAATGCAGCAGCAGATGCAGGCTATTGGTATACAGAACAATTTTCCGCAGGCACAGCATTTGCTGCTTGAAGATGGTGGCGTGCGCGTAGGCCGGGTAGTGCTAGATGCTGGTCAGAGCGATGTACGCCTCGTTGATATTGCCTTGTTGCCGGAAGTACAGGGCCGGGGCATAGGCAAGGCGGTTTTGCTGGCCGTACAGGGATATGCGTCAGATCAGGGACTGGGGATGAGTCTGGCGGTGGAAAAAGTGAATGCAAGGGCGAGGGCGCTTTATCTGTCCGCAGGTTTTCATGTGCATGGCGAGGACAGCATGTTTGAGCAACTGCACTGGCATCCCCAATCCAGCAGTCAGCCAGGTGGAGAGCAACATGCAACCTAGCACTTACCTGAAACTACCTTTTTCTTTTGAGCTCGCGCGTCTGCAGGCAGAATTGAAGGCGCTCGAAAATTCTGCATGGATCAGTCACTTCAATACCCGTGCCTATGAGAATAACTGGTCATGCCTGCCTTTGCGCTCTGTCGGTGGGCGCATGGACCATATCATTCCGGTCAATGAAGGGCAGTTTGAAGATACTGTCTTACTCAGGCACAGTCCTTACTTCAAGGAGGTCATCGATTTTTTTCAGTGTGACAAAACCTCGGTGCGCCTGATGTCACTGGAGTCAGGCGGGATTATCAGGGAGCACAGGGATGAAGGTACCTCACTCGAAGATGGTATTACACGTCTGCACATCCCCATTACCACGACGCCAGAAGTGCTGTTTCGCATAGAAGGTGAGGATGTGCATTTCTCTGCAGGTGATACTTGGTATCTCAATGCCAGTTGTCTGCATGGAGTGATCAATCCCGGGCCACAGGCGCGTGTCCACCTCATGCTCGACTGTGTCAGTAATGCTTGGCTGCAGCAGGCATTTACCGATGCCGGGTGGATAGCCAGGCCTGCGCCAAAGTACGGCGATAAAGCCATTCATGATGGCAATGTGGATGAGGTAATTGCGCAACTGCGCTCAACCGGGCAGTCTGCCGCACTGGAAATGGCGAACCGTCTTGAAGCTATCAGCAACAGCTTGCCAGCCTGATTTTTTCCGCACATCGATGCTAAGTCCGGCAATCTGCCGGCACCCCAACAAGGATTTCATGAACACCAAACAGGGATTTGCTGCAGAAGAGCGCGCCATGCTGCGTGGAAGCAGGATCGATGCCCGGACACTGGCCTCGTTTGCCAACTGGTATCCGGTCGCCATCGCTGCCGATAGTCAGGAAGTCTGGTGGCGCAATATGCATAAGCAGGTCTTTGTCGAGGCTTTTTTCCAGGATAGCCTTGCCACGCAAGACCGCGATGCAAGACAGGTTTGCAGTACGCCTCTTGCTACATTGAATGAGATTGCCGGGTGTGTTGACAGTGTCAAACCTACCGCTTTTATTTTTCATGTTTCCCGTTGTGGCTCGACTCTGCTTACGCAGATGCTGGCTGGCCTGGAGCAATGTATTGTGCTCTCTGAGCCGCCGGTCATTGATGCATTTTTCCGGCTCTATCATGAGAACCCGGACTTGCCTGATGCGCAGGCATTATTCCGGCAACTGGTGGCGGTGCTGGGACAGCGACGTGCTCATGCCGCACGCAGGGAGGAGCATTTTTTTATCAAGTTCGATAGCTGGCATTTGCCCTGGCTGGACTTCATACGGCAAGCTTTTCCTGAGGTTGTTTTTATCTTCCTTTACCGTGAACCACAGGCAGTGCTGGCTTCACACCGCCGCCAGCGTGGGCCACAGATGATACCTGGCTTGGTCAACACCACAAGATTGCAAGCAGATTTGCAGGGACTGGATCTGGCCGATCATGATGGATATACGGCAGCCATGTTGCTGGCCATGCTCCATGCCGGACTTGAGCACGGAGAAAATGCAGAAGCCATACTCTTGAACTACAGCCAGTTACCAGGAGTCTTGTGGCAGCATTTGCTCCCTTTGTTTTCCATGCAATGTGAGGACAGTGAATTAAAGCGTATGGAACAGCGGTCTGGGCTGCATTCAAAAAACAGGTATCAGCCCTATACCGGCGATGCTTTAATTGAAAGCAAAAGCAGTGCAGCCTGTGAACATGCATTGTTACAAGCTTTGGCTTTGTACGAGTCATTGGAGAGGTGCAGACTCAATCAGGAGAGATGAGGTTTTGTTAAATGTTGTTAAGTTAATGAAAATATTATTGATATTGTATTTTTCCAGGAAGAATTGAAGTGTGTTTTTATGATAAGAATTGTAGAATTAGTTTGCTTTTTTTGAAAGCAGGGATTTACTAAGGCTTGGCCTTCAATTAGGCAATTTGCAGGTTTTTCTACAACTGAAACTGAGATTGGAGTTAGCGATGGAAGCATTTATCGGTACGGTTTTACCCGTGGCATTTAATTATCCACCACGTGGTTGGGCATTTTGTAATGGACAACTAATGTCTATTGCACAAAACTCTGCATTGTTTGCCCTGCTGGGCACCATGTACGGCGGTGACGGCATGAACACTTTTGGTTTGCCAGATTTGCGTGGCCGTACCGTAGTCGGCTCCCAAGGTGCTGGTCCAGGAATCACTCCGGTTCAGCAAGGTGAGAGAGCCGGTACGAATAATGTCACCGTCATCGGCTCTGGTACGACTTCTTTCACCCTGAGCGTCAATAACCTGCCTTCCCATACACATACAGGTACCGTTGATACCAGCGCTTTGCAGGTTGCAACTGCTGTGACGGTTGGCACCGGTACCAATGGTGGATTGGCAGCAGTTGCTACCAATGGTGGTCTGACAAGCACTGCTGGTGGTCCATCTGGCGCGGCAATTTTCTTGCCAGCGGCAACAGCACCTACAGCGCCAGTGAACCTGGGTGGTGTTACTTCGACTATTACTGGTAGTGCTGCTGTCAACAATGCCAACACCGGTAATGGTGCAGCAGTTGCCGCGCCTGTATCAACAACGGCCAACATCTCGATCATGCAGCCTTACCTTGGTCTGAATTACATCATCGCAACAGAAGGTATATTCCCATCCAGGAACTAAGCCTGTTTGTTCGTAAAAATGGCGCATCACATGCGCCATTTTTTTATTCAGTTTTTCAAGCTGCCGCCGGTGACACGTTCTATGTCTGCCAGATCGCGCCAGCTTCGTACTTCAGTAAAGCCTGCCTGCATCAACAAGTCACGCACAGCCTCTGCCTGGTTATAGCCATGCTCAAGCAAGATCCAGCCATCTACATGCAAGTGTAAAGGTGCCTGGTTGATGATCTGGCGATAAGCCGATAAGCCATCGGCATGGTCGGTCAGGGCATTGATGGGTTCAAAGCGTAAATCACCTTGGTGCAGATGAGCATCATTGGCGATGATATAAGGCGGGTTGCTGACAATGGTGTGGAATTTTTTATTTGCCAGGGCGGCATACCAGTCGCTGCAGAGGAATTCTATTTTATTTGCGGGCAGATGGCGTAGTGCATTTTCCTGGGCTACTTCCAGGGCAGCAGGGCTGACATCGAGTGCAGTTACTTGCAAGTCGGAGCTTTGATGCGCAATTGCCACGGCAATCGCCCCGGAACCCGTGCCCATGTCCAGTAGCCTTGAATTGGCAGGCGCATATTGCAAAGCCAGTTCCACCAGCAACTCGGTGTCTGGCCTTGGGATCAGGACATCAGGCGTGACACGAAAATTCAAGCCAAAGAATTCCCGTTCTTGCAAGATGTAGGCAATGGGTTCACCCTGAAGGCGGCGGTTGAACAACTCGTCCAGGACGGCGAGTTGTTCAGTACTTAATATCAGTTCAGATTGCGTGATCAGTTGTATGCGCGTCAGACCCAGGCCATGCATGAGCAGCAGGCGAGTGTCTATGCGATCCAGCGGACTGGCGTTTTCACAAGCAGCCAGGGTGATGCCGGGCTGTAGCCAGTCCAGCATTAGCGTGAGGGGCCAAACATGCCGCGCTTGGTTTTTTGGTTGCGGATCAGCAGTATCAGCAAGGTCAGGCTAAACAATATAAAGAATATCCCAGCCCATGCTGGCAGTGACAAGCCCAGGGTAGGTGGATAAGGTGTTTCACACAGGCCGTCAGCCCTGAACATGGCTGGCCACCATTGCGCCAGGAAGAAACTGTTCAAGCCAGTTTCCAACGGGTCTATGCCACAAGACAGGGCAGGGTGTTCAAGTATCCAGAAATGCTTGCCAGCAGCACCCAGTCCTATCAGAGCAGATAACAGTGCCATGCCCGTAGTGAGGCGGTGAACGATGCCATCGTTGGCAACAGCTATCAGACAGAAAACCGCGATCAGGGCAAAGGCGTAGCGCTGGAATACGCAATACGGGCAAGGCAGCATTTTTTCTACGATTTGCAAATACAGGGCGGCTGCCAGCAAGCCTATGCAGATAAGGGCAATCGACAGCAAAAGTTTTTTCGACAGATTCATGGTGAACGCGGTGAAAGAATTGTTATTGGATGCGATCCTGGCGTTTTAGTTCTGTATCACAGGATAGTGGCAGCGAGTATCCGACAGTTTCATGCAATTGCGCAATCAAATACTGTTGATTTTACGCGAAAGCTGGTTTTGTCTTATGGATATGCTTATTTGTCATATCTATTAGTCATCCCTGCCGGTATCTCTAGTGGCCTTTCAATCAATCATCACCCAGTTCAGCCAGCAGTTCCGCCTGATGTTCTGCCACCAGCGCAGTCGTCAATTCCGTCAGCTCACCATCCATGATGAAATCCAGCTTGTACAGCGTCAGGTTAATGCGGTGATCTGTCATGCGGCCTTGCGGGTAATTGTAAGTGCGTATGCGCTCACTGCGGTCACCGGAACCGATCAGGCTCTTGCGGGTCGCTGCTTCCTTGGCTTGCTTCTCGCGCAACTGGCCATCCATGATGCGGGTTGCCAGCACACGCATGGCTTGCGCCTTGTTTTGATGCTGGCTGCGGCCATCCTGGCATTCGACCACAATACCGGTAGGTATATGCGTCAGGCGCACGGCGGAGTCAGTCTTGTTGATATGCTGACCACCGGCACCGCTGGCGCGGAAGGTATCTATGCGCAGGTCTGCATTGTTGATGACCACGTCCGCCAGTTCATCGGCTTCAGGCATGACGGCCACGGTACAGGCCGAGGTATGGATGCGGCCTTGGGTTTCTGTCGCGGGTACGCGCTGTACACGGTGGCCACCTGATTCAAATTTGAGTTTGGAATACACACCCTGGCCAGCCAGACGCACGATAACTTCTTTGTAGCCGCCCAGCTCGGATGGTGACTCGGACATGATCTCGGTCTGCCAGCGATTGCGCTCGGCAAAACGCATATACATGCGCAGCAAGTCACCGGCAAACAGCGCAGCTTCATCACCACCGGTGCCTGCGCGAATTTCCATCAGGATGTTACGGTCATCATTCGGGTCTTTGGGCAGCAGCATCTTTTGCAAATCACTTTCCAGTGTTTGCATGGTGTTTTTGGCGGCTTCTATTTCATCCTGCGCAAAGGCTTTCATGTCCGGGTCACTGAGCATGAGTTCGGCTTCGGCGATATCTGCCTGGGCCTGCTTGTAGTTGTTGTACAGGGCGACCAGGGGATCAAGTTCGGCATGCTCGCGATTGAGTTTGCGATAGGCATCCATGTCATTGGTGGCACCTTCCTGCATGAGCAGGTGGCCGACTTCGTCAAGGCGTTCGGCAAGCTGGTCGAGCTTATGTAGCATTGATGGTTTCATGATGTACTCTTTTTGCTGTATAGCGATAGATGCAGATAAGGCTAATGATAGGGTGGATCAGTGTGACCCAGATGGGATGTGCCAGTATATAGCCCGCGCTTACGCGGACAGACCAGCTGCGTAGCGAATCGCTAACGCTTGGTGCGGAATAATTGAGGTAACAGCGTTGCCAGACGGGCGCGTTCATCGCCGCTGGCCTGATGCAGTGCCTGTTGCGGGCCATGCAGGAATTTGGCGGTGATGCCCTTGGACAAGGCTTCGAGTACGGCGTCTATGTCTTCGCCACGTGCCAGCATCTTGCGTGCGCGTTCAAGTTCTATCAGGCGCAATTGCTCGCTGCTTTCATGCAAGTCCTGTATCACGGGTACAACAGCACGGCCATCTACCCAGTGCATGAAAGATTGCACGCGGGTTTCTATGATGGCCTCAGCTTGAGCAACAGCAGCCTGGCGATTTTCCAGCCCGGTTTGTACCACGGTGCCGAGGTCATCGACGGTATATAAAAACACGTCATCCAGCTTGGCGACTTCAGGTTCTATATCGCGCGGCACGGCCAGGTCTACCATGAAGATGGGGCGGTGCTTGCGCGCTTTGACGACACGTTCCACCAGGCCCAGACCGATGATGGGTAGCGAGGAAGCAGTGCAGGAAACGATAATATCGAATTGCGCCAGTTGCTGCGGCAAGTCTGCCAGGCGTATGGCCTTGCCGCTGAAACGATGGGCCAGTGCTTCGCCACGTTCCAGCGTGCGGTTGGCAATGGTGAGCGACTTGGGGTTTTGTGCCGCAAAATGAGTGGCGCACAGTTCTATCATTTCACCCGCACCGATGAACAGGACGTGCTGGTCAGCGATCTTGTCAAAAATACGTTGTGATAATCTGACAGCCGCCGCCGCCATCGAAACACTGTGCGCGCCTATCTCTGTGGTAGTGCGTACTTCTTTCGCGACCGCAAAGCTGCGCTGGAACATCTGGTGCAGATAAGTACCGAGACCACCGGCAGCTTCTGCCTGGCGTACTGCATCTTTCATTTGCCCCAAAATTTGCGGCTCACCAATGACCATGGAATCCAGGCCAGAGGCAACACGAAAGGCATGTCTTACCGCATTGTCTTGCGGCAGGGTGTACAAATGCGGGCGTAAATCTGTGTAAGACAGCTTATGAAAATCCGCCAGAAAGTGGGCGGTAGAATCAATGGCATTGGCGCCTGTGCAGGCAGCGTACAGTTCTGTACGGTTGCAGGTTGACAGGATCGCGGCCTCATTGCCATGCCTTGCCACATTGTCATCGCGACCAAACCAGGCACGTGCGGCCACCACTGCCTGAGAAATTTGCTCAGGCGAGAAGGCGACCTTTTCGCGCAAGGACAGCGGCGCGGTCGTGTGGTTGAGGCCAACGGCAGACAGTTGCATTGCAAATAAGTTGAAAATAAGCTGAGGAGGATCTAAGCCTACATTATAACGCGTTGCTCCGGCATTTTCCCGGACGCCAGTGTTTGATGCATATCAATGCCTGCTACAGGGTGAAATTATGCCTTTCTTGCAACAAAAAAATACTATGCTGCGCATATCCTTGTTCATAAGCAAGATCATTGCATCAATCCAGATCAGCGGGGATACGCACATTAAATGTCGTACCCTCATTCGGTACACTGGTGAAGTCTATTGTCGCCTGATGCCTGTCCAGCACAGCTTTCACGAAGACCATGCCCAGGCCTATGCCATCATTCTTGGGTTGTTCATTGGTCCTGAAGCGCTGGAAGCGCTGGAACAGTCTGGCCTGGTCGGCATGGGTAATGCCATAACCCTGATCAGTGATGGAGCAGACAATGATGGAATCGGCCAGCCGCTGCTCACGTACCAGTGAACAGGTGATGGTGGTGTCCTTGGGACTGTATTTGATGGCATTTGACAGCAAATTCGTGAGCACCCTGGTCATCAGCGAGTTGTCTACCAGGACCGGGAATTCTTCATCCTGTATCTTGGTTTGTATGCGGATATTCTTGCTACGGGCCAGCGACCACATTTCTTCGGTTGCCACCAGCAGGATGTCCTGGAAGTCGGCTTCTTCATAGCGGTAATTCTGGGATTCTGCCTGGGCCAGCTGTACAAAATTATCTGCCAGACCCAGAGTGGCGCGTGATGCTCTTTCTATGCGTGCCATGAATTCTTCAGCAGGCAGGGCCGTGCCGCTGTCCTTTTGCAATTCCAGCAAGGCCAGTATCGACGCCTGCGGGGCGCGCATATCATGAGAAATGAAATGCAGGGTTTCATCACGGCTGCGTTCTGCTGCCCGCACGCTGGTGATGTCGATGAGGCTGACTATCCAGCCCACCAGTTGCTTTTCACCGTTGTAACTCGGGGCGCTCTTGATCAGCAGGTCCTTGCCCTGCGGGTCTCGTACTTCTATGCCTTGCGACATGGTTTTGGTATGTTTGATGTCGAGCAAATCCCACCAGCTAAAGCTGGCATCTGGCCCTGCTTCGCCATTTTGTGGTGGCGACATCTTGGCAAACAGATAAGGTACAAGGGCATCATTCACCTTGGGCATGCCTATGCCGGCAAAATAATCCAGGGCAGGCTGGTTGGTCAGCAAGACATTGCCATCCGTGGTGGTAACCATGGTGGCGTCCGGCAGGCTGGCCAGGCTGTCGCTGACAAACTGGCGCAAGTCACGCACCCGGTCTACCGCTTCACGCATGGCATTGATACTTTGTTCCAGGGTGTCGGTCAGGGCGCGCACCGGTTGTTCGTCATCTTCATCAATAAACTCAGGCAAGAGATGCGGTTCCTTGTCGAGTATCCTGAATTCTTCTGCCAGGAAGCGGATTGCCGCTTCCAGCCGGCGCCAGCTCCACAAGGGGTAAGCGATGATCAAGCCGAATAGTGCAGCAGTCGGGGCAGCCCAATAACCGGCATAACGCAGCATCGCCCAGCTACCCAGCATGGTGACCACAGCCACTACTGCAGTTGCCATCAGGGCTTTGCGCGGCGACAGCATTTGGTAGGCTGTCAGTGCTACTGCTACTGCCAGCAGGTTGAGCAGGTACAAATATGCCTTTGGGGCGGCATGTATGCTGCGCTGATCCAGCAGGGCGGCGAGGATGTTGGCATTGATCTCTACACCAGAAATCATGCCCTCGTTGCCCGATACCGGGGTAGGGAAAGAGTCAGCCATGGCACTGGCAGTGGGGCCTACCAGTACATACTTGTTCTTGAAAAAATCAGCAGGTACTTCACCACGCAAGACACTGACATAGGGCACAGAACGGAAATGCCCGCTACTGCCAGCGAAGGGTATATGCATGAGATAGTCGCGCTGCCAGGTGCCAGGCTCAGGTGCGGCATTGCGCATAGCGGCGGACAGGCGTTCACCTGGCAAATTTGTTTCAGTGCCGGGGGCAATCTTGCCCGCGACATCGGCCATTGCCAGTGCAAAATGTGGCCACCATTCACCGTTCATGCCTTCACGCAGGAAGACGCTGCGCACCACGCCATCCTTGTCCAGTTCCAGATTGATGTGGGCCAGTTGACGCGCAGCACTCGCCAGCAAAGGGATGGGGCGTACTGTTGTCAGACCTTTGCCTGCATTTTCCGAGATCAGGGGCAAGACCACATTATTGCTGCGCACCAGCGCTTCGGCCAGTTGCTGGTCACCATTTTGTGCCTGGTCATTACGCTCTTCGGCTTCAGTGAATACAAAGTCCATGCCAATTGCTACAGGCTGGGCCGCGCTGATTTGCTTGATGAGTTCAGCATGGCGCAAGCGTGGCCACGGCCATTTGCCGAGTTCACTGAGGCTGTGGCTGTCTATGCCAACGATGATGATGTCATCCCGCGCCGGACGGGAATTGAGTTGCATCAGCCTGTCGTACAAGACCAGGTCAGTCCGTTCCAGGGTCTTGTAGTACAGCAGGCCAGCGGTGAAGAAGAGGATGAGGATACTGAGAACCAGCCACTCCCGTAGTGCAATGCGTTCTACCTGCAAGTGGCTGTTTTTCATATTGTGCTGCTATCTTTTTCTGAGCTTATCGTGATCTTTTCTTAATGTGATTGTATCAATAATTAGTGCCAACAGGGCCGCTGCCACTCTGTATGGCTGAGCCATCACCACTGGTCCAGCGCTGTTGCAGTGTGATTTTCTGGGTGGACGAGAAGGGGCTGACATAGCCATCCGGGTCACTGGAACGTACACGGATGAAATAGGTACCCGCGTCAGGCCGATTGATCTTCAGTTCAGCCTTGTCGAGCTCCTTGCTCAGGAACAGCTTCTTGAAGTCAGCATCCGTACTGATCTGTATCAGGAATTTTTGTCCTGGTTCAGAAGCCCAGCTAAATGACAGTTGATTACCATTGCCTTCATCTGGTGGTGCCAGACTGGTGACTGGCAAGACCAGGAACTTCTGGGCATCACTGTAAGGACCATGATCTGGCTTGCCATCTTTTTGCGCTATCGTGGCGACATGCCAGAAATACTCGCCTTCGGCAGGGCGGTCTGCGCTGAACTGCACTTCTTTCAGGTCAGGCTTATCAATGAGCAGGTTTTTGAATTCTGCATCTTTGGCAACTTGCAAGTGATAAGTCTGAGCATTGCTGGCTTCCGTCCAGGCGAAATCCAGGCGTTCAGCTCTAGTTTTGTTTTTAGGTTGAACCGTGAAAGGTGGTTCCGGACGTGCTTTTAAAGTCACCGCTTTTACCAATGGCAGACCTTCCAGCCCCAGTTTGTCGATGGCAGTAATGCGTACAAAATAATTGCCATCAGCGAAGCCATCAAACTTGAAGCGGTTGTCCCGGGCGTCTTTATAGCGGTTTTCTGCCAGTACATTGATGATGTCTTTGTCCTGGGCAATTTGCACACGATAGCCTGCGGCTTCAGGGCTGGCTTCGACCTGGAATTGCAGGGTAGGACGTTCTTGCAGCAAGTAGCTGTCATTCAATTTGGGTGGTGGCAGCAAATCCACGGCCTTGCCTATGCCTGAAGCTGAAATAATATTGCCTTTGCCAGCAGTCAGCACAAGCTCATCCGTCTTTTTGGCAGTAGTATTATTGACCGCTACGCCGCCTTCCAGCACTTCATTGGCAATCCCGTCTTCGTTGACGCCAACGCGGAAGTTGGTACCACGTACACCCGCCACTGCCAGATTGGTGCGTACTTCAAAGCGCCCCTTGTTACCGGCCAGTGAAGATACACGTGACTCTACTTTGCCCTGCAATAAGGTGACTTCAGTACGCGGGCTCGCCGTGTACCTGGTCTTGCGTAGCTTGCTCAGGCTGACATTGCTGTTCGAAGGAATGGATATGCGTGATTCATCCGGCAAGGCCATGGTCAGGAAACCATTTTTATCGGTGCTGATCTGCGCGCCTTCTTTCAAGACGCTACCTAGTGCCAGCGTGCCAACTGTGCCATCTGCCGCCTTATAGACCGGGTTGCCGGTCATGGCAATCACCTTGGCTTCACTCGGCTCTTCCGGTAACAGTTCCAGCGGTATCAGTATCGCTGTACCTATGGGGATAGTCCTGTCATTACCTATCTTGTTACGCTTGCCCAGTATGGGCCAGTTGGTGGTTTTGTCAGTGTAGCGTTTGGCTATCGATGTCAAAGTATCGCCTTGCAGGGCGAAGTAAGTCATGTCTGGCGGGGTATTGATGAAACTGCCTGGTGTACCTGATGTGCCTGCGTTAGTTGGCGTTGGACTAGCAAAAACACTGATGGGTGTTGCAAGTGCCAGGCCCAATAACATGCAGTATGGTATTTGTCGCAAGAGTGTGGGGGCGCTTAGTCTCATGCGGGACTCCTCGTTGGGAAAAGCTTTCCGGGGCAGCCTTGGCTGCCCCGGAGGTATTTATTCTGGTGTCATCTGTTCCAGGCGGTAACCGTAACTATAGACGGGTGCCAGGCGGTAGCCGTTTTCCGGTCGCAATTCCAGCTTGCTGCGTACACGAGAAATATGCGTATCCATGGTACGCGAAGGGATGTCCACGTCACGTGACCACACTGCTTCCAGTATGTAGGCGCGCGATAGCGGGCGACCGAGGTTGCGGAACAACAGCAGGGCCAGATCAAACTCTTTCTGCGTCATTTCCACAGGCACATCATTGACACTGACGCGGCCAGCACGGGTCTCAAACTTGTAGATGCCAAATTGCAAATGTTCAGATGCCGCCTGGGTAGGGTAGGCACGGCGCAACAAGGCCTGTACGCGCGCCACCATTTCACTGCGGCGTATCGGTTTGATCATGTAATCATCGGCACCTGCTGCCAGGCCAGCCACGATATCGTCTTCACCAGAGCGGCTGGTCATGAACAGAACCGGCAGTGTAGGCGAGAGCTTTTCGCGTACCCAGTGCAAGATCTCGGTGCCGCTCAGGTCTGGCACTTGCCAGTCGAGTATCAGCATGTCGTAACTCTCCCTGCGCAATTGATGCAGCATCTCTTTCCCGCTAAGGAAAGGGTGAGTCGTATGACCGGCTGCATTCAATATGGTGCAGACCAATTCGAGCAAGTTATTGTCGTCGTCAAGTACAGCGATTCTCATGGGATGTTACCGTTGATGTTCGGCAAATAAAGTGGAATATCTTCCATTATATCGAAAGCAAGTGAAAAAATAAGTAATTGTGAAAAAATGTGAATAAAACACAAATTACTTCTTGTTACAAACTTCCGGTAATGGAAAGCGACAATTGCTGATTTTGTTGATCTTTTAATAAACTCCCTGTCTATATCGCCTGCATCCGCAAGACCATGCAGTCTCTATCCCTACTATATTGGTATAGACCTAACTACGTAACTCAAGTTCCGGTAAAACAACATTCACGTCCAGCACTTCCAGATTACCCTGTTTATCCAGGGACACTTTAATGTCTTCCGGATTGACCTTGGTGTATTTGGAAATCACGGCGATCAGTTCTTCACGCAATGCCGGCAAGAAATCATAACCATCACGGCCCGTGCGCTCGCGTGCAATGATGATTTGCAGGCGTTCCTTCGCCATATTGGCGGTTTTGGGTTTGGTATTAAATAAAAATGAAAGCAGAGCCATATTATTTGCCTCCGAAAATGCGTTGCAGCAGCCCCGGTTTTTCGTAAGTGATGAAACGCAAGGGAACTTCTGTGCCCAGGAAGCGTGAAACTACGTCTTCATAAGCGTCCGACACATCACTACCCTTCATATGAATAGCCGGATTACCCTGATTGGAAGCATGTAATACTGCTTCCGATTCAGGAATAACACCAATCAGCGGGATGCGCAAGATTTCCTGTACGTCGGTATGGGATAACATTTCGCCCGCTTCCACCCGTTTTGGTGAATAGCGGGTGATCAGCAGATGTTCCTTGACCGGCTCACCACCTGCCTGGGCACGCTTGGACTTGGCCTGGATGATGCCGAGGATACGGTCAGAATCCCTGACGGATGAGACTTCAGGGTTGGTCACGACGATGGCTTCATCGGCAAAGGTCAGTGCCATGACGGCACCGCGCTCTATGCCGGCGGGCGAATCGCAGACAATGAATTCAAAATCCATCTTGATCAGGTCATTCAGTACGCGTTCCACGCCTTCTTCAGTCAGGGCGTCTTTATCGCGGGTTTGTGATGCTGGCAAAATATACAAATTATCGCAGTGCTTGTCCTTGATCAGGGCCTGGTTCAGTGTTGCTTCACCGCTGATGACATTTACCAGGTCATACACGACACGGCGCTCACAGCCCATGATGAGGTCAAGATTACGCAAACCCACGTCAAAATCCAGCACGGCTGTTTTATGTCCGCGCATGGCCAGGCCAGAAGAAAAACTGGCACTGGAAGTGGTCTTGCCTACGCCGCCCTTACCGGATGTCACAACGATGATTCTTGCCACAAATAACTCCTTTTATCTATCCGAAGATACTGAAAATTGAGGCTGCTAATCTTCAGTACAAGCTGCAGGTTAGCCTGCCGTTTTCACTGATGATACTTCAATACTGTCACCGTGCAGTTTAACTTGAACCGGATGGTGAGGCTGTAACGGCGGGAAGCCGTTTTCAAACGTACGGTATATCCCGGCGATAGAGACCAGTTCTGGTTCCATGGTCAGGGCAAAAATCCTGGCTTCTGTGTTACCGGTCGCACCAGCCAGGGCGCGGCCACGCAAAGGCGCGTAAATATGGATGCTGCCATCGGCAATCACTTCAGCCCCGTTATTTACCGAGGCAGTAATGATCAGGTCGGCCCCGCGTGCATAAATACGCTGGCCGGCTCGCACTGGCGTATCAATCACCATGGCAGGCATATTGCGGATGATGACTTGTGGCTCAACTGCAACGGGTGCCGGGGCAGGCGCAATTTCTACCGGTGCCGGAGCTGCTTGTTCAATTGGCGTTTCAACCGGAGGCTCAATCTTAAGTTCAGGCTCAGCCCTGGGTTTGCTGACCACGTCTATGCTCAAACCATGTGAACGTATGGTGGCATGGTCTTCTTCGCGCGCATGGCGCACGGCTACCGGGTTCAGGCCATGCGATTTGAACAGCGGGATCAGTGCATTCCAGTCCAGTGTCTGTTCAGTAATGGCTTCCACATCAATGACGGCAAATTCGTCATCAAAAAAATCAGGTGAACCCGCAGTCATTTCCTTCAATGCTGCTTCCAGTACAGGAAAAGCAGAGTCATGCAGCAAAATTGCAACAGCAACAACAGTAGAAATCTTGATCTCGATGGGCTTGCGCGTCAGGCTGTTTTGCATGGCATCCAAAAAAAATAGTGGTAAATCTGCTTAAAACCTGTTTCCGATCTTAAGCGCGAGCGTGATCGGGGCTCATGTGCTGCTCAAAATGCTCATGTACTAGAGTACATTCCGCTTTTTGCGCTGCGCTTTTGTTACCCCGACCCCGCTGACGCACGCTCGCTACAGATCGCAAACAGGTTCTTATTACCCAAATACTTGCACAGAAGGAATAATCACATCCTCTTATGACAGAATTATATCCATGTACCAATTGTGGCAAGCATGAAAAGGACTAATCCTACCAATAGGCGGGCAGGATTGCAAAATTATGCACTTTTTATTTTGCAAAGCTACTAAACGAAGCTATAAAAATTAAGGATGACTACACGTAAATCCGCTTAAAAAGCATGTGCCTCATGCAAGCTCTCCAGTATATCGGCCTTCATTGTCGATAAAGTTGCTTGCGCCCTGCTGCGTGGCCTTTCCTGCAATACAGTAAATTCCAGTCGTATGCTCGCTGCATGTTGCCCTCTATGTTGCTCCATTAATACGACACGGTCACTCAGATACAGGGCTTCATCAATATCATGGCTGACCAGAATGATGGTCAACCCATGCTCGCTGGCGATATTGATTAGCAAATCCTGCAACTTCATGCGGGTGAAGGCATCCACCGCAGAAAAAGGTTCATCCAGTAACAGGATTTTTGGGCTGGAGAATAAGCCACGCGCAATTGCTACGCGTTGTGCCTGGCCACCAGATAATTGCTTGGGCAGAGCATTTTCATAGTCATGCATGCCGACTTCAGCCAAGAGTCTGGCAATTTTGGGCTGATCACGACTGGCATCATCACTGTCGAAAGCAATATTCTGTGCCACCGTCAGCCAGGGAAATAAGCGGGGCTCCTGGAAGATAAAACCTATATTGCGGCTGACACCCTGCAGTTTGTTGCCCTCCAGGCTGATTTGTCCTTCAAAATTGCGATCCAGCCCGGCAATGATGGATAGCAGGGTACTCTTGCCACAGCCACTCGCGCCGATCAGGCTGAGGATTTCACCTTGTTGCACGCTCAGTTGCAGGTTCTTGAGTACCTGACGTGTGCCATATAACTTCCTGGC
Source organism: Undibacterium sp. GW821-FHT07F11 (assembly GCF_059418665.1). Classification (NCBI taxonomy): domain Bacteria; kingdom Pseudomonadati; phylum Pseudomonadota; class Betaproteobacteria; order Burkholderiales; family Oxalobacteraceae; genus Undibacterium; species Undibacterium sp. GW821-FHT07F11. The sequence continues at coordinate 421,917 of NZ_JBWKQH010000006.1, forward strand.
GACTTCGATTTGTAAAAACGGTGGTGAAAAAGCGCTCATCTCAAGCCCCGCTGCCATGCTGGTAAGTATCCCGCCAGGCCAGCAAATGTGTTTCCAGTTTTTGCATGAGCCAGTCGCTGCTCTTGCCGAGTAGCGCGAGTATGGCAATCGCCGCCAGGACGATATCGGCACGGCTGGTTTCACGACCATCGGTTAGCAGATAACCCAGGCCCTGGCTGGTAGCAATCAGTTCTGCCGCTACCATGAACATCCAGGCCAGGCTGAGGCCATTGCGCAGACCGGTGATAATGGCCGGCAAGGCGGCGGGCAAAAGTATGCGCCTGATCATGGCGGCGGTGGACAAGTGATACAGCTTGCCCACTTCTATGAGACGCCGGTCCACCCCGCGTATGCCGGATACCACACCCATATATACAGGGAAGAAAGCACCAATGGCAATCAGCACAAGCTTGGGCGCCTCATCTATGCCCAGCCATAGCAAGAGCAAAGGCACCCAGGCCAGTGATGGTATCGCACGTAGGGCCTGGAAACTGGGGTCCAGTATTGCTTCCAAGCGGGTACTCAGACCAACCAGCGAACCGGTCACAATAGCCAGGCTCGCCCCTGTAATAAAGCCAGCAGCCACCCTGGCGCTACTGATGCCTATGTGTGCCAGCAAGCCTTGCTGCGCCAGGTGAGCAATGGTATTGAAAATCTCACTGGGAGCAGGCAAATGATTGGCAGCGATCCAGCCACGACTGACACTGACTTCAGCCAGCAGGATCAAGGCGAAGGGCAGTATCAGGCCCAACAAGAAACGCGGCATGACAGGGCGCTGCCTGTTGGTAGTGACAGTCTTGGCAGGCGTGTCTGCAATAATGGTGGCGCTGGTCGATGGCATGATGCTGGTTCGCTAGTCTGGATTACACCGTGATCAGCTTCTGGGCAAAGCGGGTATCGACGAGATCGCGTATGGTACGGCTCAGGTCAACGCCCGGTTTCACCAGACCTTCGTCCTGCAGAATAGGCGCGGCTACCTGCAAGGCCTGTATATGCTCATTCGATGGCAGGGCATTGCTGAAGTCACTGCGCAATTTAATTTGCAACAAGGCTACCGGCAAACTGACCTTGGCTTCTTCAGACAAAATTTTTGCTGCTTCAGTTGGGTTAGTGCGTATCCATGCTCTGGCTTTTTCATAGGCAAGCAATACGCGACTCACTTCCGCGCCGTGATTGTTCAGAAATTCTTCACGCACATTCAAAAAGCCATAAGTATTGAAAGCGACATTGCGATAAATCAGGCGCGAGTTGGCCTCCAGTTCACTGGCTGCCATATGTGGATCAAGCCCGGCCCATGCATCTACCTTGCCCTGTTCGAGCGCGGCGCGGCCATCGGCATGTTGCAGACTGACATGCTCTATATCTGAGCGTTTCAGGCCCGCAGTTTTCAAGGCCCGCAACAAAAACAGGTAAGGATCAGTGCCCTTGGTCGCAGCGACTTTCTTGCCTTTCAGATCGGCCAAAGTGTGTATCGCAGTATCCTTGCGCACTACCAGTGCCGTCCATTCAGGACGTGAAAAAATATACGGTGTCTTGATATGGTTGCCATTGGCCTTGGCCAGCAAGGCGGCCAGGCCAGCAGTGGAACCTATGTCCAGGCTATTTGCATTCAGATATTCCAGTGCGCGGTTACTGCCCGCACTGAGCACCCATTTGATACTCGTACCGTCTGCCTTGAATTCTTCTTCGAGCCAGCCAAAGCGGCGCAATACCAGACTGGTCGGTGAGTAGTAGGCATAGTCCAGCCGCAATTCCTTGAGGGCGGATGCGGCATGGGCAACTGATGGCAAGCTGGTGATACCTGCTGTTGCGGCGACAGTAGTCAGTTGTAGAAAATGGCGGCGTTTCATGACATTCCTTCTTAAGCGGCGTCAGCCAGTGTGTTGTGAATATGTGTATTCCTGCCTATGTGGTTGTCTGGCAGTCGTGAGCCGCGCTGGAATAATTGCTGGCGCAAAGTGCCATCGCTATAACTGGTTTTATAACGTCCACGCGTTTGTAATTCCGGTACGATGAAATTCACCACATCCCTGATGGTTTCATGCGCGAGAGCGAAGGTCAGGTTGAAGCCATCGATACCGGTTTCATCCAGCCATGCTTCCAGTTGATCAGCCACTTCCCATGCATCGCCAACAAGCACAGGGCCACGGCCACCGAGGGCGATAAATTCTGCGGCTTCGCGCACGGTCCATTTTTTGCCTGGGTCAGCAGAACTGAATGAGGCCAGCGCAGAGCGGCCTGCTTCAGATTCTATGTAATCGATAGTTGCATCCAGTGGCAACTTCGAGAAATCGACACCTGTCCAGCCAGACAATAAAGCCAGTGAAGCATCAATGTCGATGTACTGCCGATATTCCTGGTATTTGGCTTTTGCAGCCTCGCTGCTTTCTGCCGTAATGATCAATGCCTGTGCATAGATATACACATCGCCAGATTCACGCCCGGCGGTTTTCAATGCCGCACGGGCATCATCAACATAACGTTTAACTACCTGCTTGCTGGGGCCGCTGACAAAAGTGCATTCTGCATGCTGTGCCGCAAAGGCAGTGCCGCGTGCGGAATTACCTGCCTGGAATAACAGCGGTGTTCTTTGCGGTGAAGGCTCGGACAAATGTATGCCGGGCACGCTGTAATATTTCCCATGATGATTAATGGCATGCACATGCGCCGGGTCGGTATAAATGCCACGTTCCTTATCGAGCACCACAGCCTGATCATCCCAGCTTTTTTCCCATAACTTATAAACCACTTCCATGTACTCGTCAGCGAGGTCATAGCGTTCATCATGGCTGAGTTGTTTTTGTAAGCCCAGGTTACGGGCAGCACTATCCAGATAACCGGTCACAATATTCCAGCCTATGCGCCCCTGCGTCAAATGATCCAATGTAGAGATGCGTCGTGCAAAGGTATAAGGGTGTTCATAAGTCAGTGCGCAAGTCACACCAAAACCAAGGTGCGTGGTGACGCTGGCCATCAGTGGCACCAGTGCCAGCGGATCATTCAGCGGCACTTGTATCGCATGGCGCAATGCGGCATCTGTATCACCCGCATATACGTCATACACCCCCAGCACATCTGCCAGGAATATGGCATCAAAAAAGCCTTCTTCCAGCAGTCGTGCCAGCTCTGTCCAGTGATTTGCACTGGTGTAGCGATGGCTGTTATCTTTGGGATGACGCCACATGCCGGGCGACTGATGCCCGACCGTGTTCATCTGGAATGCATTGAAGCGGATAAGTTTTTTGCTCATAAAAAATATTTTTACTTGGCTGCGACTTCAAGGGCCTGCTGATAATCAGGCTTGGAGAAACCGGCGAAATGCTTATTCGTCACTTCCAGGAATTCTTTTGAGCGGTAAGCTGCTTCCAGGTCTTTTACCCAAGGTTTGCTCTTGTCATCAGTGCGTATGGCAACCAGGTTTTGATAATTGGCCGAGATTTTTTCACGCGCCAGTGCCTCATTGAGTTTCAGTCCAGATGCCAGTGCGAAATTGCCATTCACGAAAGAGAAATCTGTATCTTCGAGAGAGCGCGGCAGTTGTGCTGCTTCCAGCGGTATTAGTTTGATTTTCTTGAGGTTGTCCGCCACGTCTTTTTCAGATGCACGGATAGGGTCAATATTTGCTTTCAGCTTGATCCAGCCCAGTTGATCCAGCAAGACCAGCGCCCGCGCCTGGTTGGTTGGGTCATTTGGCAAGGCGACTGTAGTTCCTTCTTTGACTTCGCTCAGGGATTTATGCTTCTTGCTGTAGATGGCAATCGGCGCAGTCGGTACCTTGATCAGTTCTGACAATGCCAGTTTATTGTCTGTCGAGAATTTTTTCAGATAGATGATGTGCTGGAAAGCATTCGCATCCAGTGAGCCTTCTGCCAGTGCGAAGTTAGGCTGGATGTAGTCATTGAATTCAACCACCTTGACCTTGTAGCCCTGTTTTTCCAGTATAGGCTTGATACCCAGTTTGACTTGGTCAGCATAGGGGCCAGCGCTTGTGCCTATCACCAGTTCTTTGGGGTCTTTGGCAAATGCTGAGCTTGTCAACGTAGTGGCGAGGGCAAGAGTGAGTGTAGCTAGCAGGAATGGGCGACGATACATGATGATGTCCTTTTGAAAAATGAAAGAGTTAGCGTTTATCGATATGACGGGCGATGCGGTTGCCCGTGAACTGTATGATCTGTACCAGTGCTATCAGCAGGGCAACCGTGATGAACATGACGTCGGTCTGGAAGCGGTAGTAGCCATAACGTATTGCCAGGTCACCTATGCCACCGCCGCCAACCACACCGGCAACAGCAGAGTAAGACAGGAAACTGATCGCCAATACAGTCAGTGCCAGCACCAGGCCGCTGCGTGCTTCCATCAGCAAGACACGGAGAATGATCTGCAATTCAGACGCGCCCATCGCATGCGCAGCTTCAATCACGCCGCGTGGCACTTCGCGAAAACTCTGCTCAACCAGGCGGGCAAAATAAGGAATCGCCGCAATCGACAAAGGCACGGCAGCTGCCAGCGGGCCTATCGATGTACCAACTATAAAACGTGTGAACGGCACCAGTGCCACCAGCAAAATAATGAAAGGGAATGATCGTATGGTATTCACCAGCCAACCCAGGAAAACTGCCAATGGACGGTTTTGCAGCGACTGACCGTCGCCCACCAGGAAAAGCAAAACACCCAGCGGGCCACCTATCAACACCGCAGCACTCAGGCCTATGGCCAGCATGGTAAAAGTCTGCAATGCGGCTGTACCCAACTCAGGCAATAATGAAATCAGGTTTTCAAACATGGCTTAATTCCTTCCACTGTGCATTGCTGCCATTCTCCTGTCCATGAAAAGCCAGCTCACGGCCCAGCGCCGTCTTGCGCAGGATGCCCGTATCAGCCAATGAAAAACTCTCGGCAATTTCACCGTCTTCTATAACCGCCACCTTGTTGCAGATGGTACTGAGTACAGACAGTTCATGGCTGACGATGACGAGAGTGACACCCAGGCGCTGATTGATATCACGCAGAGTATCCAGCACTTCGCGTGTGGTTTCTGCATCCAGTGCCGAGGTCGGTTCATCGCACAAGACCACATTGGGTTTGCTGGCCAGTGCACGTGCAATTGCCACGCGCTGTTTTTGACCTCCCGATAATTGGGCTGGATAACTGTCTGATTTGTTGGTGAGGCCGACGATGGCCAGACATTCCGCGACACGCCCGGCGATTTCATGCCTGCTTTGCTTAGTGTGTATTCTCAAAGGGAAGGCCACGTTCTCAAACACGCTGGCGTTTTGCAGCAGATTGAATTGCTGGAAAATCATGCCTATGTTTTGCCTGGCAACCCGCAATTCTCTCTTGCCTAGTCCGGTCAGTTCCTGCCCGGCGACGGTGACTGTGCCGCTGTCCGGACGTTCGAGCAAATTGATCAGACGTAGCAATGTCGACTTACCAGCGCCGCTCTTGCCTATCAGGCCAAAGATATCGCCCTGTTCAATGTCGAGGCTGACAGATTTGACGGCATGAAAAGTCTTGCCATCCGGCACAGGAAAAGCCTTGCTGACAGACTGTATTTGTATAATAGGAGTGCTCACGTTTATTACCGATCAAGAATATGCAGTAGGTTCAGGAAGGCTGCCATTCAACACATAGCGGCCCAGGTCGCGCAATTTGTAATCGATAGGATCATGCAGGGTATGTACCCTGACATTGCGCCAGAACCTGTCATAGCCATAACGTGCCGAAGTGGAGCGGGCACCCGTTAGTTCAAACATTTGTGAGCTGACTTCTATGCCTGCACGGTGCGCAAGGCATTTTGCCTCTGCCACGGCAATCGCCAGTTCACCCCGGGTTTCTGCTGCGACCAGCGGCCCCTGGCGAAAAGCTTTTTCCAGGCTGGCTGCTGCCTGGTCTGCCAGGGCAACTGCCGGGCGCAATAGCAACCAGAGTTCGCCATAGCGATGTTGTATGAAAGGGTCGTCCGTGGCTTTCTCCACGCCTGAAGCAAACCATGCCCTGGCGTGTTCTTGCGTGTACTGGCGGGCAGCATCAAAGGCACCCAGGCCTATGCCCAGATACAAATTCGTCATGATGAGCTGGGCAACTTGCGAGCGCAGTGTTGCCTGCGCAGTGGGTAGTGTTGCTGGCGCTTGCAACACCAGATCGGCAGGCAGGAAGACATTTTCAAAATGCACATTGCCACTGTCCGTCTGTTTTTGACCAAAGGCATCCCAGTCGGCTTGTACCGAGATACCTGTTTGCGTTGTTGGTATTGCGGCGATCAGGGCACTTTGAGTCTGTTCATCCCAGGCCGAGATGGTCAGCCATTCTGCACCCACAGAGCCAGATGAAAAACTCTTGATGCCATTCAGGATATAACCGCCATCCGTCCTTGTTGCCGTGGTGCGTTTGTCCAGAGGGTTAAGGGCATTACCCCAGAAAAATCTTTGTTCTACCGTAGCAGCCAGCAAGCGACGCTGTTGCTGTGCATTGCCATACAGCTGTATGCCAGCGAGTTGCAAATGATGGAAAGCGAAGACATGGGCCAACGCGCTGTCGGCCTTGGCCAGCAGGCGTATCACCTGGAACACCAGCGACCAGTCCGCACCCTGACCACCAAATTCAACCGGGATGGAGAGTGTCAACAAGCCAGAGGCGCGTATCCATTCGCGCTCTTGCTGTGCATGTCCGCCTGCGCGGTCACGTGCTACGGCGGTGCTGGCCAGTTGATCAGCCAAAGCACTGGCGATAGCCAGAGCGTCTTCTTGCTGATCTGAGGAGGAAGTAGGTATAACGCGACTGTGCAGGGAAAAGGGCATAGTAAACCTGATATTTCCAGGACTTACGCAAATCCGCCCCAGCTGCGTTGCAGCTCCTAGCCGTGCTAAAGCACTGTCTTCGTCGCTGACGCCTTGCTGGGACAATTTTGCGTAAGTCCTGATTAAAAAACGCAATTTGGAAAATCAGTATTACATTGCTCCTTATGCGCGTACACGAACAAATCCAGCTTACCTTATACGTTATTGACCTATGAAGAAAATCAAGATTGGATAGTTGAAATGTGCATGATGACTTTGCTTATGATGCCGATGAGTTTTGTGCCTGTAGTAAATAATCGATGAAGACCCTGATCTTCAAGGCCAGATGTTTACCGGGTGTGTAAACAGCATAGATATTGCCTGTATAAGGTGCGCAAAATTCCCAATCAGGTAAAACAATTTCCACCTGTTTCGCGGCGATGGCAGCGCGCGCAGTAAAGTCCGGGACCAGGCCTATGCCACCACCAGCCAGGGTGGCCGCGAGTATGGCAGAACTATTATTGATGGTCAGCCGCGCCGGGATTTGCACATTGCATTGCTGCTTGCCCTTTTGCATGGTCCAGTGATCACCAAAGCTGCCATAGCCCAGATAGATACAACGATGTGCAGTTAAATCATCAGGCTCTGCGGGATAGCCAGACTGTTGCAGATAATCTGGGGTAGCCACCAGTACATAGCGCATCTTGCCCAGTGGCCGGGCCGCAAGTCCAGGTGCCAGGTCGTGCGAAATGCGTATCGCCAGATCCACGCCTTCATCAATGAGGTCCAGGGTGTTGTCTATCAGCGAGAGGCGCACAGACACATCGGGATAGGCATCCAGAAAGCCAGGCAGCAAGGGTGCCAGCCAGACTTCACCAAATACCACAGGGGCAGTCACACGTATTACGCCGCTGGGATGCTGGCTGTAAGTACCTGCCAGCGCATGGGTTTCACGTGCTGCCTGCAAGATACGCATGCTGCCTGTCAGCACCTCCTGCCCCAGTTCGGTCAAGGCAAATGAACGCGTGGTTCTTTGCATTAATCTGCCACCCATATGCGCTTCCAGCCTGGTGATATGGCGGCTGATGGCCGAGGTATTCACACCCAATTGTCGGGCAGCCGCCGAAAAACTGCCGTTTTCCACGACCTGGGCAAAGATCGCCATTTCATTGAGCATTTCCATTATGCATATCCTTTTACTTTTGCCCATTAGGCAATAATTATTTGTATTTTATGCGTATTGTTGAAGAGTGTCAGCCTGTCGATAATGGAGGCAACTTAAATCAGAAGCAGGCGAATACGATGAATAGCAGCACTTCGGGTAACTCCGGCAAATGGCAAATGGTGGTGGCAATGAGCTTGTCAGGCACCATAGGCATGTTCGTGTTGGCCAGCGGCCAGCCAGCAATGACTGTGGTTTTATTGCGCTGCCTGATCGGCGGCCTCAGCCTGCTGGCCTTGCTGTACTGGCAAGGCGGCTGGCAAAACTTGAATGCCAACCAAGTGAAGTGGCTATTGTTGGGAGCCGCAGCCCTCATCATCAACTGGCTATGCCTGTTTTCTGCATACAGGCTCAGCAGTATTTCGATTGCCACGGTGGTCTATCACGTGCAACCTTTCTTCTTGCTGATCTTGCTGGCCATGACGCAAAGAGATGGGCAGATTTGGCGCAAGCTGCCTTTCCTGTTGCTGGCTTTTGCTGGCGTGGTATTTAGCTCGGGCCTGGATATCCAGCATGATTTCCTGCGCAGTGCTGACGGACATTTTAGTCATGCCCTGGCAGGTGCCGGGTTGGCGCTGCTGGCCGCATTGTTGTACGCCTTCGCCACGCTGGCGACGCGCAAGTTGCAAGGCATAGCCCCGGCGCAGATCGCTGGTTTGCAATTGCTGACGGGGGCCTTGGTATTGGCGCCAATGGCAGATTTATCAGGCTGGAGCTGGAGCTGGCAAAGCTGGGGCAGTTTATTGCTGCTGGGTTTTGTCCATACCGGCTTGATGTACAAACTCATGTACGATGCTTTTCAAAAGCTGCCAGCAACGAGTATTGCTACGCTGTCCTTTATTTACCCCTTGGTGGCTCTGCTGGTCGATGTGCTGTTTTTTGCAACTATCCTGAGTACTTGGCAATTGCTGGGCATGTTCATGATCTTGCTGGCTGTACTCGGCAATCAGCGCGGTTGGCAGCTTGCTATTCCAAAGCGTGCAGTAAATGCGGAGGCAGGCAACGGAAAATAAATGTGAGGGTGCTTTTGCAGGATTTGTGGTGATAATATCTACGTTTTCATTGTGCCGCATGGATACGATGCATGAGATTTTCATGGGCAAGTGTCGTCCGGTACAGCATAATTGTAGATCGCTCTGTTACCAATAATAAAAAAGGATACACATGACACTCACCTGGATAAGACAACCGCCCAATTCTTATCGCCTGCAGCGCTTGTCAGGTATGTCCCTGTTCGCCACCCTGAGTCCGCGTGAGCTAAAGATTATCGATGGCATGCTGCACAACAGGCATTATCTGGCCAATGAAATCATCTTTGATGAAGGTGAGGAGGGGCAAGCCTTATACATCATCCTGTCCGGTATGGTCAGTATTAACCGCAGACGTGAGCATGGCGATGAAATGATTGCTGAACTGGGCGCAGGAAATTTTTTTGGTGACGTGGCCTTGCTTGATAATTCTCCCCGTAGTGCCCAGGTCAAGGCAATAGAAAATTGTGAGGTGGCGGTATTCTTCCGCGCCGACTTCAGCTCTTTGTTGGAAACCAATGCTGTCATCGGTTACAAAATTTCGCTGGAACTGGCACGCCTGAACAGCCGTCGCCTGCGCGATTCCCTGGATGCCAATTCGCGTAGTGAGGCCTTGTGAATCAGCGTCAATCCGGCCCCATAGTCTGGCTGTGCGTATTATTTTCCACTTGCCTGCTACTGTTCTTGCTGCCCAGGATATTGTGGCTGCTGGTTCCCTTTCTGTTCGCGATGATACTGTATTACATCCTCGTGCCTGCAGTTGCGCGTTTGAGTTTGCTGGGGTTGCCGCGTGAGCTGGCCGCGACGCTGGTGGGCGGCCTCTTCTTTATTTTACTGGCTCTGGTGCTGGCCTATGCAATCAATAAAATTACCCTGCGTGCAGGCTCGCTGCAGGAGATGCTGGCGCATTATGTGGATGGCGGCGTACGTTTCGTGCGCAATAGCATGCAAGCGATGGAAGAAAATTTTCCCATCTTGCACAAGGCCCATGCCAGTGAATCGGTGAATGCCTGGATGGCCAGCAATACCGACAATTTTGCCCAGCAATATGTGGCAAACATCCTGGTGTCCATGGCAGGGGTATTGCCGGCGGTATTTCTGACACCTTTCCTGACTTTCTTTTTCTTGCGTGATGGCCGCAAGTTCAAGCAATTTCTGGCGAACGCGGTACCAAATGCATTTTTTGAAGAAACCCTGTTCCTCATGCATGAAGTTGACCAGACTGCCCGTCGCTACTTTCAGGGGCTGTTGAAACTGACACTGATAGACACTCTCATTCTCGCTCTCGGCCTGTGGTCCATAGGTATCTCGGCACCGTTCACACTGGCTCTGATATCTGCCATGCTGGCGTGGGTGCCTTTTGTTGGCTCTGTGCTGGGTTGCATCATGGTAGTGCTGGTGGCCGCCACTGATGCGCCTGATACTCCCTTGCTGGCCTATGGTGCCATCACGGTGTTTATCACCGTGCGCTTGCTGGATGATTTCATCTTCATGCCGCTGACTTTGGGACGCAGCCTGCACATGCATCCACTGATTTCTGTGCTGATGATTTTTGTAGGTGGAGAACTGGCCGGAGTACCTGGCCTGATGCTGGTGTTGCCTATACTGGGTATCGCCATGGTGGTGGGCGAGACGCTGGGACGCGTGATTACCAATCCCCGCTTGCGGGCGCGGCATCGCCATGCCAAGGCTCTGCGTGAACGACAGGTAAGTGTGGACTTGATAGGTTAAAAAAACAAAAGGGGCAGCGATCAGGCTGCCCCTTTTTACATGCTAAGGTTTGAGAGTTTGTCTGTGCCTGGCATTAGCTTCTACTTTATCGGGCGCAAACCACCAGGGGCGGCGCTCATCTTTGGCCCATAATTTGGCCATGTCATTCTGGTGTTCCTGGAAATGTCTTTCACTGACACCGCCCGCCATGGCCGTTTCTATCTTTTCATTATCGCCAAAATCCATGATGACTTGCATGGAAGCGAAGAAATTGGATTCATAAGGTTTCTGGAAATCATAGACACCGCGGCTGACAGTCTCACCACTGCCTGAACGCTCAACGCTAAAACCACCCAATAATTCCTGCCCTGTGCCATTGCGGCGCAAGGGGCTGACAAAGCGCACGGTATGCGATTTGCCCCAGCGCCATTGTGCCGCATCCTTACCTTGCAAGGCTTCTATCTCTGCCCGGGCACGTGGTGCTGCTGCGCGTATCACATCAGCCAGGGTTTCGCGCTTGTCCTTGGTGCGCACATCATCAAACCAGATAGAATCTGGCTTGGCCAGCAAGCTATCAAAACGCTGCTGCCAGAAATACCAGGTAGACAGCATATCCTTGGCAACATCGTCACCCAGTTCATCATTGAAAGTACCAATCACAGTTTCGCGGTATAGCGCCTGATACAGCAACGGTGCCGCGAGGGTGGCATTGTCTGTGCCGTCCCAGTTCTTGAGTATGGCTGCCAGGTCTTTTTGTGCTGGATCATTTTCCAGTGCAGCAATGAGGGCCGGGCGCAAGGCATCTGACTGCAGGTTACGGCTGTCGTGCATGAGTTTCCAGTGATCTTCTACTGTCATTTTTTGTGCCGCACCGAGTACCTGACCTATACGGGTATAGCGATAATTTGGTGAGACGTAATTGGTGTAATACCAGGGGAAATCTTCAGGCCGCGTATCATGGTTGGCCGTGCCCACCCAGGCGCGTGCAGGGTTAACCATGCCGGGCATCTTGTCCTTAGGAATAAAGCCTGTCCAGTCATCACTGCCATCTGCTGGTGGCAGGCGCGGGAAGCCGCCATCAGCACCTGCCCTGATGGGTACTGCGCCTGTGGCTCTGTGGGCTATCGCTCCCTGGTCATCACCAAAGACAAAATTGAACATCATCAAATCTATCTTTTGCACTTGCTTGTCAAAGTCAGCAGCATTGGTAGCAGTCAGCATGCCTTCTATGCCGATTTGAGGTGTCAATACTTCGGCATCGGTAGAGCGCAAGACCAGCAGCTTGTCACCTTTGGGGCCAAGGCCAGGGTGGTCGGTAATCACCGGCCCGCGCTTGGTGTAGCGTATGACCAGTGGTTGATCCCGGTAGCCGCCTGCGGCGCTCTTGTCCTTGATGCGTATGTTTTCATTGATGACCGTGAATGGCACACTGCGGCCGCCATCCATGTAATGCTCTTTATTGGCCGGGTCCAGGCTTTCCACATACAAGTCCTGCACATCGCCATAGGCATTCGTGACACCAAAAGCCACATGCTTGTTACGCCCTACCATGATGCCAGGCATGCCGGGTATGGCGGCACCTACCGCCTGTATCTCAGGTGTAAACAAACCTACGGGATGCCAGGTGCCTGGCAAGATGCGGTTGTCCAGATGCGGGTCGTTGGCGACGATGGCCTTGCCTGATTGTGAGCGCGACGGGCCAACCGCCCAGTTGTTTGAACCCAATCCCTGATGATTCAAAGTCTCTGGTGCGATATTCAAATCACTCCAGGCCAGGTTCAATTGCGCGGATTGACTTTGTGTGGTCTGGGCCGTAGGCGCATTCTTCCAGTCAGGATTGATCGTCAACGGGAAAATCTCACGCGCTTTTTCCATACCCAGATGATCAATCAATTTTTGCGCGATGACTTCTGCCTTGAAATTGGTTGAGTGGGTGTAATGGATGTAATGCACCAGCGACACCAGATCAGCTACTGTCCAGGCTTGCGGCACCAGGCCTACTGCCTTGAGTTCTATGGGATGTTCACCAGGATAAGACTTGATATAGGCATTGATGCCATCGACATAATGCTGGAAGAAAGCTCGTGATTCAGGGCTGAGTTTTTCTGCATGGCGCTCACCATTGCGACGTATACCGAGTACCCGCATGCGTATGTCGCTGGGCACGGTCTCAGCCCCCAGTATGGCCGACAATTCACCGCGCCAGGTGGCGCGGAATAATTCCATTTGCATCAAACGGTTTTGCGCAGTCACAAAACCTTGCGCGCGTAACAGGTCAGGCGTATTGCTGGCAAAAATATAGGGTATCCCCAATTCGTCACGTAAGACTTTGACTGGTGCAGTCAAACCAGTCAACTGCATTTCGCCATCGATTTGCGGGTGGCCGGAACTGCGCAACTTCAGGTATCCAGCCGTAGCGCCCAAGGCCAGTACGATCGCCAGACCTACGGTCGTGCGTTTCAACATTTTACTCATCTTGTCTCCATCTGGGTCAGGCTCTGGCCTACCCATTGTTGTATTTGTTTGCCTTTTTAAGCAAGGCTCTCATCATTTCGCAAGCAGCTAACGCAGTCAAGCAATAATCACTGCGCACAGATTTTGTTGCAAAGCGAAATTATTTAATCTTGTATCCAGCCTAAAGCCTGGACTACACTCCATGGTCAAGAAAAATTTCAATCTGGAGCAGTCTATGAACATCAGCCAGTTTGCGGGGGCCTGCGAAGTTTCCACCGACACGGTGCGTTACTATGAAAAGCAGGGCATCATCAAGCCTGCCCCGCGTCAGGGTAATGGCTACCGCAAGTATGGTGATGCTGATGTACAAACCCTGCGCTTCGTACGAGGTGCACAGGCGCTGGGATTTTCTCTGGCAGAAATACAGGCCATCCTGCCGCGCCTGGCAGAGGGCAAGTTTGGTCGCGCCGATATTGAGCAGCAATTATTGAACAAGATGGCACAGATAGACGCGCACATGCGTCAGTTGAAAACCCTAAAAAAAGAACTGCAGGCGACCTTTGCCTTGCTGACTTGCAAACCTGAATTACCAGTCACCACCACACAAAGCACCGCTACCGATAGTGGCAGCGGTGCAGGTGCGGTAATGGTAAAGAAGGCTTTCAAGAAACCTGTTACAAAAAAGCTTTAAGCTTTTTGTTCCTTGAAATCCATGCCCACAAAAACACGTTTGGCATTTCCCCTTTCTGTATCGTGATGTTGCATGCGCCGTTCTGCCTTGCTGTCGCGTTCTTTGGCAGCATGCAATTCTTCCAGTTTGCTGCTCAGCAGTTGCGCGGCCAGGCGCTTGTTGGCGTGCTGGCTACGTTCAGTCTGTACCTTGACTGAAATGCCGGTCGCAATATGGGTGGCGCGGATGGCACTGTCAGTCTTGTTGACATGCTGGCCGCCGGGGCCGGATGCACGTGTGGCTTCATAACGTATTTCACTTTCAGGCATAGTGCTGCCAGTCTGAAATACTTTGCAGCCCAAGAACCAGTTCTTGCGTTTATGGCCCAGCCGGTAAGGACTATTGCATATCCACAGCAGGCTACCTTCCCATGCCTGCGCCAGATTTTGTACGGCATCCTCACTTTTATCGGTCGTCAATTCCAGCAAGGCAGAGCGCAGGCTGCCAGCATACGGGCCATCCAGCTGTTCAATGATGCGGGCAGTGACGCCCGCTTTTGCCGCTTCCTTGTTAAATAACTGCAAGGCCTTGGCAACAGCCAGGCAACATTCTGCCGGGCCGGTATTTGCGGTGATTTGTAGATACAGCATCAGCAGCACTCCCCGCGTGTTTTGTAGGTCAGTAGCGGTTTGCTGCGGGCGATGACTGTAACCAGATCGGCACCCAGCAAGCAGTCGAGCACGCTGTCCAGATTTTTATAGGCTTGCGGCGCTTCTTCATAAATCAGGGCACGGTCTGCACAGATGACACGGCTACCAAATTCCGTGCGGCTCAGTTGATCTGGTGTAGCCAGTTTGAACAGCCTGTCTTTGCAATCTGTGCGTTGCCATTTACGGCCCGCACCATGCGCCAGTGAATACAAACTGGCTGCGCCGTTTTCAGCTTTTGGTTGCAGCAGATAGCTATAGTCACCACGTGAACCCGGCAACATTACCAGACCCTGATCACTAGGACTTGCACCTTTGCGATGCAACCACAAATTCTTGCCATCCACATGTACAGACGTGACGAGATTGTGATGTATATCAAGAACCAGTTCACCATTGCAACGCAGGCGGCGCAAGATACGTGCTGCGATCATGGCGCGGTTAAGTGCGGCATAAGCCAGCGCTGCATCATGCTTGCGCAAGTAATCTGTCGCGGCTTCGCTATCACTTGCGAGGCCAGCATGGCTATGCACATCTACATGCTGACGCAAGATAAATTGCCCGAGACCACGCGAGCCACTGTGCACCAGTAATTGCACGCGTTTGACATGCAAGCTGGCTGCTTCATAGTTGTTTACATCATCGACCCTGTCAGTGATTTGCAGTTCGGCAAAATGATTGCCACCACCTATGGTGCCGAGTGAACGCATTTGCAGTAAATCCAGTCCTGCTGCCAGCAAGCCATCAGCGACGGCCTGTTTTTTTACTGCCAGTGCAGGATCAAGACTGAGCAATTGCTGCCACTCATCTTCATCGACAGGCTCATCAAGATTGCCGATTTGCTTGTCGAGTTTATCCAGCTTGACCTTGTTGATTGCCAGGTCAGTCTGGTACAGGCTCATGCCGCAACCTATATCATTTCCAACGAGGGCAGGGTAGAAATGGTCTTGCGATAAAAATGCTGCGCCCACAGGGTAGCCACGCCCCGGGTGCAGATCAGGCAGGCCAACTACGCTTACCATATGTGTTAATTGTGCTGTGGTCTTGAGTTGCTGTATTGCACTGTCTTCAAGCCACAAGCGGTCTGAGGCGATCACGGATACGCGCTCAGACAATTGCTGAATAAAATTGCCCATGTAGGAATTCCAAATAATATTTTTTGAGGAATTGGGCGCTGGCATGCGGATATAGACGCATCACTTCATCGGCAATTACCGATAAGATGAAATGCTTGCAGACGTGTACGCCGTATCAACGGCGCGATGAATTACGAATTAATGCAGGCAGCAGAAAACCAGACCCAATGAAGGAGAGAGGTTTTGTAGTAGTCGCATGTTGATCTCCTTTCAGATTAAGTTGGTTGAGGTGAGGGCTTGATAGTAGCCGATGGATTTTGGTTTTGGCAAGAAATTTTTTCATCTCGCTATAGCATTCTTAAATTGTGCTCCTGAGCCGCACTCTTAAATGTCAGACACTAAAACCAATGTCTGTTACGTCAATGGCGTAACATATTGCAACTTCAATTATTCTTTCCACATCGAAGGACTAAAATAAAAAATGGGAAATTTTGAATCCCCTTTTTTTTTGTCATGGCAGGCATTGAAAGTGATTCCTGCCCAAAGCATAAATAAAATAAGCGCTGACATGAGCAGCACTGGAGCAAATAAGCTTGATTCTTGGGCCATGCCTGTCATCCAATTCATTGCTCTGCCGTTATAGGTAGATTCAGGCCACGTTTTGCAGGGGCTGGATGTTTTTACTCTCAGACCCTATTGCGCGAGGGTATTTCGCAATTTGTCATGTACACATTGAACGTAATTTTCCCCATGATGTCAAAATGCATACAGTATTTGGCATGGTAACAAAGGATGAGATATCGTCCGCATTGATGGGAATAAGTATGAAACACAATTTTCTAAGTTTTGCTACCGCATGTAAGGCAGCCAGTCTGGTCGCCTGCTTGAGTGTAGCTGCATGCGGCGGTGGCTCTTCGTCCAGCCCGGTGACTACACCCGTTGTCACTACCCCGGATGTCGCCAATCCCCCTGGCCCTGGTCATTTCGAGGCGGCCACCTTCATCAAAACCATCAGCGCCGCTGAAGTGACTGCAGCCTTGCCCAAAGAAGTAACGGCTGTCGTCAAACCCCTGTACGCAGTTGACACTTATAAGATCACCTACACCACGACTGATGCCAGCGGGCGCAGCGTGACTGCGTCTGGTCTTGCGGCCATCCCGCGCAAGACAGGCAGCCTTGCCAGCCCGGTACTCAGTTACCAGCACGCAACCATCAAAACCAATGCCGAGGCACCAAGCAACCATGCCACTGCAGATGAACCAGCTGTCTTGTTTGCCTCCATGGGTTATCTGGTCAGTGCCACTGATTATGTAGGTTATGGCACTACCAAGGGGCTGCCACATCCCTATTTGCTGGCGACGCCGACTGCACTTTCGGTTGCAGACTTTATGACGGCCAATTCACGCTGGCGGCAAATGAAATCGATTGCCGAGAATGGTCAGGTGTTTTTAACCGGCTATTCTGAAGGCGCGTATGCGACCATGGCAACCTTGCGCTATCTGACGCAAAACCGGACTGGCGCTTTGCCCGTCAGTACCTTCATTGGTGCCGGTCCCTACGATGTGGTGTTGACGCTGAATGCTATGCTGGATGCAGTGCGTAAAGAGAACCCCATTGTCGGTGCACTCATCAGTCCCGGCTTCTTGAAAAAACTGGGTGCGAATGACAGGGCCAATGTACGTAATCTCTTATTGTCGTCTGCACTGGGCAACAATAGCGATATCAGCTTTGACTCCACCTTCCTCGACAACTTCCTCAACGATGATGATGATGCCATCACAGCTCAAAGCAACGTCAATGACTGGGCACCGCAATCACCGATCTCATTCTTCCATGGTCGTGATGACACTACCGTGCCATATGGGAATACTGATTCAGCCTTTCAGGCCATGAGCAGACGCGGTGCCGGGACGTTGATAGACCGTATGGGTTGCCCCGTCAAACCGGCAGAGCACATCCCCTGTGTACCGGCTTTCCTGATCAATGATATTACCCGTCTGGGCGCCTTGGCCAAAGGGCTTTGATCTGGATATCATGCGTGAAGTGAAGGCACTTCACGCATGAATAGGCAAGATGCTGATGAGATAAATCAGCGGCCAGTTTCTTTCAAATAATCTGCGCGTGCAGCCAGTGCCGTATCGGCAAAGTCAGAGAACATGCCGTCAATGCCGAGACGGAAGAATTGCAGATATTCTGCCTTGGGGTCGCCATTGTAGTTGGCTGCCAGACGACGTTTCTCATTACGGAAAGTATAAGGGTGGACCAGCAAGCCAGCCTTGTGGGCATCGCTGATCAGGCTGGTCGCTGGTAAAGTTGTTGTATCAGTTTCATTGACCTTGCCATCACCATTCACATCCACCACTTTGCCATCGGCACCAACCGTACCCTTGACGCTGACGATATACCGCTTCCACGGGCCTATGCCATCGGCATAAGTCTTGATCTCAGCCAGGCCGGCAGGCGTCACCATGTCGCTGAACAGGCGTTTGTCACCAACCAGTGCCCAGTCATAAGGTCTGTCGTAAGGGGCTGCAAAAGTCAGCGCACCGGTTTTCAGATCAACGTCATCCGCATCTATCAATTGCACCAGTCTGACGTTCAAACCTTTCTTGCGCAATTCTTTCAGGCTGCCTGGTTCAAATGACTGCACGAAGATAGGTGCAGTCTTATCATTCCAGCCCGCCTTGGTGATGATGTCGATGAGCTTGTCTTCCAGCGGCAAGCCAAGTGCACGGTGGTAGCTGGGGTTTTTTGTCTCTGGGTAAACCGCAATCGTGCGGCCAGTTTCTTTGCTCTTGGCTTTGACCAGGTCAATAATCTCCTGGAAGCTGACGATTTTGTACAAGCCATTGTATTGTTGTGGACGCTCAGCATCCGTGGATATGCCTCCCAGGGTCTTGATCTCTGCGAACGTAAAATCGCTGGCAAACCAACCAGTTTGCGTTTCACCATCGACGGCTATGGTTTTCTTCCTGGATGCAAATTCAGGATGCTTGTCGACATCCGTGCTGTATGCCAGGTTAGGATCATGACGCGCAATCAGCACACCATCCTTGGTGGAAATCAGATCTGGTTCTATCGCGTCTGCACCCAGATCAATTGCTTTCACGTAGGCTTCATAGGTTTCTTCAGGCAGATAACCAGAGGCACCACGGTGGGCAACGACCAAAGGTTTCTCACCATTCAAGGTAGGTAGAGGCTGCAGGCTATTGCCGCCGCAGGCGCTGAGCAAGACCAGCAGGGAGGATGCCAATAAATATTCAGGGGTGCGTGTAGGTAGCATGAACGTCTCTCGATAAAAAGAGCGACGATATAAGCTGAGTGTGACGATGTGATGACAGGATAACTATTTTTATCCGCACGTAAAAAATATTATTGCGTGATTTTGCGATGCTATGATAAGCGCCAATACGATTATTTTTGTTGTCGATTCCAGTTGAAAATACTCACGCTTTCAAAGGAGTAATCATGCATCACGGCAAGGTATCACCAGAAATTGCAGCAGGTTTGTTGGTCTTAAAACAGAGTATCAAGGAGGCTGGAATACCCTCATCCAAGCTCGATGAAACCATCAATATCGCCACCTGGAATATTCGCGAATTCGGCAAGAAATCACGCAATGAAGCGTCGATACATTACATCGCAGAAATTTTGGGCCAATTTGACCTGATTGCCATTGTTGAGCTGCGCAATAACCTTGAAGACCTGGGCAAGGTCATGACCTACCTGGGTGACTCGTGGCGTGTGGTCTATTCTGACTGGTCTGATGACCGTGGCGGCAATGATGAACGCACTGCTTTTCTATATGACAGGAGGGCTGTGACGCATACCGGATTGGCTGCCGAAGTTGACGCACAGCGCGTCAAGGAAGGAACTGAATGGGTCACCAAAGAATCTTACTGGCGTGCCCCTTACCTGTGTTCATTCAGGGCTGGCAACTTTGATTTTCTGGCGCTGGCACTGCATGCCAGATGGGGTGACAGCGAAGATGCACGTCGTGATGAATTGCAGCGCTTCAGCAACTGGATCAAGCGCCGCTTTGAAAGTAAATATGTCGAAGACAATGACCTGATTGTTTTTGGCGACTTCAATACCCCCACCATCAAGGACGAGATTTTCGCAGCCCTGGTTGATTGCGGTTTGCAGATACCCAAACCGCTGGTGCAATTAAAAGCAGGCAAGCGCACTATTGGCGGTTCCAATCTGGGACGCAATGCGCGCTATGACCAGATACTGCATTTGCCGACTGTGCCAGAGAATTTCACCAATGCCGGTGGTGCTGTCGATTTCTTTGTAGATGAAGCCAATATCGCCAAGCTCTATCCGGGCAAAAACTACACAGTGCAGCAATTCAGCTACCAGATGTCTGACCATTTTCCTGTCTGGATACAAGTCAAAACCGACATCGAAGGTTTTCGTCTGAATCAAATTATTCAGGCAAAATCAAAATAGCCAGCATAAACAAAATACATCAGTTCACATCCCAGACGCCCCACCAGTTTTGCTGCGCATCTGGTGCGGGGTGTTTCTTTGTGAGCAGGTAAGTCGTTTCTTCCAGGCTGATATTGACTTCGGCAGGCACTTTGCCTTGCAGAACCTGATATGCAGTTTCGTTACCCAGTTTCTCAAGCACAGTCGCGACGCCCGCTGGTGACCAGCAATAATGTGACCAGGTATCTTCCGGCAGAATACCTGTAGCAACGTCCATGTCAAACTTGTAGCACAGGCGCAGCCGCAAACGCAGGGCAGGTTGCGGCTCTGAGCGAGTCTTGTCTGAGGGCAAGCAAAACAGACGAACTATCCCTATTTCAAAACGTGTTCCGCGCCCGCGATTGGTAATGTCGTCATACACCACCAGGCCATCTCCATCAACAGGAATAACACCGTAGTCGTTCACATCCCGGTAATAAGTACTCATCAGGCTAAAAGCCTGCGGCAACATCATGCCCTTGAGTGTTTGTTTATTCGCCCTGATCAGGGCGCGCAAATCTTTTTCGGCCTGTGCCGGATTTCTGTTCATACGATGCTTTTCTGTTTGGATTACAGGTACCGCACTCATTTTGCAAGTGGCGGTATATTCTGGACAATTTTACAGCTAAATAAATTCAGGCTGAGGAAAACTGGCTTGATGAGACAATGTGAGCCAATAGTCGATTTAATGTAAAAATCTTGAATCCGATCAGGCATCTGATACGTATCTGACATATTGGTCTCAAAGACTGATACCTCAACCACTATTCAGGAGCCTTAAATGAAAGCCTTCACTCTGACTACCGCGTCCCGCGTTGCTGGCATTTCCACCGTACTGGCCAGTGCATTATTGGCAGGCTGTACTTCCATGAGCCCCATGGCAGCCACCTACTCGCAAGACAGCTTGCCAGATGCAGTCAAGGTGCCCGCAGGCAATAAGGTCGCCATGCAGACCGTAGGCGCAGGGCTGATCACCTATGAATGCCGCGCCAAAAAAGACATGGCTGGCCAGTTTGAATGGGCCTTCGTCGGCCCTGATGCAACACTGAGCGAGCGCAGCGGCACCAAGGTCGGCAAATACTATGGCCCACCCGCCACCTGGGAAAATCTGGACGGCTCCAAAGTCACGGCCACCCAGGTAGCAGTTGCCCCGGCAGGCGCCGGCAATATCCCGTATCAACTGGTCAAAGCCAATCCAGCGACTGGCAGCGGCGCAATGACAGGCGTCACTTACATCCAGCGAGTGGCGACCAAAGGCGGGGTCGCACCATCTAGTGCATGCGACGCAGGCAGCGCGGGTAGCAAACAAATGGTGAATTACCAGGCGGATTATATTTTCTGGAAATGATATGACTCTAAAGTAGCTGTTATCTGATTATTGGCCGGTGCAGCAAATTCTTGCTGCACCGTCATTCACAGCAATTACTTTTTTTTGTCTTTTCTAAACAGTGCTTGTATCAAACGTAGGGGTAGCATTTCACATCCAATAGATGTCCTACATCTTTCTCAGAGTTTTCCTATAGCCCATCTCCCTTATCTACAGCAAACTCCTTGCTTGCAAATAAAACCTTGATAAGGGGTAGTCATGCCCGAAGGCCCGTCCATACGCATATTGCAGGAAGCCGCCAGCGGTTTTCCAGGAAAGACCGTGAAGAAAGCACATGGCAATGCGAAGATGGGTATGTCACGCATGGAAAATCAAAAGATCAAGGCCTTGCGTACCTGGGGCAAGCACTTCCTGATTGTCTTTGAGGACTTTACGGTACGCATACATCTCCTGATGTTTGGCAGTTACCGTATCAATGAACAAAAAGATGCAGTTCCGCGTCTGTCTCTGTCATTTCAGGACGGTGAAGAACTCAATTTTTATACCTGCTCAATCAAATATCTCGAAGGCGATATTAATACCCATTATGACTGGACCACCGATGTCATGTCAGACAAATGGGATGCCGCAGCCGCGCGCAAAAAATTACGCGAACATGCTTCTATGTATGTTTGTGACGCCTTGCTGGAACAGGATATTTTTTCTGGCGTTGGTAATATCATCAAGAATGAAGTCCTGTTCAGAATCCGCCTGCATCCTCTTTCGCTAGTCGGCAGTTTATCAAGTGCAAAATTGTCGGAAATGGTTACGCAGGCGAGACAATACAGCTTTGAATTCCTCGAATGGAAAAAAGCCTTCGTCCTGAAACAGCACTGGCTTGCGCATACCAAAAAGATTTGCCCACGTTGCCATATTCCGTTTCTGAAAGGACATCTTGGGCATAAGAAGCGCAGGGCTTTTTATTGTGAGAAGTGTCAGAAGAAATATGCTTAGAAAGAGATTATTATTGCAGGCGGCATACAGTGACAAGATTTTTCTTGTCGCCCAGATGAGTACATCGAATATGATTTGCAAGTCATTGAGAAAGGGATCAGGCCATGAGTATTTCAAATGTTCCTGACTATGAGCTGTACTATTGGCCGGTACCGTTTCGTGGTCAGTTTGTACGGGCGATCCTGGCATGCGCCGGGAAAACCTGGGTAGAGGCCGACGAGGCGTCTATCTTGAAGCTCATGAGCGGGCCGGTAGAAGATATGCCGGTACCCTTCATGGGGCCACCAATACTCATCGACAAAAAAACCAAATTCGCCATCGCCGAAATGCCAGCCATCGTGCTGTATCTTGGCGAAACACTGGACCTCATGCCAGCAACGCCGGAACTCCGCGCCATGACCATGAAAATAGTCAACGATGCTAATGACGTTATCGACGAGATCACCCTGGATGGTGGGCGTCAGATGTGGACCGAAAAACGCTGGAAGGAATTCATTCCAAGATTGCAAAAGTGGATGTTGCTATGGGAAGAGACTGGTAAGCGCCACGGCTTGCAGGCAAACAGTGGATTTGTATTAGGCGGCGAGGCACCTGGCATTGCTGACATCGTAACAGCCACTTTGTGGTCGACTTTAGCCGGGCACTTTCCCAAAATCAAAAAGCTACTTGAGAAGACTGCGCCCATGACGGCCAACCTTTCACTACGCGTCAGTTCACTACCTCCCTTGGTCAAGCTGGCAGTCAAAGCAAGCGAAGATTACGGTGATGCCTATTGCGGCGGCAAGATCGGGGCATCAATGAAAAAGATAATAGGTGCTTAGGTAAATAAGGGATTCCTACGGTCATGCCGTGAGTCTCCCCAAGCTTGAGCCGCCACCACAAGGATTTTCAATAGTCGCGTTGTAGCGCAACAAGCGTTTTATACGAGTTACGCTTTCAGTGATGGCATTGTTCGAAATTAACGCGTTTGCTTTTGGCTCAAGCGGCACTTCTTATGTACGCTGCCTGGTGCGCCCTTTGGATGTATAAGGCAGCACAAACATGTACAGACCGGAAAACAACTGCAGAAACAGCGGAGGCAGTGGCGCGTATGTTATCCACGGCGGTGGTTCAGCCGGGCTGATTGCCCTTGCCACGAAGTTGGCTAATACCGTCAGCGTGAAAACGATGGACAGCCAGCGGTGACTTTGTCGTATCCATTCGCTCAAGTTCATGATGATTTCCCCGGTTGTGGTTTGGACGCGGCCTCTATCATTTTCCAGCCATTGCCAGACGGGTCGCGAAAACCTGCATCCACGGTGCCGTAACGATCCACGGGCTCCTGCGTGAATTCAACACCGCACTTGCTCAAACGCTCATAGGCAGCACGGCAGTTATCTACCAGTAGCACGTTTGGTGGCATGGCCCCTTTCGCTACTATCTCTTGCAAAGTACGTGCCGTTGCCGCGTCATGCAGAGGCGGGCCAGGCACAGACAAACCGAGCTGGAAAGAGGGCTGGTCTGGATGCTGAACTGTCAGCCAGCGATAATTGCCGTTACGAACATCGGTGTGGACGATGAATCCCAACTTGCCGACGTAGAATGCCAGCGCTTCGTCCTGATCATGCACATATAGACCTGCCACATTAACACCTTGAGTCATATATCCTCCTGATTTGATTGAGGCTCCAGTTTGCCAGCGGCTTCTATTCGCCGCTTCTCCAAAACTGCTGTATTGAGGTCGGGACGTGCTGCATTGCGCATGACGCACTCAGGGATATGCACGCCTGCATGCGGAAGCGAGCGTTCGCGCTCCCGTAGTTCTCCCGGGCTTTCACCAGTGATATCACGGAAGATGCGGCCAAAGGTGCCAAGACTGGTCCAGCCAGTTTGAAGTGCGATCTCGGTAACCGGCAGATCTGTATCGCGCAACAGGGTTTTAGCCCGTTCGATGCGGCGCGTAAGCAGGTAACGATGGGGAGGCAGGCCGAAAGCCTTCTTGAATTCGCGCGCGAAGTGTGCCGCCGATACTGCGCTCACTTCAGCCAGCTTGTGGACAGGCCATTCCTCATGGGCGGCCCCATCCATCCGGTCTTTCGCTCGCAGCAAGCGTCGCAATAATTGGGGACTCTGAGGCATCTTATCCTTGCGGAAACAAAAACGCCAACCTGAAGGGTTGGCGCTGATGATGAAACAGATTCTTGGTGGCCCGGGGCGGAATCGAACCACCGACACAAGGATTTTCAATCCTCTGCTCTACCGACTGAGCTACCAGGCCAAGACCAAGAATTATAGACATGTTGGGCGTGGTTTGCAAGCTTTTTCTGAAAAAACCTGTGCTTCTCTCTATGATGGGGCTTTGATCTGGCGCATCGGGCAGGTGCGTGGGCTTCCCGTATAATGGGGCATTATCTGGTTTTTAATGGGGGACTAATGTCTGCTCAGGTGCGGGATTGCGATATTTGTATTGTTGGTAATGGGGCGGTGGGCAAGGCGGCGGCATTGGGCTTTGCCCAGGCGGGTTTGCGTGTGAGTTTATTGTGTGCGCCTGCAGTTGTGACCAATGCGCCTTCGGCTGACTGGGATGTGCGGGTGTATGCGCTGAACCATGTGGCGCATGATTTGCTGTCTTCTCTGAAAGTTTGGGATGCGCTGGACCAGGCGCGGGTGGCGCCGGTGTCGGCCATGCAGGTGCAGGGCGGTGGTGTGGATGCGGGCAAGCTGGGCTTTGATGCCTATGGTGCGCATGTGAATGAGCTGGCCTGGATCATCGAAGACAAGAATCTGAATCAGGCGTTGGATACGGCTTTACGGTTCGCGCAAAACCTGACGCTGGTGCAGGGACGGGCGCAAACTTTGGACATTAGCGCTGATGCGGCACAAGTGGTGCTGGACGATGGCAGTAGCATATGTGCATCTCTGGTTGTCGGAGCTGACGGTGCGCAGTCCTGGGTGCGTGGTGCTTGCGATATAGCTCTGGATTATCGTTCTTATGACCAGCAGGGTGTTGTGACCAATTTTGAATGTGCCAAACCGCATCATGGTGTTGCCCACCAATGGTTTGTGCAAGAACAGGGGATTATTGCCTTGCTGCCTTTGCCGGGTAATCGTGTATCACTGGTATGGTCGGCACCGGATGCGCTGGCGCAGACTTTATTGCGTGAACCCTTGTCGGCATTGGTTGAGCGCTTGATGCCATATTGTGGTGAAGTGCTGGGTGCTTTGCAGCCGGTGTTGCCGGAAACGATCAAGGCATTTCCCTTGCGCTTGATGCGCCCACACAGCATGATTGCGCCACGCGTTGCGCTGGTGGGAGACGCAGCGCATGCTGTGCATCCGCTGGCGGGGCATGGCATGAACCTGGGTTTTGCTGATGTCGTTGATTTGCTGAAAGTGATCAAGGAAAAAGAAGCGCATCGCGATTGCGGTGATGCCCGTTTGCTGGGCCGTTACCAGCGTGCACGTAAGGAAGAAGTGATGCTGATGCTGGCGACTACAGACGGTCTGGCGCGCCTGTTTGCATCTGATTTGACGCCTTTGCGTACAATACGTGATCTGGGATTGAACTTGCTGGACCGGTTGCCAGTCATAAAGAACAAATTGATCGCCCACGCCATGGGGAAATAAACCTGCCTTACGGTGTGCATGAAAGTGTGTAAGTAAGTGTGTAAGTAAGTGTGCATGTAAGTTTGTGGCAATGAGTGCGACCAAATGACATGATCAGGCTTGATGGCTTCGCACAAGTCTGACGAAAATGAAAGAAGATTGAAAATGAAAAAAACGATACAAGGCTTGATGATCATGGCACTGGCTTTGACCAGCAGTGTGTTTGCGGCTGAGACAGCGCAAGAAGCCAGTGTGCGCAAGCTGATACAGCCTACCTTTCGTGAAGGCGTAAAAATTGATTCCGTGAGCAAGACGCCCTACTCGGGTTTGTTTGAAGTACGCATAGGCTCAGACATTTTGTATACCGATGAAAAGGCGCAATTCCTGTTCACCGGCGAAGTCATCGATGCAAAAAACGGTACGAATTACACCAAGGCCAGGATAGATGATTTGAGCAAGGTAAAATTTTCTGATTTGCCGCTGGAATCTGCCTTGAAGATGGTCAAGGGTGATGGCAAACGCGTCATCGCCGTATTTGAAGACCCGAACTGTGGTTACTGCAAACAGTTCCGCAAGACGCTCAATACTCTGGATAACATCACGGTGTATACCTTCATGTATAACATCCTTGCCGATGATTCCAAGGTCAAGTCCAAAAACATCTGGTGTTCTGCCGATCGCAACAAGGCCTGGGATGACTGGATGTTGCATGGCAAGGCAGCACCAGAAGCGCCAGCTAATTGCAATACACCGAATGACAAAATTTTTGCCCTTGGTCAAAAGATGCGGGTCACCGGTACACCGTCAGTCATCTTCACTGATGGTAGCCGTGCACCAGGCATGGTAGATGTGAAAATGCTGGAGAGCAGGATTGCTGCGGCTGCCAGCGGCAATAAAGCCAACTAAAACTTTTGCTATGACGTCATCGCCACGCTGGACAGGTATTTTGCTGGCAGCGGGGCGCGGTCGCCGTTTCGATACCAGCGGCCAGCAAGACAAGCTCTTGCAAAAACTGGCTGATGGTAGATCCGTGGCGCAGCATAGTGCGCAGAATCTGTTGAATGCCATGCCGCAAGTTGTTGCGGTGTCGAGGCCAGATAATGCTGTGTTATCAGATCAATTGCAGGCAATGGGTATTGTGTGCCTGGTCTGTCTTGATGCTGATGCCGGCATGGCCAATTCCCTTAAGCATGCGCTACGCGCCACCGCAGACAGTGCTGGCTGGCTGATCGCGCTGGCAGACATGCCTGCAGTAAAACCTTCTACCATGACATTGCTCTTTGATGCGCTGCAGGCTGGAGCAGAGATCGTTGTACCTGTCTATCAGGGGCGGCGGGGTAATCCGGTTGGGTTTGCGCATAAATACCTGCCGCAATTAATGGATTTGCAGGGCGATGTCGGTGCCCGCAATCTCTTGCAGAGTGATTTGGTGACGCAAATAATGGTAGATGACCCTGGTATTCATCAGGATATTGATACCCCGGATGCCTTGATCAGCCATCTGGGCATGGTGGATAAGCCGGGGACTTAGTCTGCTGTAATCGATGTTTTTGTGATGAAAATCCTGCAAATAAAACATGTTTTCACAGATGATGGTAAAAATGCCCATGGATTTCCCACAATTTTTCACTTTCCCTGCTGTTTTGTTACTTCTAAATAGCTTGTGGATATATCTATACAACTAAAATAACCATAGAATAGCGGTTTTCTTCCACCTGATTTAGAAGTGGCGGTATTGGTGCTGCCAAAATGTATGGATAATCTTAATCAAAAACTGGCAATACGGATAGGTTTTGCCGGGCTTGCACCATTTATCTTTTTGACGCTGGCTTGCTGGATCGTGCATCCAGACTGGTTGGGGGCTCTGATCAAGGCACAACTGCATTATGGCATTGTGATTTTGTCTTTTCTTGGTGGCCTGCATTGGGGCGTAGCTCTTATGGCAGGTGGCGGACATGAGAATGAAAACAAAAAAGTGCTGATCTGGGGCGTGGTTCCCATTATTATTGCCTGGCTGTTTTTGAACCATATGCTCATCGGTTTTATCGTGCAGGTTGCCGGTTTTATCGCGACCTACAAGATAGACAAGCGTCTCTATCAATCTTATGGCGTGCCAGCATGGTTTATCAGTTTGCGTTTACAACTGACACGTGCAGTCGTAGGGGCGCAGCTCTTTACTTTTATTGCGGCCAATGTGCGTAATTACACCGCGTCATAAAATACTGCTCTCACTTCAGCACTCATTATTTAAGAAACAGAAAGATCGTTCAGAATGAAAAAAACGATAACAACAAAGAGACAAGTGACGAACGTGTCTGTATCAGCACATGCACTGGCATATACCATCGTTCCCAAGGACCTGGCCGGACATATGTACCAGGTCACGCTGGATATCGCAGCACCTGATGCCGATGGCCAGATCGTCAGCTTGCCTGCATGGATACCCGGCAGCTATATGGTGCGTGAATTTGCCCGCAATATCGTGCAGATCAAGGCTAGCTGTGAAGGCAAAAAAATCACACTGAAAAAGCTCGACAAACATACCTGGCAGGCTGCGCCTTGCAAAGGCACTTTGCGTATCACTTATGAAGTCTATGCCTGGGATTTGTCAGTACGTGCAGCGCACCTTGATCAAAGCCATGGCTTCTTCAATGGCACCAGCGTATTTTTGAGTGTGCATGGCCAGGAGATGAACCCGCATGTAGTCGATATCCAGCGCTCTGAAGATATCGCATGCAAAACCTGGCGCGTTGCCACGTCCTTGCCTGAGCTGAAAGCCAAGCGCTATGGTTTTGGTACTTATGTAGCCGCCAACTATGATGAGCTGATCGATCACCCGGTTGAAATGGGTGATTTCGCATTGGCGACATTTGATGCGCATGGCATCTCGCATGATTTTGTGGTCACTGGCAAAGTACCAAATATGGACATGGAGCGCATGGTCGCTGATGTACAAAGAATCTGCGAAAGCCAGATCGCCTTCTTTGAGCCGCGTACCAAGAAAGCACCGATGGACCGCTATGTCTTCATGACCATGGTGGTCGGCGAAGGTTATGGCGGTCTGGAGCATCGTGCTTCTACCGCGCTGATTTGCAACCGCACTGATTTGCCAGTCAAACACCATGCAGAAATGAGCGATGGCTATCGTGGCTTTTTGGGCCTGTGCAGCCATGAATATTTCCACACCTGGAACGTCAAGCGCATCAAGCCTGCGGCCTTTGCCAGCTATGATTTGCGTCACGAAAACTACACCAGCCTGCTGTGGGTATTTGAAGGTTTCACCAGCTACTATGATGACCTGATGCTGGTACGCGCAGGCGTGATTGATGAAGCTGCTTACTTCAAGTTGCTGGCCAAGACCATCAATATGGTGACACGTGGTAGCGGTCGTACAAAGCAAAGCGTGGCCGAATCCAGCTTCGATGCCTGGACCAAGTATTATCGCCAGGACGAAAATTCACCGAATGCGATAGTCAGCTATTACACCAAGGGTTCTTTGGTGGCATTGGGCCTGGATTTGATGATACGCGCAGAAACTGCGGGTAAAAAATCCCTTGATGACGTCATGCGCGCCATGTGGCAAAAATTTGGCCGTGACTTTTATGAGCGCAGCCTGTCAGGTAAGCAACAAGGCCTGGGTGAAACTGAGTTTGAAAGCCTGGTTGAGCAAGTCACTGACGTAAACGTACGTCGCTTCCTCGACAAGCATGTGCGTGGCACTGAAGACGTGCCGCTGGCAAGTCTGTATGCAGACTTCGCCTTGCAGGTAAGCGATGGCAGTGCAAGCAAAAAAGCCAGCCTCGGTGTGCGCGTGGTGCGTGATGGTAATGACTGCAAGATCGCCAATGCACATGAAGGCCGTGCAGCACATGTCGCCGGTTTGTCGCCAAACGATATCATCATCTCCATCAATGGTCTGCGTGTAAGCGCGGCAGATGCAGCCGATAGTTTGGCTACGGCACTGGGCCGCTATCGCGTTGGCGAGACGGTGCAGATTCATGCTTTCCGCCGCGATGAATTGCTGACTGTGCAGGCTAAATTGCAGGCAGATGATGTGCCAGCCGTGACTTTGACTGTACTGGCAGCAGGCAAGTCTGCTGGTTTGGTGAGACCAAGCTTTCAGAAGTCTGGCAAGAAGTAAGTTGTAAACTGCATCTGATATCTGATAAGGCGCCGTACAGTGACTTACTGTACGGCGTTTTTTTATCTGGTATTTCTGCCGCGTAGGCGCTGAACTTTCTGCTATATGATTGTGTCATACCAAATTACTACCTCAGTCTGGGCTTGCATGACAGTGTCACCTTCTTACCCGCAGCAAGCGCTATGGCAAAAGTCCCTTAACTGGGCAGGGATAATTCTATTGCACCTGATCTTGTTGTTGGGTTTGCGGCAGATACACTGGCGGTATGTAAATAAGCAGGATGGGTTGGTGTATCTGGATGTCAGTATGGTGCAGCCTGTGCCAAAACCTCCTCTTCAAGCTAAGCCTGAAACCCAGCCTGAAGTTATCCGGGCACCCAGGATAGTCACGCCCGAATTGCCTTCTGTCCGTAAAAAGAACAGAGCGACTTCTGCGAACGCATCGCCTGAACCCCTGAGCTTTCCTGTCACTGATGTGCCAGCTCCTCAAGTTGCGACAGAGAGTAAATCAGCGTCGCTGGATCTCGAAGCCTTGCGGCGCGGTGCTGTTGCGAATGACAAGAAGCAGCGTTTGAAAGAGCCTGCATTGGCTTTTAGTCAGCCTGTCACTGAATTGAAAATGGAAGAAAAATTTGGCAGGGATGTCGCGGATGCCAAACGCAAAAACTGCATGAATGCGTATTCTCAAGGGGCGAGAATAGGTAATGTCGCTATATCTGGTTTGCTTGTCGCTGGAGTGATCGTGGCGGATACGGTAAGTGGGAAGGGATGTAAGTGGTGATTGGAAATTCGCAAAGCCATGCTTTGCGAATCCCTGACATCATTCTTTGATAAGAAAGGAAATAGAATTCAGCAATCAGCCAAACACCTTCGCCAGTTCTGCCCCTGGATTCTCCGCCCGCATAAAAGCCTCGCCCACCAAAAATCCATGCACATTAGCCTCCCGCATGCGGGTGACATCAGCAACTGACATGATGCCGGATTCGGTAATCACCAGTTTGTCTGGCGTAATCCTTGGCAGCAAACCTATTGTCGTATCCAGCGACACTTCAAAAGTACGCAGGTTACGGTTGTTGATGCCCAGCATGGCGGTCTTGAGTTTTAGCGCGGCTTCCAGTTCTTGCGCATCATGTACTTCTACCAGAACGCCCATGCCCAGTTCATGCGCGCAGGCTTCCAGGTCGGCCATCAGGCCATGATCAAGCGCAGAGACGATGAGCAGGATGCAATCCGCTCCCCAATGTCTGGCCTGGTAGATCTGGTAAGGATCGATCATGAAGTCTTTGCGCAATGCTGGCAGGGTGCAAGCTGCGCGCGCCTGTTGCAGGTATTCGGGCGCACCCTGGAAGAACTGCATATCAGTCAGTACCGACAAACAGGCCGCACCATGTTCAGCATAGCTTTGCGCAATCTCTGCCGGATGAAAATCTGGGCGCAGCACACCTTTGGAAGGCGAGGCTTTTTTAATCTCCGCAATGACCGCTGCTTTGCCTGCCGCAATCTTGCTACGCAAGCTGCCTTCAAAACTGCGCAGATCTGCTTGCGCTTCCTTGTTGCTCTCCACTTCTGCACGCAGGCTGGCAAAGGATTGATATTTCTTTGCGGCCGCCACTTCATCGGCTTTGACTGCCAGGATTTTATTTAAAATGTCAGACATGCGCTTACTTCCCTAATTGCTGGGTGACTTCAATAAACTGTTCCAGCTTGGCTTTGGCTGCACCGGATGCGATCGCTGCTTGTGCCAGTTTGACGCCATCTGCAATCGACGTGGCTATGCCCGCACCATACAAGGCTGTACCGGCATTCAGGGCGACGATATCAGTTGCTGCGCCTTCAACATTGTTCATCACTTCAAGTATCTTGGCTTTTGATTCGTCTGCGCCAGAGACACGCAGATTGCGGTTGGATACCATCTGCAAACCAAAGTCTTCAGGGTGGATATCATATTCGCGGATTTCGCCATTCACCAGTTCACCCACCATGGTTGGTGCACCGAGTGAGACCTCATCCATATTGTCACGCCCCCAGACTACCAGCGCATGTTGTGCGCCAAGTCTTTGTAAGACGCGTACCTGTATGCCGACCAGGTCAGGGTGGAATACGCCCATCAAAATATTTGGCGCACCTGCCGGATTCGTTAATGGCCCCAGGATATTGAAGATGGTGCGCACGCCCAGTTCACGTCTTACTGGCGCCGCATGTTTCATCGCAGCATGGTGGTTAGGTGCAAACATGAAGCCTATGCCGGTTTGTGCTATCGACTGGGCAATCTGCTCAGGTTTAAGATTGATATTCGCGCCCAATGATTCGAGCACATCGGCACTACCGGAAGAAGAGGAGACGCTACGTCCGCCATGTTTGGCAACACGGGCGCCAGCAGCAGCCGTGACAAACATGGATGCGGTAGAAATATTGAAGGTATGCGCACCATCGCCACCTGTACCAACGATATCGATCATGTTGTCCGTATTTGCCAATGGTACCTTGGTTGAGAATTCGCGCATGACCTGGGCTGCTGCGGTGATCTCGCCTATGCTTTCTTTCTTGACGCGCAAGCCCATGGTCAGCGCGGTGATCATGACTGGCGACATTTCGCCACCCATCAGTTTACGGAACAGGAACAGCATTTCATCGTGAAAAATTTCACGGTGTTCGATCAGGCGTGTCAGTGCTTCTTGTTGTGAGATGGTCATGATGCGGTTCCAGTCAAAAAGTTTTTCAGCAGGGCGTGGCCATGCTCGGACAAGATGGATTCGGGGTGGAATTGGACGCCCTCTAGATTGAATTCCTTATGGCGCACACCCATGATTTCGCCATCATCTGTCCATGCGGTCACTTCCAGGCAATCCGGCAGGCTGGCGCGTTCTATCGCCAGCGAGTGGTAACGGGTAATCGTGTAAGGGCTGGGCAAATTCCTGAAGACGCCAACACCAGTATGGGCAATGGCAGAAGTCTTGCCATGCATGACTTGCTTGGCACGGATGACCTTGCCGCCAAATGCTGCACCTATGGCCTGGTGACCAAGGCAGACCCCCAGGATAGGCGTCTTGCCGGCAAAGCGTTCTATGACGGCGATGGAAACACCTGCTTCGGCTGGTGTGCAGGGGCCGGGGGAAATGCAGATGTGATCAGGCTTCAATGCTTCGATTTCTTCTATCGTAATTTCATCATTACGGTAGGTACGCACATCTTCACCCAGCTCGGCAAAATATTGCACCAGGTTGTAGGTGAAGGAATCGTAGTTGTCTATCATCAGTAACATTTAAATTTCTCCATCCAGGCCATCTTGCACTTGTTCTGCTGCACGCAATACTGCGCGTGCCTTGTTTTCAGTTTCCTGCCATTCCATTTCGGGAACGGAATCTGCCACTACGCCAGCTGCTGCCTGCACATACAGCATGCCGTCTTTCAATACGCCGGTGCGTATCGCAATCGCCAGGTCCATTTCGCCACCAAAGGACAGGTAACCGCAGGCACCGCCATAGATGCCGCGTTTTACAGGTTCCAGTTCATCGATGAGTTCCATGGCCCTGACTTTCGGCGCGCCAGACAATGTGCCGGCCGGGAAGGTGGCTTTCAATACATCAAGGTTGGACAGGTTGGCTTGCAGGACACCCTCTACATTCGATACTATGTGTTGTACATGCGAGTATTTTTCTATGACCATCTGGTCAGTGACCTTGACGCTGCCAGTCTGGGCGATGCGGCCTATGTCATTGCGGGCCAGGTCTATCAGCATCACGTGTTCGGCGATTTCTTTCGGGTCGGCCAGCAATTCTTTGGCCAGTTCTGCATCGCGTTCTGGTGTCGCACCGCGTGGGCGGGTACCAGCCAGTGGACGTATCGTGACCTTCTTGCTGCCATCATTCAGACTTTCATTGCGCACCAGAATTTCTGGTGATGCACCGATGATTTGCATATCGCCAAAATTATAGAAATACATATAAGGAGATGGGTTCAGTGAACGCAGTGCGCGATACAGTGACAACGGTGAATCGACATAGGGTTTCTTGATGCGCTGGCCAACCTGCACCTGCATGAGGTCACCAGCCATGATGTATTCCTTGGCTTTTTCTACTGCCTTCAGGTAATCATCCTTGGCAAAGTCGCGTATCGACTCTGTACGGACAGACGCCGATGTGACCGGAGCATCCACACTACGGCGCAACATGGCGCGCAAGTCTTTCAGGCGCTGGCGGGCTTTGGACCAGGCTTCTGGCTGGGTAGGGTCGGCATACACGATGAGGTAGAGTTTGCCAGATACATTGTCGATGACGGCCAGTTCTTCAGTCAGCAATAACTGGATTTCTGGCAAGCCCAGATCATCTTTTGGTGCCTTGCCAGCCAGGCGTTTTTCTACATGGCGCACGGCGTCATAGCCGAAGTAGCCAGCCAGACCACCACAGAAACGGGGCAGGCCAGGGCGCAATGCCACCTTGAAACGCGCCTGGAATTCAGCAATGAAATCCAGCGGGTTCATGTCGCGGCTTTCGATGATCTGGCCATTTTTCAGGACTTCGACTTTGTCGCCAAAGCTGCGCACCAGGGTATTGGCAGGCAAGCCTATGAAGGAATAGCGGCCAAAACGTTCGCCACCCATGACGGATTCAAGCAAGAAGGTATTCTTGCCAGCATTCTGGGTTTGCGCGAGTTTCAGATACAGGGTGAGCGGGGTTTCCAGATCGGCGAAGGCTTCCGCAATCATGGGGATACGGTTGTAGCCTTGCGCGGCCAACGATTTGAATTCGAGTTCGGTCATGGTTTTCTTTCAACCGCCTGCCTGTTCCTGAAACTTATGCACGCGTCTGCAACAGCAGCCAGCAGCGCACGCAAATTCGCTCAAGAGAGTGTGGACGGGTAAGACAGATTGATATAACAAGCAAGAAGATGTGCTGGGGATGTGCACAGCCACTCGCGGCATTCGTGTATTAACAGAATTGCCAGCGTCGCCATAGCCAGGCCTCAAAAGTGCCTGGAGTGATCATGGAACGTTTGTTATCGATGAACATTCGTTATGTGAATGGTTTGAAAGTCAATGAGAGTTTTTTGCTGACAGCAGTTGTGCTGCTACCAACAGGGTTTCGACTATACCAT
Source organism: Undibacterium sp. GW821-FHT07F11 (assembly GCF_059418665.1). Lineage (NCBI taxonomy): Bacteria > Pseudomonadati > Pseudomonadota > Betaproteobacteria > Burkholderiales > Oxalobacteraceae > Undibacterium > Undibacterium sp. GW821-FHT07F11. The sequence goes on from NZ_JBWKQH010000006.1 coordinate 457,208, forward strand.
CACTTTGAATATTTTGTACAGCTTCACCGTGGTTGTATCCATACGGCACTGTCAAGACCGGGCAACCGGCAGCGCGGGCGGCAATCGCGTCATTGCTGGAATCGCCTATGGCCAGCACTTGTGATGGCGGCAAATCCAGAGACTTGCAGGCTTCCAGCATGGGCAGGGGATCAGGTTTCTTTTTAGTAAAGCTGTCACCGCCATAGACTTGTTCAAAATAATGGAGTATTTCCTTCCTTTGCATCAACGGCAAGGCGAAGGCCAGTGGTTTATTGGTAACGCAGACCAGACGCAGACCCAGATCGCGCATGGCTTGCAAGCCTTCGTGCACCTGTGGGTAAAGCTGACTGTGGTCACCATTGATACTCAGATAATGACGCTGGTAAGCAGCCAACGCGTCATTGAAACGTGCTGTCACGCCATCCGCATCAAAATCCACGGATAAAACTTTATGGACAAGATTTTCAGAACCCTTGCCCACCATGGTCTTGATGACATCCAGCGTCAACGGTGCCAGCGCAAAGTCTTCACGCATGCGGTTGATGGCGACCAGGAAGTCTGATGCGGTATCTATCATGGTGCCATCGAGGTCGATGATGGCGGCTTTGATGTGGCTGAACATGGAGGGGGCGATCAGATATAGGCTTTCCACCTCTTGCGGTGAAAAGCCTGTGGATGAATTTGAGAATTAAACCTTGGACAACTCAACACGCATGGCATCAATGATGGCCTTGTAGTCGGGTTTGCCAAATATGGCAGAACCGGCAACAAAGGTATCGGCGCCGGCGCGGGCTATCTCGGCGATGTTCTCGATTTTGACGCCGCCATCCACTTCCAGCATGATGTCGCGGCCAGATTCATCAATGATCTTGCGGGCTTGTGCGATTTTCTTCAGTGTATGCGGGATAAAGGTCTGGCCGCCAAAGCCGGGGTTGATCGACATGATCAAAACGATATCAACTTTATCGATGACGTTTTCCAGTACATGCAGCGGTGTCGCCGGGTTGAATACCAGGCCAGCCTTGCAGCCATGATCGCGTATGGTTTGCAGGCTGCGGTCTATATGTTCCGACGCTTCCGGGTGGAAGGTGATGATATTTGCGCCCGCCTTGGCAAAGTCAGGGATGATGCGGTCTACCGGCTTGACCATCAGATGCACGTCGATAGGCACTTGCACATGCGGGCGTATCGCTTCGCACACCATAGGGCCTATGGTCAGGTTGGGCACATAATGATTGTCCATCACATCAAAATGGATCATGTCAGCGCCAGCGGCGACAACATTGCGGACTTCTTCTCCCAGACGGGCGAAATCGGCAGACAATATACTGGGAGCAATGCGGAAAGTAGTCATGATGGAATCGTGCTTGAAAAAGATATGCTATTTTACCTTGTGAGGGCAAGCGGCGGCTGTCTTCGTCTGGCACAATGAACATAGTTCATCATGAAAGAAAATTATGGCAGCGTATGAAATAAGTGTATCGGTGGCGACCCAATACCTGAAAGACCAGTCCGATCCTGAGCAAAACAATTTCGTTTTTGCCTACACTATCACCATCAAGAATACCGGCACCGTGGCGGCGCAAGTCATTTCACGCCACTGGATCATTACCGATAGCACCAACCATGTAGAAGAAGTCAAGGGCCTGGGCGTGGTCGGCCATCAACCCTTTCTCGCACCAGGGCAAAGCTTTGAATACACCAGCGGCAGTTCATTGAGAACACCCCAGGGTAGCATGAAGGGCACTTATTTCTGCGTGGCAGAAGATGCTCATCGCTTTGAGGCAGAGATACCCGAATTTGTTTTGTCTTTGCCGCGCACCCTGCATTGATGCAGATACGGAGCAGGCCTATTGCGGATTTTCAATATCCTTGCTTTGTTCTATGGTTTTTTTATCTTCTTTGGGTGGTGTTTCTGGCGCACGGCCATGAAACATCGTCCACCAGACGATAAAAATCAGCATGAACATCGCTACGCCTGCTTCCAGCGCTAATAACCACATTGCATCCACCTCGCTTAATAAACTAAGCGCATTGTACCTGCTAATTTGTGTGCTTATTTGCGCACCTTATTACAGGCGCTGGTCCGGCGCATTACAATAGATAGACCGGCATTCATGCTGCATACCCCTCTTAATAAAATCAGGAGCATCTATGACATACGAATGTATTTTGACTGAAACCCGCGACAAAGTCGGCTTGATCACCCTGAACCGCCCCAAGGCCATGAATGCGCTGAACGACCAGCTCATGGATGAGCTGGGCCTGGCACTCAAAGCTTTCGACAAGGATGAAAACATCCACTGCATCATCCTGACAGGTAGCGAAAAAGCCTTTGCCGCTGGTGCTGACATCGCCGCCATGGTCGGTTACAGCTTCATGGATGCCTATAAGGACGACTACATCACCCGCAACTGGGAAACCATGCGTCAGATCCGCAAACCAGTCATCGCAGCTGTTGCCGGTTATGCCCTGGGTGGTGGTTGCGAAGTCGCCATGATGTGTGACTTCATCATCGCTGCTGAAAATGCCAAATTTGGCCAGCCAGAAATCAAGCTGGGCACTTTGCCTGGTGCTGGTGGCACACAGCGCCTGCCACGCGCGATCTCCAAATCCAAAGCCATGGACATGTGCCTGACCGCGCGTATGATGGATGTGGTTGAAGCAGAGCGCGCAGGCCTGGTATCCCGTGTTGTGCCTTTGGACAAGCTGATGGAAGAAGCTTTCGCTGCAGCGAATGTGATCGCTTCCATGTCCCTGCCCATCATCATGATGGCCAAGGAATCCGTCAACCGTGCTTATGAAACGACGCTGTCAGAAGGCATACAGTATGAACGTCGTTTATTCCAGGCGAGTTTTGGTACGGAAGACCAGAAAGAAGGTATGCAAGCCTTCCTGGAGAAGCGTCCGGCGGTATTCAAGAATAAGTAATTTGTCTTTAGTTATATAGAGACTATATACAGGCGCGCCATATATGACGCGCCTCTATAAATTAAATCAGATCCATATAGCTCTAAAAAATACATCTCATTCGCAGATGCCCGTTCACAGGCATATCCATAAATAATAAGAAAGCGAAAGGGTGCGCGCAGCGCACCCCTGATTCTGCTTTTCCACAAACGGCTAAATAATTTACGTCGGGGTCTTGCAAAGTAGGTAGAGAGTTTGCTATAGTTCGCCTCCCGCTGAAGAGCGGGGCGAAGAAAGTGAAGCAAGACTGGAAATTGAGCGGAGAAGTAAAAGCTGCGGAAAGATCTGGTGCTGTGAATAGA
>NZ_JBWKQH010000007.1:0-414270 GCF_059418665.1 Undibacterium sp. GW821-FHT07F11
TCGGCAATTTGGTTCAGCGTGAAGCTTTGGGCCATCCAGTACGCCAGACCATTTGGGTCTGCTGGACGGTTGAAGTAGGCGATGTAAAGCTTTTGGATGTCTGCTGCTGTGTTGGCCATTTAGAACTCTCGACAAAATTTACAAAGAAAAATGTTGCTAAAATAATAATTCAACATTACCGATCAAAGTATTATAGAAAGTTAAATTTTTATTAGGACAATATTGCGACGAAATGTAACAATTTTTTAAATTTTTGATTGATTCTGTATCAAATATGCCCAATTAGTTATTTTTTGCAATTAATTTTTCATTGCCTTTTCGATTGCACCTGACCTAGGGTAAGGCTTTATCATCCCCGATGTTACTCATGGGCAAATTACTTATGAGCAAATCCAGGAATACATGAAGAATATGAAACTGAAAATAGGTGAACTGGCAAAACGCACCGGATTGACAGTGCGCGCCCTGCACCATTATGACAAGATAGGCTTGCTCTGCCCTTCTGTAAGAGCTGACAACACTTACCGTTTATACGACGATAAAGACGTACTGCGCCTGTACCGTATACAGGCCTTGCGACGCCTGCAACTGTCGCTGGATGAAATCCGCACCATACTTGATGATGAAAGTGTCAGCATGGGCGATATCGTCAGGCAGCAAATCAGCCTGATGGAAAAACAGGCACGTGAAGCACTGGCCTTGCGCGATCACTTGCTCAACCTGTCCGCACGTCTGGACGATACACAGTTACCTGTCGTGGATGACTGGCTGACTGCGCTGGAGATGACTGTCCATAGCGAAAAATATTTCACATTAGCCGAGCTGGAGGCTTTGCGCCACCAGCGAAGATTTGTGGACACGGCAGACAAATCTGCACTCATCCATGCCTTGCGTGACTTGATGCAAAAACAAGTGTCGCCAGAAGATGCGCTGGCACAATCACTAAGTCAGCGCTGGTTGCAGCGTATGCAGGATGAGAGCGGCGGTGACGCTGCGATACTGATCAAGTTTTACCAGATGCAAAGTGAAGAAAAGGCTTTGCAATTATTCTCGGGGCTGAATCAGGCCACGCTGGATTACATGGTACGCGCCCTAGCCTGCGCCAGCCTGCCACTGTACACCGCGTATTGTCAGCCAGATGAAATAGAGATATTGCGCCAGCATGGTTTGGCAGATGCTGCCGCCTGGCCAGCCTTGATCGCTGCCTTACATAAGGAATGTACTGCAGGCAGCCATGTCAGCGATCCCAAAGTGCAGGAACTGGCAAACGCATGGCAAACACTGTCACTCAAGAAAGCAGGCAATAAACCAGCATTGCAAAAGAAAATCCAGCAAGCCTTTGTTGAGCAGCCAGCACTACGCATGGGCATAGATAATCACCTGTTCGGCTATATACAATCAGCATTGAAAACCATGGCGGGATAAAATGCCTACTTTCACTGTTTACCAATTGCCACCATGAATCAAACCAGTGCCAGTTATGCAGCCAGTATTTTGCTGGAGCGGCGACAAAACGGTACGCAGGGCAATGCCCTGCCTGAGCCACATCGCCCAGGTGACCTGGAGGCAGCATTTGCCATTCAATGTGCCGTCAGCAAACTGACGGATCAAGCCATCCTTGCCTGGAAATGCGGTATGCCCGCAGCAGACAAATGGGTAGTGGCACCAATCTATGCAAGTGATGTGCATGAAGCGAATGCAGAAAAAAATGTGCAGCCATGTGCGGTCTGGGCCAGGCATGGCCAGGTGAAGATAGAACCAGAGCTGGCTTTCATACTCGCCCATGATTTACCTGCCAGGACTGCGCCCTATGCATCAGAAGAAGTCGATGCAGCAGTGGCAGAAACCAGGCTGGCACTGGAGTTAATCGACAGTCGCTATACGCATGCGGAACAACTGAATTTTTATGACCATTTTGCTGATGGCTTGTTTAATCAAGGTCTGCTGCTCGGCCCTGTAGTGGATACAAAAATAGCCTGCCAAACCAGGCAGCTCACCATCACGTTGTGTATCGCCGGTCAGGAAAGCGTTACATTGGATGGGCAGCATCCGGCTGGCCAGCCACGCCTGCCCTTGTACTGGCTGGCAGAATTCTTGCGCAGCCAGGGAATGGGCCTGCGGGCAGGCCAGGCCATCATTACCGGTTCATATGCAGGCAGCCCATCAGTGCCGGTTGAAACTGATATTGAAGTACAGTTTGGTGACATGGCTCAGTCAGGTTCAATACAGGTGCGTTTTGAAGGAAAATAAGCCAGCACCACGTGGTTTGCCTGAAGCAACAGGACATTTCCGCCCGCGCATCACCCTGCAAACCCTGCACAGAGGCGACGGCTTGCTGGGTATGAAACCCAGCGGTGATTTTGGGCCACGCGGTGGCAGTGTGACGGTGGTGGAAATCGACTGGCTGTATCACACCGACACTGGCTTGCGCTGGCAAACTGCAGCGCCCACAGCCTTGCTGAACCGCAGACCGCATTCCACTCAATTGCTGCATGATGAACACGGCATGGCACTGAGCCTGCTACGCGATCTGGGTGCGGAAGCAGACGCACTCGACAAGGTTTGGGATATAGGTCTGCAACCCCTGCCTGCTGCCAGCCTGCAATGGCGCAAAGATAGCATCGCAGAAAATTTTGGCCCACTCTGGAGTCTGGTACAAGAAGGATTTTTTGCCGACTTCTGGGCCGAGAAATTACCCGAGATGCAGGCACTGGGCTGGCAAGTCGTGGTGCGCCCCGGCTTTGCGCACGAGAGCGTGCCCGTCGATGCCTGGCATCTCATTATCGATGAAAGCACAGGCGCAATTACCGGCAAGCAGGTAGCGTCGCGCATGCGTGGCCGTAACGAGATCATCACGCCACTTGGTCTGCCTGCGCGTGAAGGCTCATGGATGTTGAGCCTGGGAATAGAAATCGAAGGCGAGGTGCTGGACCTGGTGCCCATGCTGGCACACCTGCTGCAACGCGATGCCCGCTGGCTCAATGCCAGACAGATACGGCAGATTGATGACATGGCCATCATACAATTGCGCGCCCCTGGCGGTAAGCGTATTGATGCCATGGCAGCGCCGCTGAAAGCCATCGTCATCCACATGCTGGATTTGCTGACCGAACGGACGCAGACAGAAGGACCTGTGCAATTATCTTCCTGGGATAGCTACAGACTGGAAGCCCTGCGTGTCAGCCTGCTCGATAGCCAGCCTGAGCGTGCCGGTGAATTTGGTGGCTGGCAATTACAGGGAGATGTGGGCTTGCGCAGCCTGGCACAGCGTCTGAAGACGGTTGGCAGCCCGCGTGCAGTGCTTGCACCAGATGGTCTGGGAGTGACGCTGCGCCCTTATCAATTGCATGGCGTAGCATGGCTACAATACCTGTGCGAGCAACATCTGGCAGGCATACTGGCCGATGACATGGGCTTGGGGAAAACCGCGCAGGTACTCGCTCATTTGCTGATAGAGAAACAGGAAGACAGGCTGGACATCCCTGCCCTCATCGTCTTGCCGACTTCATTAATTTTTAACTGGCAGGCCGAAGCCAGACGCATGGCACCTGCCCTGCGTGTATTGACACTGCAAGGACCAGAACGGGCAGACTTGTTTGCCGATATCCGCCAGGCTGATGTGGTGCTGACGACCTACCCACTGTTATGGCGTGATCTTGAAGTGTTGAAGGCGCAAGAATTTCATTTGCTGATCCTCGACGAAGCGCAAACTGTCAAGAATGCCGCCAGCCGCAGTGCCGATGCAGTGCGCCAGATACACGCCAGGCACAGGCTGTGCATGACAGGCACACCGCTGGAAAATAATCTGGGTGAGTTATGGGCACAGTTTGATTTTTTGATGCCAGGTTTTTTAGGTGACATGCGCAGTTTTTCAAGGCTGTGGCGCAAACCCATAGAAGTCAATGGCGAAACCCTGCGCGCGCAATTGCTGGCGCAAAGGGTGCGTCCTTTCATCCTGCGGCGACGCAAGGATGAAGTAGCGACAGAATTGCCACCCCGCACAGAAGTCATCAAGCGCCTGCGCCTGCAAGGCAAGCAGCGCGAATTGTATGAAAGCGTGCGCGTTGCTGCTGATGAACAGGTCCGCCGCGTCTTGCAGCGCAAGGGCTTTGACGGCGCGCAGATCACGATACTCGATGCGCTGTTGAAATTGCGCCAGGTCTGTTGTGACCCGGCTTTGCTGAAAGGCCAGAACTTGCCGCCAGAGATGGAAAGGGTCAAGCTGGAAATGCTCAGCGATATGCTGCCTGCGCTGGTGGCTGAAGGTCGCCGCGTACTGGTGTTTTCGCAATTTACTGAAATGCTGGAGCTGATCGCTACAGCGCTGACTGAACTGGACCTGGCTTACCTGATGTTGACCGGTAAAACCGCAACGGCCAGCCGTGGTGCTGTGGTAGCCCAGTTCCAGGACAAGCAAGTCCCCATCATGCTGATCAGCCTGAAAGCAGGTGGCGTGGGCTTGAACCTGACAGCGGCAGACACCATCATCCATATGGACCCATGGTGGAACCCGGCGGTGGAAGAGCAGGCCAATGCCCGCGCCCACCGCATAGGCCAGGAACAAGCCGTCTTCATCTACAAATTATTGGTAGAAGGCAGCATAGAAGAGCGCATCCTGGGCTTGCAAGCACGCAAGGCTGCGCTGGCCGAGGGCGTGCTGGGCAGTGATACTGCTTTTGCCAGTAAATTCAGCGCTGAAGACTTGCAGGCCCTGCTGGCACCACTGAGTGCAACCGTAACCTGAAGCCCGTGCGTATCGATACCACAGGTTTAAGAATGAGCACGAGATTTTTCCCTCAGTCTCTTTTATGTCAATTTTACATAATTTGCCTTTTTGTACATTGACAAAAAAACACATATAGCACATCTTATTAGTAAGTGTGTTTCATGTGTGTTACGTTTATGAAATAATTCTATTTAGTAATATTTATTACTGTACAAGAATAGACTCTGCTGCAAATTCAGCCCATCTCAACTGATCCCAGGCTGATGACAGCATACACATAACACCAGGCTTCATCTTCGTCACCGATGTTGAAACGGCAGGTTCTTTATGATGACTACCACACGCAATCGCTATATCAGTATCGTCACGGTACTGTATCTGCTATTTGCACTGGCGTGGATACTATTGTCTGACAGTCTGTTAGCCAGCTTCAGCAATATTGAGGCTATCACCTGGCTGTCAACAGTCAAGGGCGTGTTCTTTGTGATCGTCACAACGGCATTGTTTTTTCTGGCTTTGCGGGCTGTACCGCAATTGCCCGTCCGTAGGCAAGAAGATTTGGGCAGCACATTACTCGAGGTGTTTCACCCACAATACAAAATACGCTGGCTCATTTATTTTTTGGCGATTGCCCTGCCCGTGTCGGTACTGATATTGCGCCTGGCGATAGCCCCCAGCTTTGAAAACCGTCCAATGCTGATCATGTTTGTTTTACCCATCACCCTGAGTGCCATGCTGGGCGGTCTCGGGCCAGGTCTGCTATCAACGGTGATCGCCAGTCTGGGTCTGGCTTATTTCATCATCCCACCACAAAACAGTTTTGCGATCAAAACAACTCAGGATGTATTGCAACTGGGGTTTCTGATCGTCAACGGCATTGCTGTCAGCATACTCAGTGAGGCCCTGCGGGAATCCCTGTTAAAGGTGCAAAACAACCGCAATTTGCTCGACGCCATCATACGTGGCACTTCAGATGCCATTTTCGTCAAGGATTTGAAGGGGCGCTATGTGCTGGCCAATGAATCTGCTGCCAAATTTGCAGGCAAATCGACGCAAGAAATCATAGGCCATGATGATTACGCGCTATTCCCGCAAAAATCGGCGCAACTGATTACGGAAGTGGACAAGGGTGTCATTGCCAGCGGTGAAATACAATCACATGACGAATATATAAATACCTTTGATGGCAAGTCCATGGTGTTCATGGTAACCAAGGGTCCCATGCTGGACAAGGCTGGCAAGGTACAGGGCTTGTTTGGTATCGCCCGTGATATCACCGAACGCAAGGAAGCTGAAGCCGCGCTGAAGGAAAGCGAAGCTGCCATGAAAGTGGCGCAGCGCCTGGCCGCAGTTGGGAGCTGGGACTGGGATGTCCGCACTGACGTGCATACCTGGTCGGAAGAAGTGTATATGATCTATGGTCGTGACCCCACCTTGTCACCGGCAATTTACCCAGAAGTACAACAATACTTCACTCCCGAGAGCTGGGCCAGACTTGCAAGTGCAGTCGAACAGGCATTCAGGACATTTTCCTCTTACACTTGCGATGCGGAGGTCATCAGACCTGATGGCAGTCATCGCTGGATTATCGCCCGTGGTGAAGCCGTGCAAGATGCAGAGGGCAAATTAATCAGGTTGCATGGTAGCGTGCAAGACATCACCGAACGCAAAGTCGCTGCCATGCAATTGCACGCCAGTGAAGAACGTCTGCAAATGGCGATCGCTGCAACCAGCGAGGCGCTCTGGGATTGGGATGTGCCATCAGGCAAAGTTTATCGCTCACAGCGGTATTATGATATGACGGGCTATGCAGAAAGCGAAGATACCCAGGACCTGGAATTTATCAGGCGCCAGGTGTATCCCGACGATGTCGCCATGGTATTGCAACATATCAAAAACTATAGATCCACTCACTGTGGTGACGTGGATTTTGAATACCGCCTGCTAACCAAGCAAGGTGAGGTCAAGTGGGTGCATACGCGCGGCCGTGTTGTCAGCCGCGATGCTGAAGGCAATGCCTTGCGCGTGGTGGGTACTCTGGCCGATATCAATGAGAAAAAAATCATCGCTGCCGAGTTACTTGAAAGAGAACAAAGGCTTGAACGTGTGATGCGAGGTTCTGATCTGGGTTACTGGGACTGGAATCTGATCACCAACACCTTCAAGGTCAGCGACCGCTGGGAAACCATGCTGGGCTACGAGCCAGGTGAAATGAATGTCAGCCCCGAGTATTGGTCAGACCATGTCCATCCCGACGATATGAAAGCTGCGCAAACTTCTCTCGACAGACATATCAAGGGACAAACTACCAGCCACGAAATGGAGTTACGCTTACGCAGCAAATCAGGTGAATGGCGCTGGATACTGACCAGAGGTGCCATCGTGGCATGGGATGAAAATGGCAAACCCCTCATCATGTCAGGCACACACACCGATATCACGGGGCAAAAAATCCTGGAAATGACACAGCGTGAAGCAGCAACCGTATTCTCCAGCAGTTTTGAAGGCATCATGGTGGTTGATCCACGTGGTTGCATCACCAAGATCAATCCAGCCTTCACCCGCATTACGGGATATACCGAGAAAGAAGCCTACGGTAAACCGACCAAGATACTGGCATCCGGCCGCCACAATGCCAGTTTTTATGCCGAGATGTGGAAAGCAGTGAAAGAAGATGATTTCTGGCGCGGTGAAATCTGGAACAAACGCAAGAATGGCGAAATCTTTCCTGAACTGTTATCCATCTCGGCAGTACGGGATGCCTCTGGCGAAATCCAGCATTATGTTGGTATCTTCACCGACATCAGCGAACTCAAGACACATGAAGCAGAACTCGACCGCATGGCCCACTATGACCCGCTGACAGGTGCGCCAAATCGTCGCCTGCTGGCAGATCGTTTGAGTCAGGCAGTCAACCGTGCCAATCGCACCAACAAGTCCCTGGCGGTGTGCTTTCTTGATCTGGATGGTTTCAAGGAGATCAATGACAAATATGGCCACACTACCGGTGATCGTTTATTGATGGGCGTCACAGAGAACCTCAAGCATGTCTTGCGCGCCGACGATACTCTGGCGCGTTTAGGTGGCGATGAATTTGCCGTTCTGCTGTCTGACATCTCGTCCGCAGAAGAAAGCGCCATGATACTGGACCGTGTTCTGATCGGTGTCAGCAAACCCATACAGATAGATTTAAAATCGATCAGTATCTCGGCCAGCATCGGTGTCAGCCTGTACCCTGATGACAATGTCGATGCCGACACTTTACTACGGCATGCCGACCATGCCATGTATCTGGCCAAGGAAGCTGGCAAGAACCGCTACCACCTGTTTGACCCTGAAAACGACCGTAAGGCGCAACAGCGCAGGCAAATACTGGAAAGACTGGAAATTGCACTCGACCAGGATGAATTCGTTTTGTATTACCAGCCCAAGGTCGATTTGATCAGCGGTGAAATCGTCGGTGCTGAAGCCCTGATACGCTGGCAACATCCGAATCGCGGCATACTCTCTCCCGCTGAATTCTTGCCCCATATTTATGGCAGTAAACTAGAGAAGCCTCTGGGCGAATGGGTCATCAAGGCTGCGATACAGCAAGCCTATCACTGGCAATTGCGCGGCATCGCCATCCGCGTTAGTGCGAATATCAGTGCACATCATTTGCTGGCACCAGAATTTTGTGATTACCTGCAAGCTGCCTTACGTGTTCATCCCTACTTCCAGGCCAGCAATTTTGAGCTCGAAGTGCTGGAAACTGCCGCCATTGCGGATATGGAACAAGCCGTCGCAATACTCAACCGCTGCCGTCAGTTGGGGATACACTTTTCACTCGATGATTTTGGTACAGGTTATTCATCACTGACTTATCTGCGCAAGCTGCCGGTCGACACCTTGAAGATAGACCAGAGCTTTGTCCGCGATATGCTGACTGATGTGGAGGATATGGACATCGTCGAAGGCGTGATACGCCTGGCAGGTGCCTTTGACCGACAAGTGATAGCAGAAGGGGTGGAGACCATGGCACATGGTGCCAAGTTGCTGGAACTGGGCTGCCGACTGGCACAGGGCTATGGTATCGCCCGCCCCATGCCGGCAGATCAGTTTATTGACTGGTCAGTACGCTGGAAAACAGAAGCACGCTGGCGCGACCTGCGTACCAAGCCAGCGCTGCAGGTTTTGCAATAGCGCTGGACTTATCTTGAGCCAGGATTATTTTTTACGGAATACCAAATCCCACACGCCATGACCAAGGCGCAAGCCACGGTTTTCAAATTTTGTCACAGGGCGATAATCTGGGCGTGGCGCATAAGCTTCAGCAGTATTTTCCAGTGCAGGTTCGGCACTCAATACTTCCAGCATTTGCACGGCGTATTCTTCCCAGTCTGTTGCACAATGCAGATACCCGCCAGGTGCCAGACGCGAGGCCAGCAAGGCTACCAGCGGCCCCTGTATCAGGCGACGCTTGTTATGACGTGCCTTGTGCCATGGATCGGGAAAAAACACGTGTATGCCATGCAGGGACGCTGGCGCGATCATGTTTGTCAGCACTTCAAAGGCATCATGCTGGATGATGCGCTGGTTTTGCAAACCCATTTCATCCGTCAGCTTGAGCAAGCTACCCACACCAGGGGTATGCACTTCGACCCCAATGAAGTTTTTCTCCGGCATGCTGGCAGAAATCTTGGCACTGGTCTCGCCCATGCCAAAGCCAATTTCAAACACTGTGGGCGCCTGGCGGCCAAATGCCGCATCGACATCCAGCGGCGATTTTTGATAAGGGATGCAAAAGCGCGGGCTCAGGTTTTCTATCGCCCTGGCTTGCGCATCAGACAAGCGCCCGGCGCGGGTGACAAAGCTACGGATGCGGCGCTCAGTAGGATCATAAAACAGCGGCTTCACACCGTCAGCAGGTTTGGAATCAGACATACAGGAATTCAGGAAAGAAGGGGGAGTTACATGCAAGACAACAAATCCAGACCAGGGTTGCGGCAATCATCAAAGCTTTGCGGCTAACGCGAAGAAGCTTGAATGCACCTGTTTGAAATCATTTATTTGACAAAAACAGTATTTTAACAGATAGCAGTTGAAGTAAGAGATTTCACCAAAGACATAATAATTTTTGCATTCTTATTTTTTGTCAGGTCAGCAACGTCTTCGTCATACTTCAAGCAATACAAAAGCAAGGACACAAGCAGGCCAACACGCACGATTGTGTCCAATACCCAGATCACGTCAGTCAATGATTTTACACCCTCCCTCATCGGCAATAAACATATGAACGACTCTATCCAAAATCAGTTTACGCTGTTGGTCCGAAATCTTCCAAAAGCAACTCCACCGCTTGATTGAACTTGCGGATACCCAACAAGGTGTCCTGATCTCAAAATCGATCATTGTTGAACCATGTTTATCTGTGTATAGCAGGGCCTCGCCTTTATACAATATAGTGATATGGTACCAGCCATGCTCGTCTCTACTCGGGGGATATTCTTTTTGCTCTCTTATCTGCCGTCGAAAGTAATACCATTCTGGATCCAACATGCAAAATGGAAAAATAATCATTGTTCAAGCTCCCATGGGAACCGCCATTGACGAATGGCGTTTATATTTGGATTTGGAAAGTCGGGATTTCGATTTCTTAAAATAGGCTGTTCAACACGCCACCAGGTACGCTCACCATGCGGGCCTGTCCGCTTAGCACCAAAAGTAAACGCATTTACATTTCCCTTTGCTTCCTGAGCAAACCTCGCTGAAGCAACATCAAACACTTTAGCTGCATCTTTTGCCGCCATTTCTGACCTTATCAAGTCTTCCGCAGAGACATTCACCCCTTTATTAGGCTTCACTGGAAATAATTGAAGATCATCAAGATATCTGCCACCAGATGTTTGTTCAAGAGTAGTTTTTCCAGTCATGCGGCCGAACCGCTGAGCGTGATTCATATTACCACCTGACCAAAAAACGGCACCATTCGGTTTGCTACTAAAATCCAATGTACTTTTTGCCAGATAGTTTAACTCATCAGATGATGGGATGCTAGCGTCAGCTAATGCTGGCCTACCTAGCCCTGCGTCGTTCAACATTTGTCGTTCCATCGCACCATATTTCCAGTCCCGGGCAGCCGTCGATGCAATACGAAGCTGGTTATTCACCTCATTGCCGAGTGTCAGTGCCTTGGTGGAAATCGCAGGGCTTAAAAACTCACCAATGTGCCCACCCCATCTGCTCAAGTCACTATCATAAGGCAGCAATTCACCATCATATTTCTTGCCAAACTCAAAGGCCTGACCAAGGCGGTTGCTTTGAGGGCCGCCCAAGAATTGATCGTATAAGCCTGCGCCAATGTATCCCCATCCATTCACCGCTGACGCCAACAGTTTAGGAGTACCATTGACCGCGCCTCTTCCAACTCCGTTAATAAACTGCCCGCTGGCATTCACAGCATTTCTCATTTCATTACGGTAACCGATGGGAGGCTCATCACTTACTGCTAGTATTTCCGTCCCACCATTTGCAAAACCAGATCCAGGGTCACTGGTAGGCATAACTTCCGGGTGCCAACGCTTTGAGGGAGTGGACGCAGAATCAGTAGATGAATACAGCCCCAGTCTTCTTGCATTTTCCATTGTTGGTCTGCGATCCGCGGCTCTCATGGCGTCCAAATAATTGCGATCCGCCAATCTCTCTTCTTGAGTGCCAGTGATATGGGCCCAGCTTGTCAGTGGGTCATCTCTGACAGCCATACGTTTTCTCTCATTGAAAACGTCATTTTGCTTCCAATAGTCATTGACCTGATCCCGGCTCACTTGAGCCTGACGCAATCGACCAATATCAGGGCTGGTAATCACCCTGTTCACAGACAATTGATGTGGGCTACTCATGCCATTCAGATTGGCATATTGAATCAATTCATTCGCGCCTGGCGTGTAGCCATACTCTCTCTTGAACAATGCAGTCATCGTGTCACCAGCCTTACTCACATAACGCCTGTCAAAATCACCATCCCGATAGCCTGTTTTTTCTGCACGCAGAAAATCCGATTTCGCCAGTTCACCCGGATCAGATATCACACTATTGGACTCCGGGGGAGTCGGCTGAAATTCTCTGAAGCGGGCCATGTCTTGCCCGTAACCGAAATCAATATCTGCATTACGAGCAAATGGTGGCGGCTCGGATCTTAATTCAAGATCATCACTGCCGATACCCCACGGGGAATAACTTTCATTAGCCCTTTCACCTGATGTATCAATGAGATATGGAAGTCCATCATCTCCAAAAATTCTTTGGAAATATGCCATTGTTTGTTTCCTTTTAAAATTTATTTTGCTATACATATCCTTGCTTGGACGTATGTATAGCTATCAGCAGAACGCAATTTTTTGGACAAAAAAAGAGGCTGTCCCAAAATGGAACAGCCTCTTTCTTGTCATACTTTCCAGGTAATTTTTTCAGCAGGGCCGTTTTATAATCGCAACCAGGTCATTAAACAAACCACTGACAAAAAGACCAGGCTGCTTCAATTTTCGCACCCAAGCCCTTCGGCTATGCCACAGGGGATTTCGCTATGTAATGATCTCCCGTAATACGTCGGCGATACAAATGCCATGCGCCGTTCTGGTTAATTTCAATTTAACCGATCAATCAAACCTCTTATTTCATCACCGAACGGTCTCCCGTTTTCATTTACATACACCAGTAAATTCTCCAGAGCAGTCTCGAATCTCCGTGGCAATTGCGCCGACATATAATCAAGTTGAATGACTGCAGTCACTGCGATGTCCTTGGATGGGGACAGCAGCAAAGCCATCAAAATCGCCAGGCCTTCCCTGTGCTCCAGACAACCAATGGCTTCAGCACAGCGCTCCTGCCAGTAAAGCGGCTTGGCCAGTGTTATGGCAAACAAGACCTCCCAATCATATTTAGAAAATGGCGTTAAGGCTTCTGAGGCGATTTCAAGACTGTATTCTTGCCATGAAGAGGTTTCAGTCCCTATCAGTTTTTCAAATAAATCTACTTTACTTCCATCCATTTTTTTTCCTTAAAATCACCATTACGGATAAATAGGCGACCACACTTAACAAATAAAGCTAGCCTACATCAACACCGTTCATCAGAAGTTCTTCTGCAATTTATTTTAAACGATCAATCAAACCCCTTACCACATCATCGAGCGGTATCTCATTTTCATTTACATAGACCAGCAAATTCCTTAGGGCAACTTCAAATCTCCGCGGCAATTGCGCCGACATGTAATCAAGTTGAATGACTGCAGTCACTGCTATGTCCTTGGATGGGGACAGCAGCAAAGCCATCAAAATTGCCAGACCTTCCCTGTGCTCCAGACAACCAATGGCTTCAGCACAGCGTTCCTGCCAGTAAAGCGGCTTGGTCAATGTTATGGCAAACAAGCCCTCCCAATCATATTTAGAAAATGGCGTTAAGGCCTCTGACGCAATCCCCATGCTGTATTCCTGCCATGAAAAGGTTTCTGCTCCTATCAGTTTTTCAAATAAATCTACTCTATTTTCATCCATTTTATTTTCCTTAAGGTGTGGGAGGTACAATGGGACGTGTCCCGGCAGGAAATGAAGACGTAATAACGCCGTTATCCTTTATCACTTGCCACTGCACACCTCTGTAATTATCAGTGTGCAAAGTGGTCTTCACGCCATTAATATCACGAAGCAGGATTCCTGGTGCATTCGCCGTCATTTGACCAGCCCTTAAAACCTCTACATTATTCCAATCTGGCGGTGCAATAGTGTGTATGTTCGGCGACTTTGCTGCTGACAGCGCATATGTTCCATCTTTTCGAACCACAGGCCCCCTGAACTTATCAACTGAAATTGTATCATCAGAATTAATCACCTTATTGGGATGCATAGTATATAGCGGTGATCTCAAGACATCTGGCGAATGCCCGCCAATAATTTGGTTTGTTCCTGATTTGGCTTCGCCAAAGCCCACCAAAAAACCATCCAGAGGAAATACGAGGCCATTAATATTACTGCATTTAGAATTCATCAATTTTTCACTCAATTGGAAACGCCGTAATTGGTACGTCGAAATTTCGGTCGAAATTAATCCACCAATTTTCGAGTCTTGGAGTAAATATTGTACTCCGGGGTATTAAAGGGTCAGGCATAAATCCACGTCCAACTGTATCTCGAAATTTACCAAAAACAAACTCTCGTAATTAATAAAAATTCTTATCGCTGCGGTGAGCGGTGAATTTTTCATTTAAATACAAGCCAGAGAATTTCCTCTCCTTCAAGAAGAAATATCTATACCGGCAGAAATTAAATCTTCTTTCCATCGTTCGACGACAATGCGATAAATATTTTCAAAGAAACCTCTTGGATTATCAATATTCCAAGCTGTTGGCAAGTAAATAGTGTCGGGCGCGTCATGATCTGGGTGAAATATCTCAGAAAAATCGAAATATTTATTGTCCAACGCGTCCTTTAGCACGCGTACTAATTCAACCTTATGAGCAGGTGTGAGCGCTAAAATTCCTCCACAAAAAAAATAGCGTTCAAATAAATCCTCCAATTGTCCTTGTTCATTTGGATCAAATTGATTGAGTTCTTCACCCAAAGTTTCTTCTCTATCATAGACATCAAAACAGTTCAAGAAGTCTTTCGGGTCGACCATAAAATCTGCGCTGCTGTTAATGTGTTTTAGTCTCATAAGTTTTTATGCCTGATGCATCTCTGCTGCGTAAAGATTGTGCTGCTCTCTTCAGGTAGGCAGGATTCTGAGTACGCTGAATTATCGGATCAAATTTATTGCCTGAAGCGTCGAAATCGTAACGGTCAAAATCACCGTTTAGATAGTCAGCTTTTTCTGCTCGCAGAAAATCTGATTTCGCCAGTTCACCCGGATCAGATATCACGCCTATAGGTTCTGAGTGACTTGGCTGAGATTCTCTGAAGCGGGCAATGTCTTGCCCATAACCGAAATCTATATCTATGCCACGGGCAAATGGTGAGGGCTCTGACCTTAATTCAAGATCAGCACTGTCCATGCTCCATGGAGAATAACTTTCATTAGCTCCTTCGCCTGATGTATCGACGAGATAGGGAAGCCCATCATCTCCAAAAATTCTTTGAAAATTTGCCATTGTTTTTTCCTTCTATAATGAGTTTACCGTAGCGACCCTTGCCTGGGTTTATATAGCTATCAGCAGAGCGCTAATTTTTTATGGAAAAAAAAAGAGGCTGCCCAAGATAGGGCAGCCTCTTTTCCAACATGCTTTGCAAATACTTTGTCTAGCCAGGTAACTTCGTCGTGGCTACAAGATCCTTAAACAAGCCACTGACGAGAGGCCAGGCTTATTCAATTTGTGCTTCCTAGTTAACCCTGGTGGTCGTGAAGTTGCATATGATCCGCGAGTTTCAGCATGACTTGGGGTGCAGCTTTTCCACCCTAAGCCCATCCACCTTTACACAGAAGATCGAAAACAAGTTTTAAGACTTACTTTCGCTTGAGCTTCCTACCTTGCATATGAACTTAATATTTTTCTCCTGGGCGATATTCACAAGAAAATTTTGCAAGTTGCTGGCTGTAGTTTCGCAAGTCGGTTTGTGCGGGCTTTGTAACCAGCAATCGAACTGTCCCTTTTTAGTCGAGAAACAGTGCAGTTGCTCTTGCAAAGAGTCATCCCTCAAGAGGGTCACGATAGTATTTCTCTCATACTGCAAGGACTTAGAGGCTGATTTTTCTTTTAACGCTTCTTCAAAATCTAAGCCAGTCTTTTCATCCAGAGTCAAACTATATTGAAGCGCAGGCTTTTCTTCTTTAACGACCTGATGGCTCATTGAAAAAAACAAGAAAATAATCACCGCGAGAACTATAGGTGTCCCGATGAACCAAACCAAAGGCCAGATCACCTTACTTTTTCTTGAATTCATATGCTTGCTTCGCCCTTTCGAAAGCTTTTTCGTCATTGTTCTTAAAAATATACCAGAGATTATTTGGTTTCCCAACCGTGGTATTTAAATCAGCCATGTCCTTAGATGACAATGTTATGCCAGGTATAATTGGCATTTCAACGTTCTGCCCGACACCCCACGTTAACATTCTGATTTTATTACCTATTTGAACCGGCGCACGCGTTACGATTCCGTCTCGCATGGCATGTCCAGGTAAGGTGATATTAACAAGCGCATGGTTTTCAGGATCGAGTGCCTGGACAATATTATTTCCACCGGTCAATCGCTGAGCTTTCCCTGTTTCCGCTCTACCCTCTTGCCCTGGTGCGCCATTGTACAAGAGTCCTTCATTGTATATATTTGGGATATTGCACCACTTTTCACTAACATCACAACTAGCCGGTGAGAGTTCTGCATAGTTGTGGTAGGTACTACGTGACTTTGAATGGTCACCAAATGATTGAGCATACTGAACAGGAAAACTATCTCTTGGAAACGCATTATATGGGATTGCTACTGGAGCATCTTTCCCCTGGTTACTAAAATAAAGTAACTCTTTTCGGTCATCTTCAGCGCGATCTGCGAAAAAACGTTCCATATCTTGTGATTTTATTGCAGCACTGGCAGATTGCCCTCGATTTATCAAGCGCAATTGCTCACTCTGCATGGCGTCTCTGACATCCCGATTTTTTTTGAACTCAGCATTTTTTGACCAGAATGCATTTAACTGTGCTTGGCTCACATCGGATTGATGCAAGCTATCCAAGCCTGGACTATTTATTACTCTATTCACACTCAACTCATGTGGGCTACCCATACCATTCAGATTGGTATACTGAATCAACTCACCGGCGCTTGGTGTATAACCATAGTTCTTTTTGAAAAGCGCTGTCATGGTGTCGCCAGTACGGCTCAGGTCTCGTATGTCAAAGTCTCCGGTTTCATATCCAGATTTTTCTGATCGCAAGAAGTTGGACTTGGCCAGATCAACATCGTCATCTATCGCGCCCCGGCCTGGCATGGCAACGGGGGCAAATAAATTGCTGCTGTCAGAGATAGGCAGGCTGTAGCCAAAGTCACGCTGTGCTTCCGCATAACCCGGCAACGTTCTTGGGTCAACCCTGGGTGTATTCAGATCATTTAAGTAACTGCTGTCTTCATCGAGCTTCAAATCTTTATACAGATCAGACAAGTCAGATTCATCTTCGTAAAGTTTGTACGCCATATTTTCCTCTTGATATTGGTTGCAGCATGCCCTTGCATCCCGCAGGTGGTGTAGTTGATATGCTCTGACAGAGTGGACGCACATCGTCCTGCCATTCGACATATGTTCGTAAAAGCGGCGTGGAGGACTTTCTTGCGTGGTGAAAATGATGTAAGACGACAATCTGTGAAACAGAAGCCAATCTCAATACTCACATCACTGTTACGATTTAGTACGGACGTTTGGTTGTGGCGACCAAATCAGTAAACAAGTCACTGACGAAAAGCCAGGCTTGTTCAATTTGTGCTTCCACATTCAGGCTGGTGGCGATGAAATTGCGTATGATCAAAGCCTTACTATTGCCTGGTGTCGCAGGGATGAGGCATTCTATGTCCAGTATCAGTTTTTTTGATTTGCTCTTTGTGTTCAATAATAATGCTGATGGCTTGCATATAGAGTTTCAAAATTTCGATCAAATTCAGCCATCCACTTGTAACGCCTTCTTGAAAATAATTCTTCCTCATGCGACTTGCCCTCAACACCCTCAACATATCTTTCCGCAGCATTTCAAAACTAACTTCAATCGAATTCAGTCAAAGCTAATGGGAAATATCTTGAAGCAAAAAAAATCTTTTTCCCATCTATCTTTTACAATGCAGTAAATATTTTTGAAAAATTGTCTTGGGTTTTCAATGTTCCAATGTGAAGGCAAAGAAATTGAATTGAAATCTGCCTGATTGCATAGCAAAGATGCAAAATCATATTCGCTGTCTTTTAGAGCACCCGCTAGCGCCTGGAACGCCTGCACCTTAATTTCCTTACTGAGATCGTCACCAACGCCAAAATAATATTTATCAAAAAGTTCTTTCAAATCCTCTAATTTATTTGGATCATAGCGATTAAGTTCTGGATCAAGCGTCTCTTCTCTATCATAGACGTCAAAGCCCGCAAAAAACCATTAAGTACAGAACAACGATCACCATCACTTTGTCATATGTGTGATGGCGGTTTGATTGGTAATTTCAAAAGAATGAAGGTGAAGAGAGAAGTGAAAAATAATTACCTTATCACCGCAACCCGTCGTTGATCAGTAAACGACAATTGTAGTTTACTCTGAGAAAAAATTCGCTGCCCCCTGAGAATTGCATATGAGTAGTTGAAATGCTACTTGGACTTTAGACGCATTGCTTTGATTTTATCAACCCAAGCCATGATCTCGTCACGTACGGGAAAACTCCCGTCGATAAAACCTGGGCGAAATTCTTCCCAAAATTGAAAGCTTCCGTCACAGTCAAGTCTATGAAAATTGTTGACTGTGCCACTTAAAGCAGCATCTATGTGCATAAATCGCCACCAAACTGGCGGCCAGAAATGATCGTTTAACAGAGGTTCGATTATTTCCAAATCTGAATTTATCCACTTAATAATTAGCCCCCACTTATCTTCATCTCCAAGGCTTAACAAATATGACTTCAAAGATCTGAGCTCATTGACGATCGGGATTATTGCCAGCAATCTTCTATCCAATTTTATTTGCTCCATGGAGTTGGGTGGAAAGAAATTTCTGAATTACGTTGGATCTACATTTTTTTCGGACAATTCGGCTCAACATCATATCCCAGAGGAATATACAAATGACTGAGTTTCTTCTTTCCCTCACGTCTGATCAAATGCATTCCCTCTAAGCTATAACAAGTTGACAAGGTCGAAACCACTTTTTTATCAGTGATTTGATATTGCGTACCTTTGACTTGAACATTCACATTTTTCCCAATAACAGCAAGACCAATAAAAGGATCTGGATAGGATACGGAATTACTGAATTTCAAGCGATACGCATGTATCTTCCGATTGCTCATCTCATCGGTAACAACATCGTCAGGTTCTAATTGAATTTCTTTTTCAATTATTGCTTTTGTGCAGCATTGCGCCTTGCCATCTTTCCCAGCAAATTCAGCCTGAATTTCATCTGCTCCAGATAAAACTCCAGCAGTAAATAACATAGGAGGCTTATCAGGGAATATTTTTACAATTCCATCAAGAGCTGTCGCCGCGTTTATTGACTGGGATAGTAATAATCCCATTGATAGCATGAGTGTATTTTTAATTTCCATTATCTGACCAGTGTGGTTTATCGGATACTAACTTTCGCACGCCATAACTTGCCCCCACGGGATAAAGATCACTTTCCTTATCTATTCGGACGGAATTACCATTTGCATCAGTAACGGTGCGTCCAAGCAAACCAGTAACCCTCATGTCTACCGCTCCTCGAGCAGTGTGTCGTGAAGCGAGTGCAGGTGGATAAACAATACCATAAGCTTGTTTCATTTGTCTTGCTGCATTGACAGAATCACTTGCGACTGGATGCACCCATTGAACAGGTACGCCTGCCATTGGCGGAACATCCTCTGGATTAATCTGACCACTCGCAATCTTATGTGCGTAATGCATGAGATAAGCCCGCTCAGACGGTCGGTAAGTAGCATCTACATTTATGTCGCCGCCTCCGGCACGTATTGCATCAGCAAATCTATTCATATTTGACCTAAATTGAGGATGAAGATCATCTAACGAACTGCTTGTTGGAAATCGACTTACCCACGTTGGGCCGCTCAAAACCAGGTTGCCAGAATTTTCTTGTGTTTGTGAAGTTGCAGGAGATGAGAGTGAAGTATTTGTTGCAGCCTCGCGCATTGACAAACGAATCCGGTCCTCATCGAAATTTTCCTGTTCAAGCTCAGGAGGAATCGGTAATCGATTCAGGTTGACATATTGATTCATTTCATTAGCGCTGGGCGTGTATCCATAATCTTTTTTAAACAATGCAGCAACATCACCTGCTTCTCTGATTGGAAAGCCCCTATCAGAGCCCCTAGTGGGATAAGCATTTTTTTCGGAGCGCAGAAAATCTGATTTCGCCAAGTCACTCGAATCGGATATCGCTCCTATAAACCTAGAGCGACTCGCTGGATTTTCTCTCAAACCTGCTATATCCTGACCGTAACCGAAGTCCATATTAGCGCCACGAGAAAATGGCGGTGGCTCTCATCGTAATTCCAGGTCATCATTGCCCATACTCCATGGTGAATAACTGTCACTAGCTCTCTCGTCTGATGTATCGACCAAATATGGCAGTCCATCAACTCCAAAAATTCTTTGTAAATTTGCCATTGTTGTTCCTCTTCAAAATAAAATTAATATGTCTGTCTTTGGACTTAGCTATCAGCAAAGTGCAATTTTATGTAAGAAAGAGGCTGTCCAAGATAGGACAGCCTCTTTTTCATCAAGTTCTACAAATACTTTGCCTAGCCAGCTCGTTTCGTCGTGGCGACCAGATCATTAAACAAGCCACTGACAAAAGGCCAGGCTTGTTCAATTTGTGCTTCCACGTTCAGGCTGGTAGCGATGAAATTGCGTATGATCAAAGCCTTACTGTTGCCTGCTGTCGCAGGGATCAGGCTTTCTATGTCCAGTATCAGTTTTTTGATTTGCTCTTTGTGTTCAGCAATAAAGCTAATGACTTGCAATATGGTTGCGGCGATTTGTAGCATGGTTTGTCCTTTAAAATTGACATTTATATTTCAGGGTGATGCCGTCGATTGAGTTGAGGTAGTCGCGCGCCGAATCAACCACGGAATGTGGTGTCGAGCCCGGCAAGCGAATTGTCGTTGTCGACAATTGTGGTGTGAGGCTGGCGTTGCAACGTGGCTGTTGCCATAGGTTTTGGTATTGCTGGCACGCCGTCGATGAAGCTGTGATCTTCAATTGGAGCGAGTTGCCCTGCCTTTGCTGGCAATAGGCCGGCTCTTTTAGAGGTAATGACGGGGAGCACGACGCCAACAAGACTGACGACGCCAATAGCAAGACCATTGAGCTGCTCTGGCGTAATGGCCAAGTGAATGCCAAATGTGTCACCGAATTGTGCCAGCGCACCCAATGCTGCGGCCAGAGCGGCGACTGAGATTCCGCCGTTTTTCCAGAGCTCAACATTGCTGACCTCGCTGCCTTTGCGAAAAAGATTAATGACTGCATTGATTTTTTCAAACATGATCGGTCTCCCATAAAACATTGTTTGCCAGCCGGTTGACCCAACCTGCGCCAAAACTGGGCCAGTTGGACAATTTGGTGTAGAACTGCATGCGGTGAGCCAGCATGCGTTTGGCCAATTTTTCAGCATTGAATTTGCCAACTGCTGTCAGGGTGATGGGGCCAACAATACCGTCTTCAGCCACACCTGCTGCACGTTGCAGCAATCTTGCTGCCGTACCTGCGCCGCAATTAATTGCGCAATCAAAGAATTCAAAAGCAACGACCAACGGGAATTGGTCCAGCTGATTGGCGTCCCAGAAGTCGCGCTTGTAAAGCGCTTTGGCTTGCTCTGCCGTGAGTGCTGCAATATCGAGCTTGGGATAACTGCGCTGGCTAATGCCGAACTTGGTGAGTTTGCCAGCATCGAGCGGATGATTACTGGTGCCACCTTCGTTTTTCAGTACCGGGGTAATGCAAATATCAAAGTTGTTCATGTTGATGTTCTTTCCAACGTTGTTCTGCTTCTTGTCTTTCAATTTCTGCTGTTTGCAGGCTGACCCAGCGCTGGCGCAGCAGGATGAGTGAAATGGCTATGCCTATCAGCATCGAAGCAATCGACAGGTAGCCCTGTATTTCAGCAATCGAAGTAAGGGGTGCGATTGCGGTCGTGATCGCTGGCACGGCCAACGCAGTTTTAGGATTGTTGGCTATCGCCTCTACCACCTGACTAGCAGCAGTTTCGGCGTTATTGGGAATATTCATGAATAGCGTCCTTATAAATATGTGGGCTTCAATCAGGATAGTGACAATGAAGCTGGACTGGATAGGCAAATATCCACAACATAGTCCAGTTTTCAGCAAGGTTGACGTGTGTTCACGCCAATCAAATTTCAGACGATTTCTCCTGATTCCCATATGGGATAGTCGCTTGACCCGGCATCGCCGGAAGAATTGCTCCAAACAGGATTGCTGCTATTATTGCCAGCCTTGCCTGCACCCTGGCCACTGAAAACGTTGCCGATTCCTTTGACAAAACCACCCAGAAGATTAGATCCCATACCATCTCCCTGACCATACTTAGCGGATGCGCCATTCGAGCTTGAAGAGCCGCTGATGCCCATGTAAGGAGACAGGAGGCCGTTGATCCTGCTAGCCTGATTCAATGCATAATCATTCTGATTATTGGCAACTCCATAGGCATTATTGATCAGTGAAGTAACCGCATTGAGGCCATTCAGTTTGTTTTGGCTATTAAGCTGGTTATTCGCCAACTGCCATGCTGCGTTTTGCATATTGGCTTGCTGGCGATTACCCAGGTTTGCCATATTGGTCGCTTGCATGCCCTGATAATTATTCTGATTGGCTTGCTGCAGGAAGCCTGCATTGGCCAAATTGGTTTGCAAAGCCCCTCCAAACAATTGCGACAACACATTATTTTGTGCCGTTGCATTGAATTGATTATTATTGTTAGCCATCTGTGCATTGCTGAGATTGACCTGATTCTTGGCACCGGCATCCTGCCCCGCCACATTGTATTGCTGGCCTGACAGCCCCATGGCTGCATTGAGCTGATTTTGCCTGTCCTGGCTATATTGTCCGGATTGCGCGGCAACCGCAGTGTCTGTCATGTTTTGCCCGACTTGTGACAAGGCACGACTCATATTGCGGGCAAGAGAATCTGCCGCCTTTCCTTCTGCGATGCCTTGGCGTGATCCACCATATTGGCCATTGATAATGGCATCGCCACGTAAAGAAGGCAGAATGTCTTCCTTGAACTGTTGCATGGCATCGCTTTGCAAATTCTGGAATTGTGAAGAACTTTGATTCAAGCCTTTCTGGATAGCGCCAGCCAGATAGGGATTATTCCCGAGATCGCCATAAATCACATCTTGAAAAGCCCGGCCCAGGCCAAGATTATTTTGCCCGGGAACGTTAATCATGGCAGCCGGACCTGCTTGTGCCAAGGCAGAAGTCGCCGCCTGATAAGCTTGTGGCATCTGGCTGAAGGCAGCATTCATAGGCGTGGCATAAGCACCTTGTGCTGCCTGCATGCTGACAGGATCATAGGCGTTCTTCATCAATCTGAAGGCGGAATCCCTCGCTTCCCCCATATCCCAGGCAGAATTGGTGCCAAGATAATTGTCGGCAGCCTGGCCATAGTTGGCTAGTCCCTGATTTTGCTTTTTATCAAACAGACCCTGATAGCGCCCCAACAAGCCACTGTCGTTGATATAGTCGCCTTCGTCATAAACTGGAACACCCGATTCATTTATTTCGCTTGGCGTTGCACCAGGCTTAAGTACTCTGCCTGTGCCAAAGAGTATGTTGGCGATGCGTGGATCCAGCTGCGCCTGGCCACTTTGGCCCGAGGGTTTCGGATCATCCTTGAGCAACGCTCCACCGATTACGCTTACTGCAGCACCACCGATATATCCCCATGTCATGTCAATTCTCCTTTTATGCTCGCAATCATTTCTAATGCATCAATTTCATCAAAATTTTTTGCGATAACTTCCTCTTCAATTTTTTCAAGATCCGTTTCGTCAGTAACATGAATGGTTGTCCAGATTGTTTCTTCATGCACTAGCACAACACGCTTGGTACCTGGAGAAGAAACAAAGGTGTGGGGGCCACGAAATTCAATAGGCCCATCTTCTGTCAACACTGAAACATGTCCTTTTGAGATGATGTTCAAATGCGCATGCTTATGTATTTTCCCGATGATTAAGCCGCCAGCAGGCAATGTCATTTCGCGCCCGTATGAGCCTGGAGCGAAGAAGTGACGGACAGGGAAATCCATCTCTGTAAAATTACCGGTATCTCTTGCAGAAAGCATCTGATCTTGCAGTCGTAAAATTAATTCGCGTATTTCTGACTTGGTCTTGTGCGTATTAAGTGAGAAAAAATTTTCTTGCTCGATGAGTGTATTCATGTGTCACCCAAATTTCTGTATTATTGCAGCCGCAAATTGCTTGATCATTTCTGGCTTTCCTGCCATCTGTTCAAGCGATTGGATTATTTTTTTTGTTTCATGGACGTGATGTCTCTTTAGATCAGCTATAACAGCAGCCACCGTTCTTGCGCTTTGGTCGTTCAATAGTGCATTGGCTAATCGCAAAGCATTTGCTTTGTTTTGTGCTCGTTGTAAAAGCCCGCCACTAGTCATATGGTGGCTGCCAAGTATTCCTTTTTTCATGCTTTTTCCTAACCTAAAAATATCCACGAAGATGCTGCGGCTTTGTAGTAATAAATACCTGTACCGGAACCTGGATTCCAATTGATGCCGTCAGCGTAGCGAATGTCCCCGTCTCTGGGCTTGGTTGGCGCAACTGTAGTCTTATCCAGGTGTCCCAGAGATAAGCCCGTGACAGCCGTAGCTATTTTTTGCAATTCAGACGAAAAAAAACGCTGCATTTCTGCAGCGTCGTCTGGTACTTGCGATGGCGCATAAACCACCGTATTTGAATTGTTTATTCTCACCATACCCCCATTGTTTCAACATCAAGATCAACCGAGTCAAGTCGCCACTGAAATGCCGAGCCAGATGCATAGCGATGTGCGATATAACGACCACTGGCAAACAAGTCTACTGCAACAGTCGAGCCTATAGTGTAAGTGCCAGTAACCCATACCGGTTCATCATAGGGCGTATTGGCATATCCTACGCTGACCATCACAGTCTCACCATTATTGCCAACGATACGAGGGCGCACGCCCTTGACCAGTTTAATACTTTCTGGCGTATCGAAAGATAAACCCCGGCGTTCCAGGAAAGCACTTGGCAAGCTGCCATTGAATGAGGCAGAGGCATCCAGCATATACAGTTTCTGATCATTCGATGCCATAACCACTCGAGCAGTATCCGGCGTATAGTCGGGACCACTCCAGAATGTCAGATCAGAATCCCAGGAATCAGAATCCTGTGCCCAGGTACCACCAAGATCATTCGATACTGCACCGTAATTTGCATGGTTAACATTAGGCAGATCACGAAATGAAACCGTCTTGTCGACAAAGTTGTAAACCATGGCCTTGTCGCATACGTTAGAGCCTATAGACGGATACGCCAAATAAATTTCATTCAGGAATGGATTCTTGAAAACAAAAACATTGCTGCGATTATTGACATCAATGTTCTGAAAAAAAAATCTGCGCGTCTGTTTGTCCAGCACTGAGGTCGCTGTCTGTCCATCATGAACGATGACATCAGAACCCGTCACCACAAAATGCCAGCCATCAAATTCAACTGCGCAATTACGGTTGAGCATACCGGACATGCCCAGTATTTTAGAAAACCGGAACATCGACTGCCCACCCACAAAATCCATACGATGGGTAGAATTTTCTGTATAAATGATAAAAGAATCGCGCAAAGATAAACCATCGACAACAGGGCTGCTTGCTTCTGCCAGATCAACTTCGCCTGCATCTTTAGTTGCATCTGCAGCATCCCAGCTTGCCGGGAAAGCACCTGGATCAGCCGGATGCGACCATTTCACCAGGAATGGCTTATTCGTTCCAGCCACAGTCAGGTTCATGGCGATCAAAAAATTCTTGTAGGCTCGTAAGGATTTACAATAAGTATTTGCTGGCCAGTTAGGTAAATCAACAAATTTATTAACCAAATTCAAATCCCACGACATAGGTGCTTTTGAAGTATCACCTACATTTAATACTGGCAAACCTGACAGCAAGGCATGGGTCCATTGGTTAACCACCCCCGCTCTGGGCGTTGCATGTGTGATGTCTGTATGGTTGACAACACCGCCAGAGTATGTAACAGCATGAGACTTTGTGGCACTCATATATACCCAATAGCGGTTGCCGGATATCGTCACTGGCAGCACATATTGCGGCACAACAGGCGGGGAGTTATACACTTCACCATGTCCATAAAACTGGTAGGCATAGCCATCAAGAAATCGAATATTACGCGCATCTGTCCAAGCATTAACGGGGATTTCATGCTGAGACAAATCTTTATTCACTCCGAATTGTCCGACATTTTGTATTTTAACGAGAGCCATATGCGCTTAATAGTCCATAGCGGTTTTGATTACTGTTGACAGGTTGCTGCTGCCCAAAACCCTGATTGAGCAATCCCCTGGGCTGCTGAAAATTATTTTGAAAGCCACCGCTATATGGCTGACTTTGATTTGCCTGTCCCCATGACGAAGATTGATTTTGATATGGATTCTCCCAGGATGGAGAAAAATTATTATATTGTTGCCCAGGCGCTGGGAATTGATTCCCATTCGATTGTTTCGCCGGAAAATTTTGACTTCCATTTGGCGTGTTTATCGCTTCTTGTTGAGCACTATTCTGCCCCCAATACTGGCTGCCTTTTGGCTGATTGGAGCTGGCCCAGTTCGTATTTAATGCCTGGTTATATGCAGGGACTTGCTGAAATGGCTGCAAATAAGGGTTCTGTTGCTGCGTTTGTTGCTGCGGTGACGCACCTTGTTGTTGTGGAAAAAATTGCTGCATTTGTTGACGCTGCGTGGATGACAGCCCTTGCAATTGTTTTTGCAAGTACGACTGCTGCGCAGAATTGAGACTACCATAAGTCTCTATCCTCTTTTGCATGTCCTGATAGGGATCATTTGAGTACATGCCCGAAGCCTGTAGTGGCGTGTAGCCCATCTCATTTGCCCACGCCCGCATTTGCGGCGATGCGCCGTATTTATCAGCCAGGCCTTCAAATACGCCAGCACCTTTCTTCCATGCATCAGGCCCTTGCTGAAAATAATTAAGCACATCCAAATCTGCCTGGCTGGCATTGCCACCAAAGACTTTCCTGTTTGCGGTATCCAGGACACTGTCCTGGGTATACCCATAGCCATTCTTACCAGCCAGTTTCAACCATTGTGCGTCCTGATCATTGACCTTACCTTGCAAACCTGCTTCCTGACTGGCTTTGAGGTAGTCATATCTGACTTCAGCTTTTTGCGCATCACTGAAATTGGCCCCAGCTCCAGCACCATTCATGAGACTGCTGACGAATGCCGCCGAGCTATTCAAATTAAAAAATGGATTAACGTCACCAGTGACGTAACGACCATATTTGTTTTTCAGCTGAGACAAGTAATCATTACTTCCTCCATTGTCAAAACTGGAAGACCTGTCCATAGACGTTGTGTTGTAAACAGGTTCCGGTGTTGCCTTTAAAGATGGTACCTGAATCGGATCCGGTTTTAAAGGTGTCTGAGTTTCAATATTTGCAGATCCCACGCCTTTACCATTCGTGAGATTTTGTGCAGCAGCGACCAGGAATGCATTATGAGAAACATCGTAACCTTTGTTTTTTATTTCGTTATTCCAATAATCAATCCCCGCCTGATCCCCAATCCGTCCAAATGGCGTGTACCAATCAGCTGATTTATTAGTGAATTTCTGATCTGAGACACTATCAGCACCAACCCCCTTACCACTTGCCATATTCTGCGCAGTGGCCGTAAGGAAGTTGCGATATGCGACGTCAGGTCCTTTACTGGCAATTTCATTGTCCCAGTAATCCATGCCAGCCTGGTCACCGATTCGTCCAAATGGTGTATACCAGTCAGCTGATTTGTTTCTGCTTAGCTGATTAGCAGGTTTAGTGGGATTACCACCAATTTCAATAGCATTATTTTGTGTCATGATAAACCTCAGTCTTTCGGTTTAGTAAAAACCTGACCATCCCAGTAGTCACCTATGGATACAGTATCATCACAAGGAATATATCCTGGCACCTTACCTAAAACGATATTCACTACGACACCATCTTCAATTTCTGCGCTTTTCATATTCACCACCAATAAATAACTACTAAACCATCACCACCTCTGCCAGATGTGCCTGAATCAGTACCACCGCCACCACCGGAGGGAAAACCACCGTCATATGCATTGAGGCCAGTACCAGTAGCAGAGCTTCCACCCGAACCGCCCCCTCCCATCAATCCGTGAAGGACTCCATCCACTGTATTTGCTGCCACTTGCCCTGAATATGTTCCAGATTTACCGCCTCTATTTTGCGCCCATCCACTCCCACCGCCGCCACCCGCAAACAGACTGGCTCCCGAGGGAAATCCCATATTTACTGATGAACCAGATCCACCTCCCCACACTGCATTTCCGCCAGATCCTGCTGGATCTGAGCTTGCCCCACCAAAATCACTGAATGCATTCCAATTCAGATTGGCAATTGAACTGTTTGACGAACGTGTATTTGGCAAACCGCCTAATCCATTATTAGCTCCTGCGCCAGAAATACCACCACCACCTCCGCCAAAATTAACTCCGCCACCGCCCCCACCGTATGCTTCTACTAAAAATCCGAAACCTGCCAAACCAAAAGCAGATTTCCCTCCCGTATTTCCAGCGCCAGCGCCTCCCGCAACACTAGCACCACCTGCACCTACTACCACGGGCAAGACTATCCCAGGTTTCATCAATTGTGCCGGGATCATGCTCCTATGCCTTGCACCACCACCGCCTCCTGAAGCATACGTCGCGACACTCGCCCCGCTGCCACCAGCACCGAACACATCAACCAAATAATAGTTAGCCACTGGCACTTGAAAATTTCCCGATGTTTTAAACACCTGAAAACCCGCCCCGCGTGGCGCAGTCCCAACAAAGCCCGTAAATCCAGTCATAATTAGTAATCCCCCGTGTGCACGCGTGCACGCCAGCCCGCAGCTACTGCTGTCCCGATCGTGGCATACAATATATGTCCTGCTGGAATAGCACGATTAACAGGAATCACAACCTTCGTTTGAGCTGCGATTTCAGTTAAAGTCGTAGCTGGTAAATTCACCTCCTCCCAAAGTATGTTATTTGTAGCCGTGGTCGTCGTAGAACCATTGTTCAAAAAGATTCGTAGAACTGACGCTGTATTCGTACCAATAGGAAGCGCCTCTACGCTTTCAACAAATGCACCATTGACACCCGCAGGCGCAGAAATTTGTGTCACCGTACCAGTGCCATCCTTGGCAGTGTTAGCTGCGGTGATTACGGGTGGCATCGTCGCAGGAAATTTTGGTGTCAGTGGAAATATAGGTTTTTGATTCGCTGTCATACGATTTCCTTAAAAATTATTGTATAAATACAGATCACTACCTACCGAGCCTGCATCCCCCCAAAAAGCAGTACTGCCATCACTCAAAATAGTCTGACCCGTTGTCGCAACACTCTGTCCAGGTAAAACTGCAGAAAACACCAATCCATCTGCGTACACTTTGCTCACTGCGTGAGTTGCAGAAACTGGTGTTGCGACGTTAAGCACTGCAGCTGAAAAGTCGTGTGTACCGGCGTAACTTTCACCAGTTTTATTCGCTTTGGCATTCATACTTGTACCAGTCAATGCTCCGCCCACGTCCAAAGAACCACTTACGGTTTGATTACCGGTCAAAGTCAAGTTCCCCGTCAAAGTCTGATTCCCAGTCCTCAGCAAAGTCTCCGATCCAGCAACAATGACGAAATTTGTACCGTCATACATCAACAGTAATGGCTGGTTGGCGACAATGTCACCCGCCGTAGGATCCGCACCCAGCAAAGTCTTGACCGGTTTCGCGCCGAGACCAGAAACATTCACTGTCAAAGCACCTGTACCCGCATTGACTGGCCGGTACAACAGCAACAGCCCTGTCGTATAAGTCAGCAAGGCAGTAGCAGGATTCAAGACATGCGCCGCAGCGGTGCCGGTTTCTGCAGCGGTAATAATCACCGCACCAGTAAAACCGGCAAAGCATTCCTTCAATACCGTTTTCAGCATACGGATATGATCATCTCCCTGAGACTTAGGGTCAGATGCCGTTGGATTTGTGATCGTCAGATCATTGATATAGTTTGCAGTTTCCAATGCCATTATTTAGCCCTCACTTGCATGGTTGAACCTGAATACCAGTCTATGGAATTGATGGCATCCACACTTTGCAGATACAGTTTTTCAAAAGTAGGAATGCGCGCATCGTTCATAATGAACGGCTGGGCTGCACATAAAGCTGCGTACAGGTACACGTTGGGAAAAGCAGTCAGCAACCAGTTCGTCGTATTGATAGTTGTTAGCGCCGGTATGCGCTGCTGATAAGTCAATTCAAGTTGATAAGCTGCGTCTGGTATGGGAGCCAGTTGCAGTTGCTGACCAATGACAGAAAATGCCACTGGTTTGCCAGTCGCAGCACTTGCGTGATCAGCACTGAGTTGATCTGGTGAGGCATAACGCAATACTGTTACCGGGTCGCTACGCAAGATCAGCCGTCTCATTTCCAACATATCAAGCGGCAAGTTCACATAGGCATTACCAGCTATTGTCTGTAAATTGCTGCGTATATCCATGGGCCGAGCCACGATGTCTGACGACATTTTGGCTTCTGCTAAAGCAATGAAGTCAGCAATAAACGGCATCAGATCAGTACGATGTAACCAGCTACTTACTGCGTTTTGCAAACTTGCATAATCAGTGATGGCGCTCATACCCGGCCTCCCCATACACGAAAGGCAGATAATGCCGGGTCTGCCAGCATGCTCTTTACATGCACCGCTTCCGCCATGAATTCCTGGAAACTGATGCCTTTGTCATTCAGATATTTTTCCACGATCACCATGGGGAAAGATGCCGCATGTCGCATGTCACTCGAACCATGCTTTCCTTCTTTATGCAAAGCCTGGGTATGTTCAGCAATGGCCGTGCAATCCTGTACGCGCTCAAACGTGACATCACCACCTTCGACATGGATATTGGTCGTGACTGTCATTACATGTTCTCCAGCGGAGAAACCTGCACAACTCCTGCAGTAGCCACCTGTATTGCAGCGATCCTGTCATTGCCATTCACACTCAGGATGACTGCATCACCCGGCTGTACTTGCAAATCCGTGCTCAAGGCGGTCGCTGATGATTTGCCAAGGCGCACGCAAGCGGGCGCGGTCGCAGCGACACGGATAAAACGCGGCAATTCACCACTGGACATTGTTGGAATAGTTGCAGATGCAGACGTACCCGAAGTAGCGATTGCCACTCCGGTGGTCTGACTCGAAACGGTGATATATCCACCATTCATAAAACCTCCTGCGCTTCACAGCGTTTTAATTCAATTGAAAAAAGCGGGGCTTGCACCCGCCAGCTTTTTTATGCCGCTATCAAAAAACGATGACGGCATACTCGAACGTCAAGAATTACAAGACGTCGTAAATCGCACCGTGCGCCTTTGGTGCGCGGCATTCCAGCGTGTATTCCACCACCAGTTCGCGCTGTACTGCATCACCGGTCGTCGCCAGTTCGATAGTGCTGAACGGGCGCAGGTAAGCCAATGCCAGTTTGTCGGCCTGCAAGACAAACACATCACGTGCTGCCTGGAAGCGGTTCGGTACTACCTTCAAGGAACCAAAGTCGGATACGTACACGTCAATCGCCGCATATAGCTTGGCATCTTCCGATTTATCGAAACGTGTAGCATTACCAGAAAATGTAGAGAAAGTCTGTTTCTGCGCAGGGCCAACCATGATGGTATCGGGCTCACCACCAGCGCTATAGCATTTCTGCAAGACGTTCTTCAACTGTGCTTCAGTAAAAGCGCGCGGTGTACCGACAGTGCGGCCAGTATTGCCGGTATAAGATGCCAAAGTACCGGCATTATTATCGACGTTATCAACCACCCAACCGACCAGGCCACGTGCCTGGCGCGGTGAAGTTGCAGCAACATCGAGTTGACACAGGGCCGACTCCATATCACGTTTCAATTCCAGCGAGGCCATGGACAACTGGTAAGCCAGTTCATCCTTACGGCCTGCCGGGTTCATCGCTTGCTGGGTACCAGAGACGATGACGGTCTTTGATGCGATCTGGGTGCGGTTGCTCAAACGCACAGTCGGCGTCACGCTCTTGGCCGTAGCATTGTCACCCTCAGCTTGCGCATTGGTAGTGACTGCGCTGGCCAGGTCCTGCGTTTGCCATTCATGCAAAGTATTGCTGGCCTTGGCCTTGGCCGCCATGTTCATCAAAGGCGTAGTAGTGGGCGAAATGCGATAAATGATATCGCTGAGATCTTCCTTATTGCCGATTGCGCTGGTCGTTACATAGGTATTGCTTGGTGCTGTCATAGATTTCTCCGGGGTCTCGCGACCTTAAATAAATTTTGCAAAAAGGGATGCTGCGTCTTCAACTCTGCCAGATTTGGCAAGACGCTGCATGGCAGCCTGACGACCATCACCGCCGGGTGATTCGCCCACACCCGGTCTGACTACCTTTTGCGGGATGCTCGTCACACGTTTGGCTGCCGCATTGGCTTTGGACATCATGGCGTCGTACAGCATGGCTTTGCGTCCCAGCAAAACTGCCTTGTGGTCAGCAATGCTGTCTACCAGCTGATGTTCAAAACCTTGCTCCAGTAAATATCGGCGAATGGCATTACTTTCGGCCTCAGCCTTTCTGCTGTCTTTCCAGTCCGGTAGCTTGGCAAGAAGTTCTTCCTGCTGCGTATGGAGCACAGACTCCAGATGGTGTGCCTGCTCTGCCTGGGCAATATGCACCAGGTGCTGTTGTTGCTGAATATTTTTCTGATAAGCAGCTTGTCTCCTTTGATAGAGGTGCTGCTGTTTCAGATATTCAGCGGGGTTATTGTCCAGCAGATGTTCCCAGTCTATCTGCTGTTGCTGGTTCAAGGCGCCTTCGATTTGCGCCGCCATCTTTTGCAGATTGCTGGCATATTCCTGGCGCTCCTGGGTGGCTCTATGAATTTGAGCTTCGGCAGCCTTGCGCTGTTCAGCCACTTCCATGGTCTTTCTGGTGTAATCGGATTGACGCAAGCCATTTTTATAGGCATCTGCCAGTTCTGCCTTCGACAAATTGACGGTCTTGCCATCTACTACAATGGTGACAGCCTCATCATCTCCGGCATACAAGTCCGGCTCTGCGTCCTCAACGGAGGGTTCGGCAGACAAAGTATCATTCCTGTCTCTCCGGCCACTCAAATCATCCAGCACTTCCCTCTCCAGAGCCTGGGCACTTTTTTCATGTGCCTGCGGTTCAAGAAAAGCGCCCATGGCCTGCGCTGCACCATCTACATTCAAAGCACTACTTGTGGGTTCAGTTACCTGATTATCCATATTCCATCTCCAATCAATGAATGGGACTTCCACCCATTCCCGGCGCCTCGCGGCGTTAAGATTTATCCAGCAGAGAAACCGCTACTGCGGCCATCCAGTGTGCCGGACGACCACTAGACTTTTACTATTTCACCACTATTAAGCTGATAAGCAGCTTCACCACATTCCACTCTGACCCAGCCCTTGGCTGTTTGTATCATCGCCACCGTCGGATGCGGATGAAAGGCCATAGCAACCGAATCCTTCCAGCCCTTGAAATCCTGTACCGCCGTCACCAATTCTTCAAACGATGCATCAGACCTTGCTTGTGCTCCACTTCCAGTTGCGCCAGCTTGCCGGTTTCCAGCGTTGTATCGAGCTGGTTTTTGAGTTTCTTCAGCATGGCCAGATACATCCAGAGTTTTTCCCGCCCCTCGGCGTCGCGTGCTGGTGAGTTTTTCCATTTTTCTGTGACCTCGTTTTCTATATCAGCAAATGCCTGCTGATAGACTTCATTCTCCAGTACTTCCCTGGCGCGGCTGGCAGCATGCACGCGTTGTTCAAATGTGCTCATCGTTCACTCCTGTCAATCCATCGGTCCCCCCTGCAGCTAAACCGTTCATACAAGCATCCAGTTGAGCTTGTGGCTGCATCTTCGCCTCTGCCGCAATACGGGCAACCATCATCCTGGTTTCCGCCTCCAGCTGCGCTTTCCAACGTTCAAACTCCATGCGTTGCTGGGCAAGCTGCGCATCCAGTTGCGCTTTATGCTGACGTTCCTGCATATCATTTTGCGACTGCGCCTGCTGCTTTTGTGCTTCCAGTTGCAGTTCACGTTCACGCAGCATGGCTTCCTGCTGCAATTCACGTTCGCGCATTTGCATGTCCATCATGTGCTTTTCTTTACTCGCCTGCATTTGCATCTGCGTCTTTTGCTGCTCAGCCTGCATCTGCATTTGTGCAGGATCAGGCGGCGGTGGTGGCGCTGGTGGATTTTTGGCCGGGTCGCTAAAAAACTTGTCGCCATTCTTAAAGCCCAGCAGACGTGCCAGTTCAGAGTTGGATTGATAAATCCCTTGCGGATTCGCTATTCCCAACGGGAAAACCTTTTCCTGCTGCGCCAGCAAAGCCATCAGATGATTCACTTTCTGGTCTTTATTACCCAAACCTATGCCAACATTGATACTCACGTCAAACTGGTTACGCCACTCACGCGGATCAATATCCACCCAGCCATTTGATAACCTGACTTGTGCTTTCTTATCCTGATGCTGGCATATCAGTTTCAACACCAGCTTGAACAATTCAGTGAAGCCCTCAGCAAAATTGCGCGAGATCAAGTCCAGACGCATGTCTGCCTTGTTGGTGATGATATTCATGCCCTGCGCAGTCTGATTCAGACCATCAGAGTCATTGCCCTGGCTATAGCGTGTCCAGCCTGTCTTGTTTTCCAGATCTTGCTGTATATAATCCAGCAAACCCATGGCTTCACCTGTATTGCCCTGCGCCTGATCCAGCCTGCCTACCGCACCAGGTTGTTTGATACGCACCACACCACCAGGGCGTGAAGTCAGCAAATCATCCAGATTAACCTGACCTTCCACGGCGTAATAGCGGCCATTTACATTCAGGTAAAGATTATCAAGCTGGCTGCGCAAGATGCTGGTCTTGGTCTTCTGGCTTTCCATCGCCAGATCGGCAATCGACAAACCAAAAAAAGTATGCGGCAATGGCACAGGCGTGATATCAACAAAGGGGATGAAATCCACCTCTTCATTATCAAGCAGCTCATTGCCAGCTACCGTCACCTTGCGCAATTCACTGATGCCATCACCGTCAAAATCACAACGCACATAAGCTTCCGTGATCCAGATCTTGCGCTGGCTGTCATCGGCAGTCATCACTTCATCAGACAAATAGGCATTTTCATCATTCCAGCTCAGTCGCTCAATACGCTCCAGATTCAAGGCCTGCCCCTGATCTTCACCACTGATATTGTCTACGTTCTTGTAACCCATGGATTTCAGCTCAGATACTGTCCGCTGCACTCTGTGCCCGACAAACTTGGCCGTCTGTATATCCTTGGCATTGCGCGCAATCAGAAATTCTTCAGGTGGTACATTGTCGATCTGTATCTTGCCGCCAGTCTTCACGCGCTTGCATGTAATGTCGTACAACATTTCAGGTGGCTGTGACTGGATTTGCTGCAACTGCGCTTGCAACTGTTGCACCGCTGGATTAGCTTGCGGATTTGCTGGTGGCATATTCTGCGGGCCAGGCGGCTGGCCGGGATGCTGAACACTTCCCTGTGGTGCTTGAGGAGCTTGAGGTGTCTGCATCGCCTGCTGCATTTGCTGACTGATTTGCTGGTTGATCTGTTCAACCGCCTGTTGACGCTGTTTGGCATCATCCTCATCCGGATAAGTCTGCTGGGCTATCACCTCAATTTCAGGGTCATCCAGAATTTGTGCCAACTCTATCTGATTCAGACCTTTGTATTCTTCTTTCGCCTCCTCAAAGCGAGTATCCCACCACACCTTGACGATGCCATTTTTTTGCAGCAAAGCGTCTTTCATCCACACATAAGCTATCTTGTGACCATTGTTCTTTTTAAAGAACAGGTAATTGATATACTCAGTCGCAGCCTTGGCTCTGGCTTCATCGTCCGGGTTTTGCGGTTCGAACTCGACAATCGAATCACCACCGCAAAACGTCACCATCAATTGCGGCAGCATAGACTCTATCGTGTCACGCACATCGGTAGATACTACCGACGAGCGACCATCCACTTCTGGCGGTGACAAATCACCAACCGCCAGGCCCAGATAATAATATTCAGCCTTTTGCCTGGCTTGCGACAAACGCGAAGATGAATAACCCAGGCTCTGGCGCATTTCTGTCTGCACCAGTGCTTTCAATTCGTCTTGAGATAAAGCTTTAGCCATTCCATCCTCTATGCATAAGTAAATTTAGGGTAAGTCAGTTTGCCGCCCCATTCTTCATTCGACATCGCCTCTGCATTGATGCAGATATAGCGCAGGTTGTCTGCACCATGGCTGAACTCATCATGCAAGGGTGCACCAGCTTCATTCGTGCTTTGGTTAATCACGCGGCGATAACGCTTTACGCATTCAATCAGGCGTGCAGTTTTGTCCGCATCAAACCACAAGCGTCCAAATGTCATACGCGTCAGGCGTATACCATTTTCGACACTCATACTCGGCGTGATTGCCACATCCCAACCCAGGGCCGTCATGATTTCTTCTGCGCTCTTGCCAGTCTTGAAGTCCTTGTTGCGACCATCATGAGGTAAAAATAATTTTCCCCAATTCATGTTCTTTTGCTTCAACAAAGCAGAGTAATAATCCAGCGTCTGATGGCTGTCTTCCAGATATTCAATCACCCGCAATTCCGAACTTTGTCTTTGCACCAGGCTGATCGCCATTGCATCATTCCAGCCCAAATCAACCACCACATGCACTTTCAGCATGGGGTCATACGGTACATGACAAATCCTGCCCTGCGCGCCAGCAACTTCGTGGTAATAAATCGCCCCACTCACTGCCGGTTTGCATTCACCATCCCAGATATTTTTATAAGCTTCAGGTTCACGCTGCATGCAGGTTTGTCTTTCTCTTTCCAGCACCTCAGGGAACCACGGGTTATCCCGCCAGTTCATCAAAATCGAGACACAATCATGCGGTGGCCTTGCAACAAAACGCTGATGGGTAG
This sequence comes from Undibacterium sp. GW821-FHT07F11, assembly GCF_059418665.1. Lineage (NCBI taxonomy): Bacteria > Pseudomonadati > Pseudomonadota > Betaproteobacteria > Burkholderiales > Oxalobacteraceae > Undibacterium > Undibacterium sp. GW821-FHT07F11. Next base: position 36,693 of record NZ_JBWKQH010000007.1, read on the forward strand.
GATCAGTTTCCAGCTCCGGGTTATAAGTCACCCAGATTTCTGAGCCTGCCGTGCGTATCGTCGGTATCAAAATACTCCATGATCTATCTGACACACTCTGGCCTTCTTCTATCCACACCTTGGTGCAACCTTCAAAAGACTTGATGCTGTCAGCAGTCTGATCAGACAAACCGCTGAAATAAATGCGCGTGCCATTCATGCCGCGAATTTCTGATTCATACACCTGATAGAAATGACTTAGTCCCAAAGCGGCAATCTGGTCACGTAACAACTGATGCACAGATTGCTTGATCGATTTCTGCAATTCACGTGCACATAAAATCCGCTCCACATTCTGTACACCCAGCAACAATAAGGCACGGGCAAAACCCCAGGACTTGCCACTGCCGCGCCCACCACGCGCCACCTTGTAACGCGCTGGCTGGAACAAGAATTCCAGTTTTTCAGGAAACTCGCATTCAATCTGCATTGGGCTTGACCAGTTTGATGGCGATATCACTAATCAGATGCTCGCCGTTTTCTCCTGCCCCATTAACTTGCAAAGGCAAAATCTTCAGATACAAAACCGTCCAGAAGGCTTTTTCATTGGTCGGGTCCTCCCGCGCCCATTGCGCCAAACGCAAGGCACCGCCCAGTTCTTCACCTGCTTTGGCAATCGCATCCCTGACCGTCAACGTCGATTGACTTACCGCTTTCTTCGGCCGTCCGCGTGTCTTGGCAACAGGCTTGGCCGCCATCTCGGATGCAGCCTTCACAATTTTGCTTTCACTCATATATTTTCAGGATGCCTTGCGGCTTGTCCTGCTCCAGGGTTATCAGCATTGGCCCGTCCGGGAATCATGGGCAGCGCATCTGCAAGGACTGCACTTGCAGGCGCACATTCCCATGATTCCCATCAACGCCCAAAAAGATTTACCTGTCTGCTGCTTCGCGTTCAGTATGGTCAGCACTATGTGATAGGGTGATACGCTTGCAATCACAAACAGGTAAAAGCCTGAGCGCCAGCACAAGCATGTCGTGCGGCGCGATTCTGTCAATTTTCTGCAATCGTGAACAACGCGCAGAAAACAAAAAACCCCGCTGCTTTACAGTAGCGGGGCCAGATCAAATCTAAGGATTTCAAATTCTTCAGGACGCAAATCGCCCTGAGTAGAACTATATACTGATTATATAATCAGTGCAAATTTTTCTTAAACTCGGCACCAACAGGAAAATCCCCTGAAAACACAACTCAGAAGCTTAAGAAAAAATCCTGCAGCTCAAAACCAAAAACCCCACTTTTTACAAAGCGGGGTTCGTGGTTTTTTATCTGAGGGATACAACAGTATGGCAACAGGACGCAGCTCGCCCTGAACAACACTATATACTGATTATTTAATCAGTGCAAATTTTTCTTATTAAATTAAAGTACGCAAGCGCAGCAAGAAAACAATATCTGAATTCAGCCCGTCACACGCGCTGAGAAAAATTAAATAATCAATAAAAACAAAGACTTAAAAACCAAAAACCCCGCTTCTTTGAAAGCAGGGTTCGTGGTTTTATCTGAGGGATACTACAGTATAGCAACAGGGCGCAACTCGCCCTGAACAACACTATGCACTGATTATTTAATCAGTACAAATTTTTCTTAAACGCATATTCCACTTTAAATACCTCAAAGAAAAACATCGTAAAACCAGCGCTAACGAACACATAAATAAAAACACAAATCCCGCAAGATGAATAAAATCACAATGGCTTGCTTTCAGTCATATAATTATTCAAAGCAAATTTTTCGCTATGAGGTGTTCGCCATGGGGAGTACGGTATTTTGCCCGCATCGTCCTTGAACAATTTCTCATCCGTGGTAATGAGGAATCTGCTACTTGCCTTCGTCTACATATTACTGGGACGTATAGCCTTGCTGCTGGCGATTCCTCCCGGTTACGCCATTGCCGTCTTTCCACCGGCTGGCATTGCTGTCACCACCGTATTAACTGGCGGTTATCGTCTATTGCCTGGTGTAGCCCTGGGTTCATGTATTTTCAATCTATGGATAGGTTGGGAGAGCCAGGGGCAATTGACGGCAACAAATATCTGTCTTGCGCTGCTGGTTGCCAGCGGTGCCATGTTACAGGCCATGAGCAGCACCTACCTGCTAAAACGCTTTGTCGGTTATCCTGCGGCGCTGGATGATGAACGTCATGTTGCCCTCTTCCTGCTGCTGGCAGGTCCGGTTGGCTGTCTGGTCAATGCCAGTGTCGGCATCTTTTCCCTGTTCACTCTGGGTTTGCTACCAGCAGCTGACATGTTTGGTAACTGGCTCACATGGTGGATAGGTGACATCCTCGGCGTCCTCATTGTCGCGCCGCTGGTCATGATATTGATAGGCCATCCGCGTACTATTTGGAAATCCCGTCGCCTCAATGTAGGCATGCCTTTACTACTGACATTATCTGTTGTTGTTTCCGTCTTCCTCTATGTTCGCGAATCTGAGCTGGACCGGCAAAAACAGGAATTCGAAACCGAAGCCAGCCGCATGGTACAAGCCATGCAGCAGAGATTCGATTTCCAGAGTGAACTACTGCGCAATCTGGAGCGCTTCTTCGCCAGCACAGACCATGTGTCTCGAGCAGATTTCCAAAGCTTTGTCAGCTCTACCCTGCAAAGAGAAAGTACCATCATTGCTGTCGACTGGGCCCCCTTGGTCTTGCATAGCGACAGAGCGGACTTTGAAGCCCGGTTAAGAAAAGAAGGTCATGCCTCTTTCTCCATCAAACAATACGTAGATAACAAAATTTTCAGCTCCGCAACAGCACGTGAGTTTTATCTGCCCGTAGAATTTGTTGAACCATACCTGGCTAACCGGCCCGCCATGGGTTTTGATCTATTCTCTGAGCCGGGCAGAAGAGTTGCCATAGAAAGAGCGCGTGACACAGGCCATCTGAGCACCAGCTCCCCCTTGAGTATCGTCAGTACAGACAGGGCAAAAAAAGTCACAGGCAGCCTGATTTTTGCGCCCGTGTATGCGCGCCATAGCCCCATATCTACAATGGAAGAAAGACGCACCGCTTTTCGCGGTGTCGTGCTCAGCGTATTACAAGTAGACGACCTGATCAGGCATGTATTTACCGAAGATATACGGGCCCAGGTCTTGTTTCGCCTGCGTGATCTCAATAGTGCCGCCGACAAGGCCGATGTCTACGATACTCTGGACAAGCAAAAGACAACAATGGGTTTCCGCAGCGTCATCCTGTTTGGCGACCATGAATTTGAATTCACTGCCCAACCCTCGCCCGCCTATTGGCAACTGCATCATTCCTGGTCAGCCTGGGCCACTCTGATAGGCGGCTTATTCTTTACCAGTCTCATCAGCGTGTATTTGCTGGTCGTCAGCGGCAATGCTTTTCATATCGAACACAAAGTCAGGCAACGCACACTGGAATTACAAGCCAGCAAAGAAGAACTGATACGCAGTGGCCTGCTGCTGCAAACCGTCATGGAAGGCACAGAGTCCTATATCCATGTACGTGACCTTGAGGGACGCTATCTCTACATCAACAAGCAATATGAAAACGTCTTCCAGATGAAGCGCGAGCAATTAATAGGTAAAACCATCGAAGACGTTTTTCCGTACGAGTTGGCCAGAAAATACCGCAGCGCAGAGCAAACCGTCATCACCACCAAGACAGCATTGCGCACCGAAGCCATGGTGCAGCAAAAAGATGGAATGCATACGTACCTCGTTGTACGATCCCCGCTCATTAATGCCGATGGTGAAGTCTTCGGCGCCTGCGGTGTCGGCACCGACATCACCCAGCGCAAACGTGACGAAATTGCTCAGTATGAAAACCTCATGCTGCTGCAAGCCGTCATGGACAGCACAGCATCGGCAGTCTGCCTGCGCGACAAAAATGGCAACTATCTCTACGCCAACAAGGAATATGACAGGCTCTTCAAACCCGCCAATATTCCCAGTCTGGTTGGCACCAGCGTGTACTATCTTTTCTCAAGGGACAAGGCAGAACAATACATGCGCATGTCAGACGAAGTGATACGAAACGGGACTATACACCGCACTGAGGTCGCCGTGACTGCAGGCGGCATCAACACCACCCACATCCTCATGCTCACCCCCTTGCGCAATGAATCGGGTGAAATTTATGGTGTCTGCACCGTTGGCACCGACATCAGCCAACGCAAAAAATCCGAAGAGGCCATCCTCGCCTTGAATGCGCAACTGGCTGCCACCACAGCCTTGCAAAATGCCATACTCCATAGCGCTAATTTTTCCATCATCGCTACCGATACTACAGGCTTGATACAGGTCTGGAGCAAAGGTGCAGAACTCATGCTCGGCTATAGCGCGGCAGAAATGATAGGCCTGCAAACCCCAGTCTGCTTGCATGCTGCCGAAGAACTGGCCATCCGGGCGGCAAAACTCAGTCTTGAATTTGATACCACGGTAGCCGCCGGGTTTGCTGTCTTTGCCTTGCGTGCCCTGCATGGCATGGCGGATGAAAGCGAATGGACATACAGGCGCAAAGACGGCAGCCGCCTTCCCGTCATGCTCTCAGTCACGGCCTTGAAAGACAGCACTGGAGAAATTTCCGGCTTCCTCAATATCGCCTACGACATCACCGAGCGTAAAAAAGTCGAAGTCATGAAAAACGAATTCATCTCCACCGTTTCGCATGAATTACGCACCCCACTGACATCCATACGCGGTGCACTTGGCTTGCTCATGGGTGGCGCATTAGGAAAAATGCCCGACAGCGCGGAAAAAATCCTCGACATCGCCACCAAGAACTGCCAGCGCCTGGTCAGGATGATCAATGACATCCTTGACGTAGAAAAAATAGAATCAGGCAAGATGGAATTCAATCTCGCCCACGTACATTTGATTCCCGTATTGGAACAGGCCATCGCTGCTACTGCCGCCTATGCAGAGCAGCACCAGGTCAGTCTCAGGCTGCAGACAGAAGTTGAGGATGACATTGTCAGGATAGATACCGACCGCATCACCCAGGTCCTCATTAACCTGCTCTCGAATGCCGCCAAATTCTCACCCCAAGGCGCCAGCGTCGATGTACTATTAACATCCCAGCCAGGACAATTACGCGTCGCCATCATCGACCAGGGCATAGGCATTGCGGAGGAATTCCGTGAGCGCATTTTCCAGAAATTTGCCCAGGCTATTTCTTCCGATTTCCATAAGAAAAGTGGTACCGGCCTGGGCCTGAGTATTTCCAAGGCCATCATAGAACATCACGGTGGGCAAATCGGTTTCACTAGCGTCATCGGCCAGGGCAGTGAATTCTTCTTTACCCTGCCTGTAGATATTGAAGCTACGAGTCAACAAAAAGAAAATCAAGCCTGACTAAAATATCGCCCTGGCGGCTGCCCCAGATAACGCTTGAACATTGCAATAAAATTGCTCGGTGTCGCATAGCCCAAGGCATCGGCAACTGTGGCGACTGCATCGCCAGCAGCAAGACGCTCCAGCGCGTGCAAGAGCTGAGCCTGCTGACGCCACTGTCCTATGCTCATGCCAGTTTCTGCCAGGAATAGACGGCTCAGTGTACGCACAGACATGCAAGCCAGACTAGCTAGTTCAGGCAAGCTTAGATTGGCACCCGGTTGCGCGAGAATGGCTGCGCTCACTCCGCGCAAACGGTGGCTGGCAGGCATGGGCAAATGCAAAGCCTCACACGGAGCCTGACACAATTCATCCAGCAACACTGTCATCACTGCCGTCTGCTCATTACTTAATTCTTCCAAGGCAAACCAACTGGCGGCGCGTACCACCAGCGCACGCATCAGCTCATTGATGCTGACGACACAAGGCTGTGCAGGCAAATCCACACAAGCGGCAGAAGCAATCAAGACACTCCAGCCGCTCATGGCCCCGCTGATACTGACACTATGCGCTTGCCCCGGCGGTATCCAGCCAGCACGATGCGGTGGCAGCAGCCATGAGCCATGTGCGGTACGCACATGTACAAGGCCACTCTCGACACAGAATACCTGGCCACGCGCATGGCTATGCCAGTCATATTCCCGCGTGCCCAACAAAAACTGATGATCAGCATCAGCCTCGTCCCCCTTCTCGCTACGCAGGGCAATCAGAGCCGGACCATCATGCCAGTCGCTATAGTCAGGTGCTGATTGTAATTTCATGGCAAAAATTCAGTATTTATAGTCAAAACAACGTTATCAGGCATCCGCACTTTTGTCCAATAATTGGCTTAAGACAAACCAAGCCAAGCGAAAAATGAATACTCCTCTACATATCTGCATCATCGGCGCCGGACTCGGCGGACTCTGCCTCGCACAAGGCTTGAAGAAAAACGGTATCAGCTTTGAAGTACATGAAAAAGATGCCGCATCCGACAGCCGCAGCCAAGGCTATCGCCTGCGTATAGACCAGCTTGGTCAAACTGCTCTCGCCGCTTGCCTGCCCGCCACGCTGTACGACTTGTTCAAGCATACTTGCGCGCTGCCATCCGAACAGGTCAACACCCTCAATCCACAACTTGAAATCCTGGCGGGAAAGTGGGTAGAAGACTGGCAGCATGACAAAGCAGAGGAAAAATCAGCGTCAGTGCCAGACCTCAAAGCCAACCGTCTCAGCATGCGTGAAGTCTTGCTGAGTGGCATACAGGAGCATGTGCACTTCAATAAAAACCTGATTGACTATAGCGAACAGGCGGACCGTAAAATCCTTGTACGCTTTGAAGATGGCAGCAGCAGTCTGGCCGACATGCTAGTCGCTGCCGACGGCGTACATTCTCAAGTACGCGAATTGCGCCTCCCTGAACTTGCACCGCAAGACACAGGCAATATCTGCATCTATGGAAAAACCGCTTACAGCAGCGAAATACGCCAGCAAGTGCCCGCGCAATTGCAAACCGGCACATCCATCATCTTTGCCCATGAACTGGCAGCCGTTATCGACACCATGTTATTTGACCATGATACAAAAATCGCTAGAATGAACACTGGCTCCATCAGTCCAGTCAGCGACTATATCTATTGGGCCCTGATAGGAAAACGCAGTAGCTTTGGTCTGCAGAATGACCAACCCCTGCCTGCCACATCCCTTGCCATACGCAGCTGCCTTGCGCAAACTACTGCATCCTGGACCACTGAACTGCAAGCACTCTTCCAGTTGACAACAACAGAAGCCCTCACCCTGCTCCCAATCAAGATTGCCAGCGACATGCCAGTATGGAGTACGCATTGCGTCACTGCCCTGGGTGATGCCAGCCACGCCATGAGTCCCGCCAGTGGCCTCGGTGCCAATTCTGCCCTGTATGATGCTGCAGCTCTGACACAAGCGGTCAATCAGATACATTTGGGTGACAGCATGCCAAACGACGCCATCAGAAACTATGAAAAGCTAGTGCGTGCACATAGTTTCGCTGCCTTGCAAACTTCGCAAAAGGGTAGTGAGCAATTATTTGGCTCTAAAAACGCTGAACCGGAAATTAAAGGCATCTAAAGTCTCGAAACAGGGCGAATTAACAGCTAATCACCTTCTTCCGCGATAAAAATCTCTCCATGCGCAGCTCCAAAACAAAAACCTAATTGCACTTGCGACTGAGAATGATTCTCATTTATAATAAACTCCATTAAAATATATTAATCGTAAAAACTCCCCTTTTTGCGATGCTCCCAGCCTTATGCACGGTGCAATAACCATGCCGGCCAGGGAGTTGTACACGATACACACCAGCCAGTCGCCGCTAGCCAGTGTCCAATTTTTTAAATTAGGAAACACGATGCTAAGCAAGACGCAAATCGCCCTGGCGCTGGGTATGGCATGGGGCATGGCTCCGGCAACAACTTTTGCACAAACTCCCGGCCCGGTCCCACCAACAGAAGCTACTACCCTCAAAGATATTACTGTCACCTCTACGCGTACAGCCAGAACAGTCGATAGTGTGCCCAATACCGTCACCGTCATCCCTGCTGCCAGGATAGAGCAAGAAGGTGGTCGCGACATTAAGGACTTGTTCCGCAATGAACTCGATATCAGCGTGCGCGTTGCCCCTACCCGCTTTACGGCGGCTGGCAGCTCCACTGGTCGTGCTGGTAATGAAGGCATCAATATTCGTGGTCTGGAAGGCAATCAGGTCTTGATGCTGGTGGATGGCACGCGTGTACCGGGCAGTTTTTCGTTTGGCGCATTTGCGACAGGCCGTGGTGATTTCCTTGAACTCGATGGCATCAAGGCAGTAGAGATTTTGCGTGGCCCTACCTCCACACAGTTTGGTAGCGATGGTCTGGCTGGTGCAGTCAGCTTCCGCACGCTGGACCCGTCTGACCTGCTCAAAAAAGGCCAGTCCTTTGGCGGCTTCGCGCGTTCTGGCTATGCCACAGTAGACCGTTCATGGCGCAATACTGCCGCCATCGCTGGCGATAATGGCAGCTGGCAAGGTTTGCTGCTGGTCAGCGACCGCCGTGGTCATGAAACAGAAAACCGTGCAGACAATGACGCAAAGAACGTCAATCGCACCAAACCAAATCCAGTTGATTTCAATGCCCAATACCTGCTGGGTAAAGCAATCTTCATAATCGATGGCAACCAGCAAATCGAAGCCAGTGTAGAAGCGCAAAAACGCACGCAGGATACTGATGTTTATTCAGCCCGCGCCGTGCCGCCACTGGCATCCACCAGCACCCTGGACCTCGATACCCGTGACAAGGTAGAGCGCAATAAACTCAGCCTGGCACACCGCTATAAAAACCTGAACTCCAGCTGGTTGCACAATGCCGAGACACGCCTGTACTGGCAAGATGCCAAGGTCAGCCAGTACTCTGCCGAAGACAGGAACACCGCTGCTGACCGCACCCGCGACAATCACTACAACACCAGGATCATCGGCTTGTCCAACATCATGGAAAGCAATTTCTCCGGTGCTGTTGAACAAAAACTCAGCTATGGTTTTGACTGGAACCGCACTGAAGTCACCGGCCTGCGCGATGGCACGGTAGCGCCATTTGGCGAAACTTTCCCGGCCAAGCCTTTCCCGGATACGACTTACACAGTTACAGGTGCCTTCATCCAGGATGAAATCGAAGCAGGCAAGCTGAGCATCATCCCCAGCCTGCGTTATGACCATTACAAACTTGCTCCATCCAGTGCAGGCTACACAGGCGGCACAGTTGCTACCCTGTCTGATAGTGCAGTCACGCCACGCCTGGGTCTGGTATGGCAACTCGACGCGGCCTTTGCACCTTATGCACAATTCGCCAAGGGCTTCCGAGCACCTACTCCTGACCAGGTCAATAATGGCTTCACCAACCTGGCATCTGGCTACACCAGCATAGGCAATTCGCAACTGAAAGCAGAACGTGCTGACAGCTTTGAGATTGGTTTCCGCGGCAAGGTCCAGGGTTTGCGTTATTCCTTCGCCGCATTCGACAATAGCTACAAAGACTTCATCAGCCAGCAAGTAGTGCGTGGCACTGGCACTGCAGTTGACCCGCTGGTATTCCAGTACATCAATCTGGCCAAAGCGCAGATCCGTGGCGCAGAAGCCCGTGCAGAATTGCAACTCGACAGTAACTGGCAAGCCACTGCCGGTGTCTCATACACCAAGGGTGACAGCGAAGTTGCTGGCGTCAAAACACCGCTAGACACCATCAACCCGATGAAATTCCTGGCAGGCCTGCGCTATGACACAGCGGCCTGGGGCGCGCGCGCGCAACTCCAGCATCATCAAGGCAAGCAACTCGACAGAATAGCACCAGCAGCGACAACACAGTTTGCACCAGGTTCTTACCACGTCGTTGACCTCGGTGTGTACTGGAAGCCCATGCAAAACCTGACAGTCAATGCCAACCTCAACAATGTCTTTGATACCAAATACTGGGCCTGGTCTGATGTACGCGGCCTGGCTGACAACACCAACGTCAAAGATGCTTACACCGCCCCTGGCCGGAATGCCCAGGTATCAGTTCGTTACGACTTTTAATTGAAGGATTCGTCATGCCAGCCCAATATTTGACCCCGCAGCAAAATGCTCATGTACGTGAACAGTTCGCCAGCATGCGCCGCGAAAAAAAAGCCAGACATCGTGACATCGCCGAAACCCTGGAGATCAGTGAAGGCGAGCTGATCGCCGCCCACGCAGGCACCGCAGCCATAGAAAGCAACTGCCTGCTGCGTGCCACCTGCCTGCGCGCAGAATGGCCAGAAATTATCGCCGCAGTAGAAAGCCTGGGCGAAGTCATGGCCCTGACACGCAACCCTTCCTGCGTTCATGAAAAAACTGGCACCTACAGTAAAATCAGCCACAACCACCATATCGGCCTGGTGCTGGCAGGTGAAATCGACTTGCGGATTTTTTATCAGCAATGGGCGTTTGGTTTTGCCGTTACAGAGCAAACAGGAAGCGGTGAAGAGCGCAGCGAGCAAAAAAGCCTGCAATTCTATGATGCCACCGGCACTGCCATCCACAAGATTTTCATCAAGCCACAAAGCAATGTAGAAGCATATGAAGCCCTGGCCGCCAGCTTTGCTGCAGTTGAACAGCAAACCGGTATACAAACCAAAGATGCCGCAGAAAAACTGCTGGAACTGGCTGACAAGGACATCGATGTCACCGGCTTCCGCCAGGCCTGGGCATCCTTGCGTGACACCCATGACTTCTTTGGTCTCATGAAAAAATTTGCCGTGACACGCACCCAGGCATTGCGTCTGGCTGATGCCCAGTTTGTCCAGCAAATTGATGTCAGCAGCTGCCAGGACCTGTTGCAGGCAGCCGCTGCTGAAGCCGTGCCTATCATGGTATTTACTGGCAATGCCGGCATGATACAAATCCATTCCGGCCCGGTCAGCAAGATTGCCAAAATGGGACCATGGGTGAATGTACTCGACCCACGCTTCAACCTGCACCTGCGTGAAGACCATATCGCCAGTGCATGGGTCGTCAAAAAACCAACCACGGATGGCCTCGTCACTTCACTGGAATTGTTTGATGCGGATGGCGAAACCATCGCCATGTTCTTTGGTGAACGCAAACCCGGTAAGCCAGAACTTTGCGAATGGCGCGCACTGATCGATAACCTCTTGTCAGAAAGCCAGACATGCGCAGCATAAGCCCACAAATCCAGCACAATCGCCTGCGCAGGCAGGCTTTGATGCAACTGGCGGGTTTGGCGGGTTTGGCTTCCTCCAGCCTGTTGCCATCCTTTGCACAAGCCGCAACCGGCAAAGGCAAGCAACGCATCATCGCCGTAGGCGGAGCAATCACCGAGATCATCTTCGCCCTCAATGCCAGTAATGACCTGGTCGCCGTCGATACCACCTCCAACTTCCCTGAGAGTGTGCAAAAACTACCTGATGTCGGTTATGCCCGCGCCCTGTCGGCAGAAGGTGTACTGGCCCTGGCTCCCACCCAGATCATCGCCAGCGAAGATGCAGGCCCGCCTGCCGTGATACGCCAGTTGACATCCTCCGGTATCCCGCTGGCGGTCTTGCCTGCGCATCACAAGTTTGAAGGCGTGCTTGACCGCATCAAGCAGATTGGTGAACTGACTGGTACGCAAGCCCAGGCCGCTACCCTGATGCAAAGCCTGCAGCAGGAATGGACCAGGGTCCGCACACCGATAGAGCAGCGCAAGGGCAAGGGCCCGAAAGCCGTATTCATCCTCGCTCATGCTCCTAACCAGATCATGGTGGCAGGTCGTGAAACCGCTGCCCATGCCGTGCTTGAATATGCAGGTGCCAGCAATGCCCTGACCGCGACTAATGGCAGCAGCGGTTTCAGTGGTTACAAGCCTTTGACACCAGAAGCCATGATCGCAGCCCAGCCCGACATCATCGTCGTGACTGACCAGGGTCTGAAAGCCTCGGGCGGCATAGAGTCTGTGCTGAAATTGCCGGGTGTAGAACAAACACCGGCAGGCCGCAAGCGCCGCGTGCTGTCACAAGAAGCCATGCTCATGCTGGGCTTTGGGCCACGTCTGCCATCGGCGATCAGCCAGCTGGACAGCGCCATCATCAAGGCCATGCAGGCATGAAAGCCTCAGTAGTCGTGTCTGGTGAATTGCCACAAAGTTCGCCGCAAAAACTTTTGCAAGGCGGCAGGCCTGGCCTGCTGCTGGTGCTGGGTATTTCCCTGATTGCCGCTCTTCTGTTGAGTGCGCAATTCGGTGCCGTGCCTGTCAAATTGCAAGACTGGCTGACACTGCTTGATTTCAGCGGCGACCAGACTTTGGCAGGCAGCAGCTATGTCTTGTGGAATATTCGCCTGCCACGTGCCCTGTTTGCCGTGCTGGTCGGTGCTGCGCTCGGCATGTCAGGTGCATTGACACAAGGCCTGTTCCGCAACCCGCTGGCAGATCCCAATTTGCTGGGCATTACTGCAGGCGCGGCGGCGGCTGCGGGTTTGAGTATCGTTGTCCTGTCAGGCATGCACTTGCCTATCCCCATGTCCTGGCGCATGTGGATCTTGCCTGTCACTGCATTCAGCGGTGCGCTGCTGGTTTGTTTTGCACTTGATCGCGTGGCACGCTGGATTTCACCCGGTTCCATCGTTGGCCTGCTATTGACTGGCATTGCCCTCAATGCACTGGGTGCCGCCGTGCTGGGCCTGTGTACTTATCTGGCGACGGACGAACAATTGCGCAACCTGAGTTTCTGGACCCTGGGTTCCCTGGCAGGTGCCAGCTGGCTGGCTGCTGGCTTGTTGCTGGCATTACTATTGCCAGCCTGGTGGTGGGTCAGACGCATGATCAGCGCAATGAATGCCCTGGCACTGGGCGAAGCTGCGGCTGCCCATGTCGGCATCGATGTGCGCCGCCTGCGCACTCAGGTCATCGTCCTGGTCGCTGTACTGACCGGGTTTGCGGTAGCCTGGTGCGGCATGATCGGCTTCATTAGCCTGGTGGCACCGCATCTGGTGCGCACCATGGGCGGGCCAGATCAAAGACAGGTGATACCACGCTCCATGCTCATGGGTGGTTTGCTCTTGCTGCTAGCCGACACCGTGGCGCGCTGCATCGCCATTCCGGCTGAAGTGCCAGTGGGTATTTTCACCGCCCTGCTGGGCAGCCCTTTCTTCCTGATCCTGCTGCGTAATGCACGTGGTCGCTTAGCCTGAAGCGTTTACACAATCATGTTAATGAAAACCACCACACAACAGGATTTTCTCCAGCTGGACGCCGTCTGCGCCAGGCTGGGCAAGAAAGACTTTGGGCCTTTCAGCCTGAGCATAGCCAAAGCAGAAAAAGTCGCCATACTCGGCCCCAGCGGCGCAGGCAAATCCACGCTGCTGAAACTGCTGTCCCGTGAATTGAAAACCAGCAGCGGCAACATCGCTTTCCAGTCACGCCCTCTGGCAAGCTGGTCCTTGATGGAACTCAGCCGCCTGCGCGCCGTCCTGCCACAAAACAGCGATGTTGCCTTTGGCCTGGAGACTGATCTGGTCATCAGCCTGGGCCGTGTCAGCCGTGCGCATGACCCTGAACTGTCCAACATCGTCAGACAAGCAGCGGCCATGGCCCATGCAGCCCATTTACTGGGCCGTCGCTTTGACAGCCTCTCTGGCGGCGAACAGGCACGCATACAACTGGCACGCATCTTTGCACAACTGTGGGACCAGCGCGATGGCCTGATACTCGTCGATGAACCTCTGGCAGCACTCGACCCCGGCCTGCAATTTGACCTGCTCGCCAGCCTCGAAGAATATGCGACCGAACGCCAGCATGCCATCGTCGCCATCCTGCATGACATCAACCATGCGATGCAGGCTTTCGGGCGTCTGCTGTTAGTCAAGAATGGCCAGCTCGTTGCTGATATCGCCAGCAACCGCGAAGCAGTGCCAGCGCTGGAAGACTTATACGATATCGCCCTGACTTGCATGCATAATGAAGAAGGTGATTTACTGGTCACCCCCTTGCGCGCTTCGTCACGCGCCAGGAAAAGCGCATAGCAATTCACAACATATTTGAATGAGAGAGATCATGCAAAAACTGAAGATGCAAGAAATCAAGGCCTTTGTGCCTGCCAAAAATTTTGAAACTTCCCTGACTTTTTACCAGGACCTGGGATTTGAACTTGTCTTCAGCAATGACGGCTATGCCCATCTCAAATATGAACAATGCAGCTTCATGCTGCAAGAGTTCTATGTCGCTGATCATACCAATAATTTCATGATGCATATCCTGGTGGACGATGCCGCAGTCTGGCACCAGTTCATCGTCTCATCCGGCATTGCAGAAAAATACCAGGTACGCCTGACCGCTATTGTGGAACAGCCTTATGGCATGCGCGACTTTACCCTGACTGACCCCAGTGGCGTCTTGTGGTTCTTTGGTGAAGAAATGGATACATGTAGCAATGCGTAATTTAATTCTACTCACAGGCTTGGCCACGGCCAGCCTTTTATCAGCATGCGCGACCCAGGCTGAAAAGCCAATCAGTGGCAGCAAGATATTGCTATTGGGCGAAGTCCACGACAATCCTGATGGACATGCGCAACGCTATGCCGACCTGAAAAAAATGGTCGTCACAGGCTGGCACCCCGCCATCGCCATGGAACAGTTCGACCGCGAAAACCAGGCCGAACTTACCCAGGCTCAGGCAAGCTGTACAGATGCAGACTGCATCATCAGCAAGCTCGGCAACAAGCGCTGGGAATGGCCGCACTACCGCCCCGTCATCCAGCTTGCCATCGATTACAAGCTGCCGCTGTTGGCTGCCAACCTGTCCCGCGCCGATGCCGCCCGTGTCATGCGTGAAGGCTATGCTGCCGTGCTCGACAAGAACACCATCACCAGCTACAAACTTGACCAGCCTTTGCCCGCCGTGGTAGTCGATGGCCAGCGTGCTGCAATGGAAAGCGGCCATTGCGGCAAGATGCCGGACAATATCGTCCCCAGTATGGTCAGGGCCCAAGTTGCGCGTGATGTTGTGATGGCCAAGATCGTCACTGAAAACGCCGACCGCGGCGTCGTCCTGCTGGCTGGCAATGGCCACGTCAGGCGTGATCTCGGTGTACCGGTATGGCTACCAGCAAACCAGCGAACCAGCCTGCAAGTCCACGGCTATGTAGAAATATCGGCTGAAACTGCAGCAGAAAAAAACGGCATGTATGACAGCATCCATGTCGTCAAGGCCCACACCCGTGCTGACCCGTGCGCCAGCATTCCTGCACCCAAGGCGACATCTTAATCCACACTCAGAGGAACACATGAAACATCAGCCATCAACCAACGCTTGCCAGCACCTCGGTCTGGCCTCAAGCAAAGTAGGCGAAGTCATGATCTGCCCGGAATGCGGGGTAGTTCACCTGTCTTTGAACCATGTTTCCCTGCGCTTTGATGTCGAGGCCTTCCGTGTCCTCGCCTATATGCTGGCAGAAGCGCAGTTGAACATAGAAAGCTATGAAGCCCGCCTGCCCAAAACCCCGGAAGCGCCTCACGTCACCGGCTTTGAAATAGCACCGGGTAAAAAAATGCATTAAGCAAATCATCAAGCAAGTTTATGCAACATCACCTGGTCAGAAGTATCAAGAGGATTACCGTATGTGTGAACATGACAAACATAGTATTGCATTAACACCAGAAGCCACGCCAGCGGGTTCACGCCGTCGCCGTATCTGGGATTTGACGCATGAATGCCATTGCCCCGTCGTCGGTGTCTGCATACCACTGACGACCTTGCGACGCATCGTCAACAAGGCCATGAATGGCCAGGCCATTGCAGAAGATTATGAGATACATGTCGGCGCAATCTCTGAATGTGGTCGCCGCAACCGCCTCTCAGAAGCCATACAGCAAGAGCTGGAACAGCGCTATGCCCGCACCGTACAAGAGTTTCGCACGGCAAAAACAGTTGAAGCCGTCACCCGTCTGTGGCTGGCCGCCATCGACAAGGGTGATGTTGCCGGCGCATTCTGGGCCGCACTGACACACCCGCGTTGCGACGCTGACCTGCAAGATGGCTTATGCCGCGACATGCACATGCTGCAGCACCAGGCTGGTGCCAGCGTGCGTATAGACATAAACCGCTTCAATGCACTGCTAGAACAAAACAAATTACTGACCCGTGAACTCGGTCGCGTGCAGGAAAGGCATAACCGCGCCCTGTCAGAAAAAACCCGCGAAATCGAAAAGCAAAACACCCAGTTGATACAACTGCGTGCAGAAAACATAGGCAAGGACAGTAGCATCCATTTCCTCAGTTGCGACATCGCCGCCCTCAAGGCAGAAGTGCCTGAGTTGGAAACCCGCCAGCGCCTGCTCAAGAAAATCGAACAAATGGCTGAGCGCCAGGTTGAAACAGAAAACCAGGTGCGCGAGCTAAAGCAAAAACTGGCAGAAGCGACCAAAACCGCCGCCGACATGCATGAACAGGCAACCGAGCAAAGCAGGCAACAGCCAGAAGAAAAAGTCTATCCCATCACCCTGCACCTGAAACAAAAAACTGTGCTCTGTGTAGGTGGCCGCAGCGGCAATGTACCCACCTACCGCGACCTCATAGAACGTATAGGCGGCCGCTTCGCCCACCATGACGGCGGCCTCGAAGACAACCAGAGCCTGCTTGACGCCAGCCTTGCGGCAGCCGACCTCGTCATCTGCCAGACAGGCTGCATCAGCCACACCGCCTACTGGCGCGTCAAGGATTTCTGCAAACGCACAGGCAAACGCTGCGTCTTCGTAGAAAACCCCAGCGTCTCATCGCTGGCACGCGGGCTGGAAAAATTCTCGGAAGATGAAGCCGCAAATACAGAAATGGTCAGTCAATAAAATACGCGCCCCCTTCTGTAGGAGCGGCTTCAGTCGCGAACAGCAATTGCAGCAAAGCCAGTACCACACATGGCCCATGCAACAAAGCATTCGCGGCTAAAGCCACTCCTGCGAATAGCCAACACCAACAATAGTGAGCACCTCACTTCAGTACATCTAACGCATTCACAATATCCACCCCCTGCAGTTGTCCCAGCCAACTATCAAACCAGGGTTTGTGGGAGACACCTACGACAGACAAAACACGGGCACCAGGACGCTCGCGGAAAGTTTCACGAATATTGGCGACCATGCGCAAATTGCGGACCTCCCAGCCTGCTACCCATATCTGCGGATAGCCTTCTGCTGACTTGGCGCGCATAGCAGGGATCACATTGGCTTCGGCATAAATGCGCAAACCTTCAGGTTCACTGATATATCGGTATAAGGGCAAAAGATCTGATGCTTGCGACAGTTCCTCCTGGCGTTTTCTTCGTACATTCATAGCCGCATTGCCTGCTGCCCATGCCGACTCTATGGAACGTACAAAGGCTTTGATGTCTGGCACATCAATACGGTCACCAGTATGATTATCCACCGCATGAACACGCTGCAAACCCAGACGTGCGGCCAGGCGGGCAGCGATCTGATAGTTTTCGTCCTTGCGCTTTCCGGTCTGCATGAGTTTATCCACCAACACCTCATTCAAACCATCGCCTGCGCGGCGCTCAGCTTCTGGCAATTGCAGCCATTGCACATAGGCAGACGCCGTGTCATACGATGCCATGAACAAGGCAGCCAGACGACGACGCTGCGCCGCCGTGACCATTGATTGTTGCGGCCACGCCTTGAGCATCTTGTCTGCTTCGGCCATCGCCGCTGGTGCATCCAGTCCGGTAGCCAGCCTGGCCACTTCGACTGATGCGCAATAGTCGGCACCGTACCTGGCAACATGACGGGCAACCATATCGCACTCTTCACCTGGCTCGGTTTCTATCGTAATAATCTCCGGCTTGAATTTCGCCAGCTTATCGAGCACACCGTCCAGCGATGCAGGATTGAAACTGGCTGGCATGCTTCTCAAATGCACAGTCCCCAACACCAGAACTTGCGCGCGAGGCCCGGTCATACCACGATCCAGCACAGTCAGATCAATTTGCGCCTGTGCCAGGACAGGCATAGTTAGGCTTGCAAGAAAAATCCAATTTACCCATCTCCTCATACCATGTCTCCAATGTAATAAATCCCGTGAATGTAAGGGATGCTGGATGCACGAACAAGAAGAAGCGGACAGGATGCAGTTATCGCTGCATGGAATGCAAAAACCAAAGAATGAAGTGAAGCTTTACTTCATGGCGTCAGCTTGAGTTACCACCTTTAAGGTGCGAAAAAATATTGAAGTATTCCGTGGCGTCCTCTCCAAAATGAATAGATAAAATCGAGAACCGTCATCCCAGATGAACTTTGACACAGCCTCTCACTCGCATCACATTCAAATCAACTCTATACTCTGCAAATTCAAATAACTACTCTCCCGTATCGTCGTCACAAAATCGCTGAGATAAGCCTTGGCAGACAAATCCGGGAGGCAGGCGGCATACAATCTGCCAGTCAAACCATCTTTAGTGATGCGCTTGGGCAGTACATAATCGCGGTTCACATAATTTTGTGCTGCCCACACCGGCAAGGTGGCAATGCCGCGCTTGCTGGCGACCAGTTGCAGCATGGCGACTGTCAGTTCAGTCGTGCGTCTGGCAGTATCCACGCCTGCTGGCTTCAGGACCTGGCGCACCACATCGAGCATGTCGTCGGGCACAGGATAGGTAATCAGGGTATCAGTCGCAAAGTCCTGCGCCACCAGATAATCACGCTTGGCCAGCGCATGGTCCTTGGCAATCAAAGCGACAATCTCAAAACGGAACAAGGGATGATAAGCCACGCTTTCATCCGCATCCATTTCCGACACGATGGCGACATCAGCCTTGTGGCTGTACAGCAGCCCTACGGGATCAGCCTGGAAGCCGGAAACGATGTCCAGCTCCACCTCAGGCCAGCGCTGGCGGAACAAATCCATGGCGGGCATGAGCCAGTCAAAGCAGGTATGGCATTCCACCGCAATACGCAACTGCCCCGCTACACCCTGTGCCAGACGTGCCAGATCGCGCTCACAATTGGCGACTTGTGGCAAGACGCTGTCGGCCAGTTGCAGCAGGCGCTCGCCCGCTGGCGTGAAGCGTATAGGCGTGGTCTTGCGCTCGAACAGTGGCGTGCCATGATGTTCTTCCAGCAACTTGATCTGGTGTGACAGGGCAGACTGGGTGACATTCAGCAAGACCGCTGCCCGCAATAAATTGCCGGATTCACGCAGGGCATGCAGGGTTTTCAGGTGGCGTAGCTCTAGGATCGATTGCATTATGAATGAAATTCAAGTTAATTCTTAAAATATGTCGTTTGAATCATAATCAATTCTAACCGATCATACTAAAACCTGTAGGACTTACGCGAAATTGTCCCAGCAAGGCGTCAGCGACGAAGACAGTACTTTAGTACGGCTAGGAGCTGCAACGCAGTTGGGGCGGTTTTGCGTAAGTCCTACCTATGATTGGAGAATAACAAATGACTATCGCCCACACCCTTGGCTTCCCTCGCATTGGCGCACAAAGAGAATTGAAATTTGCACAAGAATCCTTCTGGCGCGGCGACATCACCGAAGCCACCCTGCGTGAAACCGGCAGCGACCTGCGCACCCGCCATTGGGGTTTGCAAAAGCAGGCAGGCCTGGATTTCGTCAGCGTTGGCGACTTTGCCTGGTATGACCAAGTCTTGAACACGCTGGCCCTGCTGGGTGCCCTGCCCCGCCGTTTTGGCTTTGATGCCAAACAACTGACGCTGGCAGACTACTACGTCGCCGCCCGTGGCACCCCCCAGCATTTTGCGATGGAAATGACCAAATGGTTTGACACCAACTACCATTACCTCGTACCAGAATGGACGGCAGACAGCAGCTTTGATGGCGGCACAGACTGGCTGTTTGAAGAACTGGCACAAGCCCAGTCCTTGGGCCATGCAAGCAAAGCCACCTTGATCGGCCCCCTGACCTTGCTCTACCTCGGCAAAATCAAGAGTGGCCTGACACATAAACTGGATTTGCTGCCCAGGATCATCCCCGCCTATCAGCGCCTGCTGGCACGCCTGCAAGAACAAGGGGTGGAATGGGTACAGATAGACGAACCTATCCTGGCCCTAGATCTCGACAACGCCTGGCTGGATGCCTTTATACTGTCCTACAATGCCCTGGCGCAAAATACGCCCAAGGTTTTGTTATCGACTTATTTTGAATCAGTACAAGACCGCGCTACCCTGTTGCATGCCCTACCCATCGCTGGCCTGCACCTGGACCTGGTACGCGCACCACAGCAATTGACCACCATGCTGGCCAGCTGGCCGCAAGATCGCGTCTTGTCTGCCGGTGTGATTGATGGTCGCAATATCTGGCGTGCCGACTTGAGCAGCTTGCTGGCCGACTTGCAAGCCGTCCACGCACAACTCGGCGACAAGCTGTGGCTGGCCCCAAGCTGTTCATTGCTGCACGTGCCAGTTGACCTCGCTGCAGAAACCGCACTTGATGCAGAAACCCTGAGCTGGCTGGCCTTTGCCAAACAAAAACTCGATGAAGTCGTCGCCCTAAAACAAGCCCTGAATGGCAATGCAGATAAAGTCGCGCATCAATTCACAGCCGCCGACCAGGCCATCGCCAGCCGCCGCAAATCGGTACGCATCCACAACCCCATCGTACAAAAACGCCTGGCCGCCATCACCGAGCAGGATGTCACCCGCCACAATACTTTCAAGCAGCGCATAGGTCAGCAACAGCAACGCTTTGCCCTGCCACTGTTCCCCACAACCAGCATAGGTTCCTTCCCGCAAACCAGGACCATACGCCAGGTCCGCGCCACCTATAAGCGTGGTGATTTGTCGCACCTCGAATACCTCGAAGCCATGCGCGCAGAAATCCGTCTCGTCGTTGAGCAACAAGAAAAGCTCGACATCGACGTACTGGTCCATGGCGAACCAGAACGCAATGACATGGTCGAATATTTCGGCGAACAACTCTGGGGCTATGGCTTCACCCTGAATGGCTGGGTACAAAGTTATGGCTCACGCTGCGTCAAACCGCCATTCATCTATGGCGACGTGTACAGGCCAGAAGCCATGACAGTCAGCTGGAGCGAATACGCCCAGAGCCTCACCAGCAAACCCATGAAAGGCATGCTCACCGGCCCTGTCACCATGCTGCAATGGTCCTTCGTGCGCGACGACCAGCCACGCTCCACCACCGCCCTGCAAATCGCCCTGGCCCTGCGTGATGAAGTTGCCGATCTCGAAAAAGCCGGCATAGGCATGATACAAATAGATGAACCCGCCTTCCGCGAAGGCCTGCCATTGAAACAGCAAGACTGGTCCGCCTACCTCGACTGGGCAGTGCGCGCCTTCAAACTGAGTTCAGCCGTCGTCAGGGATGATACGCAAATCCATACCCACATGTGCTATTCAGAATTCAACGACATCCTGCCCTGGATCGCCGCCATGGATGCCGACGTCATCACCATAGAAACCTCACGCTCAAACATGG
Organism: Undibacterium sp. GW821-FHT07F11; assembly: GCF_059418665.1. Lineage (NCBI taxonomy): Bacteria > Pseudomonadati > Pseudomonadota > Betaproteobacteria > Burkholderiales > Oxalobacteraceae > Undibacterium > Undibacterium sp. GW821-FHT07F11. The sequence goes on from NZ_JBWKQH010000007.1 coordinate 58,048, forward strand.
AACTGCTGGACGGCTTCGGCGAATTCGCCTACCCCAACGACATCGGCCCTGGCGTCTACGACATCCACTCGCCACGCGTACCCAAAGTCAGCGAAATGCAAAGGCTGCTACAAAAAGCCCGCAGCGTACTCCCCGACGCCCGCCTCTGGGTCAACCCTGACTGCGGCCTCAAAACCCGCGACTGGCCAGAGACGATAGCTGCGCTGGAAAACATGGTGCAGGCGGCCAAGTTGCTGCGAGCGACTGTGGCAGTGGATGATGAGGAGCATCAGGGTTGTTGTTGATAAGGCTGCCAGCCATGTTAAAACTGGTATTTCTTGATGCACCTCAATTGACAATGCTGGCAACCATGCCATATTGAAAGCTGGCATAGGCGCTATGCCCGTACAGCGTTTCATATTGGCTTATATGGACCACATCCTTGCACGGCTTGCCAGCGATAGTTTTTATCACTTATCCCATACGTCCCTGACAGGCAGTCGTTGTCAGGGGCTGGCCTGCTTTGCCGCGAAGCGGCAAGACCCGGCGGGATGGGAACTTGCATGCCATAGCAGTCCCACTGTGTATTGCCTGGGCCAGTGCTATCGTGGCCCGGCACGGCAAGGTGAAGATGCACTTCCCCATATTGCCAGCCATGCCCGCGCATCAGTCTTGCTAGGTAATGTCGCCAGAGCAGCGGTGCTTGATCTGGACGAGTATTGCAGTACAGGTGGCGGACAGGCATTGCGCCAGGTCTTGCACATGGATAGCGCCGCAGTCATACAGCAGATTACTACTTCAGGCTTGCGTGGCCGTGGTGGTGCCGCCTTTTCTACTGGCCTGAAATGGCAATCGCTGGCAGAGCAAGAAGCTGACTGCAAATACCTCGTCGCCAATGCTGATGAAGGTGATCCCGGCAGCTTCAGCGACCGCCTGCTGATGGAAAGAGACCCCTACCGCCTGATAGAAGCCATGCTCATTGCTGGCGTCACCGTTGGCGCCAGCCTCGGTTACATCTACCTGCGTCGTGAATACGAGCAAGCAGCAAGCATCTTGCAGTCGGCAATAGCACAGGCGCGGGCGGAGGGCTGGCTGGGCCAGCATGTACTCGGCAGTGCACATGCGTTTGACATCAGTCTTGTCATCGGCAAAGGCAGTTACCTGTGCGGTGAAGAAACCGCCATGCTCAATGCCATCGAAGACAGGCGACCAGAAGCCAGATTGCGCCCACCGCAAATCACCGAACTGGGTTTATACAACAAACCCACGCTGGTTAATAATGTCGAAACCCTGTGCGCCATACCCTGGATCATCACCCATGGTGCTGCCGCATATGCAGCTTTGGGTACGCCAGAAAGCCCGGGCACCAAGCTCTTGTCACTCAACTCCGTCTTCAAGCGGCCTGGCCTGTATGAAGTCGAATTTGGCATCAGCCTGCGTGATATCGTCGACAAGCTCGGCCTGGGCCTGCAGCAAGGCCAGCTCAAGGGCCTGATGATAGGCGGCCCACTGGCGGGCTTGATACCGTCGCAATTGCTTGATACCCCGCTCGCCTATCAAAGCCTGCAGCAAATTGGCGGCGCGGTCGGCCATGGCGGCGTCATCGCCTTTGATGACAGTTGCAGCGTTGCCGAACTGGTGGCGCAAGTATTTCGCTTTGGCGCATTTGAATCCTGCGGTAAATGCACGCCCTGCCATCACGGCGCAGCAGAAATCACCAGCCACTTTGACGACATACTGCAAGGTGGACACTGGAATGCAAGTCGCTGGCAAGCCCTGGTAACAGCCCTTGCCGACGCCAGCCTGTGCGGCCACGGGCGCGGTCTGGCAGAATTTGCCCAGTCAATTCAACGCCACTACCATGCGGAGTTGCAGACATGCTTCACATCAGCATAAATGGCCAGGCATGCACAGTGGCAGAAGGCAGCAGCCTCCTGCAAGCCTTGCGCGATCATGGTTGCCAGCCACCTCACCCCTGCCATGACGACAGACTCAAACCCATAGGTGCATGCAGGCTATGCCTGGTCGAAGTCGAAGGGCAAGCCCGCCCCGTCCCCAGTTGTGCCACCGCAGTCACTGATGGCATGGTCGTGCATACAGCTACAGCTCGCCTGCAGTCGCTGCTGCATACCAACCTGTCGTTACTGGCAGATAGTTATCCTGCCACGGCAGTGAGTGAACAGGCTGAACACCCCTTTCATCAATTGCTGAAGCAAAACAGCGTAAGCGCTGGCAGCGAGCATCATGCCCCGATTTTCAAGGATGACAGCCATCCCTATCTGGGCATAGCGATGGAGAGATGTATCAATTGCCAGCGCTGCGTGCGTATCTGTGATGAAGTACAGGGACAATTTGTCTGGAAAGTCTGGGGCAAAGGCGAGCAAACCCATATCGCCCCGGCAGATGGCAAAAGCCTGCTCAGCAGCGGCTGCGTCTCTTGTGGTGCCTGCGCCGACACCTGCCCCACCGATGCCATTTTTGACAAGCGCAGTGCAGGTCCAGTCGATCACTGGACCAAAACCACCTGCGTCTATTGCGGCGTCGGTTGCCAGATGGAAGTCGCCAGCCACGACAACAAAGTTGTCGCCATCAAACCGGCAAACAGCCCTGTCAATCATGGCCACCTGTGCGTCAAGGGGCGCTATGCCTACGACTTTACCCATTCACCAGAACGCGTCACGCTACCCATGCTGCGCAGGGGCAGTGACTGGTATACGGTTTCATGGGAAGAAGCGCTGGCCTTCACCGCCAGCCGCCTGCAAGAACTGCGCAACAAGTACGGCGCAGACAGCCTGGGCGTATTAGGCTCAGCCCGCGCCACCAATGAAGAAAACTACCTCGCACAAAAATTCGCGCGAGTGGTGCTGGGCACCAACAATGTCGATTGCTGCGCCCGGGTTTGCCATCAGCCGTCTGCCAAAGCCCTGAAGACCATGCTGGGCACGGGTGCGGCGACCAATTCATTTGATGACATAGAACACAGCAGCCTGTTCATGCTATGCGGTTGCAACCCGACAGAAAACCACCCCATCGTCGGCGCACGCATTAAGCAAGCGGTGCGCGCCGGGGCTGGCCTCATCGTCATCGATCCGCGCCGTACCGAGCTGGCAGCCTGTGCCGATATACATCTTGCTCTGCGCCCTGGTACCAACGTGCTGCTGTTCAATGCCATGGCCGCCACCCTGCTGGAAGAGGGTTTGCAGGATGATGATTACATCGCCAGGCGCGTTGATGGCCTGCCAGACTTCCGCAGTTTCATCACTGCCTACTCTCCGGAACAGGTCGCCAGCCAATGCGGTGTCAAGGCAGACGACATACGCCGCGCTGCCCGCATGTATGCGCATGCCAAACCCGCCATGTGTTTTCATGGCCTGGGCATGACAGAACACCTGCAAGGCACGCAAGGCGTCATGAGCCTGATCAACCTCGCCCTGCTGACTGGCAACCTGGGCAAGCGCGGCAGCGGCATCAACCCCTTGCGCGGGCAAAACAATGTCCAGGGTTCAGCCCAAATGGGTTGTGAACCCGCTTCACTGACAGGCGCGCAAAACCTGGCTGATGCCAAGGTACGCGCCAGCTTTGAACACACTTGGGCCACCAAGCTGCCAACAAGTGCAGGGCTGGATTTACCTGCCATGCTGGCTGCCGCCAGCATGGGCAAGTTCAAGGCCATGTGGGTCATGGGCTATGACATCGCCATGTCCATGCCCAATACCAATCAAACCCTGGCAGCACTGGCGCAACTGGAACTCGTCATCGTGCAAGACCTCTTCCTTAACGAAACCGCCAAGGCGGCGGGCCACGTCTTCTTTCCTGCTGCCAGTGTGTTTGAAAAAGACGGCAGTTTCATGAATGCCGACCGCCGTGTACAAAGAGTCAGGCAAGTCATCAACAGCCCCGGTGAGGCAAAACCAGACTGGCAGATCATTACAGAACTGGCCAGGCACATGGGCCATGAACAGGGCTTCACATTCGATGACCCGCAAACCATCTGGGACGAAGTGCGCAGCGTCTGGCCCGCCAGCGCCGGTCTCAGCTACCAGCGCCTGCAAAACGAAAGCCTGCAATGGCCCTGCCCCGCTAGCCCCGATGACAATCATCCCGGCACCGCCATCCTGCACCAGCAAGGCTTTGGTGTCGGCCCCAAAGCAAGCCTGGCCTGCATCGCCTATCAGCCCACGGCAGAAGTCTGCGATGATCACTACCCCCTGCTACTGACAACCGGGCGTGAGCTATATCACTTCAACGCAGGCACCATGACTTACCGCACCCCCAATGCGCAACTCAAACCCACCGACACCCTGGACATATCCCCCGCCGATGCAAAGCATTTGAACCTTGCAGAAGGCCAGCAAGCCCAGGTCTGCAGCCGCTATGGCACAGCCACCTTGCCAGTGCACATCACAGACAAGATGCAAGCTGGCCAGTTGTTTTGCAGCTTCCACCACGCAGACCTGAACGTCAATGCGCTGACTTCGCCTTATTGCGACAACGTGGTGCATGCGCCGGAATATAAGGTCACGGCGGTGAGGGTTAAAGGGCTGACTGCAAAATAGGTTTTGGAGTTTTCAAGAGGAAAGTCTCCCCCGCTCTGCAAGGACATGTCGCGATTAACTGGACGCGATGTTAATCCCCTCACCCACCATTGTTGGCATTTTATTACGATTCTCTTACGATCATTGGGCACAATGGCCTCACATTCAGTTTACTCAGAAGTTTCTACTTCAATGATGCAACGGAATGTGGGGAAGCAGTGTACGACCTTGTCGACGCTGTCTTCAGATGGATCAATCAGTGCCTGGCACCAGCCGACATGGCACAGCACTTTTCAGGAGAATCAACATGAGCGAATTACCCGTACCAAGCAGCGAATTTCCCAACCTGGCGGCAGCATTCCGCGCAGTGCAAGATGGAGATATCATTGTAGTGACGCAGAGCATGGAAACCGCGTGTGTCGAGATCAGTCATCGCAACTTTAGCCTGATTGGGCGAGGCAGTGAAAGCATTGTATTGACTTTGCGTGAGGCGACGAATTACGGCGTGCTGAAGGTCGAGGACTGCACGCTGAACATCAAGAATATTCACTTCGATGGAGCCAGATTATCGCGCTGTCTTTGGGTCAAATCCAGCAAACTCACATTGACCGACACAAGCCTTACAAAGGGACGCCGCATAAATATGGCTTTTCTGGGCGCATTCGGTGGCGCTGCCGAAATACGTGAATCGCGTGTGGAAATGCATAACTGTACCGTCAGGGACAATCAGATTGAGCAAGAGCACCTGAACGGTACGTACGCCTACGGAGGCGGTATCTATTTCAATGCATGTCAGGTGACGATTTCAGGTACAGAGTTTGAGAAAAATACCATCAAACTCAATGACAATATTGCCGGGATAAGCACATATGGCAATGGCTTGTTTTTTGAAAATGGCAATCTGACCATCAATTCGTCTAAGTTCTTTTACAATACCGCAAACGGATATCGCTGTTTTGGCGGAGGAATTACCTTGAAAGATGTGGAGTCCGCGACAATCGATCATTGCATCTTTGAGGGAAATGCGCTCAATTATCGCACTGATCACGGTAGTGCCCAGGGCACCGCTATTTATGTCGAAGGCAACTGGCAAAATGTTCGACTGATAAACAACAGCCTGATCAATAATTTGCCACACTCTGTTGATCCTGTTTATCCGCGTCAGATGGCAGAGTAGTTGAGAGTCTCCTGTGCATCGAGTTTATCGAGGTTAACGCACGTACCCAGTCGTAAAAAAACCGCAGCGTCAATCCCGGCCACGGCCTGAAGACCCGCGGCCGGACAGGGACGATAGTAGTTCTGGAAAGCATGGTGCAGTCAGCCAAACTTTTGCCAGCGACTGAGACCACGAAGAAAGAACATCAGGACTGTTGTTCGTGGGTTTAAAAAGCTGGTTTGAATTGGCTTACAGGGCACATGTTCACTTTATGGTGGAGATGCGCCTTGTGCTTTATATCTTGCGTATGCGCCATTCGTATATGAATGCTGAATGATGGTATTTGGCGACAAAATACTATGAGCAAATTTCCCAGAACAATCGAAGTACCGGAGTTTATTTCTGACGCATCCAACTGCTCGGTAAACCTCAAATCACGCTTATGCTTTATTAACTTCACTCATTTCGCATCATTGATGACGTTAATCGGGAGGTTCTGGCCACTGCAGTAGATTTGAATCTATCCGCACTCAGCTTAGTGCGGGTACAAACGAGTAAATCTACTGCCGAGCTGAACCGATTTCGAACTGCCTCGGTAATTAAAGGCAAGAACTCATTTCATAAATAGGGTGAGATGCGTTTGCCTCATAACACGGGCGGGCAAGGGTAAAGCAGGGAATTCGTGCAGCATGCTGCACGCCTGCGTACGATGTGCGCTTGCAAGCGCACATGCGCCCTGCAAGGGGACGAGGCAGTCAATAGCGGTGCTATTGATCACGAGTCGAATTATCAAAACCTGTAGACCAGTACGCGTTATGAGGCAAACCCTTAGTGAACTGACGATTTAGGCGCATTGCAGCGCGTAGTGTGCCACCTCGCGCTTGCAAAGGCACCAGCCTTAGCTTCACAGGGTACACCCTTAGGCCTTGCACCGCATCCTAAATAGTCTTGTTCGCACGCATCCTATTTATGAAATGAGTTCTATTTATTTCAACCATTGAAATGACTATATTTTCATAGCTACTACGTGTCTTTCGATGGCTTCTTTTCCGAATTTTTCTGAGTAAAAGAGAAGGTGCAGCCTAAATAATCAAAGGTCCCAAGCGACAGGTATACTTGATGATGTAAGTTTGCCTTTTTGCATCAACAACTGTTGCCTTTTCGCTGTCTATACCAATAAGCTGGTCTGTAGCAATGCCGTGCAAGGATTCGTGACGATAGTCCGGAATCTGGAACTGATCACCTTCACCACCATAAACATAGCGAAGCACGGCGAATAATTCGGGATAATCATGTATCGAGAGCGACCGACCATTGCAAATCATCCAACCCTTGGCTTCAAGTGCTTTAGCCTCTTTGTCGCTGGATGGGTCGTGAACGCCAGCAAAAGCAATCACCAAACCTACCGGGACACCACCAAATTCTGGCAGCTTAAAGAAGGGGTTACTCATGCTCTGTTCTTCCATCGTGCTTTCCTGGTCTTAAGACGTTGAATTGACTAATTCAGCGCATTGATTGATTCGTCCATACAATTTGCCAATTGCCTCTGAAAGAAATGCCAACTGACCAATATTATTCAATAATAAACTAACTTGCATTAACCTTGAATTGTCAATTTCAGGAAAGGGCAATATATGCTCCCCGTACTGTTTCTGCGCTAAATTCCTTTTTAAAAAATTGCTGGCAATGCGCCTCTTTCCGTTGTAGCTACTTATATGGAATCTTGCCAAAACCACGATGGAATGACGGTACAACTATTGCTGGTTATCGACAGATATCTCCTCACATAAAGTACTTCCAACGCAAACCCACGCACAATTACTTCCCCGCACCAATTTCTGCTAGTTTGCCTCACAGCAACAGCCAGCTTTAATCCTTCTGAAGCTGCCTTCTTGAATTTTTTTCACCAATTAACGTTTACGTTAACGTCAATTCTTGTGCTATTCTAAAAATAACAGGTGCACATCCCAATCTCTTGGGCTGTGTTAAACGGGAAAGTGGTCGTCCTGATCGCTGTCACTGCCAAGTGACGGTAGCTATCAAGACCTAAGAACGTGTTTACGATCTGTAGCGAGCATCAGCGGGGTCAGAGCAATATAAAACGCAGCGCAAAAAACGGAATGTACTTCTAGTACATGAGCATTTTGAGCAGCGTATGAACCCCGCATCGATACAAATTGCGCTCGCGCAGCAAAATCGTAAGCATGTTTCAAGCCCCTGCTGCCTCCGCAACGGTAAGCGAGTGTGGTTACATCATCCACGCCACTGGTCATGCATGACTGGGAAGGCGATGTAACAAGACTTGCAAGCCCGGATACCGGCCTGTTGATCGCTGAGAAAAACACTGCGGAAGGCGGTGTTTGGGATAGGGCATGGCGCGCCTCATGGCGGGCGGGTGCTTGTCTTCAACATTGTTTCTTACTGTTTTTCCCAAGGTCTGGTCACGTACGGAAGGTGCGTGGCGGGTGTGCGTCTACACGGCGCATGCTCATGGTCAGGATCGTTGCTGCGGCAGGTTTCTGCTTGCAGTAGTCATCCTGTTTTCAGGCATCAGTGCGGCTGTTGTTGCGGGTCAAACCCGCCGTCTGTCCGTGCGCAATCAGGAAGGTTCAGGAAAGCATCATGGCTACTCTTACCCAGGCTCCCAACGTCAAACTGCTCATCAACGGCGAACTGATAGAATCCAAATCCACGCAATGGCGTAATGTGATCAATCCGGCCACGCAACAGGTGCTGGCCCATGTGCCATTTACTACGCCAGATGAAATGCAGGCCGCAGTCGATGCTGCCAAGGCCGCTTTCAAGACCTGGCGCAAGACAGCGATAGGCACACGTGCCCGTATCTTTTTGAAATACCAGCAACTGATACGTGAAAACATGGCCGAACTGGCTGCGTTGTTGACAGCCGAACAGGGCAAGACCCTGGCAGATGCTGAAGGCGATATCTTCCGTGGTTTGGAAGTGGTCGAGCATGCGGCCAATATCGGCAACCTGCAAATGGGCGAAATCGCCAATAACGTTGCCAGCGGTGTTGACACCTATACCCTGAACCAGCCGCTGGGTGTGTGCGCTGGCATCACCCCTTTCAACTTCCCGGCGATGATACCGCTGTGGATGTTCCCTATGGCGATTGCCTGCGGCAATACCTTCATCCTGAAACCGTCCGAGCAAGACCCCATGGTCACCATGCGTCTGGCTGAGCTGGCCATGCAGGCTGGTGTGCCACCTGGCGTGCTGAATGTGGTGCATGGTGGTGAAGACATCGTCAATGCGATTTGCGACCACCCAGATATCAAGGCCGTGTCCTTCGTAGGCTCCACCCGCGTAGGTACGCATGTCTACAACCGCGCGACACTGGCGGGCAAACGTGCACAGTGCATGATGGGTGCCAAGAACCACGCCATCGTCCTGCCAGATGCAAATAAAGAACAAACCCTGAACAACCTCGCCGGTGCTGCCTTTGGTGCTGCTGGCCAGCGTTGCATGGCATTGTCTGTGGTCATCCTGGTTGGTGAAGCCAACCAGTGGGTGCCAGATTTGCTGGACCGCGCCCGCAGCCTGAAGATCAATGCAGGTGCAGAAGCCAATACGGACATCGGCCCGGTCATTTCCTGCACCGCCAAAGAACGGGTAGAAAGCCTGATCGCGCAAGGTATTGCTGAAGGTGCGACGCTGGTGCTGGATGGCCGCGCGCCGCAAGTGCCAGGCTATGAGCACGGCAACTTCGTCGGCCCTACTGTCTTCACTGGCGTCAAGCCTGGCATGCGTGTATATGAAGAAGAAATCTTTGGCCCGGTATTGTGCATCATGCAGGCAGATACCCTGGCCGACGCCATCGCCATCATCAATGCCAATCCTAACGGCAATGGCACGGCACTGTTCACACAATCTGGCGCTGCTGCTCGCACCTTTGAAGAAGAAATCGACGTAGGCCAGATCGGCATCAACGTGCCCATCCCTGTGCCTGTGCCGCTGTTTTCTTTCACCGGCTCACGCGCATCCAAGCTCGGTGACCTGGGGCCTTACGGCAAGCAAGTCATACAGTTTTACACCCAGACCAAGACGATCACTGCACGCTGGTTCGATGACAGTGTCAGCGCTGGCAAGGTGAATACGACCATTTCGCTCAAGTAAGCGGAGGCCATCATGGACTTCGATCTTAGTGAAGACCAGCGCGCCTACCAGCAATCTGCCCGCAGCTTCGCCGCCCATGAAATGACGGCGCAAGCCGCGCATTGGGATGCCACTTCCCACTTCCCGCTGGACGTTATCGCCCATGCCGGGGAGCTGGGATTTTGCGGGCTGTATGTGCCAGAAGAGCTGGGTGGGCTGGGTCTGACGCGGCTGGATGCAGCAATCATTTTTGAAGAGCTGGCGCGCGCCTGCCCTTCGACCACGGCTTACATCACCATCCACAATATGGCAAGCTGGATGATCGCCAACTGGGGCACGCCAGAGGTACAGCAGGAATGGGTGCCCAGACTGGCCGCAGGCAAGAAACTGGCCTCGTATTGCCTGACCGAAGCCGGCTCAGGCTCTGACGCGGCATCACTGCGCACTAGTGCTCGCCTTGATGGCGACAGCTATATCGTCGACGGTAGCAAAGCCTTTATCTCAGGCGCGGGTGCCACCAATATGCTGGTCGTCATGGCGCGCACTGGCGGCGATGGTGCTGGCGGTATCTCTGCCTTTGCGGTACCAGCAGAATTGCCAGGTATCAGCTACGGCAAGAAAGAAGACAAGATGGGCTGGAACAGCCAACCCACCCGCACTGTGAATTTTGACCAGGTACGCATACCGCGCAGCCACTTGCTGGGTGAAGAAGGCGAAGGCTTTCGCATTGCCATGCGTGGCCTGGATGGTGGCCGCATCAACATCGCCACCTGCTCCATCGGTGCGGCGCAATCGGCACTCAATAGCGCGCAAGCGTATATGAATGAGCGCATGCAGTTCCAGAAAAAACTGTCTGACTTTCAGGTGCTGCAATTCAAACTCGCCGACATGCAAACCGAGCTGGTCGCGGCCCGCCAGATGGTGCGTCTCGCGGCCAGCAAGCTCGACAGCAAGGCTGACAATGCCTCGGTGTATTGCGCCATGGCCAAGCGCCTGGCAACCGACACCGGCTTTGCCGTCTGCAATGAAGCCCTGCAAATCCATGGCGGTTACGGCTATATACGCGAATACCCGCTGGAGCGTTTCCTGCGCGATGTCAGGGTGCACCAGATACTCGAAGGCACGAATGAAATCATGCGCGTCATCGTCGCCCGCCACATGCTAAACCAACCCGCAAGCGAGGAATTTTTATGAGCCACCACAAAAATTATAGTAACTACACCAATCTGCAATGCGAAATCATAGGCCACACTGCCCTGGTGACCCTGGCCAATCCACCCGCCAATACCTGGACTGCTGCGGGTTTGCAGGCATTGACGCAACTCGTCAATGACCTCAATGCCGATGCAGATATCTATAGCCTCGTCATCACAGGCTCAGGCCAGAAATTCTTTTCTGCCGGGGCAGACCTGAAGCTGTTTGCCGATGGCGACAAGGCCGTGGCACTGGACATGGCACGCCGCTTTGGTGAAGCATTTGAAACCCTGAGCCGCTTCCGCGGTGTTTCCATCGCTGCCATCAATGGCTATGCCATGGGTGGAGGCCTGGAATGCGCATTGGCCTGCGATTTGCGCATTGCCGAAACCCAGGCGCAGATGGCCTTGCCAGAAGCTGCAGTCGGCTTGCTGCCCTGCGCTGGCGGCACGCAAAATCTTGCCTGGCTGGTCGGTGAAGGCTGGGCCAAGCGCCTGATACTGTGCGGCGAACGTATCGATGCTGCTACCGCCCTGCGCATAGGCCTGGTAGAAGAAGTCGTCGCCACCGGCGGCGCACTCGACCACGCACTGGCCCTGGCCAAACAGGTAGGCAAACAAAGCCCCAGCAGCGTCAAGGCATGCAAGCAACTCATACAGGGCGCACGCCAGCAACCCATGAACACCGTGCTGCCACAAGAACGCGAAGCCTTCCTGGCCCTGTTTGATACCGCTGATCAAAAAGAAGGCGTCACTGCCTTTTTGGAAAAACGTCCACCCGTGTGGAGGAATGCATGAGCGACGCCCCTGTCCTGTTCCACACCCTGCCTGCCGCCAACGGCATGCAGTTGGGTGTCGCCACCCTCAATTCAGAAAAAACCCTGAATGCCCTCTCCAAAGAGATGGTGCAATTACTGGGCAAGCAATTGCAAGCCTGGGACGAAGACGGCAGCATCGCCATGGTGGTCTTGCAAGCCGCTGGAGAAAAAGCTTTTTGCGCAGGCGGCGACTTGCAAAACCTGTATGCCAGCATGCGCGAACATCATGCATCCGACAAAAAAGACGACTTGCTGGGCAATTCCTATGCCCTGGATTTTTTTGAACAGGAATACCGCCTCGACTATCAAATTCATACTTACCGCAAACCCATATTATGCTGGGGCCACGGCATCGTCATGGGTGGTGGCATAGGCTTGATGGCTGGTGCCAGCCACCGCGTCGTCACAGAAAAATCCCGTCTCGCCATGCCTGAGATTGCGATTGGCCTGTTCCCCGATGTAGGCGGCACCTGGTTCCTGAACCGCATGCCGGGCAAACTGGGTTTGTTCCTGGCACTGACGGGTGCGAACATCAATGCCAGCGATGTCGTATTTGTGAAGCTGGCAGACCTGCAATTGCCACACGAAAGCAAGGCAGAACTACTGGCCCGCCTGCAAGCCTGCGAATGGAGCAGGCAGGCAGACAACAATAACCTGAGCAACCACCTGCGCCTGAGCCATATCCTGCATGAGCAGCAACGCAATGCCAATGTAGTCAGTAGTGCCGGACCTTTGCGTCAGCATTTTGATCTCATCAATCAATTGTGCAGCGCTGCTGACCTGAGCACCATCATCAGCAATATCTGTCAGCTTGATATGAGCGTAGTAAACGACGATGTGTGGCTGCAAAAAGCCGTCACCAGCCTGCAAAAAGGCAGCCCGACCTCTGCCTGGCTGGCGCACGCCTTGCAGGAAAGAGGCAAGCATTTGTCGCTGGCAGAAATCTTCCGCATGGAACTGGTGGCAGCGCTAGCCTGCGCGCAGGGCCATGATTTTGCGGAAGGCATACGGGCATTGATTGTGGACAAGGATCAGAAACCGCAGTGGTTGCCTGATAGCTTGAATGCATTGCAGCCGCAAGATGGTGAGCGATATTTTGCGCGCCTTTGGGACGCAGAGCAGCATCCATTGCGGGATTTGGGTGTGATTGAAAATACTCAAAAAAGAGCTGCGTAAGTATGCAATGAAGCTGCAATTCGTAGGTTGGGCTGATAAACCGTAGCCCAACCTACAAACCCGGCCAAACCTACGCGCCATGCGATATAAAGAACAGACTAAAACTAGGAGATAAACCATGTCAAACCCATCCAAAATCGCCTTCATCGGCCTCGGCAACATGGGCGCACCCATGGCACTTAACCTGCTCAAGGCAGGCTACCCACTCACCGTCTTCGACCTCTCCCCTGTCGCCCTGAAAACGCTGGCAGATGCCGGCGCACTGGCCGCAGGCAACGCAAAGCAAGCCATAGAAGGCGCAGACATTGTCATCAGCATGCTGCCAGCCAGCCGCCATGTAGAAAGCCTCTACCTCGGCGACGACGGCATACTCGCCCACATCGCCAATGGCGCACTGGTCATAGACTGCAGCACCATCGCCCCACAATCTGCCAAGAAAGTCGCACAGGTCGCAGCCTCACGCGGGCTGGCAATGGTCGATGCTCCAGTCTCAGGTGGCACAGCAGGCGCAGCGGCAGGCACACTGACCTTCATCGTTGGCGGCAGTACAGACGATCTCGAACGCGCCCGTCCAGTGCTGAACGCCATGGGCAAGAATATCTTTCACGCTGGTGAACACGGTACCGGGCAAACCGCCAAAATCTGCAATAACATGCTGCTCGGCATACTGATGGCAGGCACGGCTGAAGCACTGGCGCTGGGCGTAGCGAACGGGCTTGATCCCAAAGTCCTGTCCGACATCATGAGCAAAAGCTCAGGCCGCAACTGGGCGCTGGAACTATATAACCCCTACCCCGGCGTCATGGAAACCGCCCCCGCATCACGCGGCTACACCGGCGGCTTTGGAGTAGACCTGATGCTCAAAGACCTGGGCCTGGCAACCGAGGCGGCACTGGGTACCAATTCCAGCATCCCGCTGGGCGAAGTAGTGCGCAACCTGTATGGCATACATAGCAAAGCGGGTGCTGGCGGCAAGGATTTTTCCAGCATACTTGAGTTGTTGAAGAACAAAGAGTAAAAAAGTGATGGGGACGGGTTTCATCAGCAAGACGAATGCATGAATATTCAAGCGAAACCTGTCCCCTCGCCGGTACAAAACCCGATACAGCCCTCACTCCAACTGCAAGACCTTGAAATTATTCCGCCCTGCCTTCTTGGCCAGGTACAGGGCTTCATCCGCTTTCTTCAACATCTCGCCAGCGTTGGAGTTATGTTCTGACGAAATCGCCACACCTATGCTGGTGGTCACCATCAGGGGTTTGCCTTCTATGTCAAAAGGCGTGGTCATGGCTTGCACGATCTTGCTCGCGACCATGTCAGCTTCGCTGTGCATGTTCAGGCCTTCCAGCACGATGACGAATTCATCGCCCGCCAGGCGGCCTGCAAGGTCGGTCTGACGTATGCAATGCTTGAGGCGGCTGGCAAATTCCTGCAAGACCAGGTCACCGGCATGGTGACCGAGGCTGTCGTTGATACTCTTGAACTTGTCAACATCCAGGAACATCATCGCCATCAAGCGGCCCGTGCGTTGTGAACGGGCGCTGGCCTGTTCCATTCTTTCATTGATCTGGTTGCGGTTGGGCAGACCGGTCAGGGTGTCAAACCTTGCCAGGGCCAGCAATTGTCTTTCCACTGCCTTGGCGTCACTGATATCGTTGACCAGGGTGTTGACCCCTACCACTTTGCCACTGTCATCATATTGCGGGACATAGGTGGCATGGTAATGGCCAGTCTTGCCAGCCACGGTGATCTCGGTTTCAAATTCTGTTTTTTCACCAGCCATCGCCAGTTTGTAATGAACGTGATGTTCCTGCTGCATGGCACCGGACAAGAGCGATAAAACCGGCTGGCAGCGTATCTCTGACAAGGGCAGATCGAACCAGGTTTCATAAGGCCGGTTCACAAATTGATAGCGATCCTCGCTGTCAATAAGACTGACAAAGGCCGGGATGTTGTCGGCAATGGTGCGTAGCAAACCTTCGCTGGTTGCCAGTTTCAACTCTGCTTCCTTGCGTGCAGTGATATCGATGACCATGGAATAATAACCCAGGGTCGCACCTTCGGCATTGATATCGGGTACATACTCATACTGCAAAAATCGCTTGATATCACGCTCGGGTGCATAGCGCTCAAAGGATACTTTTTCACCGTGCAGAGCCCGCTCCATGTTGCCCTTCAATTCCAGGTAGGATTGTTCGCCAAATACCTCGGCAACAGTTTTCCCTAACAGATGGGCAGGATCAAGACCGGGGATCAAACCATAATTACGGTTACAGAATTGATAGCGCTCATTGGCATCGACATAGGCTATCATCGCGGGTACATTGTCGGTAATGGTACGCACACGTTTTTCACTGCGCATCAAATCATCTTGCACGCGCTTGAATTCGGTAACGTCTTCCACCAGCACAAAAAAACCATCGACCTGCCCGGATTTGTTAAAGTCCGGTACATAAGTCACCCTGTCCCATTCCCAGTAACCATAGCGCTCTGCACGCCGTTCAAAACATGTCCACTCACCATTCAGTACCTGGGTCACATAAGGTTTGGTGTGGCGATAAAACTCAGGTGTAGAAATTTCCTTGATGGTTTTTCCTATGGTCTGCTGCGCTGTCAGACCAAACAAATGTTCGATACGTTTATTGACGAAGGTATATTTTTCCTGATAATCGACATAGGCAATAAAGGCCGACATATTGTCAGCAATAAGGCGCAGTTTCTTTTCACTGGCGCTCAGGGCAGCCTCTGCGTCCCTGCGCTTGATCATGGCATCATCAAATGCCTTGGCCAGGTCGCCAATCTCGTCCTTGGGATATCTTTTATTTGCTTGCGCCACCAGCATATTGGCGTCTGCATTATTGACCTTGTCACGCAATTTTTGCAGCGGTGCGAGTTGCCAGTACATGAACCACCAAACCAGTAACAGCAAGATCAGCAGCAAGGCCAGGCCGAGCATGGCTGCTTCCCTTCTGACTTTTGCGACGACGCTGAATGCTTCATTGGTGGGATACACACCGGCAATCAGCCAATCAACCGATTTCAGGCGGCGGTAGCATAATATGGCTTCGTCTTCAGTATTGTCATTAGTGGTCAGATTACCTTCCAATCCGGCAAAGGCACTTGCAGGTATCTGACTTTTGTCTGGCAAGTCACGGCTGCTTTTCAATATGCGTCTGTGATCAGGATGTGTGACAAATGTCCCTTCGGTAGTCAAGACGTAGAAATAACCCTGATCACCAATTTTGGCCGTCGCCAGATCAGCCAGAAAGCTGTCCTGTATCAATTCTATAGTACCCATCAGCACCAATAACATGTGACCACCAGGGTCAAAAACTGGCACACAAATCACTACCAGGGGGCGCCCGGATATGCCACTTTTTAAAGGGGCAGAAATAGTGATTCTTTTTTGTTCAAGCGCTTTTTTAAAATAGTCGCGGCCACTAACGTTGATCTGCCCTCGTGTATCTGGATTATCCAGATTGGCCAGCAAGTCGCCCCGTAAATCAAACACGGCCAAGTTATCAAATAAGCCATCCAGGCTATGATAACGCTCCAGAAAGTTCTGGATTTTTTCATGGGCGATATCGTCAGAACCCAGGTCGCTGGCCAGGCGGATCAAGGCATTTTTTCTGAGTTCGACTTTATGGTCAATTTCATTGGCTACATTGGCTATCAGGCTGGATTGCCTGGCCACGATGAGTTTTTCAAGTGCGCTTTCAAATATAGTTGAAGCCAGCACATACAGCAAACCCAGGGACAGGACAAAGAATATCGCCACCGCCACAGTCAGGCGGGTTTTCAGGGTGATATTACGAAAACGAAATAGTCGGGAGGGCGACATATCTTTCGAAATAGTGAATGAATCCCAAAGACAATATTAGCATTCGAGTCATTGATGACAAATCATAATTTCGATAAAGCGTGGTATTCCAGGCCCGTGCAAGACGCATTCCAGGCACTTTCTACCAAATTCTACAATTCAGGAATAAGCCCCCAGAGTATCGTCAGTACGGCAAGCCAACTGGTCTGTAGAGCCGGGTATGCTTGATGCGTCTGCTACACAGTTGACAGGCGCAGCGGACGCATCAGACTGGTGCTGGGCTTCTTCCTGACCATGCGGTCTGGCGGCAGGCTCGTAGTCAAAATTGTGACTGATATCCTGACTGAAATATAGCCAGGGAAAAGCCGTATTGCTGATATGGCTGTCGTAGCTGCTGTTATCGTATTCAGTGCTGCTATTGTCAGCAGGCCCACCCACCTGTCTTGCCGCAATCTGGCGTGCCCGTTCTGCCAGTTGGCGGATATAGGCTTGCACCTCAGCCGGAACAGCCTGCCCGCTGGCCTGGTATTTCTCCAGCGTCTTGATGGCTGCCTGGGTTTCATAGCGCAGTTTTTCCAGTTGCTGCTTCTCTTCATTGGCGTTGGCAATTTGCTCATCCACATTGCGCAGATCTGCACCCTTTTGCGTATCCAGGAAAAAAGCCAGGCGTATTTTCAAGGTCGTCAGCGAAGTCGTTGCACCGGGGCGGGCAAACAGGCCAAGTATCTTGCGATTTTCCCTGAATGTGGCACGTACCATGTCATCCACAAAACCGGGGCAAGCCAGCACCAGAGCATCCAGGGTAGCGCCGGAAAAATCTGGCAACAAGCGCGCGACCTGGCTTTCCAGCAATTGCCGTCTGCCTGCTTGCAACTGTTCCAGTGCAATGGTTTGCCGGGCGATTTCGGTCTGCATGGCGTGCAGAGAATTCTGCAAGCCTTGCAAGGCCAGTTGCATGTCTGGCAGTGACGGGTCTATGGTCGTGGCATTGTTGATATTCACGTCAGGCATGAGCTACCTCTTGATGGACTTCGCCGTCTTCACGACGGGATTGAAAATAATCGACAAAATACTGGCGCAAATCGGGTTTGCGCATATCCGCATGCCACTCCAGTGGCTGACCTGCACGCACGCTCAAATCTGTCCATGGGTTAAAACCGAGATCAGTGATTTCATGCATGCGCAAAAAATAGCGCCTGTGCTGGGCTTCACCATGCCACAGGTGACGTATCTCACCTCGCACGACTCCCAGCCCACCCTGCACCTGCTCATGAAACCGCTGGCCCCAGGCTTGCAGATGGGCGATCTGGGCATGGTCATGTTTCAGGGCATTTTGTATGCAAAAGTTATAGTCGCCATAAATCGCATGTGCCATGAAATGGTCAGCACTGCCCGATATTGCCGCCTCATACAGGCCAACACTGTCAAACAGGCTGCGCCGCATGGCCCAGCCGTAACCTGTATGCCCATGCGTATCATAGCGCCCGGCGTGCAGGGTCGCTGGCTGCGCCTGCATGACAGCGGCGAAGGAACTAACCCGGTCTGGTGTCGCTCCGGCACTGCCATCCTGCTCCAGGCGAAGACAACTTTCCCACACTTGCGCCACCGGATATTGCTGCAACACCGTCACCAGCTCTTTTGCCCAGTGCTTGTTCTCAAACACAATGTCACAATCCAGCCAAGCCACATAGCGGCAACTGGCAGGCAGCCATGAAGCCGCCAGGTTCAGCAGTCTCTCTTTTTGCCACAGCAAGGTGCTTGAGCGCAGTTGCAAGACATCCACAGCCGCTGGCAATTCAAACGGTGCATCATCAAAGGCACATTCCACCGTAATACAGGTCACCCCTGCCGCCCGCATGCCCTGCATGAAGACATCATAATTTTCCCTGCGCGAGGCGTAGCGGCAAGGGTTGAAGTAAGTGGTGAGGACAACGAGTTCGGACATGCTCTGACGGTTAGTTGAGGCAGGATAATAAACTGCCTGGTTGAATTGTATAATGCAAAATCAATACTATACGCCTTGCTCCCATGCGCATACAAATCCTGTCCGACTTGCACCTTGAAGCCTGGGGTGATACTGCACCACAGAGTGATCCAGCCATCAGCCAGCCTGATGTGGTTGTGCTGGCTGGCGATATCCATACCGGCAGCAAGGCTGTCGCCTGGGCCGCGCAACAGTTTGCTGGCATCCCGGTGCTATATGTGCATGGCAATCATGAAGCCTATGGCAAAAATCTGGAAGAAATGCAGGCCGATGTTGCCAGTGCCTGCGAGGCTACGGAGAATGTGCATTTCCTCAATGCCCGTGAATACCAGATGGGTGACATACGCTTTCTGGGTGCAACCTTATGGACGGATTTCTGTCTGTTCGGCGCAGAACAACGCTACTTCGCCATGACAGAAGCAGCAGACCTGATGCCCGACTACCAACGCATTACCCTGGCTGAACAAGGCTACCGCAAACTCGCCGCTGATGATACGGCTCTCATTCATGCCAGGCAAAAATCCTGGCTCAACAAACGGCTGGATACCCCCTTCCAGGGTCGCACTGTCGTCGTCAGTCATATGGCTCCATCGATACAGTCAGTATCATCACGTTATGCAGATGACTTGCTATCCGCCGCCTTTGCTTCTGAACTCGACGCACTGGCACATAAAGCTGATCTGTGGATACACGGTCACACGCATGACAGCTTTGACTACCAGCTAGGCAAGTGCCGCGTCATCTGCAACCCTTGCGGCTATCCTTTGCATAATGGCAGGATGGAGAATGAGAAATTTGATCCGGATTTGGTCGTGAGTTTATGAACGGCCAAATAAACGATGCCCAAAATTCTTCGTATGTCTAGTCCTTTGAAAAAACCAGCAATCTCCATAACGGCCATGTTGTTGTATGTTCTCGGCCTATGTTGCTTCGTGCTGCCACTGGTTTTTCCAGCATTGCAGTTTGATGGTGGCTTCGGATATATGCTCGCGCTCTACTATCTATGCGGCATCATTTTTTTACTTGCCGGTATTTTCTTTCATCTATGGATCAGGTCACGTGACGCTGCAGGTCACATGCAGTTTCTTGAAAGTGCAGGAAAGGAAGTAGTTCCTCGACGATTGGGAGAAAATGAGGAGCGGAGTCAGTAGAACTCATGAAGAATTGAACGCTACATCAAAAGGAATAAAGCATGAAAACAGATTGGCACAGCCTTGAAATATCACGCGCTACCGTCGTCGATAAAGAGTACAAAAACACCCAAAACGTCAGGCGTTTTTTAAGCGCAGAATGCGGTACCGAATGCAAGCTCGACCGTGGCTTCATGGCATGGATCATCAATGGTGATCACAAGACCATGGGCGATGTGGCGGATGAATGGCAAAGGCGGTATGCGGATGCGAAGCAAGCTTAGAGTTTTCCTGGTCTGTATTTCACCCAGCAATGAGCGCAATACAGACGGGAAAACAAACTTTTAAGACGCTAGCAAACTCAACCCAGCCACAGCTTGAATTCTATGCCGTTTTGTATCGTGCCTATGACCTGCGCCTGGTTCTCGGCACTTTCACAGAAACTGGCGAGTGCACCGGCCGCTGTGATCTGGCCTTTGCTTAACTGATTATTCCAGTAATCGAAACCGGCCTGGTCTGGCGCACGGTGCAAGACGTTCTGGTAGAAGTTGGTGATCAGCGTGGTGGTCGATGGATTGGCACCATACAGTTTTTGAAATTCAGCAG
Organism: Undibacterium sp. GW821-FHT07F11; assembly: GCF_059418665.1. Taxonomy (NCBI): domain Bacteria; kingdom Pseudomonadati; phylum Pseudomonadota; class Betaproteobacteria; order Burkholderiales; family Oxalobacteraceae; genus Undibacterium; species Undibacterium sp. GW821-FHT07F11. The sequence goes on from NZ_JBWKQH010000007.1 coordinate 78,558, forward strand.
ACTGGAAGAAACCTGCCGCCACGGTCGTCAGGCTGGAACCCTTGTCCATATCTTTAATCCAGTAACCCAGTCCTTCCAGGTCAGGCTTGCGGCCAAATGCTGCCTGGTACAGGCGATATGCCTGGCCTGCTGTGCCACTGACGTCCAGCGCGATGCTCTTGTCAGAAAACTGCAGACGTTCGACGTTGAACAGACTATCAATATCACCATTGGATTTGACGCGTAACTGGAATGCCGCGCCAACCGGGGTAATCGCAAAATTGCTGGCATTTCCTGCCATGATGACCGTGTCCATGCCCGTGCCGCCATCGATATTATGGTTGCCAGTGCCAACATTAATGGCGTCATTGCCACTGCCAGCATTGACATGCAAACGGCCACCGCCGCCATTGACGGTGATCAGGTCAGCACCTGCACCTGAAGCGATCAGGTAATCGGAATACATGGTGGCAGGTAAATCGACGCTAATAACATCTGCCCCTCCAAACAGGGATTCATCGGCCAGCAGTTTTTCATCTATCTGCTGGTTGGCAGCTACATTCATGGAAACGCCAGTGATGCGGTTGAAGCTACCGTCACGGTATTCGGTCACAGAAGAAGTCATGGTCCCGGTAACGACAGACTTGGTCAGGCCCTGAGCCACCGTGGTGGAATTGGAAGACAGATTAAAACTGCCATCCAGTGTCGCAGAACTGATGAACTTGTCTGCACTTGCAGTGATTTTGCTGACGGTGCCGGTACTATTGCCACTGGTATCACCCCGGATAGCCCCCTGCACGTTGATCGTCACATTGCCCGTTACCGTATCATAGTTGGGACTATAACTAGGGGTCAGGGTAGAAACCGACATGGAATTAAGCAGTGTTGTGGTCGGCTTGATGTTGACAGAGTAACCGCCGCCGCTGACAGGGGTATTTGTGTAATCAAAATCAAATCTGCCAGTTTGGTTGATCGATAAAAGACCATTGCCATATATCTGCAGATTCGTCGCCGTACCGGTACCTGAAAGCGCATTGGGATTAGCCAGGATCACACCGTTATAAGTCGTGCTTGCACCGTCAGGAAAACCAAAAACCACCCTGCTGCCTGTAAAGTCAAAAGAGGTGTAATACTGATGGTCCCTTGCCCAGCTTGCACCCAGCTTGGGAAACACATCGAATAAAGTACCCAGCGTGCCATTGGTAGGAGGTGACTTGATGAGTTGCTGATAATTGGTGGTAACAACGGTTTGGGACAGTTTGATATTGATGTTTGCCATGAAGGTAGATTCTGTAGAAAGGGGATAAAAGCTGTGAGATAAAAAACTGTGATGTAAAATTTTGGCGTTGTTGCCATTTGCATCAACATTATTGCCGCCGAATGCTACAGAGTTATTTTTAATCTGGCAATTTAATCTACGCTCTATAAAACCCTGCACAAAACCCATTCTTTCTACTGCATCTGCTGTCAATGAAACGCCTGCCTGCCCGCCTTCCTGTTCGCCTGCAAATCAGTATTTATTTTCCACAAGCAAGCTAGCTGAATCGGAGATGCAAGCAAGAATATAGAAAAATAAATTGCTAATTGAATAATATTGTCTTATATTCCATTATTGCGATTTCAATCACATGTCAAACTGCACAAGGAACTGCAGAAATCAAAGACCGCCCATGACAAAATAATTCAGGAGTACGCATGAAGCAGACCCGCATTCTCTCCGTCATCATGATCTTGTTTGCCTTGTTTGCCCTTCCTGCCTGCGATGGTGGCTGGTCAGGTACACGTTACCAACTCCTGACAACGCCAGATGGCAAGGTCTACCGGCTGGATGCCAAGAATGGCAGCGTGCATTATGTGACGACAGAAAAAATGCTGGCCCTGAATGACGAATTACCCACCCTGCATATAGGCGAGTATTACCAGATGGCAGACGCCAAGGGCAACGTCAAGTATCTCAAGTATGTGGGCAATGCCCAGTTCGAAAAAAGCCCGGCGTCCAGCCAGGTGAAGTGACCACCCGCAAAGGACGCCGCAGCTAACTCCTGCTTCAGTTCATCACTGGTGGCCATTGATGCGCTTCTGCCTGACAATGCTGGCACCACGCATACAGCGCGTCATACATCACCATGCCGTGGCTAAGCATGACGTGATCATCTGCAAAAGTTTTTGACAAACCCAGCGACAAGGCATACAGACCCGCCGATTGCGCCGTCAAATCCAGCTTGCCAGTGTCTGCTCCACGGATAATGGTCGCCAGGGTTTGCAAGGCAGGATCAGCCAGTGAGTATTTCTTCAGGAAGGCATCAAAGCTGCACAAGTCGCCGACATGGCTTAATTCCACACCAGGTATGTCATAAGGTATGGCACCGGTTTCTGTCGCAATGCGCAAGACATCGGTATTAGCCACATATAAAAATTCTGCATCCCTGTCGATGAAATGCATGATCAGCCAGGGACAGGCAATGCGGTCTATCTTGGGTCGTTCACGGGTAATCCATTGCATGATTGTTCTCCCTCAACCTCAAAACTACTTCTATGCAGTGCGCCTGGCAAGCATGCCGCCTGCCTGTTTATAGGCTTCCAGCCCGCCTTCCAGATATCGTGCAGCAATACCCGCTTCGTTCAATGCGCTGGCGCAGTTGATGCCAACCTCATGTCCCTTGATGCAGTACACGACGACATTCTGTTGCTGTGTCAGTGCCGGTGCCCAGCTAGTCACTTTTTCAGGATCCAGCCAGACTGCACCAACGACTTGCAGGGTGTCAGCTTCAAAGGCCGGGCGTTTGCGCACATCGATGACCGCTGGTGGATTGGCAGTGCTTAGCTCGCGCATGAATTCGGCAACGCTGACGGTTTGCCTTGTTTGTTCCGTTTGTTCCATTTTTGACTCCTTTAAGAGTGAAGCAAGGGGTAAATGACCAAGCCCAGAACCGCTGCGGCCGCAACGATGACAGGTTCCTGCAATTTCTTGACCTTCCACAACAAGAAGATACTGACCAGGGCAATGGCTGCCGTCGGCACATCCAATATCGAGCGTCTGGCAATCACCAGCACAGAACCGGCAATCGCCCCTATGGCTGCGGCTGTAATGCCATCAACAAAAGCAATCACGCCGGGCAACTTGCCATATTTTTTAAAATAAGGTGCAGGGATGACGGTGAACAGATAGCAGGGCAAAAATGTCGCCAGTGCGGCCACCGTCGCGCCCGGCAGGCCGGCTACCAGATAGCCGATAAAACCCACCGTGATGACCACTGGTCCTGGCGTGATCATGGCAACCGCGACCGCATCGACAAACTGCTTGTCCGTCAGCCAGTGATGCTCAGTCACCACGCCACCGTACAGGAAAGGCACAATCGCCAGGCCAGAGCCAAATACAAAGGCACCGGCCTTGGTAAAGAAGATGGCGATCTGCGTCAACAGCGATGCGTCCTGCGTCGTCAACATGCTGCCTATCACAGGCAACTGCAGCAGCGTCAGGCTATGCAGTTTGCCGCGCCCCAGCCATGCCGGTGGCGCACGCAACAGCCAGACCAGTACGCCAGCGGCGATAAACAGCCAGGCGATTTCTGTCTCGGTAATAAAGGTCAGTGCTGCCAGCAAGAGATAAATGGCCCACAACAGCTTGTCCTTGCCTATGCTTTTTTGCGTGAGCTTTTTGGTGCTCATGACGATGATGCCAACCACTGCAGCACCGACGCCATAAAACACTGCCTGCATCCAGGCCAGGCCGCCATAACTGACATAAGCCCAGCCCAGTAACACCACCATCAAAAAGGACGGCAACACAAAGGCAATGCCTGCCAGGGTTGCACCCCAGATGCGGTAATGTACATAACCCATATAGATACCCAGCTGTGCCGCCAGCGGGCCGGGGGCCAGTTGTGCCAGCGCCAGGCCCTCTTTGTAATCGGCTGGCGAAATCCAGCCGCGCTGCTCAACCAGGTCGCGCTGCATATAACCCACCAGCGCCACCGGGCCACCAAAGCCCAGCGCACCCAGGCGCAGCATGTAAAGTACCATTTGCCACAGCGTATAAACTGGTGCGTTCTCGATGATGACTGGATTGGGATCAGGCTGGCTCTGGCTCATAGCTGGCACCTTTTATGTTGTACTTGGCTGCACTTGAGAAAAATGCTGGTAGAGGGCATCCAGCACCACGCTCATCTTGTCCAGCAAATCATCATCGTCACGGGCGTTTGGTCTGGCACCGGCCAGCATGGCTTCAAAGCCGCTGGCTTCGGGCACAAAGCCATTACCCACATCCAGCACATGCACCATGGCACCCAGACGTTGCAAGCCACGGTCGCCCTCCAGATCAAAACTGGCCAGCAAGACCTCGAAACTGACACGCTCGCCGATGTGGGTAAATGCCGCGCCATCAAAATCAAAACCCAGCGCATCTGGCGGACAATCAGTAACGGACTCCAGCCAGGCAAAGCGCGCCCGCTTGTCGATGAAGCGACGTATCAACCAGGCACAGGCCACCCTGTCCACCCACAGGTGCTGGCGGGTAGCCCAGGTACGGCCCTGGTAGTCATCGATTGCCAATGTCTTGATAGCCGCCTGCACAGCCTGCGGTTCACCGACTGATAACAGACTCTCTGCCGCATGCATGAAATCCATCCATGCAGCTTCAAGCGTGTTACTGCCATCACCGGGGAAGTAATCTATGCTTTTGAAAGCCTCATATTCGCGCCGCATCTTGCGCAAGAGCTTGGTAATTTCTTGCGGCTTTAAATTGCTCAAACCGGGGCGTGTATCTGCCAGGGTTTGCAGCCAGGCTGCATATTCGCCACTGCGGTCAAACAGGGCCTGGAAGGCCAGGTTTTCGTCCTCAGTTTGCGCCCAGACATGCAATAACCAGGCGCTGCCACCTTCACGCAAAGTTTCCTCAGACAAATCCTGCAGTGCTTGCTGCTGCAGGTCGCCAAAGGGCAAGAGATAAGCTCCGTCACGCAGGGAACCACAACCCAGGGCCTTGAGATTGCGCCAGATACGCATACGCCCCGTTGCGCTATTCGTGGGCAGGCTCAGCACCAGCAATAACCAGCAAGCAGCAGGATCAGTAGTGATAGTTTGTGTTCTCATGAAACGCATTCTATACAATAATATTAGTTATTACAAATTTTGTAGAGGTATTTACTTATATTATTAAAAATGCAATCAAATCATTTAAATCTGCAATTTGTACCATCAGGCAATATCCGTGGCCCTGGACATGACAGCAACGGGCATATCGCCCAATCTGGCCTTCTCGATAAACTGCCAGCCGAGACGTGCATAAAGCGACTCATTGTGTGGTGTGAACAAATGCAAATGATCAAAGCCCATGGCACGTGCCTCTTCCACAGCACGCAGAGATAGTGCCGAGGCGATGCCCTGTCCCCGCAATTCAGCCGGGACAAATACGGTAGACAACCAGGGCGTCAAATGCTTGTGCGTGAGGGTAGTCGTGAGGATGCTGGCAACACCAGCAATCTGATCATCTGAAGACAAGGCAAGCAAAGTCATGGGCAATTCCCCTTTTTGTAATGATTGCTGCAAGCGGGCAACCCTTTGCTCCATCGTGACAGACGGTGCCAGATATCCAAACTCTGATTGCAGCCACGTAGCAATCACCGGGATCAATGCAGCATGGTCTGCCAGGTATTCAATGCGCATATCCGGTTTTGATGTTTTATTCAATTCTCTCCCCCATATAGATATTAAAAATTCGTTCAAGACCTGGTACGCACCCAGGCAGCAACAGACAACGGCGGCATGGTCACGGTGCGGCAATCCCTCCCCTGCAGTTCAGCAGCGATCAGGGCATCGACGTCATACCGGTAAGCGTCACTACGTCCCAGCTTCCTGGCCATAGGAATGACAGATCTGACTGCCTCCAAAGGAAGTTCAATTGAGCTGGCACCAAACTGAAGCGGCGCGGCGGTTTCGGCATGCACTGTTCCATAATGCGCCAGCATGCTTGGCAACCTCACTCCCATGTGGGGATTGATGCCCGCATCCAGCATGACATCGGCAATGAATTCAATGGCGCTATTTGTCTCAGCAGCAACTGGGGGCCAGATACTGCTACGCACACCCCGGTAAAAATCCATTTCCAGGAAAGCCAGTGCACCACCAGGTTTTACCCACCGGACCATGCGCGCCAGCGCACCTTCAGGATCAGCGATGTAGAGCAGGAAGTAGCGCCCGACAATGGCATCAAATACCTGCTCAGGTACAAAGTCGTTCAGGTCAGACAAGACAAAGTCGACATTACAAAAACCTGCATCCGCAATCTTTTCTTTCGCCGCCTCAATCTGCGCAGGGTCGCTATCCATCGCTACAACACTACCAGTGGAGCCAACTGCAGCGGCCAGCAGCAAGGTCATTTCCCCACTGCCACAACCCAGTTCGAGAATTTGCGTGCCATGTGCAATACCAGCTCCGCCCAACATTCTTTCACTTAAAGGAACCAGCGCTTGCGCCTGCATTTTCAGACGGTGGCGCTCTCTTTCACTACTGCTTAATGGGTAACTTTCCGGGTAATTTTTTGGATGATTTTTCATGAATGAATCCGAATAAGAGGCATGGGCATCAACAAAATTTGCTACGCTCTCGTACAATCACAGCGTCGCAAAAATTGAGTCACCAGTGTAGGGTTGGCCCTGCTACATGCATAGTGTGCTTATTACGGTATGTAGTACCCCGGATTACGGTAGTCCTTACCGTAACTGGTACGGTCTCATTCAGGCGGTAACAGCCCCTTTTGGACAGCATGATGAACTGCTTCGGCGCGTGTCTTGCAACCCATTGCCTTCAAGGCACCTGCCACATGCATTTCTATGGTGCGCGGGCTGAGTGACAATACTCGTGCGATCTCCTTATCGGCTTTTCCATTGGCGACATGCCGCAGTACTTCACATTGCCGCACCGTCAAAGTGACAGTCTCATTGCGTAAATTTTTCCCCTGATCAACGTCAAGAAATGTCAACACCGTTTCACGCACCAAAAGCCATGCAGGCTCGTCTTCCAGCACCATATTATTATTCGATGTAACGGGTAAAAAACGCGCTGCTGGTATGAGTGCAGCCAGCTTCATCCCCTCCGATAGCGGATACAGTACGTCATGCAGCGCATGCAAAACCAGAGTTGGCACACGTATCAATTGCGCTCGCTCACTTAAATCCAGCCCATAAAATTCCCTCACGCTTTGTGCTGCAATCGCACCAGTCATGCGTTCATTGAGGATGGCATCAATTGCCGCCAATTGTTCTGGCGTCGCATCAGGAAGAAACTGGACTGTAAAAACCTGGCGAAAAGTGGTCGCAAATTCGCTGCGCCCATCCAGTCCAGATTCATATACCTGCAAGGCAGACAGCGCATCTTCACGCTGTGCCACACTCAATTCACGCCGCAAGCGCCCGCGCACCGAGCCGCCATAGATCACCAGACGAGTCAGCCGCCCAGAATGGCGGGCAGCATATTCAATCGCAGCATACGAGCCTGTGCAAACCGTCATCATGGCAAATTGCTCCAGCCCTGCAGCATCCACAACGGCTTCGATATCTGCCACCCAATCATCCAAAGTCATGCTACCGGGCTGGCGTTCTGAAAGCCCGCATCCGCGCATGTCGAATTTGACGATGGTAAAAAATGTTGATAGCGTATCCATCCAGTGCTTGCTGGCAGGACCGGGAGAAATCAAGTCATTGTCGGTGTAGTGAAGTGTCAGCCACAGCAATGGTGGGCCTGTTCCCGTCACAGAAAAAGCAATTGTCGTACCGTCCCGACTTTTACAAAAACGAATTTGAGATTTGCTATTCAACAAAAATATCCACCTTCTTTATTACGCAACACCAGGCTGGCATCGACATATCAGCTTAAAGCGTGGCCAGCGCCTGCACTTCATCAAGTGCAGCGCAATTTATCATATTTTTTATTTGAACTCATTTCGTCAAGGACGGCGAAACAGAATAGCACCAGTTTTTCTTTATCAGTCGTCCTCAACGATAGCTTGTCTGCTTGCCGGGCCCCATCGCCAGGTCTATCATGCTGTAGTAATAGTCAAGGGTTGGTAACAGCATCTGCAAAAGGCGGCATAAGATAAATATGAAATTGAACAAACAACGCCAGCTTATCGTTTTCGATCTCGATGAAACATTAGTCCATGCAAGCATGACAGATTTGGGCCACCCCTCCGCATTTGCATTCCCACCTTATTTTGTGTATCAGCGTCCTTTTCTGGCAGAAACGCTGGAAGAACTGGCAGCAGATTATGATCTGGCAGTATGGTCGTCGTCATCAAGAGAATACGTAGATGCAGTAGTTGCGCAGGTCTTTGGTGCTCGTTACCCTGTCAAGTTTGCCTGGTCGGTCGAGCGTTGTGTGCAAAGGGTGGACATTAAAAGTAACAGCTATGTCTACATCAAAGACTTAAGAAAAATTCAGGGTCAGGGATATACGCTGGACCAGATTACGATAGTGGATGATTCGCCAGAAAAAATCGCCAGGCAGCCAAGAAACCATGTGGTGATTACACCCTATCTTGGTGACCAGAAAGACAGGGCCTTGCTGGACATCGTAAAGACATTCAAATTGAGAACCGCAACCAGCAAATAAATTATGTACTTACCAGCTCAAGGGGCTGGTAAACACTACTCCTGATAGCGCTCGAATATTCTTTTTAATTCTCCATTTTTCTCTAGCAAAGCCAGCGTCGCACCTATTTTTTTGACCAGATCAGGATGCATGGTTTTTGCCATGCCCATGTAGAATTTTTCTGTCAGTTGCGGTTTGCTTAAGAGCCTGATCTTGTCTTCCAGGCCAGCCTGCTGTATCGCCAGGCCTATGCCGGGTGAGCGGTGACAGTAGAAACGTCCGCGCCCTGCCAGCAGTTTCTTCAAATTGGAGATGGAAGATGTAGCGGTATCATCAAGCTTCAGGCCACCCATTTGCGTCAGGATATCGACAATGCCAAAGCCGCGCAGGGCCAGTATGATGCCTTCATTGCCCAGCTTGCGTATGTCGTCCCAATCTTCTATGGCAATGTGGTCATCAGCCCGCACGGCCAGCAGGTAGTTGACAGAAAACAGCGGCGTTGCAGCAAACTGATATTGTGAGGTATTGCGGGCTATGCGTTGCACACCGCAGATGACATCAATATTGCCCGCCTTGAGACCGGCATCAATACGGGCACGCGGTTGCCATATCTGATCACCAACAAATTGCAGCTCAGGGTCCGCTTTTTCCATGGCACGCATGATGTCCACACACATGCCGCCCACTGCGGCCTTGCCTTGCGGATTGACGATAGCGATGTACTTGGGTTCAGAAGCTTCCTGGGCAGCAGTATGTATCTCCGTACCAGCACAGGCGGGCAGCATGAGTGTCATCGACAAGGACATTAATACGCCTTGTAGCAGCACCCGGAAATTGCATAATTTCAGAGGCCCGTTCATGGCCTATATGCTAGCCTCTTGTCGGTTTTTCTCATCTTGCCTGGTGTCGATGCGTAACTGCCAGGGTTAGCCTGAGTGAACTGCTGCTGCACTTTAAAAATACTGACCACATTCGACAAATTGCTGGCCTGGTCCTGCAGGCTTTTTGCCGCTGCGGCGGCCTCTTCTACCAAAGCTGCATTTTGCTGGGTGACACCATCCATTTGTATGATGGCATTGTTGATCTGGTCTATGCCTGCAGACTGTTCTTTGCTGGCATCATTGATTTCATTCATGATGGTCGTCACTTTTGCCACACTATCGACTATCTCAGACATGGTCACACCTGCCTGGTCCACCAGGCGTGCACCCTCGTCCACTTTTTCGACCGAATCAGAAATCAGGGCCTTGATTTCCTTCGCTGCACTGGCTGATCTTTGCGCCAGGTTGCGCACTTCTGAAGCCACGACGGCAAAGCCCCTGCCCTGCTCACCTGCCCGCGCAGCTTCCACCGCCGCATTCAAGGCCAGGATATTGGTTTGAAACGCAATGCCATCAATGACGGCGATGATATCGACGATTTTCTTTGATGAATCGCTGATAGCCCCCATGGTAACCACCACCTGCGACACCACCGTCCCACCTTTGACGGCAGAATCAGATGCTGCATGCGCCAATTGATTGGCATCGCGGGCATTTTGTGAATTCTGCTTCATGGTACTGGTCAGCTCCTCCATGGAAGAAGCGGTTTCTTCCAACGAGCCTGCCTGGCTTTCGGTGCGGGCAGATAAATCCATGTTGCCATTGGCAATATCAGTGGATGCACCAACGATGGTGTCTGTGCTGTTACGCACTTCACTGACAATTTTCTCCAAACCATTATTCATGTCCTTCAATGCCTGCATCAACTGGCCGGTTTCGTCAGTTGATTTGACATCGATATTCGTCGTCAGATCACCATCAGCTACACTGCGTGCCAGTGACAAGGCATTGCGCATGGGCCGGGTAATGCCTATGGTCAAAACCCAGGCACAGGCGCTACCCAGGATAATAAACAAGATGATCAACGCACTGATCAGCATGAAACTGTTCCTGGCGATGGTGTCGACTTCCTGACTGAGATCATCCACATCCTTTTTTTGGAATTCAAGAAAATCAAGTTCACTCTTTTGATACGCATCTGACACAGGCATGAATTTTTCAAACAGCTTTGCGGCTTCATCCGCCTGACCATCTTTTTTCAGCTTGGTGATCTGATCACGCAAGGCAATATACTGCTTGCGCACAGCGATGATGTTGTCGAGCAGTTTTTTCTCTTCAGGGAAGGCGATATGCTCTTCCATGTATTTTTGAATTTCATTGTTCCGTGCAGTAGATACCTTGGCGTCGTTAGTAAAATATTCTGCCAGCGATTCATCACTGCTCTTTACTATTGCCAATGTGCGTTTCAGTCCGGCCACGGTAATCCGGTACCATTCTTCGGTCATGCGCTCTTTTTTGAGCGGCTCCTGCATCATGGAACGGGTGCTGTCAGCGACTTCTTGCAAGCGCCATAAACCTATCCCGGATGAAATCGTCGCCAGCAACATGACCAGGCCAAAGCCCATGGCGAGACGTATCCCTATATTCAGATTTTGAATTTTCATTGCCTGTCTCCTGGATATTTTTATAGTAAGGCACTGCAGAGCCGGAGTTTGCACCGATACGTTACATGGCATTTACCCCGTCCTTGCTTATTTCCCAAAGATGTCATATCAGGAAAAGCAGGATTTCATTGTTTTACTTCTTTCAAGCATATTAGGCAATTGCTTTTTTGCAAGTCAACGATTGCAAAATACCATTAAAATGACATAGCTTAGCCCCTCACATAGAGGAAACAGCTTGATACCAGCTCTGCACATTCATGCTATTTTTATACTTATTTTCGATTCACCTATCACATCCATGCCACAGATACTCACCATTCGTGCCGACATCACCAAGCTGCAAGTCGATGCCATCGTCAATGCCGCCAATTCATCCTTGCTGGGAGGTGGTGGCGTAGATGGCGCCATACACAGAGCTGCAGGACCAGACCTGGTCCATGAATGCCGCTTGTTGGGTGGCTGCAAGACTGGTCAGGCAAAAATCACCAAAGGCTATCGCTTGCCTGCCGCTCACATCATTCACACCGTAGGCCCGGTCTGGCGAGACGGCCACCAGGACGAGCCAGCCTTGCTGGCATCCTGCTATCGTCACAGTCTGGACCTGGCTGCGGCCAGACAATTGCGCAGCATTGCCTTCCCCAGCATCAGCACGGGGATTTATGGCTATCCCATAGAACTGGCAGCGCGGGTCGCAATCAACACGGTCAGGGCATTTGGTTCAGAGTCGGGTTCTTCTATTGAAGAAGTGACTTTTTGCTGTTTTTCGGATGAGGACCTGGCAGTGTATGAGGCGGTGTTACATTCATAAAGTCCAGACTAAATCCAGACTATAATCCGACCTTGAACCTCCCCCTTGACGAAAGGTTTCATCATGCGCTTACTCCTCAGCTTCATCACCCTGGCCTGCGCCAGCAGCTTCGCCCATGCCATTGATTGCAACAAAGCATCCAACACCATGGAAATCAATGAATGCGCTTCGATAGAGCAACAAAAAGTGGAAGCGAAACTGAACCAGGTGTATCAGCGTGTACTCAAAGGCATGGAAAAAGACTATGCGTCTGACGGCAATTTCGCTGACATGAAAAAATCTTTCGTCAATGCCCAGCGCGCCTGGATCAAGTTCCGTGAGGCGGATTGCGATGCCGTCTATCAAAAGAATATAGGTGGCACCATACGCAATGTCATGCACATCAGTTGCATGCAGGCACGTGCAAAAAGGCGCATAGAAGAATTGGAAGAATTCGAAAAGAATTAAACGTCATGCGTGTCAGCGAAGTCCTGCAACTCAGCTATGAGCAATATCGTCACCCGATAGAAATATCCGGCCATCTTGTTATTTCAAGTCATTTTGTATGCTTGTATGAAGATGAAGCAGCGACCCAGCCTGACAATTGGCAGCGAGGAATTCTGGTCAGCCGTGCAGCACTTCACCCACTGGAAGAGCAACTTTTTCCGTGCTTAGCAGGTACATCCGTTTCCCTCAAGGGAGACATAACATTGAAAGCCACGATCACACATACTGGCATTGCCATAGCACCAGCGTACCTGCCCTATATCTACGAATTCAATTTTTCCATGCCAGGATGTGTTGAACTGCCGTCTTTCTCATACAAGCACGGTGACCCTTTTGTCGATGTCTTTGTCAATAGTCCGGACCATATCACTGCCAGAACACTCTCCGTACTAAAACCATTATTTCCACCTTCCTTAACTGTCATGCAGCTCAAGCAGATATTGTCTGGAAAAAATGAACACCTGGTAGGCGAGCACGTGCGCGGTGACCAACTCAAACAAATTATCGACATGCTCGAAGATGCAGGATGTCGATGGAATACTAAAGCATGCGAAATTTTCTGGGGTAATCCGTAAGACACCGCATGCTGCTCAATTTTTAAAACTCGCTCCAATCCTCGTCATCCTTCTTGACCGCATTCCCCTTGCCTGCAACAGGGCTGGCTTTAACTATCCTGGCCGCAGGTGCGATTCTGGTCGTTGCCGGTTTTGCCCGGACAGCGATCTTATTGGGCACACTGGCACTGGCAACGGTTGCCACGGCCTGCTTGCCATCGTCAAGCTTGAACATGCTGATAATTTGCGAAAGATGTTCAGCCTGTTCCTGCAGGCTCTCGGCTGCGGCAGCGGCTTCTTCCACCAATGCGGCATTTTGCTGCGTCATTTCATCCATCTCGGTGACGGCGCGGTTGACTTCTTCTATACCTGAGCTTTGTTCCTGGCTGGCGGCAGTAATCTCGCTCATGATGTCTGCCACCTGTTTGACCGAGGTGACAATCTCGCCCATGGTGTGGCCAGCTTCATCAACCAGGCGTGCACCCGAATCGACCTTGACAACAGAATCATCAATGAGGGTTTTGATTTCTTTGGCAGCCGTAGCTGAGCGTTGCGCCAGGTTACGCACCTCGGATGCCACTACGGCAAAACCGCGCCCTTGTTCACCAGCGCGGGCCGCTTCTACTGCAGCATTCAATGCCAGGATATTGGTCTGGAAGGCGATGCCATCGATGACGCTGATGATGTCCACAATCTTGCGCGAGCTGTCCTTGATCGACACCATGGTGGTCACCACTTGCGAGACCACATCACCACCCTTGCCTGCCACATTGGCAGCAGAGGCCGCCAGTTGATTGGCTTGACGCGCATTGTCGGCATTTTGCCTGACGGTAGAAGTCAGCTCTTCCATCGATGATGCGGTTTCTTCGAGGGAGCTGGCCTGGCTTTCAGTGCGGGCAGACAAGTCTGCATTGCCCGCCGCAATCTCGCCAGATGCCAGCCTGACCGAGCCACTGGTGGCGCGTATGTCGATCAGCACTGCAGCGATCTTGTCGACAAAGCGGTTAAAGGCCCCGCTGATTTGTGCCAGTTCATCCGTACCGTCGGCAGCCAGGCGGCGGGTCAGGTCACCCTCACCGGTAGCGATATCGGCCATGGCGTCACGCACCAGTTCCAATTTTTTCAAAGCTTGTGCTACCAGTGCTGTCAGTATCAGGGCAGCCAGTGCAACCACGATGATGGCTGTGACTGCGGACGCGGTCAGCATAGCCGTCAATGCCTGGGTCGCCTCTGCCCTGTCAAGCACGGTAGCCAGCAACCAGTCAGTACCGGCAATTTTTGTGACGAACAACATGCCCTCGCGCCCGTTGAGATGGATGGTACTACTGGTCTTAGAGGCTTCTGTCGCGTTCAATACCTGTGTCGTCAGACTGGCATCAAGCTCGCTCAGCGGTTTCAGTGTCAGTTTCTCATTGGGATGAGCAATGATCTTGCCACTGCCATCCAGCAAGAACGCAAAACTGGCAGGGGTAGGTTTGATCGATGCGACATTGCTGGTCACCACGTCCAGCATGACATCTGCAGCGACCACGGCCTTGACGCTACCCTTGCCGCCTATAGGGTCGGCAAAGGTGACTACCAGTTTGCCTGTGCTGGCACCGATATAGGGGGCGGTGATAATCGGCCCGCCAACTTCGCTGGCCTTGATATACCAGGGCCGTGCAGTCGGATCATAATCGGCAGCCCGTTTGCGGTCTTGCGAAAAGACTGCACGTTTGTCGGCAAACCCGATATAGGCCATGTCAAACACACCGGCCTGTTCACCTGCCTTGAGTGCCCCCAGCGGTTCTGGTAATTCTGCTGCCAGCTTTAGCGAGGCAACGGCAGCCTGCTTGGATTTGACCCATTCGGTAATGGCTGTCGCATGGCTTTCAGACAGTTGCAATAATTGGCTGTTGAGTGCATCCATGGTACGCGAGCGCGTAGTAAAGAAATTTGCCACCACCATGGCCAGCATGGCGATGACTACGATGGATACACAAATGCTGATGAGTTTTCTGCGCAGCGACGAAAAAAACATACCGGTTCTCCAATACAAAAGTCGGACGGAATATTCTGTGGCAACAGCTCTTGCAGGATAGCACTGATTTTGTCACTTGATAATTTAGCAAACCAGATGAAGTACTGAAGGCGTCCCTGATTTATATTTTCAGGAATCGTGTTGAGATATTGCAAGGTAAGGCTAAAACAATGTCCCCAGAGATAATAATTTCTATTTCAGTTGCAATTTGACGACGTTGCTGCAGACCAATATCACTGACCGCGATGACACTGATGCAAACCCTCGTCATGCAGTTTTGCACTATGTGACGAGACATTTTTTAATGACGACAATTGCTGCCGCAATGCAACAAGTGGCATTACATGTTGCATTATGGGTATCACACAAACAGTTGCAAGCCAGTCTGCAGTTTTGATTTTCTGCCATTGTGCTGGTATCTTCAATTCCTCACTGGCTACTTTGGCCATGTTTTGTCATGTATTACCGGATATAAAAACGATCAGAAGCTGAAACGCGGCACGAACAAGCCAGCAGTTTTCAACCCAAAGTCCGGTAATACCACAGACGCATATTGCTGATGCAGGAGCAAGTCTGCCCCTCTATCTCTGTAATATGTTGCAACAATTTCGCCAAAAATTGCCTGATGAATACGCTATGCTGAATCAAGCAATCCTCTACCTTTGACTTTGAATTGCAAAAATGAATGCATTAAATGCTTTACAAAGACCATTGCAAGACAGTTATGCGTCAAAAGAGACGGGGGATTTGCTCGCCCTGGGCATCAAGCCAGATCTGGCTGAGCATGAATATGCCGCCGTTGAATCGATACTCTCTGTACGCGGCGTTGATATCAACGCCTTCAGGGCGCAACGCCAGCAACACCTGAAGATTGCTGACCAGCAAAATGCTGATGATGAAAAACTCGCTGGTCTGTCAAAACGTTTCATCGCCCAGGTCATCGATACAGTCGGTGTTGCATTACTGCTGGCAATGCTGGGTTTATTGATCACCGTCACCATGCCCAATCTGTTCAAGCAAACCAACCGGGTAGTTTTGATTTTGTGGCTGTTGTATCAGTTGTTCAAGGACGGCTTTGACGGCCAAAGCCTGGGCAAGCGCGTCATGCATATCCGCGTGGTTCATCATGAGACCGAACATCCCTGTAATCTGACGCAATCCTTTTTGCGTAATGTGCTTGTGCTGACGGTAGTGGACTGGGTGTTTGCACTGGGGCGCAAGCAGTTGCGTTTGGGGGATATCGTGGCGGGGACTAAGGTGGTGAAGGAGTAGGGTTTTGCGATGTTGCACATCAGGTATTCCCAAATGTCACTGAGCTTAACCTCCCTGTTCAAACTCCCGATCTGCACATACTCTTATTAACGTCATTCCTGCGTGCTTTTGGCAGGAATCTAGCGGCGTTTTTGCAAGCCGTGTAGCTTGAAATTAAATTGCCCTTCGTAGACACAAGCCGGGTCTCGGCCCGGCAGCCGAAATACTTTCTTTGCGTCGCCAAAGAACGTATTCAAAGAAAGGCGACCCAGGCGTCGCCGCCCCTGCGGGGTTCCCATTTGTGCAGTACAAAAAATGGGAAAGTCCGAAAACTCGCTACGCTCAAACATCGGCCTTCCTCTTTCCATTTTCTGCACAGCACAAATGGCGGCTACACATGGGAACGGCAAAAAGTCAAAAACAACGTCACCACGGTCTTTAGCCACATTTCTTCATCTTAGATATTCCAATCTTTAAATCACATATCGAAGAAAAAAAATCACCAACACACTCATCACAAAAAATTCGTCGCATCAAACCCAACCAGACTCAGGTTATTGACGTTCTTCAACACGCCCACCAGCACGATTTCATCCGGCGTAATGTTGTTGACATCGAGTTGATTAATCACATACCAGACGCTGGCATCACCTATGATGTCGGCGGTGATGATGACCATCTTGCTGGCGACGGTGGGGCCGGTGAAGGCTTTGCCTGTGCCGAACAGGGCGGCAATTTTTGTGGTATCCAGGGCGTTGCCCTGTACCGCCAGGACATCACCATTTGCCCAGGCTTTGGGCGTGGTCGCCGCAGCGTTGACGGCGGCGATTTTGGTGGTGCCGGTCTTGTTCAGGAAGGCGGAGAAGTTCAATACATCACCACCCTTGCCTATGGTGAAATTGGTGATGGTATCAACGCCATTGGCAACCGGGGTAATGCCGAATGTATAGGTGTCCACAGCAGTACCGCCCTGCATGGTGTCGTGCCCGCCACCACCGGTGAAAAAGTTCGCGTAATTCGACCCTACCAGCAAATTATTGGCTTCATCGCCCTTGATGGTAGTGGTCACGGTCACCTTGGTGCCAGATGTACCGGTGCTTGTTCCCGTCGTAGTGGCTGCGGCAACCGAACTCAGGTCAACATAATCCACCTGTTTGATATCGCCACTCAGCAAAGCCAGGGGTTTGCCGTCCAGCGTCAGCACATCCAGATTCAAGTCAACGACCAGGGGCGTGGTCAATGCACCTTTGCCGCTCAGTAAATGATTGGTTTCATTGAGCGGAATATCGATGTAATTGATCTGCAGATCAGTCTTGACGGCATTGATGATATTGGCAACCTTGCCACCGGTAAAGGAAGTGTTGTCCAGCGTGACGGTCAGGTTGGCGATGTTATTGATACTGGCATTGGCCGTGGCCTTGCCACTCAGGGTCAGGGTAGCCGTTGTATCCGTAGTTTTGACCAGGGTACCGGTCAGGCCGGTAGGCACATTGGTCAATTTGCCCAGCGCAGCGCCGACATTGCCCTTGAAGGTATCGCCGGTCAGTGTCAACACAATGCTGCTGGTCATGCTGCCATCATTGAGTTGCTGTTCGACGAAGGCCGGTGCTGAATAACTGATACTGCCTATGGTCGGCGTCACTTCAGACGCCTGCGCCACTTTCAAGACCAGTTGCTCGACATTGGTGGGGGCGGCAGCCGCTTCAGCCGCAGTAGGCATGCGGCCTATCAAGGTCGTGTACACCACACTGGCGTAGACCTTGGTCGAGGCCGCAATCTTGAACTCTTGTGACTGCGCAAACTGGTTGACGATCTCGCCACGGGCCATGCCGTTGGTCATTTGTCCTACCCAGTAATCACGGCCTGCCGCATCGGCACTACGGCCAAGTACATTTTGATAAATCAGGTCAAGGAACTGGCTATTCGACAAGTTTGCGCCATATTTGCTGACAAACTCTTCGGACTGGGCAAACACCTGCGCGATCTGGCTATTGCTGCCCCCATTCCTGTGTACACCCATCCAGAAGGTGAAACCGTCCGTATCTGGTATGCGGTTGAAGGCAGCCAGGTACAGGCGCACGATCTGTTCGGCAACCGGGCTATATTCCGGCGCGATCAAAAAGCTGTATTCAACCCCGGCCCGCGTGAGCAAGCCAGAATCAAGGCGGGAGGCATATAAATCCACCGTCTGCTGATCGGGCTGCCTGTCCCAGAGTATCTGGAACAAGCCTGTAACAAATTCTTTATTGGTTTTGGCCATCGTTGCACCTGCATTTATTGCAGCAAATGTTCATATCGGAAACAGCAAGCATGTCCTGGTGGACTGTGACAGTTCACTACTTAACGGCAACTTTTCTCAAAGTTTCAGTGTCCCATCCTGTAGATAGAATAAACTCAGGGTCATTGCCAGATCGAAACCAGGCGCAAAATGCCCTATTTATGCAGTATATGCCAAAAAATTTCGGAGCAATTCATACAACAGCAGCTAAAAAGCCAGTCAATTCAATTTGGTTACGCCCCGATCATTGATAAAATACAAATCATCCGCTCATAGCCCTGGCCTAGCAGCAGAAAGCACTACATCATGAAAATAGCCATTCTCTTCCCGACCCAGACTGAAGCCAGCCTGTTCCAGCGCGAAGGTATTATTACCATCGTCTCTGGTGTCGGGCTTACCGCGACCGCCCATGCAACCCTCAGGGCGATCTATGAATATGAACCAGATATGCTCATCATGGCGGGCATAGCCGGTGCTTATCCGCATTCCAGTTTCAAGGTAGGCGACGTGGCGCTGGTTGAAAGTGAAGTCGAAGGCGACCTGGGCTTTTTTACGCCCGACGGCTTCACTCACCTCGCGCACCTGCCCATAGACATGGAATTTGAACGCCGCCATACACTCACCTGCCCGTTCATTCCGGCAGGCACAGAGTTCCCGAGGGCCCGCAGCATGTCACTGAATGCCGCTATGGCGCACTACGTGAATACTGAATTCGTCGACCTCGAAAACATGGAAGGTGCGGCCTTCTTCTACGCCTGCCTGCAGGAAGACCAGCCTTTCCTGGAATTGCGCGCCATTTCGAATTTCGTCAATGTCGATAATGACGAATGGGATATGCAGGGTTCGATCAAGGCTTTGACGAAAGCCCTGCACCAGCTACTTGATGACATCCAACACTAAATTTTATGCACGGACCAGACCCAAAAAACGCGCACCCGATGCAGGGTTTCCCCCAGGTTTGCTATATCAGGAATACAGTCAGCAACCCGAATATCCTTATCGGTGACTACACCTATTATGACGACCCGGAAGGCGCTGAAGATTTCGAGCGCAATGTGCTGTATCACTTCCCCTTCATCGGCGACAAACTCATCATAGGCAAGTTCTGCGCACTGGCGCGTGGTGTCAGGTTCATCATGAACGGGGCAAACCACAATATGGCGGGCATCTCGACCTACCCTTTCCAGATTTTTGGCAATGGCTGGGAGAAAATTCCGATGGACCTTGAAGCCCTGCCCTACAAGGGTGACACCGTCATCGGCAACGATGTCTGGATAGGCTATGAGGCACTGATCATGCCGGGTGTGAAGATAGGCAATGGTGCCATCATCTCATCACGCTCTGTGGTCGTCGGCGATGTGCCAGCCTATACCATCGTTGGTGGCAATCCGGCCAAACCCATACGGCGGCGCTTTACGGACGATGTCGTCGATACCCTGGAACAAATCGCATGGTGGAATTGGCCGGCAGAAAAAATCAGCCGTCATATCAGTATCATTACCGCGGGGGATATCGGGGCATTGAAAGCAATTGCTTTGGCTGAATAATTCCGCTCAAGGTATCGCACCAAAGAAACGACCAAAGCAACCTGGCCTCCATGCATCAAAAAGACTAATCTCTCCATTTTATTTTTTTAAAGTCTCTACATGAAAATTTCTGATATTCCCTTTGGCACGACCGACTGGTCCAATGTTGAGAAAACCGAACACCCCGGCATTACCGGCAAAGCATACTGGCGCACCTGCAAGTTTGGTGATATCCGCGTGCGCATGGTCGAATATACGCCCGGTTATCTGGCCGACCACTGGTGCAGCAAGGGCCATATCCTGCTGTGCATGGAAGGCGAAATGCTGACCGAACTTGATGATGGCCGCGTGCTGACTTTGAAGGCGGGCATGAGCTACCAGGTTGCTGATGGTGCCGAAGCGCACCGCTCATCAACAGCGACCGGGGCGAAGCTGTTTATTGTCGACTAGGGTCTCGAGCTGCCTTGCGCCTAATGCCTCAACTCTCGCATGTTATATTCGCCTGCAAGATAAATTCCATCTATAAAAACACCATAGGGAACAACAATGAATAAAAAACTGGCCCCCGTATTATTGAGCAGCATACTATGCAGCCTGATGTTGGCAACTGGCCCGACCCAGGCTGAAGATAAAGCCCCCGCCAAAGAAACCATCGCCATCAAGGCTGGCCGCCTGCTTGATGTCGAAAGTGGAAAAGTATTACGCGACCAGCTTATCGTCATTGAAGGCGAACACATTATTGCGATAACGGCCATAGCTGGCACGCCCATCCCGGCAACGGCCAAAGTCATTGACCTGTCCAGGTCCACCGTATTGCCTGGCCTGATTGATGCGCATACCCACCTGACCAGCAATCCGCACCAGCATGGCTACATCTCTCTTGGCACATCTACGGTGCGAGGTGCACTCTACGGTGTCAGGGCTGCGCGCGATACTTTGAATGCAGGTTTCACCACCGTGCGCGATGTAGGTTCTGAAGGTTTTGCTGACGTCGCCCTGCGTGACGCCATCAATGATGGTGACTTCCCCGGCCCGCGCATGCTCGCGTCCGGCTATGCCTTGGGCATCAAAGGTGGTCATTGCGACAACAATCTGCTCCCACCTGAATACAATGATGTAGGCAAAGGCGTGGCTGACGGCCCCTGGGCGGCTCGCAGCAAAGTGCGTGAAATGGCCAAATACGGTGCCGACCTCATCAAGATTTGTGCCACTGGTGGCGTATTGTCCAAAGGTGACGCCGCGGGCGCACAGCAATATACTCTCGAAGAAATGCAAGCCATCGTGCAGGAAGCACACAAGCTGGGCCGCAAGGTTGCCGCCCATGCCCACGGTGCCAGCGGCATCAGCGATGCCATACGTGCAGGTGTGGATTCTGTCGAACACAGCAGCCTGATAGATGCAGAAGGCATCAAATTGGCCAAACAACATGGCACATGGCTGGTCATGGACATCTATAATGACGACTATATTCTCAGCGAAGGTGAAAAAGCCGGTTTCTTGCCAGAATCGCTAGCCAAGGAAAAAGAGATAGGCCAGAAGCAGCGCGATAATTTCCGTGCTGCCTTGCAAGGTGGTGCCCGCATGGCCTTTGGCTCAGACGCTGGTGTCTATCCGCATGGTGACAATGGAAAGCAATTTTATTACATGGTCAAGTATGGCATGACACCCATGCAAGCCATACAGGCAGCCACCATCAATGCGGCAGATTTGCTGGGACTGAAAGAAAAAGTTGGCAGCATCAAGGTCGGCAAGTTTGCCGACATCATCGCGGTTGATGCAGACCCGCTGGCGGATGTGACGAGCCTGACGAAAGTGAATTTCGTTATGAAAAGCGGCAAGGTTTATAAATAGAATTAGTTATTACTAAGAAAAACCTCTCACCACAGAGTCAGAGAAAGACAGAAGAGAATCTCAAGAAAACCAAACATGGCCATGCGTGATCAGGTTTGGTTTTCATCAATACAAATGTAGAAAGCAGCAATGAATCAAAAACTCAGCATAGATGAATACGACGCACTGGAGCAATTAAGCAAGCTGCCGCGCAATACCAAACCGAATGCCTGCATCAGTCGCAACGCCAAGCGCCTGTGCGGCATCAAGTTCATGACTTACCGTAAAGACGGCACGCTGGAACTGACCGATGCAGGCAGGCAAACCCTGTTCATCAAGCAATGCATAGATGGCCTGCGCGCCATCGCCAATGACCCTGACACACCCCTCCCCGGTCCGGTTGCCACCTTCCTCGGCAAGAAGGCGCATGTGGAAGTCAATGCCGAGACGGGCAAGATGTCGATTACCCAGCGTGGTATTGAATGCCTGGCGGATATTGATGCGCAGATGGTGCAGGGGAATAAGTAAGCAGTATCCTGACGACGAAATGTCTTTGAAGATGGCTTGCTGGTCTGCCAATCACACATCCATTATCCACTCGGTGCATTACAACGCACCCTACGAAGTACGGTAATTTGTAGGGTGCGTTGTAACGCACCGGTTCTTTGTGTTTTTGACCCTGCCATTGCTTTTGTATTTTTGAGCAATGGAAGGACAAAGATTATCGAGTCTGGCTCGCGATCTACCTCAACATCCCAAAATCTCAGCCTGCGTCTTCACTCTCCGCCCCAACAAAAACACCATAAAACCCCCAAGTCCGTGGATACGATTACGCTGCGCGAATCGTACCTATCTGAGCTTCTATACCTGCCATCTTTCATGGAATTTCACGTCCCAGACAAACCACGCAAGGCCGACAACACTGCAGGCCAGGCATTACTTTGTGGATCAATCACTGCAAAATGCCCAGCCTCGGGCAGCAGTACCAATTGCGTTTTGGGGAAAGCCTTGCAGTAAGCTTCAGGCACGACCGGTGGTACAACCTCATCAAGGCCGCCCTGCAACACCGTCACTGGCACTGCAGGCGCGGATAATTGCATGGGATCGACATCTGCGCGTTCCAGCGGATTCTTACCCAGAAACTTCTGCACTGCGCCATCACCCAGGCGCAATTCGTGGGCCATGCGCAGGTCGGCGGCGGGTGCCAGGGCAAGTACACCGGTCAGCATTGGTGTGGCGCATTTGACTGCTGCCCACAGCACGAGATGGCCACCGGCAGAATGCCCGACCAATACTATCTTGCCGTTGTGGCGCGCCACCTGATGTGGCAGCATTTCTATCGCACTGGCGATGTCTTCCAGGCTGGCGTCAGGCTTGCCGGGAATGCGGCGATATTCTGGTGTGACGACAGTCCAGCCTTCAGCAGCCAGTGCGCTGGACATCGCCTCGGTATGCTGCCTGTCATATTCTGGTTTCCAAAAACCGCCGTGTATCAACATCACCAGTGGACGTCGTGCACCGTCACTGCCAAAACGTATATCGGCTACCTGGTCTGCATGACTGCCATAAATCAGGCTGTGGTCAGGTGGATTGCCCTTGCGGGTCAGGACGGAAAGGTCTTCAGTCATATTGTTTCCTGCAATGATTTATGTAGAACGGGAGAAGTACGATCAGCTCATTGTACCAACCCAGCCTACTTCCCTGTTCTGCGTCTCAGCAAAAAAGCCAGCAACACTCCCAGCGCAGACAAGCCTAGCGCACCAAGATTGCCGATGAAGATGTAAGGTGTCATGCCGGTATAGCCCTGCACGTTTGCAGCCAGCACAGCGCGGGTATTCTCTGGCAATAACTGTTCTACCACGCCCCCTGGCACGATGACTGCGGTGGCCCCGGTGTTCGTTGCACGCAGCATGGGGCGGCCAGTTTCCAGCACGCGCATTTGTGATATCTGCAAATGCTGGGGGATAGCAAAAGAGTTGCCATACCACGCCAGATTGGATGCATTCAACAAGATGCTGGCAACCGGCTGGCCCGCAGCATGTTGGGCTGACAATTGCGCAGCAATTTCTTCACCAAACAAATCTTCATAACAGATATTCGGCATCACCCACTGGCCCGCGACTTTCATGGCTGGCTGTATCGGGCCGGAAGTAGAAAACTCTCCCATGGGGATGGACATCATGTTCACAAACCAGCGAAAGCCCGGCGGGATGAATTCGCCGAAAGGTACCAGATGATGTTTGTCGTAGCGGTAAGGCTGGGCATACTGGCGCGACATGCCGAGCACGCTATTGGAATACTTGTCAGCACCATCGTGCACACCAACACCAAGGATGACGGTGCTGGCGCTGTCCTGGGCAAAGGTATTCAAGAGTGGCAGATAATCTGGCGGCAATTGCGAAGTCAGCATGGGTAGCGCAGTCTCTGGCGTGACGATGAGGTCAGCCGGGGTTTGCGTGATCATGTCGTGATACAGGGCCAGCGAATCATTCAGATGTTCCTGGCTGAACTTCATGTCTTGCGCAACATTGCCCTGCAACAGGCGTACCTGTATGGGTTGGCCCTGTGGCATGGTCCAGCTGATTTGCTGCAAGCCAAAGCCCGCGCCAAATACGACAACGACCAGAGCAGGCAGAGAAAGTTTTTGCCTGCGGCTAGCATCCGACACCAGCAACAAGGCCAGTGCCGCAGCCAGCAAGCCATTCAACCAGCACAGACCAAGCACACCGATGACAGGTGCAAAACCGGCCAGTGGGCTGTGGGTATGGGCATAACCGGAGATAGTCCAGGGGAAGCCGGTCAAAAAACAGATGCGCAGCCATTCCGCCACAGTAAACAAACCGGGCAAGACCAGCAGGCCAGCGACGGTGGAAGAAATTTTCCAGCGCTGTTGCAGCCAGCGCGTGCCCCAGGCAGCGGCAGCTACATAGACAGACAATGCGCCGGTCAAAAACATCAGGGCCAGCAAGGACAGTACGCCAGGCAAGCCGCCGAACACGGTCATGGCATACACCAGCCAGCTGGTGCTGGCCGTCAGCCAGCCCAGACCATAAGCCCAGGCCAGCCAGCCTGCCCTTTTGCGGCTGATGGCGCTATCGCCCTCACGCAAAACCTGGCTGAACAACAAGGCCAGACTGAGGATTTGTACAGGCCAAAAATGGAAAGGAGCAAACGACAGTACATTCAGCCCCCCTGCAACCAGTATCAGCAGGAAGGATGAACGTACAGAAAGGGAAGATAACAAAGACCGCAAAGACATTGCAGCCTTAATCATCAGACCGCACGGTAGGTCTTTGTTCTACCAGCAGCATTTGCACTTCACGCGCATCTGCACGCAAGACTTCGAAGTACAGGTTGCCTATAGAGAATTCATCGCCCATATGCGGCAACTCACCCATATAGTCAGCCACATAAGCACCTATGGTTTCAACATGCTCAGACCCCAGCGTCGTGCCCAGGGTGTTATTGAACTGTTCAAGATCAGTCAGCCCCTTGATGCGCCAGCGTTTGCCATTACCCTTGCTTTCCAGCGCCAGGATATTGTCTTCTTCTTCCTCGAAATCATATTCATCTTCGATATCGCCGACGATTTGTTCCAGCACGTCTTCAATGGTGATAAGGCCGGAGACGCCGCCGTACTCATCCACCACCATGGCAATATGATTGCGGTTGGCACGGAAGTCACGCAGCAAGATGTTCAGGCGCTTGGATTCAGGGATGTAGATGACGGGGCGCAGCATGTCACGCACATCAAATGCATCTGAGGCGTAATAGCGCAGCAAATCCTTGGCCAGCAAGATACCAACCACCTTGTCACGGTCACCATCAACAGCAGGGAAGCGGGAATGCGCTGTCTCCAGCACTTCTGGCATCCATTCTTGTATGGGATTGGAAATATCGATGACATCCATTTGCGCGCGCGGCACCATGATATCGCGTGCGCACAGGTCGGATACCTGGAACACGCCTTCTATCATTGCCAGTGCATCGGCATCGATGAGGTTGCGTTCTTGCGCGTCGTGCAACACTTCCAGCAGTTCGGCGCGGTTTTCAGGTTCAGGAGAAATCAGGGCGGTCAATCGTTCAAACAATGACCTATGGGGTTTAAGGTCAGATGGTCTGACCTTACTAGAGTGCTCTTGCATAATAGGCGTAACGCCGTTGTTTCAATCCTACAGAATACAACAAATGGCGGTGGTTTCCCAAATTTTGACATGAACTGATACAAAAACTATCTCAAAACATGCTCAAGAGAACATCAAAACCAGGGCAAAGTGGCATTTGTCATGCGTCTGTCACAAATCAATCCCTGTAAATCACAGCACACCCCGCAGCACATCACACCGTATATCCCTGCCCGCTTGCCAGTCCTGCTACCTGTCACGGTATAAGCAATATATCAGCAAGCGTGGTACAAAAACGTCAATTATTTTTTGTGAAATAAAAGATTAAAAAAACAATTGCCTTTAATTTTTCGACAACTTATGCTAATGAAAGCATATCTACATCCGCTATCTGGCGCCAGGAATACGCCCATCCTCCTGTCGACACTGGCACTGACATTGAAGTAGCAGTAGAAGTAACGGCAGCAGCGGCAACTTTACGAATGGAGATTCATCCATGTCAGCAATCATCCAGGCCCTCTTTATCAATCCGCCTATCGCAATTGCCCGTCTGGGTGGCAGCAGTACGCCGCAAGAGGCCTTCCAGTGGATACAAAATCCCAAACCACGCGCCAATGCAGAGACGGTCATTGCCCCTGACTGGTCACTGCGCATCTTGCCCGACAGTTCAGTCGAGCCCTATATGCCGACAGAAATCAGCTTGCGTGATGGAGAACTGATACGACCAGTTGCCCCCTTCTTTGAAATCTGGGCAAAAATGGGCGAGCCCGGTTCGGCAGAAAGCAGTTGGACAGATGCGCCCCTGACCCCGGCCTTGTTGACGCGCTTTAACATCCCGCTCGCCAATCTGACTCTGGAAGTGAACGCGCAAAACCACAAGGCAGCCCGGCGTGCCGCCAACCCGCTTTTGCGCTTCGGCACCACCCCACCTGTGGTGGTGGCTGCTGACAACCATGCAGTCATCCCTCTATTGGGCGTCAGCCCGCCCGCTGCCGTCCCCCCTATGATACCGGCAGGACGGAATATTCCTCTTGGCAGCATACAGTTCTTGCTCAGCAAACCGCAGCCCGCCAATGGCCAGCCCTGGCTGGCCGAAGTCAATGTCGAAGTACTGCGCTTCCGCTTCACCCCTGCGCGGGGCCGCATCTATGGCCCGCCAGATAGCAGCCAGGACCACCCGCCACCGACAGGCAATCCGGCACCACCGGTACTGGCACCTTTCAACTTCCTCAATCCTGATGCAGGCTGGCGCGGTGTCACCGGTACGCAGGCAGAAATCGTCAGCCCCTGGGACACCTATGATGGCGCGGATGTTGGCGATGACAGCATATCACTGGGTGTCGTGGACGATACCTGCGAAGCCAGGCTCAATGTCAGTTTGCGCTTCCCCGGTGCGGCAGCGCGAAGGCTCAGCACGATGGCCAATGTCTTCGTTGCCCCGCCCGATTTTGCCCCGGACCGCAGACCTTTCCTGTCCATGGCGGATGAGATCAATGACCGCAGTGGTGATACGGCACTACGCAACGCCGCCATGACCACTGCCGAACGCGAACGCTGGATAGAAGACCTGTTTGAGCGTGCCTATGAAACCCTGAGCCTGCTCAACGTCGATTACTATCGCAGCCTGCGAGCCATGAGTTTACCGGCCAATGCACGGCGTCCCCAGGCCATAGCCGGTGACGGCATGCGTCTGCCGCTCAGGGCATTTGGCGGACGTGATCTTTTGCGCAATCCGGATTTCACGATACCCAATGCCAATGCTGCCGACCCATTGCCGCTGACGGCGCATGCACGTTCGCGCCACCGCTATCTGTCTGATTTACAGGCCCTGCACGATTTTGTGCAATTGCATCCTGCCCGGCTTAAAGAACTGATACGCCAGAGTTTTCATCTGAGGTCGCCTGAAAGCGCCAATGCCACCAACATGCAGATGCCGCCACTGATGCGCAACTCAAATGCCCTGCCATTGACTCTCAGCACATGGCAATATGATCTGCTGATGAGCTGGGTTGACGACATCGTCCAGACACCCGTTGCTTCACCACTGGGCCGTTCTGCCATTGTCACCAATCGTGCCAATGAAAGGCGGGATGAAATCCTTGCCAGCATGGGTAGCAGCGCAAATCCTGCTGGTGGCCAGACATGAGTCTGCTGCCACTCCCCTCTGCTGCACATGCACCAGACAGCTACCGCTTCAAATCCAGCCTGGGTCAGCACTTGCTGGTAGTACCGCACAGCCAGATTTATGACCTGCCCGAACAGGAAACTGAGGCTGATACTGATGCTGATGCTGATACCAGCATCGATCATGCCCTCAGCCAGATGCTGGCTCGCACCCTGCATAACGAAGCCAGCCTTGATGCGCTAAGCCTGCCGACAGTACAGAGCCTGTCGCTGAATGTCAGCTCCAGTTGCAACCTGGGCTGTAGCTATTGCTATGCCAGCCAGGGTAATTTTGAGGGCAAACAAAGCAAGGGCATGGACTGGGAGCAAGCCCGCAGCAGCATAGACCGTCTGCTGGCAGAAGCCGATCCACAAGCGCCGCTGACGCTGGGGTTTATCGGCGGCGAACCCTTTGTCAATCGCGCCCTGATACACCAGTGTGTGCATTATAGTGCTGCCCTGGCACGCCAGCAGCATCTGGATTTGCGCTACTCCGTTACCACCAATGGCACCTTGTTGCGCCCCGAAGACCACGAGCTGCTGAGGCAGCATCGCTTTGCCGTCACTATCAGTATTGATGGCGGCAGCGTCGTCCAGAACCGCCAGCGCCCCATGCTCAATGGCAAGCGCGATTCCTTCGCAGCGATACTTGAACATTGCCAGCCTTTGCTGAACACACCCGGCATGTGCAAACTGGCGGCCCGTGCCACTGCCAATAGCCTCTCGCTTGACCTCGACCAGCAGTTTGATGCCATCGCCGCGCTGGGGTTTAAGGATATCGGTTTCTCGCCCTTGCGCAGCGGTTCGGCACTGGCGCTGCAGGAGCGCGACTGGTCAACATATGAACAAGCGATGGTCAGCCTGGCCAGCCGTGAACTGCAACGCGCCTTGCAAGGGCAGCAGATACGCCTGAGTAATTTCGCCACAGCCCTGAAGCAATTGCATGCCGGTGCCAGCAGCCCTTATCCCTGTGGCGCAGGTGGTGGTTATTTTTCTGTTGCCAGTGATGGCGACTGGTATGCCTGCCACCGTGCCATCGGCAATCATGATTACAAGCTGGGTGACCAGCACGCACTGGATGCCCCCAGACGTCTGCAGTTTTTGCAAGAGCGCCACGTACATGCCCAGACCGATTGCCAGAGCTGCTGGGCGCGCTACCTGTGCTCAGGCGGCTGTCACCAGGAAAAAGCCAGCCGCAGTGAGGCCTCTTGCGATTTCATCCGTCACTGGCTGACTTTCTGCCTGCAATCTTATTGTGAACTCAGCCAGGCCAGGCCGGATTATTTTGCCCGTTGCCTGCCATCCCCACGTGCCAGCGTCCCGGCATAAGCTGGAACATAAGGAACATAAAATGAGCCTTCCCGATATCATCAAACTGATCCCCCGCAACGCTGCCGCCCTGCGCCGCGCGCAAACTGCCAGCAGCGCCATTACACCGGTTGCCGGCAATCCTGTCTCAACCCGGCTTGAGTCAGGTGTAGGCAATTGTTATCCCGGCCTGGAAGCTGATTTGCGCAATCTGGAAAGACGTTTTTTTCCTTTCCTTGAAGTCGACATCGCCGATAATGAAGTCCGCATAGTCGCTGTCGATAGCACCGGTGTCACTGCCGCCAGTACCGCCACGCCAGGCGTGGCAAATCCCCCCATGAGTGCAGCAGTGGCAAAAAAATACCGCGACCTGGCCCAGGACATCAGCCAGAACCGGCGCTGCCTGATCACCAGGATCAACGCCAATTTTGGTCCCTTTGGTAATCAGGACCTGAGCATTGCCCAATTAAATCCGCCTGGCACTACCAATGTCAGCACTTCGCCGCCGGATGCCTGGACAGCGATACGCCTGCTGCCAGAAAATACTGTCATCGCCCTGACGATACAGCGCGGCACCAGCAGCATTACGCTGGAAGGCAGGCGCTCAGCTTACCTGAGCGGCAGTGGCAGCCTGGCTGCCATGTTTGAACCGGGCGAACTCACACAATCCCTGTGCAGCCCCTGGACCCATGACTTCCGTGATTGTGGCTGCTTTTACTGGGCCAGCAATCATCCCGACATTGCCCAGCCACCAACGCCAGATGCCAGTGAGCCCGGTGTGCCCTGGCTGGCAGCAGTACCGTGGGAAAGACTGGACAGAAACATAGGCAGTACGCCACCGTCACCCGCCAACAGCAATGATCCGGTAGAAATGGGCCATTACGCCATCAACCACCAATGGCAAACCCTGAACTTCGTGCTGGAAGGCCGTGAAACCATACGCCCCTACAGACCTGGCAAGTTCACCGCGCTCCCACTGGCATCCAGGGAAGAATTGCAACTATACCTGCGCTATGCAGCCGGTCTGGAACTGGCCGCCATTCAGGAATACCTGTCAGCTGCCTATTCGTTGTTGAGTCCGGCCACCCTGGCCGCTGGCAATCTGCGCAATAATGTCACGGTCAGCTTTGCAGAACTCATGCGCATTGCCTATGGAGAAATGCGGCACCTGCGGGTGGTCAATAATGTGCTGCTATCCCTTAACGGCCCCGCCTATACCCCGGCTTTGCAAGTGGCCAGCACGATACCGGATGCCGCAGGCAATCAGCGCCCTGTACGTGCCAGGATACTGGACCCGCAATCCCTGAGGGATTTCCTGGCACTGGAACAGGCCAACAGAGGTGCCGACGACTTATATGCACGCATCTACGCTACCCTGCGCCAGCCAGGCTTTGGTAGCGATGCAGACTGCCAGAGCATACGCTACATCATGGCCGAAGGTCAGGACCACTTTGAAACCTTTGAGAATATGCAGGTATGGCTGCAGGGCTTCCAGCCCGGCCAGTATCTGCACCAGAACTTGGTGCAGGCACCTGCCACCAATAGCGTTTACAAAGCACTGCAAACAGCTTACCGCAACCTGCTGCAAAAACTGTATGCCGGTTATCAGGCGGGCATGCCCCAGGGCGCGATTGATATCAATTCAGCCCGTGGCGACATGGTTGCTGCCAACGGTTTTGGCAGCGCTGCCAGGGCTGTGATCAACGCCGGTTTCCTTCTGTCTTTCGATACCATCAGCGATGCCCGCTTTGCCCCCATTGCCCCGCCGCCTGGCTTATGAAGCATTACCGTGTTGCCGTGCTTGGCAATGGCCCGGTTGGTTTACTGGCTGCCTTGCATGCAGCCAGGCAAGGGCGCGGACCGGTATTGCTGCTGGCGGCGGACCCGCCTGCCAATGCTGATGCGGAAGGAAGCGGCTATCGCATTGAGGCCGTCCCCGTCAGCCTGCTGGCATTACTGCTGGAATACGGCATCCACCCCAACCTGATCGGAGCCGGGCAGACACATGATCTCAGGCAGATACAATGGGACAGCAAGACCTGCCTGTCGTTGCCCACGCGCAAGACAGTTCACATCCACCGTCCTGCGCTGGAACAGGCCCTGTGGGAAAAAGTTTTGCAGGAACCGCGTATCCACCTGCAACTTGGCGAACAAAGCCTGCAACTGCATGATGCCGGTGCCTGTAGCACCAATGCTGCTGGTGCTGATAGTGACAATGGCGACGACTGGCATGCCGACCTGCTGATTGATGCCAGTGGCCGCGCCGCCAGAACTGCCAGCAGCGTAGACAAATCGCAGCAACCCTGGGTGGCTCGGCTGTTCACGTTAGCCAGCAACACACGGCAGCCAGGACGCTTCCACGCTCATTTTCAGCCCGATTTTCAGCCGCACTTTAAATTGGCAGCGCTGCCCCAGGGCTATGTCTACAGCCTGGCGACACCTCAGGTACAGAATGTCGTTTTTGTCGGACGCGGCAAGGCCGTCAAAGGCAGTACCGAAGAATTACAGCAACTCTTGCAAAGCACCGGGACTGGCTGGGTACTGCAGGGCTTGCCTGAGCTGGGGGAGTTTAATGGCAGCATGGCCCATCCGGTTTCCCTGCAATGGGCTACATCTGAGCGCAGCGTGCTGATCGGCGATGCGGCGCTGGCGCGTGACATCCTTTCTTCGCAAGGCTTGTCCTGCGGCCTGTCAGAAGCATTATGCGTAGCTGACCTGGGCACGCCACCAGCCAGGGCAAGTTTCAAGGAAAGGCAAAAACAACAACGGCAACTGCATGCCACGGCATTG
Source organism: Undibacterium sp. GW821-FHT07F11 (assembly GCF_059418665.1). NCBI lineage: Bacteria > Pseudomonadati > Pseudomonadota > Betaproteobacteria > Burkholderiales > Oxalobacteraceae > Undibacterium > Undibacterium sp. GW821-FHT07F11. The sequence goes on from NZ_JBWKQH010000007.1 coordinate 110,746, forward strand.
CTGAACCAGATCAGGAACTGTCTGTATGGCATGGAGCGCGCATGGCAAGACTACGCGCAGTTTATTCTGACGGCACGCACATAAACCGCCAAGACTGTCAGTTTCAACACTGTTTAAATCGCCGGGGATCAACTAGTATCAGGGCATGGAAATCAATATCTATTACAAGGAGAAACCGTGTACCTTATCGCCAACATATTGACCGGCGTCGTCGCCGCCCTGCATATCTACTTCCTGATACTGGAAATGTTTTTATGGGATAAGCCCATGGGTTTGCGCACCTTCCGCAATACGCCAGAGAAGGCAGAAACCACCAAGGTGCTGGCAGCCAACCAGGGTTTATACAATGGCTTCCTGGCGGCAGGTCTGGTCTGGGGCTTGCTGATGGGCGGGCACGAAGGTTTTCATGTGAAGATTTTCTTCCTGACTTGCGTCATCGTGGCCGGTGCCTACGGTGCCTATTCAGTCAGCCGCCGTATCCTCTACATACAAGCGGCGCCAGCTTTGCTGGCTTTAGTATTGCTGCATTTCTAAATCAATTTTCCGGCACATCGACGATCTCTTCTGAATCGTGGAAGCGTGAATAATGGATGTGCTGGACATTATCTGCATCAAGGCTGTTTTCAAATACATCCACATAGCGATGGTTCCAGTGTATTTGACTACAAGGGTAATAGTGACGCGCCCTTTGCGGCTGGTTGGTGGTGTCATCCACCCCTTCTATACTCAGTATCAGCGAAGCCCTGCACGCATGCAGGGCTTCTGCATCCATGCCAAACAGTGGGCTGCTTTCATCTATGACATGGATGACGGTCCAGCCCAGGATGAAGATGGGGTGCTGTTCACGTTCCAGCTTCATGTCAGTGATCTTGCGAAAACTGCCCATATTGGCCGTGCTTTCATCCCGCATCAGGCGTAGTTTGGCGGTTGCCTCGCTGATGATATTCATGCGCGCATTGGCCAGGCGTATCAGCAAGACCCGCTTGCCATCCATCATGTGACTGACCGGATGATTGGCAAAAATAATACTGGAACGTGGGCGCGAAAAGCGCGCAAACATGACGCCGGTAATCAGCGCCACACTGGCCATGCCGATGAAAATCTCCAGAGTGGCTATACTGTGCCCGTACACGGTTTGCGGATGCATGTCACCATAACCCACCGTCGCCAGCGTCTCCACGCTAAAGAAGAACGCCCCGAGAAAACCATTCGGATGCAAATTGCCTATGGGGTTATCACCCAGCATGAACAGCGAGGCAAAGCACATGTTCAAGACCAGGAACACCACACCAACGCCAGCAAAAAACACCGGCCAGCTGGACGTCATCGCGTAGTAGTAAATGTCTTGCCAGAACTGCGTGCGCAAACCATAGGCAACGACAGAACGGCCACCCATGCTGATGCGTCGGCCATGTGGTTTATCTTGGGTCATTGGGGGGCTTTCTGTTCAAAATTCCCACCCCCTTCAAGGGGATGGCGCCGGGGTTTCGCAAAGCATGCTTTGCGAAACCCCACAAATCTCCCCTTGAAGGGGAAGGGGCTTAAAAACAACGTCACTGATACGGATTCCCCAGCCCCATCCCCGCCAGTATCTCTATCTCCAGCGCCTCCATCTCTTCAGCCTCATCATCCTCTTCATGATCATAGCCCTGGGCATGCAAGACGCCGTGGACGATCAGATGCTGGGCATGCTCGAGCACGGTTTTCTTTTGCTCGGCAGCTTCCTTCTCCAGCACATCGGTACACAGGATAATATCGGCCTGGGTCACCTCTGCATCTTCATCCTCGGTATAGGCAAAGGTCAACACATTGGTGGCGTAGTCCTTGCCGCGGTAATCATGGTTGAGCACCTTGCCTTCTTCGGCATCGACAAAGCGCAAAGTGATTTCTGCCGGGAAGAACAGCGCCGCCTGCACGGTCTTGCGTATCAGCGGGCGGGTCAGTACATCTTGCAGACGCTTGTCGGCGTATTGCACTGACAGTGTCAGCTTGTGTTTAACTTCGTTTTTACTTTTTGCGACCATGATGGGCAGAGCTTAAAGGGGTTGCGGGTTTCAGCAAGCCGATGGCGGCGCTGTTGGCGGTGGCGCTGGCATTGGCACTTTCATAGGCATCGACAATGCGGGCGACCAGCGGGTGGCGTACCACATCGACGCTGCCAAAATGGGTAAAGCCTATGCCGCGCACACCATCGAGTACCTGACAGGCATCGATGAGGCCACTCTTCACATTACGCTGCAAATCAACCTGGGTAGGGTCGCCGGTAATTACGGCCTTGCTGCCGAAACCTATGCGCGTGAGGAACATCTTCATCTGTTCCGGTGTCGTGTTTTGCGCTTCATCGAGGATGACGAAAGCATGGTTCAAGGTGCGGCCACGCATATAGGCCAGCGGGGCAATCTCGATGACCTGTTTTTCAAACATTTTTTGCGTACGGTCAAAGCCCAGCAAGTCATATAGCGCGTCATACAGCGGGCGCAGATATGGGTCGACCTTTTGCGCCAGATCACCCGGCAAGAAGCCCAGGCGCTCGCCCGCTTCCACCGCTGGGCGAGTCAGTACGATGCGCTTGACGGCATCACGCTCCAGTGCATCCACGGCACACGCTACCGCCAGATAGGTTTTACCTGTACCAGCCGGGCCTATGCCAAAGCTGATGTCATGGTCTAGTATGGTCTTGATGTAATGGTTCTGGTGCGGCGTACGCCCGCGCAAATCGCTGCGGCGGGTTTTCAATACCGGGCTTTCTATGTCGGCATCTTCTGGCAAGGGGGCATCTACCGCCACGGCATCTGCCGGAATAATATCTTCTTTCTCAGCCTTGCCTTTTTTCAGGCTCTTGCTGGCACGCTGCTCTACCAATGCCAGTTGCACTTCATCGATGGTGATGATTTTTTTCGCCAGGCCATAGAAATGCTCAAGTATCTCTATCGCTTTTTCGGCATTGTGGCCGCTGACGATAAATTTTTCACCACGACGGAAGATCGTCACATCCAGTGCCGATGATATCTGCCGCAAGTTCTCATCCAGTGGCCCGCACAGATGTGCCAGACGGGTATTGTCCAGGGGTTGAGGGATGAAGTGCGCTACCGGCACGGGTGTTTTTGCCATTATGCTGTCACAGCCTCTTCGACGAGTTCGCCGCGTAAGGAATAATTATAGGATTCGGTAATGCGGGTATTCACCAGCGTACCGATCAGATCTTTGGAACCCGCGAAATTGACAACGCGGTTATTCTCGGTGCGGCCTTGCAATTCATTCGGGTCCTTGACCGACGGTCCCTCTACCAGAATGCGCTGCACAGTGCCTATCATGGCATTACTGTATTTTTTGGTATTGGCATCAATCACAGACTGCAAATGCTGCAGGCGGCGCAATTTGAGTTCTGCCGGTGTATCGTCTGCCAGGTTCGCCGCTGGCGTGCCTGGGCGCGGGCTGAAGATAAAGCTGAAGCTGTTATCAAAGCCGATGTCATTGATGAGCTTCATCAACGCATCAAAATCTTCATCCGTCTCACCTGGGAAGCCGACGATAAAATCGGATGACACCGCAATATCAGGCCGTACCTGCCGCAAACGACGCAGGACGGACTTGTATTCGATGGCCGTATAACCACGCTTCATCGCTGACAAAATACGGTCAGAACCATGCTGGGCAGGCAGGTACAAATGATTGACCAGCTTGGGCACCTTGGCATAACAGTCTATCAGCCGCTGGGTAAATTCTTTGGGGTGGCTGGTGACAAAGCGTATGCGTTCTATCTGCGGGAACTCAGCTATGTATTCGATCAGCAGCGCAAAGTCGGCAATCTCGCCATCTTCCATAACGCCACGATAGGCATTCACGTTTTGCCCCAGCAGGGAGATTTCCTTGACGCCCTGCTCGGCCAGACCGGCTACTTCTGCCAGCACATCATCAAATGGACGCGAGACTTCTTCACCACGGGTATAAGGTACGACGCAATAACTGCAATACTTGCTGCAACCTTCCATGATGGACACATAAGCACTCGCACCTTCGACACGGGCTGGTGGCATGTGGTCAAACTTCTCGATTTCAGGAAAACTGATATCGACTTGCGAGCGGCCAGAAGTACGGCGCGCATCTATCATCTGTGGAAGGCGATGCAGGGTTTGCGGGCCAAATACCATGTCCACATAAGGCGCACGCTTGACGATGGCATCACCTTCTTGCGATGCCACGCAACCGCCGACACCGATCAGCAGATCAGGTTTTTTGCGTTTGAGTTCACGCAGGCGACCAAGGTCGGAAAATACCTTTTCGGATGCTTTTTCGCGCACGCTGCAGGTGTTGAGCAAGATCACATCTGCATCTTCTGGTGTATCGGTTTTTACCATGCCGTCATTGGCATTGAGGATGTCTGCCATCTTGTCCGAGTCGTACTCGTTCATCTGGCAACCGAAGGTTTTGATAAATACTTTTTTTTGCATAGTTTTCTACTCAGCTTACTTACTCTACTTAGCTTACTTACTTTAGGGATTACAGCACTGCGCCAGGCACGGCTGTTATCCCTGGGCAGATCTCAAAAATTTTTGTTCTGGAAAATCTGCGGCACCCATTCCTTGGCGACCGGCAGTACCCTTTTACGTTCAAGTTCGGTCAATACCCAGATTTTTGAGACATCGCCAAAATTATCTTCAAGATAATTAATAATGATGTAGTTGCCCGTAATTTGCGTGGGCGAGATGAACAGGTTCTGGTCATCATAGATACGCAAACCCGGCGCCGTATTTTTGGCTTTGCCATCAATCAGGACATTGGGATATTGCGACATATTCAAGACACCGCGCCTGGTATTTTCCGGAAAATTACGTTCATCCGGTATTTGTGCAAAACCTTGCAAACTCGTCATCGTCAGCACGGCTAACACAGACATCATCATGGCACGGCGTAAAATCAGCAGCATGGGCATACCTCAGCACCTCTTAGTGGGAAATTTAGTTCAAGCAAATCAATTACTTAGCTTAAAACCTGGGGAAACCGGCAAGCCTGCAAGTTTAACACAATCAGGGCTGCACTTCCTATTGCAGGATAGCAGGCGGCCAAGCCACAACAAGCCAAAATGCCTGAAAATCTGTGATAATGGTAAAAAAAGAACCATGGAACCTCATGCACACCCGCTCACCCCGCTCTGAAAAGCGTGAATTTGATACCCGCCATTTCCGGGATGCCCTGTCGCAATTTGCCACTGGCGTCACTGTCATCACTACCCGCCTGGCGGATGGGCAGTTTTTGGGCTTGACGGCATCGTCCTTCAATTCTGTCTCGCTCGACCCACCATTGATACTCTGGAGCCTGGGCACCGCCGCCAACAGCCTGCCCGTCTTTAGTGGCAATTCTCACTATGTGGTGAATATACTATCCAGCGAACAAGCCTGGCTGGCCGAGCAATTTGCCAGCCGCAAGACTGACCGCTTTGCTGGTGTTGACTACACACTCTCGCGCACTGGCCACCCCATACTGACAGGCGCATCGGCCTGGTTTGAATGCCACAACCGCAGCCGCTATCCTGAGGGTGACCATGTCATCTTCGTTGGCGAAGTTGAGCATTGCGAATTCACCAAACAGGCACCGCTGGTGTTTCACTCTGGCCAGTTCCTGCGCCCTACCAAAGAATAAGCTTGCCCATGACTACACTTTTGCCTGTCGATCTGATCGGCTACATCGCCGCTTGCCTGACGACTGCCGCGTTCGTACCACAAGCCTGGCTGACCTGGCGCCGCAAACGGGCCGAAGGCGTGTCCCTGGGCATGTATATCATCCTGGTCGTCGGCATCATGCTGTGGCTGGTGTATGGCCTCATGCTCAGCGCCCTGCCCATCATCATCGCCAATCTGATCACCCTGATGCTGGCCCTTTTTATTCTGGTGATGAAGCTGGTGTACAAGTAAATACAAGTAAATCTTCTACGTCGCAAGCCCATTTACGCAGGTAGGCAGCATGTCTGAAAACAATAAGCCAAACAGCATCTCAAGCAACCCGCAAAATACGGCTGCGGATAATCCACATCTTGAACTGCGCATAATAAGCGCACTGATTGTGGGTGTGGTGTATGGCCTGCTGTTACGCGTCAGCTTTGAAAACAAGTCCCTGCACGCATGGCTGCAAATCGTGTCTACCGCCTTCCTGATTGTTGCCCCTTTCAGCATAGGGGCTATCGCGGTGTTGCTGGCGGCTGGCAAGTCCCGTATTACCGTTGGCAGACAAATCATGGTGTCCTGTCTGTCGATGGTGATGTTCCTGATAGCCATGTTTGTTTGCATGCTGGAAGGCATGATCTGCCTGGTGCTGGTCGCCCCCGTCTTCATGGTCGCCGCCATCATTGGCGGCCTGATCGCAGGCTGGATACACAATCGCTTTCATACATCCCCGTTTACCTTGTCTTCATTTGTCCTGTTGCCGCTCTTGCTGGGCCCGATTGAAGCCAACCTGCCACCGGCACAAAGCGAGCAAAGGGTCAGCTCTGTCATACAGATACAAGCCAGCCCTGAAGAAGTATTCGAGCAACTCGCCTCAGTGCAGGACATCAAAGCTGATGAACTCGGCTTTTCATTCGTGCACCTGATCGGCCTGCCCAAGCCGCTGGCTGCCAATATGGATGGCAAGGGTGTGGGCGCAGTCAGAACCTCGCGCTGGGAAAAGAATGTCAGCTTTGAAGAAGTCATCACCACCTGGCAAAAACCCTATGCCATGCATTACCGCTTTCATATTCCAGCTGGCGGCATCCCCAAAGATGCACTCGACAGGCATGTGGAAATGGGCGGCGAATATTTCGATGTACTCGATGGCGGCTATGACCTGAAGGCAAAAGATGGCGGTACTGAACTGCGTCTGAGCACCCGCTTCATCAACAAGTCACAACTCAAGACCTACGGCGACCTGTGGGGAAAAATGGTATTGAATGACTTTCATCAATCCATACTGGGGCTCATGAAGAAACGTGCGGAACAGGCGCATAAGTAGACGCATATCCAGGCTCATAACAAACCTCAAAAACAGCAAAACGTGCAACTTGCTTTTGACGTGTTTGTGAATACGAAAGATATGCGCTAGATACAGAACAGATACAAAATAGACCGTAAAAACCTGACAGCATGGTTATCAGGCAAGTCTTGCCAGTTGCAAGCAGAACTTGTACCGGCCACCAGTGCTAATGCTTGCGTGAATTCTTAGCCGCTGGTTGAACCACGGTTTCTACACCACGCTGACCGTGCATGTCGGTATCAACTTTACCCTCTTGCAAGTCATCTAATGCCTGTTTCATGATCTTGCGAGGTTTGCTATTGTCATCTGTCGTTTGATCACGTTCATGAGGTAACAAAGCTTCATTGTTTTTGACAGCGGCACTTTTGGCCTGCTTGCCAGTCTTGCTGTCCAGGTTGACGTGTTTAGAGTTCACGGCCAGTTACTCCCTGCTCTGCCGCTTGCTGTTCAACGGAGGCTGAAGCAGGCGAACCTGTGGTTGCTCCAACGACTGGACTTGCCGATGGCAAACTGGCAGGAATTAAATTGGGCGGCACGCGCGGATCAAAATCTGTCCAGTCACCTTTGCTGATCGTACCTTCGCCCAGCTCAATCTGGTCTGCTCCCAGATTTTTCAACACGGCAATGACATGCGGTTCACTCTCAGGCTTGCTGACACTGACAGCCACCATCATGCCGGATCGCCGCACGGCGGCAGCATTTTCAGCATCGTCTCCTGTCGTCTCGCCCTTATCCTTCATCTGCGACAAACTGCCTATCAGCGCCCCCACATGTGCACCAACCAGCGCACCCAATGCAGTACTCACCGGGCCAGTCACAGGCGCACCGATCAAGCCTACGGCAGCACCAACCGCCCCCCCCGCAGCAGCACCATTAACAGCACCACTGCCAGCCTTGGTTGCACCCGGTGAATCATCGCGGTCACCCCCGACAGGATACATATCATGCTGCCCCGGAGGATTAAGATAAAAAGAGCTGATTTGTCCCGGAGCAAAGCCCAGCACCATCAGTTGATAGATAGCCTGCTGCACCTGTTCTTGCTGCTGCAGTCGCCCGGCAATAATATGCGTCATGATAATCTCCGTCCTGGTTGCAAAACCCTGCATTGACGCAAGTCAATGAGAATGCTTGCAAACAAGATAGTCCTATGCCGGAGAATCATCTGTGCGCTGGCGTACGGAATAATTGATGAAGTGTTGCAGCCTTGCAGGCCACCCGCTTTACACTTCGCGGGTGGCCCTCAGTTTTACTGCCTGCAACTTAATGCTTGCACCTTATTGCTTGCATTTATCCCACCAGCAACCTATGGTCTCGCGGTAAGGTTTGTAAGCCATCCACTTGGGGCTGCTTGCCCCGTCGGCGAAAGCGGCTTCGCGCAGTCCCCATGAACCGAATCCGCTATATGAGCTCACGTTGTTGAAGTGCACGAAAACCTGGCCCGGGCCAATGCCTTCTACCTTTACCCATTCCGCCATCAGCGCGTTGTAGACATCCCCCATGCGCTTGTCACGATTGGCGCTGATGAACAGGCTGGTAGCATCTGGATAAGGACTGCCAGCCACCACACGCAGATGCTGGCCGCCCTCATAGGCGAACAGCGGCTTTTTGTAGGGCCCGTTGGCCATGTTGGTTTTGTACTGACGGATCAGGTCACCAGCATGGGCAACAGAGCCTTTGAGAGCGTAGGAAACCTGCAATGGAGTATCAACATCCTGCCCAGCCGCGTTCTTGCCAAGCAACTCCTCAAAGACCTTATCGACGCCTGCACTTCCAGTACCCCAACTAGCCACCTTGTCTACGTTCCCAGGTTTCCCGTTTTCTCCGGGTTCCCCGAGATAGCCACCCACATAAGCGCCGACAGCCACAGCATCAATCGGGCCAGCACAGTCTTTGGCGATTTTGCCTGTCTCGACAGCCAGGGCGCAGGCGAGTGTTATCTTTGCTTGATCTGGCCAGCCAAACTGGGTATTGAGCACGCATTGCACACGCGAGGCCTGGTCGCCAAATTCCTGTTTGACGATCTGGCAGACCTCGTTGGTGCGTAGGGAATAATAGTTGATAGCCCTGTCGTACTCAGACGCGTCTGGCTTTCCGTCCCGGTGGAATTTGGTCAGCCCCTGCTCCGCCATCCACTTATAGTTCAAGACGAAGGGCCAGGCCGTGTTCCAGGGTTCATTGCCATACTCGACGATGAATTTGGCAGCAGGATTCAGGCTGGTTCGCGCCAGCTGCGCCATACGTTGCACATAGTCATTGTCGGCACGGTAGGGAATATTCATCCATGCATCAGCCGAAAGCGTGTTGGCCAGATTGATGGCGACTCCCACAGGTACGCCACCGCTGCCAGACCAGGTCGCATCGCTCTTGGCCGGACGCTGTGACCAGCTGGACAAAGTGGAGTCATTGATCCTGAACCAGTCCATGAAGCGCAGAGCCCGCACGCCGTTAAGATCAGCCAGGAAGTTGGGAGACCAGATCTGCGTCCTGGACAATTCCACCAGTGAAGTATAACCGCCTGCGGGGCATGTATCCGGGCCGGCTACCCACTGCAGGGGATTGCTGGTACAGATGCCGCCAGGCATGATCACGCGGATGTTGCGCAAGTAATTGTCCGGGTTGATACGGGAGATACGCATCCCGAAGTTATCCCCGTTCCTGGGATTGCGCGTCAGAATCATATGGCCTGGCTCGACTGTTTTCTGCGTAAGCTCACCAAAAAAAGAGAGGTCTCCATCACCCTCGTAGAAAACGTGGTAATCCCCGGCTGGCATGGACTTGATTGATGTGCTGTCATTAAACACCGTTGATACAGCACGGTACTTCGGGTAAGTCGTGGCCCCCTTAACTTTGGGCGGCAATGGCAGGCTCTTTACCCAGCCATTTGCATCCAGGTCCAGTTGGCTCTCTTCGTGCGTGTCCCAGATCCAGTCGGGATCCAGGACAGAGGTGACCCAGGGCTGCATGCGTTTGACCACATCGATGGTCGGTGCGTCCGTGCTATACGAAGCGAACTCTGTCAGGTTCATGCCCGCGCCGCCAGCATGGCGGGCGCGAATGAGGTTGGAGCCCAGCGCCAGGGGTCCGACGCCGTCATCGTCCTTCCCGGTTTTGTTAAGCGGGGGCGCTGCGGCAATTCCGGACTGGCCGCTCGCACCATCCACCGCGGCGGATGTATTGCTGCTGCCGCCACACCCCTGCAAGAGCGCGATGATCAGTGTTCCCACTATGGCTTGATAGCTTTTCATTTTTAATGTCGATCTGGATTTACTTGTCATTTTTTGATATCCATTCGGATTTAATTTTCATTGATGATGTCGAAGTTTTTTTTGTTTGTGAGCGGGTATAAATCAATGGGTATGAGCCAACGTTTCGAACGTTGGCTGGCGATCTCCTTTTTGTCATGTCTGGTCTGCTTTGGGTTGATTGATCTGCATGGCCTGTGCATGCATCGACCACGATCGGGCGCTGCGTTTCCCGATGAATTCGACATAAGCTGCGCAAGCCAGCTTCGGCTGGACAAGCATTGAACATGCTTGCCATAATTTCAATGGTAGAAGTGACAATGGGAGGGTGTTGTAATGATTTGTAGCAGAGAATTGCAAGCGGGCTGGGCCTGTAAGTAAATGCAACACCCTGGCGACTGCACAGTTCAGGCAGGCAGGGGCAGTATGGTGCTATGCATGTACCCCAAAATAATCGGATGACAATCGAAATATCCTGTCGGATACGATTGTGTTTTGCACACGTTCAATTACACTCTTTACATTTCGTCTGAACGAAAAAAACACTTGAAGACATTACGTGCATCAACAATATTCTTTCCATTGCTGCGTTTTTGCAAAACTCATTGGTTGCCATATTTGTTCAGCGTCTGTCACATATAGAAGGAAAATGTATGCAGGTTTTAATGGTCCATATAATGCGAATTCCATGCAGGCGTTCCCATGTGTTATGGATCATCAGTATCTGGTCTGTACATTTCCCAGAGTAAGGACATTTAAGCGTATCGCTAATGGCCATCGGGCAATATAGCGTCGACGACAAGTCTTTTTTTTCACAGGATCGTGATTAAATAAATTTAAAGAACTGTATGCCGATGGAGAAGCGTAAATGATTCATCCTGAAGGAGTGCTGCTAACTCGCCAAACGCACTTTTAGATTTTTCAGCAGAATCAATGAGATAACTGCCGAGTAAAGTGCTTTCATCAGGAAGCTTGTTTAACGACAAAAAATCACCATGAAAGTCCTCAATAGTCACATTCATGCATGCGCTATACGCATCAATGGTATCGACGAGTTCTGCTTCAAACTCTGATAGAGTTATTTTTCCCTCTTGCACACCCAGATACAAAAATCCAAGAAAAAGTGAGACATAGCGCTCGTCAAAGACGACATGGTTTTCGCTCATTTTCTCCAGTAAAATATCCTGCGCATCATCGACACTTTCGCATACAGATAGTTCAGTAAGCCATCGCTCAGGCGTCAATTCAAGCCCATTCAATGCATCTCCAAGATTCCTTACATCTGCAGCACGAATATATTTTGATTCAATCAGAGAAAAAAATAACTGTAGAAAATTCTGATTTTTACAGCTATCCATAAAATCAAACCTTAACCCGGCTCGCCAACTCCTTCACCGACGCCTGCCATTCATCAAATAAGGCCGAATCCTGCCAAAGTTCCTTGAGTTCAGAATCATCCGCCAGGATTCTCTCTATCACTTTGTGTGCTTTTTCTGCCAGCTCTTTCGTCGGCACCAGCTTCATTTTTTTGACCCATTTATCGACGCTTTCGCTATATGCGTTGCGCATGCCCCAGTTGCCCTGCAACCTGGCGATCACCTCGATAGCGGCAATCGCTTCGGTGGCATCGGATGAGTCAATATAACCATTTCCCTCATTCAACACCTTGTCGAGTGTGTCTTCAACCAGCGAGAGATCTTTACTGTCTTCAAGATCATAAGCCCAATCGCAAGCAGTATCATTTCCAAAAGAATCAGCAGCCCAGGCACCCATACGATATCCTTTACGTTGAAATAAGTAGCAGAAGACAGATTCGCCTTCCGATCAGAAAAATCACTTTGCAGATGGCAGCTAAAATTCTTAAAGCTCATCCGCCCGCCGCACATATACCCCTATCACTCCGAGCACACCCAAAAACACACATAGCAAATGTAGATACATCAGAGGAATAATTTCATACAAGACGTTGTCATTACTGAAGGGATGCAAAGGCTTTATGTCAACATGCATGATGCTGTCGAACACCACATGCGACAAAGCACCCAGCAATGCGCCAAGGCTCACCTGCAACAGCGTCAGCTGCTGCCAGCGATAAAAATTGGGTAAATAAAAGCGCCCGGCACACCAGCGTACCAGCAGGAATAGCAAGATCGTAAAACCCGCCATCAAAGGCGCGCCAAGATAGGTATGAAAGAAGGCATGCACAGGAAAGCGTGCATTCATCAGGTTATAGAATGACTCCACATCAATGAACACATTCACAGCCGCGAATGACAAAAAACTGAAGCGGGCAGGTGCTGCAGCTTTGAGGGCAGCACCAAGGCCGAAATGAAATGGAGTAACTGGCATGAAAAGCGGTCGCCCCTGAAAAATTGATCGTCAGCAGCCAGCATACGACGCCTGTAAATCGTGGTCAAGATCGCAATGAAAATTTACTCATCTCACTGGCATCTTGTCGAACTTCGGTAACGCGGGATTGATGTGATCCCATGCATGGGCGCGCGCACCATACGTCACCATTTGCGGTTGGTATCTGCCAGGGTCATCAAGGCTGGCCGCACGTATGGTGAAAAATTCTGGCATTGCTGCAAATGTCATGTACACCGGTGACCCGCAGGCTGGGCAAAAGGCACGGGTCTTGATATTGCCGCTATCGCCGCGCATGTCCCAGTGTGTGGCTGCACCCTGAACTTGCACGCCTGAATGCAAAAATGTCAGGTGTGAACCATGCCCGGTGCCGCTTTCTTGCTGGCAATCGCGGCATTGACAGTCGTTGGACACTACCGGTTCGCCTGTAATTTCATAACGGATTGCACCACAGGCACAACCTCCTGTATAGGCAGTACTCATGACAACTCCTTATTTTAATAGTCGATACCGCGTCCAGTTTCCAGCAATGATTTGAGACTGGACAACACCAGCGGCCAGCCAAAGCTGATGCCCCGAAGTACCTCAGGGCTAAGTTCTTCATGCGTCACCGTCAGACGCACCAGTTCGCCAGATTTGGGATCACCCTCATCAATATCGATGGCCAGCTTTGAATGTTTGGCCGGGTCTGCCGCATTGGCTGGACCAACCCAGGTCATTGCCAGGCGCTTGCCGGGTATGCATTCCAGAACGGTACCCACATGTTCTACCGTGCCTTTGCCATCATCGGCAATATGCTGCCAGCTCGAACCTGGTGTCCAGTCAGAGACAATTTCGCTTTTCCAGAATTGCCGTGTCAGCGCGCCATCCATCAGGGCTTGCCAGACTTTCTCAGTCGTCGTGGCGATATAGGTCACATAGACAAACTTCTCTTGGTTCATGATCACTTCCTTTCCAGTTTGGTTTTGAGGTCGTGCATGGCCTCAAGATGTTGTCGTTCAAATTTGCGTATCCAGCGCTCATAAATTTCATGGATAGGTACAGGATTGAAGTAATGCAGTTTCTCCCGGCCCTGCCGTTCTACAGAAATCAGATTGGCATCTTCCAGCAAACCGAGATGCTGGGTCACCGACTGCCGCGCCATGTCCAGCTCATTGCAAAGCTCACCCAGCGTCTGCCCATTTTTGGCATGCAAACTGTCAAGCAATTTGCGACGACTGGGGTCGGCCAGTGCCTTGAATACTTTGTCTATTTCTGTCATTGATGTATCGCATCTGAAATTTTTTAAAGGTAAAACAAAATGCAGGTAATTAACTGCATGAATTCATTATAGGCAGGCATTTACCTGCATGTCAAGCCAGGTATTGGGAAAATTACTTGCGTGTTGAAGGAAGTCTTTAGCGAAAAACATCCAGCACCAGGGCTGGTTTAAGGATCATGAAAATCGCAATGCCGAAAGAAATGAGACCACAAAGTATCGCAGGGATACCTGTCAGGTACCCGATAGGTTCCTGCCCTTCCACACCATAAGGGATACGCCGCACGAACAAGCAATGGCAGGCAAATACCAGCATCGACAAGCCCATCACATGCACACCAGTATTTTTTCCCACCAAGAAAAACACGGCTAAGGTCAGGACAAATCCTCCCTGCTCAAGTACACGCCGGATAGTGGAAGTCTGTGGTGTTTTTATTCAATTTTTTAATGGATATTGTCCTAGTCCACATTAGGAGCCTGTGGGCATCTGTCAAATCAATTCTTACAAGATGTGATCAGTTCACACGACTCGACCAAAGTACATGGCAACATCTTTTCTGTTTCACCGATGCGTTACAATCTATCAAAAAAATGGCGCTCCCAAGACTAAAGGCAGCAGATACTTTTATCTTGAGCACCTCAGTAACACACAGAAAGATTGCTACATGAATGAAACAGCCAAAAGCTTTTTGGATGCCTATGCCAGCGGTGGTGAAATAGAAGGTGGCTGGAAATTTGCCAAAGCCTTGCAGCAAACCCAGCTCGACTATTCGGACAAGGGTTTACACCGACTGGACCAATTGTTTGCAGCCATGCGGGAACGTGTAAAGCCGTCCCGCGAGGACATGCAAGGGTCTGTACAAGGTCGCAATTTTTGCGCCCTGATTGCCTATCATGTAATTGAAATCGTACGTCACCGTAGTGGTGCACATATTGATTGGCATGACAGGGCATCCGCCATTCAGGCACTACCAGTTGGTGTGCAATTGCCCAACGAAGCGTTCGCGCGACTGATTGCCCTCGCGCCCGATCAGGGCGTCGCATTCATGCCGCTGGATTGGATAGAGGCAGAGATATTCAGTGACAGTCAGCAGTCCAAGGCTGCAGATTATGTCACCAGCCTCATACAGCAGCTTGAGCGTAACGGCCCCGTCGTTTGGTGGACAGGCATGCAAGCCCTGGGACGAACTGCCTCGTGGCAAATGATGATGGCGGCTGACGGTGGTGCTGTGCTGCCCTTGATGCTGCGATCAACCGAGCCTATGTCCTGGCGCGCACTCATGTCCGGCCTGCCGGGTGAAAACCCTGAAGAAGCGCTGCAGTATGGTGTTGACTGCCTGGAGAAAAACCCGCACGACACAAGCTGGCAAGTGCTTGCTTACGATGGTTTCGCCGATCTTGAAGAAGGTCGTTTCGATGCTGTGATCGTCATTCTTTATACTTACGGCAAATCACCGTTGCGGCTGAAACTGGCATTTCCCTATCGCCCCGCACAGGCTGGTCGCGCGTTTCAAATCCTCAACCCTACTTTGCGTGGCACCAATGTGGAAGACGAACAAGTCCTGATGTTGGGTAATGCCATGCAACGTGGCATACAGAGTGTCAAGTGGGTGTTCGGAACAACATGGGATCAACTGCGAAAAGCATAGATTCAGGAACATGGACTCACATCTTTCTAAAACTTCTCTGCCAATAGCAAGGATCACCAAGCATCGAATTTGTCTGAATCTGCCAGGTACTGATCAGAAATTTAATTACAATTGATTTGTGCCAGCAAATGCTATTAGCGCCTCCAGGCGCTGCCAACGCTACCAGCACTACAAATACTGGCTCTCATCCGGGCTTTGTTACGTCTTTTAATTGTGAGTCCGCAGCTATTATCCCCCGTTGTTTTGCCACATCACCGACTCCTTGACTAATTTTAATGATAGCGGTACCATTAATTTGGTAGCGGTACCATAATAAAAAACAGCAGCCAGTGAGCGGCCATGTTTCTACGCATCAAGCACCAGCTATCAGGTCGTCCACCTTCAACAGGACACAATAAAAAATATATTTTCTGGAGACAACAATGCAACAACTCACCACAAGGCGGACACGGCTCAGTGTCGCTGTAGCTCGCGCCTGCTTGTTTGCGGGCATAGTCGGCGTGGCTGCCACACCAGTCATGGCGCAACAAGCCGAGCCAGCCCCACCCAAGAAAGAAGCCAAAGAAGACAGCAGGGAAGAAATTCAGGAAGTAAAGGTCATGGCCACGCGCTACTCCACTTCACTGCTGAAGACGCCGCTGGCAGTATCAGCCTTCACGCAAGATGCGCTGGATTCAAAAGGCATCACCAACCTGCAGCAGTTATCGAATGAAATGCCGAATGTGCAGTTCAATGACAACAATAACTCCAGCGCGGTGCAGGTAACGATACGCGGTATCAGCTCGGACAACTTCACCGAGATAGGCGACACCTCGGTAGGCCTGCATGTTGCGGGACTGTTTTCACCCAGGCCACAGGGTGCGCAGGCGCTGATGTTTGATGTTGAACAGGTAGAGATATTGCGCGGCCCGCAAGGCACTTTGTTTGGCCGCAATTCTACCGGTGGCAGTATCAATATCATCCCCAACAAACCAGAATTCAATGCTTACTATGGCAAGACTGCGCTGGAACTGGGCAGTGCCAATTTGCGCAACCTCAGCATGGTACAAAACCTGGGCATCAGTGACCGCTTTGCCCTGCGCGCCGCCTTTTCCAAACTCACACGCGACAGCTTCCTCACGCAATTACAAGACTTCACCGGCTACAAGAAAAACGGCTTTGATGATACACCCCTGGTAGATCAGCGCTACAACACCAAAGTAGATCCAGCCCATGCCTATAACAACCGTGACCAGTGGGCAGGCCGCCTGATGGCGCGCTGGCAGGTGCACAAGGATGTGGAGATACAGCAAACCCTGGAACGCTACCAGAATTCAAATGCAGGCTTCACCAGCCAGCGCGATTGCGCCCAGGCCGCTGGCACCCGTTATGCATGCAAGCTGCCGGAGGACACCATCCTCATCAACGTGCCAGGCATGACCGACATGACGATCGATACCTATCGCACCAACGTCAACTGGAAAGTCAGTGACAATACGACGCTCGATTATGGTTATGTCCGCTCCACTCAGCGACGCCAGAATCTGCATGATGACGATGGCGGTTTCCACCCCGTTGATGTGGCCACCGGAGCGCCCATCATCACCTACCAGCTCCCCGTCACCAAGACTTCAGGCGACCCTGGCATTTACCCAGTGATCGATAATATGTCGTATATCCAGGCCTCAAAATTTGTCTCTGACGTACATGAGCTGCAACTCAAGCAGCAGTTTGGTAATGTGAAGTATGTAGGCGGTCTGTTCTGGATGCATGAAACCAATAGTATAGGTGCAGGTTATCAGCGCAATACCAACGGCCCCTACGCTGCGCCTGCCGCGGTTTTTTATCAGCAAGACAAACGCGAAATAGATTCCAAGGCACTGTTCGGCCAGGCAGACTGGACCTTTAAACCCACATGGACGGCAACCCTGGGCATGCGTCACACCAGAGACGTCAAGAGCGATACCGGTGGCAAGACTTATGGCGATTACTCGACCGCAGCATCGAACCAGAACTTCTTTTACCTCGGCCAATATAACCCCGGTATCGCAGGCGTCACGCCTGGCTGGCGTCCGCATAATGGCTATGACCTGACCCCGGCAATGGGCATCTTGAATGGCCCCGGTTCACTGTCTGCCTGGGGTGCTGCCGCCAATAATGATCATAAAGAGAGCTGGAGCAAGATGACTTACCGCCTTGGCCTGTTGAAGCAGATTGATCCTAATAACATGGTCTACAGCGCATTCTCAACCGGCTATAAATCTGGCGGCTTCCGCGACAAGACTGACTTGTGCGGCGGGCGCATTTGTACTGACGGCCCCAGCCCGAATTACTCCTTCCTGCCCTATGGCCCGGAAAACGTCAGCAACCTGGAACTGGGCTACAAAGGCAATCTGCTCGATAACAAACTCAAGTTTTCATCGACCCTGTTTTACCAGCGCTACACCGACATGCAATACACCGGCAATAATTACTACGCCAATGTCGCCCTGCCTGTGGGTGGTTGCCCAGCGACCAATATCAGTTGCAATATCATTACCGGCCAACGCACCATCAATATAGGCCGCGTCAACATCAAGGGGCTGGAGCTGGAATGGGATTACCGCCCATGGAAAGGCGCACGCTGGAATGGTTTTGCCAGCTATATCGATGCGACCATCCACGACTTCGATAACTGGAATGATCAATACGCCTGCGCTGCCCGCCTGGAATTCAATTCCACCAGCAAATGCCCGGACACTTACCGCGGACCAGTCGCACGCTGGGTAGGCATACGCCCCGTCAACCTCGAAGGCAAGACTCTGCCACGCACACCGCGCCTGAGTTTTGGGTCTACTTTTTCACATGACTTCATGCTGGCGAATGGCTACAAAGTCACACCAAGACTGAGCGTGAAATGGCAAGACAAAATCTATTTTGACATGCTGAATTTTGAAGACCCGCACGTGGGTACTTTCCAGAAAGCCTATGCCAAAGCAGACCTCGCCTTGCGCATTGCCTTACCAGGTGATGACATCGCGCTGGAAGCTTATGTCCGTAATTTGACGGACACACGCGCCAAGACTGGCGGCTTCCAGGCCACGACAGGTGTCATGGCAGCCTCTTACATAGATCCACGGGTTTTTGGCATGCGTGTCACTCTCAATTACTGATCGGTTACACGTCATGAAATATGCCGGGCGCTTACACTCAGGCCCGGCATAGTTTTCAAGCTATTGCGGCTTGACAGTCTCTTTCTTCACCGGCTCTGGCACACGCATCATCATGCGGTTGGAGGGTGAATCGGTACCCATCAGCATGTTCCAGTTTTTGTCGGCGTCCTGCCCTGCCTTGTTCAGCAGCGGGATGGACAACAATACATCGCCAGATTTTTTTGGTGCTTCTGCTTCTTCCTTAGCTGGCTTTGCGGATTTGGCCGGCTCTGCAGTTTCACCAGGCTTGGCAGGCGTTGCGGGTTTGACTGGCGCAGCCGGGCCCGGGCCATCCCAGACCTTGTTGGTCAGGTCTTTGTCATACTGCGTCGCATGCTTGTCCAGACGTGTCAGCAATTTATTGTATTCAGCCGGGTTGGTATTCCAGGCCTTGTAAATATCGCCCACATCATCAGAACCGGCGACCTTCTTTTTATCCAGGTAAACCGCAATACCGTAGGACACATTGGATGCCGTATTAAACCTGTCGTACTTTTCAGCCACCTCATAGCCGCCTATACGCTTGGTGCCGCTCAGCCTTTCTGCGGCATCTTTGGCCGTGCTGTCAGTAATGGCAAACACGCCAGAGGCCGAAGACTTGCGCGAAGTCGTCGCGGCGTCAGGGTTGAAGCCAGACTCCACCTCGGCCAGCGCCAGCAGGTTGGCAGTGTCCTTTTGCGACAGATTGGCCTTGCCTGCCTGCAGCACGATTTCTTTCTGCACTTCAAACTTCACGTGATCATTGGCATCACCCCAGGTGCGACTATCACCCTGTGAGTCTGCCGTCAATGGATCGCCGTTATGACTATAGTTCTTGGTTTTATGATGTTTTGCGCCTGCCATGTTATTTCCCCTCGCGCTGTATGCGCTTTACTGATACTTTTTCAATTTCAGTGAAACGTCCATTGTCATCCAGCACAAAACCATGCTTTTGAAGAAAATTGCCAGGCAAGGCCTTGGGCTTGAAATTCGTCGCCCCAAATTTTTCACGGGTAGAACCGAGGAAAACACCGGCCTCAGAAAAATAATCATCCCACTCGCATGACTTGCAGTTACCGAGGTTGGTTGAACTCAGTACGATCTTGTTACGTCCCTTGTCCCCTTTACCCTTGACGCAGGCCAGTTGCGTAATCAGTGAACGGTCTTTCAGATAATCTTCGTAGAGATAAAGTTTTTCAGAAAACTTGTCTGTACCGGCCTGCCGCAGCTTCACTTTTTGCAGGAAGCATGCGCCGTCAAGACGTTCATTAGGTTCGCAATAGGTTTCGACACTGACATCGAGCTCATCGCAATGGAGGCTGGCTTCAGTGATATAGGTTGCGGACTTGGCCGCTACTTGCGCATTGGCAATAGCAGGCAACAAGGCTACCCCAAGGACAAGACTGCTCAACAAACGAAAACTGCTGGGAAAGTAGTTATTCATAGGCATCCACTTCTTGAAGTATGAGGCAAGGGGAAAAGCATCAACAATACATATTCTACAACAAAATATATTTTACTTTGGTTTTTATATAAAATTAGAATTGGCAGCAAAAATAGCTTTATCCACGCTACGAAAATTAGCTCGTGCAGTGCTATTCAATGCCCGGCAATCTTGATCACCAAGCACTAGCCCCCACTCGTCATGCCAGACTCGATCTGGCATCCAGTGTCGTTAAGCCGCGATGCACGTTTGCACACGGCTAACAAAAATATCCTTATACCCCAACCTACCCCGCACAAACCTCCCACAAACACTGCCGCAACCAGCGGTGCCCAGGATCAGCATCCATACGTGGATGCCAGAGCATGGACACGGTAATCTCCAGCGTAGGAAACGGCAGCTCAAAACTATGCATGCCCGCCCGCAAATTGCCCGTGTGCCTTTCAGGCACAGTAGCAATCAAATCAGATGCCCGTGCCAGTGCCAACGCCGCAGAAAATCCACCCACGGTAGTCAGCACATCGCGCTCCAGCCCATAGGGTTTCAGCGCATCAGCCATTGGCCCCTTGCTCTGCGTGCGGCGTGCCACCAGCACATGCTTGCCGGATGCGTACGCGGCTGGCGTCATGACAAGCTCGCTCAATGGATGCCCCATGCGCATCACGCCTATGAAACGGTCACGGAACAAGGCGCGGGTGCGTACCTCTGGGCTGACGGCGTCACCAACCACACCAGTTTCCAGATCGACGGTGCCATCACGCAAGAGAGCGCTGTCCTTGTTCAGCTTGGGCATGAAAGTCAGGCGCACACCCGGAGCTTCTGCACTGATACGCGCAATCAGCGCAGGCCCAAAGTTCTCGACGAAGCCATCGCTGGTGCGCAGGATAAAAGTCTGCGTCAATTGCGCAAGATTGAGCTCAGCAACCGGCCGCAATGCCGCCTGTGCATCTTGCACCAGTTGGCTAACCATCCCCCGTAATTCCAGCGCCCTGGGTGTAGGCACCAGGCCACGCCCTGCCCTGACCAGCAAAGGGTCACCGGTGGTCTCACGCAAGCGCGCCAACGCCCTGCTCATGGCTGACGGACTCAGCCGCAACCTGGCAGCGGCACGCGCCACGCTGCCTTCAGCAAGCACAGCATCGAGAGTAATCAGCAGGTTCAGGTCAGGAATAGACATGCATTTATTTTAACGCGCTTTGAAGTGACATGGCGTCATACGCATGAATAAAGTGCAAATCGTGCGTCTTCCGCCATATATTGTAAAAGCCTATGATCAGGCATCGCTATTTAAGTCAGTCAAAAAATGAAAGCCACATCCATCCCAGAAGCGCTTGCAACATCCACCAGCACCCAAGCATCACGCCAGGTGCGCTGGATACTTGCCAGCCTGTCCTTATCAATGCTCCTGTCTTCACTAGGCACCAGCATCGCCAATGTGGGATTACCAACCCTGACGTATGTATTCAATGCCTCATTCCAGCAAGTACAATGGGTAATCGTTGCCTACCTGCTCGCCATCACCACCCTCATCGTCAGCGTAGGCCGCCTGGGTGACATGATGGGCCGCAAACGCCTGTTGCTGGCAGGCATAGCCCTGTTCACGATAGCGTCAGCCTTGTGCGGTGCAGCCCCAACACTGAATATGCTGATCGCCGCCCGTGCCGTGCAAGGTTTGGGGGCCGCCATCATGATGGCGCTGACCATGGCCTTTGTGAGTGAGGTCGTCAGCAAAGAAACAACCGGCAGCGCCATGGGTTTGCTGGGCACCATGTCTGCCGTTGGCACTGCTCTGGGCCCATCAATGGGCGGCATACTCATCGCTGGCATCAACTGGCGCGCCATCTTCCTGATCAATGTCCCGCTGGGCATCCTCAGTTTCATACTCGCGCAACGTCATCTGCCGCAAGACCAGCAAGCCAGCAACAAAGCCAATAACAAAGCCAGCGCGCGCTTTGATCACACCGGCACACTCCTGCTGGCCCTGACCCTGGCCGCCTACGCCCTCGCCATGACGCTGGGTCGCGGACATTTTGGCGCACTCAACCTGGCATTGCTGCTTGCCGCCATCCTTGGCGCAGCGTTGTTCATACTGGTAGAAACAAAAGTCGCGTCACCCCTGATACGCCCCGCCCTATTCCGCGACATCACCCTCAGCACAAGCCTGGCCATGAACACCCTGGTCGCCACCGTCATGATGGCCACGCTGGTGGTCAGCCCCTTCTACCTGTCGCGCTCACTGGCACTCAACGACGCCATGGTCGGCCTGCTCATGTCCGTAGGCCCCGTCATCTCCGCTTGCAGCGGCGTCATCGCAGGCCGTATCGTTGACCGCCTGGGAGCACCAGCCACCGTCACAACCGGGCTCGTCGCCATGACCATAGGTGCATTCGCCCTCGCCCAGCTGCCAGCTGTACTAGGAATCACCGGTTACATCATCGCCATCGCCATCCTCACACCCGGTTACCAACTCTTTCAGGCCGCCAACAATACCGCCGTGATGCAAGACATAGCCCCCAACCAGCGTGGCCTCATCTCCGGCATGCTCAATCTTTCCCGTAACCTCGGCCTGATCACCGGCGCGACTTTGATGGGGGCAGTATTTGCCTGGGCATCAGCCAGCAACGACATCAGAACGGCTGCACCAGCAGCGATTGCAACTGGCATGCGGATCACATTTATCGTGGCAGGAGTAATGCTGGTAGTAGCGATGGGGATTGCAGGGTCTGGATATTTGCTGAAGAGGCGGAATTTGAAGCCTGAGGGCTGATGGCTGAGGCAGCACTTCATCAGCCGTCGATGCAAGGAAAAGGATACAGAATGGACAATAGGGCGTTTTAGAACGTCATGGCCTTGTTTTTGTCTTCAGGTGCCAGCAACATAGGATTTTTCTTATGACGTTTGGTTTCATACATGGCTTCATCTGCCAGTTTAAGCAAACCACTGGCATCGCTCGTGTTTTCTTCAGCCATGGCAATACCAATACTTACGTCAACAGTCACATCTGCGTCACCAATACAAATAGGGCGAATGATTTCCTTGCGCATACGTTCTGCTATCACGCCAGCTTCGCTGACATCGGCATCTGGCGCTAGCAAGGCAAATTCATCACCCCCCAGACGGCACAAGACATCGGTTTCCCTTTTGATAGCGTTCAAGCGTTTGCCTATCTCGCTTAAGACAATATCACCCGCTTGATGACCATAAGTGTCATTAATTGGTTTGAACCCGTCCAGGTCAAGTACCAGCACAGCAAACTGTCTGCTGGAATGACGTTTTAACCGCGCAACACTCGCTTTCAATTCTTCGTTAAAGCGCCAACGATTCGCCAACCCGGTTAAATCATCATGTGAAGCCAGATACAGAGTCCGTTCATCGCGTTGCCGCTGTTCAGTGACATCACGTGCAACAGCATAGAGAAAATTAGAACCAGGTACCGGTGCCGGTGTCGTCCAGTTCAACCAGCGATACTCGCCATTTTTGTGCAGGTAACGATTATCAAAACTGATGGTGTCTATGCCCATGCGCAGCTTTTCCACTTCTTGCCGGGTCTTTTCAATATCTTCCGGGTGCACCAGTTCAAAAAAGCTGCGTGACAATAATTCTTCTTGCGAATATCCCAAGGTACGTTCAAAAGCCCTGTTCACTTTATGGAAATAACCACTGGTAGTAGCAATACACAGCATGTCCAGTGACAGGCTGAAGAAGGCTTCGCGCTCTTCTACTATGCGTTGTACCAGCTCCAGGCCATGCTTCAAGGAGTCAGCAAGGCGGTGATGGTGCTCGGCTTCCTGTTTGAGTGAAGATACCAGCTTATCGAGTGACTCCAGGCTTTCCGCGCGAAAACGCAAGGTTTCCACCAGCTCGCGCAGAGAGGTTTCGTCTATTTGTTGAAGTTCAGCTTGAACCATGAGCAATCTCTCTTTTTAAAGTCCCTGCATTCTATACAGATGCATTTTCATGCTTGCACTGATACTTCTCTCAGTTTTTTCAAAATCATTCTTCTGACTTATAACGCAGTGCGCATATCACCGCAATAGCAAGTTCACCATGACTTGCAGTGCCGCAGGCTCAGGAAAAACCAATTGGCCTGACCAATCCTCAGCGCCTGAAATGGGCAGTAACTTATCTCTGTAACGACATTTTAGTCTGACAGGCAGCGTGTCATTTAATGCCCCCGAATACTGATGATCTATTGATCATTAAATCAATGTCCAGAATAAGCGCTGACCTGATCCGACGATCATAGTAGGGAGTGTTAGCTATTGTTAATTAAATGGCCGGACATGTGGCGTATTATCCCGACAAGAACAGATTCCGAAGAAATATCCAGAACGCATTTCATCAAATACAGGCTTGACACGCTAGGTTCATATCGTGTGCAGGCTATGGTAAAACTATGGGCGCGTTAGTCGTTAGTCATTAGCCATTAGTCGTTACTCAATGACGGTGCCATTGATAACAAGTCGAATTGTCAGCACCTTGCAATGACACCAGCCCACCAACAATACCCCATGCAAGGCATACCCACAGACCGTCATGGGCTTGTCATCAAGCAACTTTACAATCCCAGGCATTGAAGATAAAACTCTTCTACGCTTTAGCGACCTGCGCCAGTCCCGCTAGCCAACAACACCAAATCGATGCACACGTGCCAGGTGTGCATTCGAACCTGTAACAGGAATGACCATGAATTTTCGTCTTTTAAATGAGCGCAAGGCCGCAAAGCAAATGCTCTCATTATGCTTGCCGTTGGCACTGATCGCCTGCGGCAACAACAAGGATGCCGCAGCGCCCACGCCAGAGCCCATCACTGAAACACCCGCCGTCGCCGTCATGTCTGACGTACATTTTGAGAATGTCTATGGCGACCTCAAGAACGCCAAGTTCTCTGGCATACCGACGGGTGACGGCAAGTTTGCCACCATACGTACCATGTATGCGCAACTGACCTCCACCCGTCTGTTCAATGAAAACTACTTCGCCTTCCGTGGTGCGCTGGATGACGCTTATGCGCGTGGCATACGCCTGGTAGCCTTGTCGGGTGATTATTCCGACGATGCACAACCCGTCAATATTGATGGCATTGCCGCGATTTTGAAAGAGTATCAGGCTAAAGGTATGCGCTTCTTCATCGCACCCGGCAATCATGATCCTAATGAACCGTATGACGATGACGAAGCTGGCAAAAACGATTTCCTGGCGGCAGAAGGTAAAGAACAAAAAGTCTATGCCGTCAATTATTCCGGCTGCAAATCACAGGACGCCACTGTCGCCTGCACCAACCAGCTCATGGAGCTCGGTTACGAAAAGCTGATCGCTCAACTGGGTGAATTTGGCTACATGCCCAACAAGGCTGACGTGTATTGGGAAACCCCGTTTACCAGCTATGCCAATGCCACCTACACCTATGACGCAGCGCTCAGCAGCGCCGATGTAAAAAACCGCCAGTTTGAAATCTGTGCCGAAGGCGAAGGTGGCAGCTACAAGGCAGAAGGCGAAAAAACCCTGGGCAAGGCATTTACCAAATGCACCAGCATTATCGATTCCAGCTATCTGGTGGAACCTGTCAAGGGTGTCTGGCTACTCTCGATTGATGCCAATGTCCACATCCCCAACAGCGCATTTGACCCTGTCAATGCCAAGGCATTCAAAGGCTTTGATGGCGCTGGCAATGCGGGCTGGAACAAAGTGCTCACGCATAAAAAACATTTGCTGGCCTGGATCAAAACCGTCAACGCCCGCGCCAAGGCCCAGGGCAAACGCCTGATTGCCTTCTCGCATTATCCGACCATGGATTTTTACGCCAACCAGACTGATTCCATGAAGGCAGTCTTCAAGTCGGGCGCCTTCCAGGTGGCACGTGTGCCTGACCTGGCCACCACTACTGCACTGGCAGCCACAGGCATGCAATTGCACATGGGCGGCCACATGCATTTCAATGGCACGAATGATTACAAGGACGCATCCGGCAATTACTTCGTCAATGTGCAGTCGCCATCACTGGCCGTATTTGGTGCCGCCTACAAGATCGTCAAATACAAAGACCAGGATACAGTTGATATCGAAACCGTTTCCCTCAACAACGTGGGACGCTACAACGAACTCTTCAAGTATTACCAGACCGAGTACGACTATCTGCAAAACAGTAGCCTCACTGCTGACGTCAGCAAGCGCTGGAGCAAAGACATACTTGCCACCAAATCTTATGGCGAATTTACCCGCTTCTATTTTGGTGAACTCTCACGCCTGCGTTTCATGGATGAATACTGGCCTTGCGAAATGAAAGAAGCCGCCACCAGCCTTGATGCAAAACAAATGCTGATCCTGTCGCAATTGCAGACCCAGGTCACGTTCGCGCAATTGAAAGACATCCCAGGCGTCTTGCCCCTGAGCGCCACCTGCATGTCCAAAGGCAGTGCTAGCGGAACACCTGTCTCTGCCAGTCAGTTGACTGCCGACTGGACAGTGGCAAGCAACAAGGCAGCACAACTCGCCACTGCTGCCGGTTATAAGCTAGACGACTTCGCCAAGATCACTGCATACGAGTTCTATGGCGACTTCCACCGCACCGTCTATGCAGGCGAACTCGCCTTGCGTGACATGGGTACAGACCGGGTCAAGCAATACAAGGTCCTGATGAACGCCTTCCCAGCCAGCCCGGCTGCTATCAGCATGCTGGATGGAAAACCATCAGACCAGAATACGGTCAATGTGGTTTTCCAAAACCAGTTCAAGCAAGTATTCAGCATCCTCAAAGGACTGGGCTCAGGCAAACCCAGCGACCGCTTCACCATCAATTTCAAGAACCAGACGCTGACGAATACGAACACCAGCTCTGCAAGTTTTAATTAATGCACTTGTTCATCCCCGTTTGCTTCAGGGCAAACGGGAGTATTTTCTAAAGAATAGTGATGATGGTTTCAATAAGCACGCGCGATTCGTGCAGCTTCACCTTAAGCAAGCAGGCGCACTAATCCTACCTACGCGGCTCATTCACTCCCAACCGCATCCTCCAGCAAAGTCATGCTTTTAGCGACCTTGCTTTTCTTTGAACTGAGTATGACTTTGCGATCACGTTTCTCGTCATATTGATAGCTTTCACTGATTTGCTGGCCAGTCAGCAAGTTGGTGCTGACGGTAGAACCCTTGCCAACCATGCCATCTGCCTCTTCTTCATCTATCCCTATCATTTGCAGACGCTGGCTGGCTGCATCGAGGCGAAAGCGCCAGGTGTAGACCGAGTATTCCCGCGAACCACTGTACTGGCTGACGACCAGCACGCCGTTTTTGACGGTGACGTTGACACCATCCTTGACACCACCGCAACCCTGGCACTGCAGGAGCTTGCCATTGCTGCCCAATAAGCTGTATCCCTTGCCAGCGCTCGCAAGCAACACAATCAAACCACGCTGCCTGTCATCAGTAGCGCCCTTGCCCTCCACTACCACTGCGGCAATATCAGCCATGCCGTCACCGTTAAGGTCACCACTGACCTGGTTTTCCACCGTCCAGCCAGGCGGCACAAAATCACGCAATGCCTGCGCCGTGGCGGGCAGCTTTTTGCCAAAGAATGTGCTTTGCTGCGCTTGGCAGTTGCTGTGCAGCACCACGGCCAGTAACAGGGTGCAAAATTGGATAAATGTTTGGATAGGTGTGGCGAGCTTCATGGGCTATTGATCTTTCTAATACGATGGATGCACATAATGTTGACGCAGCTCAGTGACACTGGATGCGCGACATGAGCATCGGTATGATACTTGATGTCAACTTTTCC
This sequence comes from Undibacterium sp. GW821-FHT07F11, assembly GCF_059418665.1. Taxonomy (NCBI): domain Bacteria; kingdom Pseudomonadati; phylum Pseudomonadota; class Betaproteobacteria; order Burkholderiales; family Oxalobacteraceae; genus Undibacterium; species Undibacterium sp. GW821-FHT07F11. The sequence continues at coordinate 138,634 of NZ_JBWKQH010000007.1, forward strand.
CATACCACTACAGACAAAGATTTTATTCTCCAATGTGCGCTAGCACGCAGAAATAAAGTACACCGCCGACTACACTCATATCAGCGACAAGATAAATTGTGGGCTTGATGGCAGTGCACCAGCACCTGCCTCATGCTCGCATATACAAAATCTTTACCATTTCAATGAGGCCATGCCATGAAACATGATCAAACAAAAGATACCACCACCCAATTTATGCATAGAGAGTCACACATGCCTGCCGTCAAAAAGGCAGTTGGCCTGATTGCCGGACTCATTTCCTCCTTCCTGTTCGTCAATATGTGCGTGGCTGCAGACCGCCAGGACACCAGCGCCAGTGCCCGCGCACGCTACGAATATGAGAAGAGTCTCTGCCTCAACGGCCAGTCCAATCAGTCAAAAGAAACCTGCCTGCGCGAAGCGGGTGCAGCCAGACAGCAAGCCAAATCAGACAGTCTCACCACAGCAAGCGAAGAACAACTCCAGCGCAACCGCGAACGCCGCTGCGACTCCCATCCACCAGAAGACCGCGAATACTGCCTGCAACGCATGCGCGGAGCAGGGACACAATCCGGCAATGCACAAAGCGGCGGCATCTCGCGTGAACTGGTTGTACCGGTGAAGCCACCGCAGTAAGGCTTTATTCACACTGCACACTGTGAACTACTAAGATACATTCCAGCACCAAGCCGTAGCTTGGTGCTGGACTTGCGAAGCCCAACATTTAGCACAAACAAGAAACTGTCGTACCCACTATCAACAACATAGAACGATTCCACAAGCATCTTCCAACTGGCCCAGCGCCACTCACCACTGTTTACCGATTGCATTCAGCGTGCGCTGGGTCGACATCTCACTGAAGCAGCCTATTAGTCGGCCTAATTCAAGTATCGACAGCAGTCCCACAATAAGCACAGGCTTCACAAAGAGATTTCTCTGGCAAGTGGCATAAAATACAATTATAGTTATTTATTTTTTAACTATTCACTTGTGCCACCACCTATGCCACGCTCATTCAAACATCAAGCTATCAAGATACAAAAACCGCAAACTCAGGACATCATCAGAAAATTACATGATATGCGTAATAGCCAAGGATCAGAACCCGCATCCGGGCAAGAGCATTGGCATGAAAAAGCCCCAGACACGTTAATGAAAGCAGGGTTCGTATTACTGGCACTGATCATCATCTCCGCATTGTGGCACTTCATCAGCCCTTTGAATGAGTATGCTGTGATGCTCGCCCTTACTCTTGGTGTTGCCGCGATAGGCCTTCCAACCTGCGCCTTTCTTATCATGATTTATTCAACCATTGTGACTTTCAAAAATCTGAAAAGAAGTCGCTGGATAACTTCATACTTGACATTGAAGCCGATCAAAAGCATGTAAGCGAGCTGGATGCATACTCCAAAAAAGATCTTGAGAATGCACAAAGAATCATTCAGTTAAAGATCACCCGCATCAAAAACAAAATCAGCCTCGTGATCGGCTCCCCAGACAAGATAGCACTACTCTCACTGGCGGCAATTGGATGGGCCTTGCTAAAAGAGTTTTCGTCTAAAACACCTTCCGTGAAACTTCCCGAAATTTCTTTACTCTCCGCCCCGCTCTATGAATTTTTATTCTGCGCAGCATTCCTGCTGGCCCTGCTGGCTTTTGTAGTTGCCTATCTGAGCCGCGGGATGCGAGAGTACGTTTATCAATCAGAAATCCTGGACTTGGCCATTGCGTTGAAAAAAGAAAATGAGACTGTCTGAGTTATGTTCCAACTTCAGCCAAGTCCAGTAGCATGCCTATTCCATTTAGTTTGACCATCTATTCCGGTAAAGGGCAACCACCTAATATAACAATTCTTGACCACATTTTTTTATGCCGCTTTATACATACCACTGGAGAAGCCAAATGCCTTATTCAGTCGGAAATTGCTTCCATGGGCCTTGTTCGCGGCCTCAACTGAGGGTTTCATCCTGCTGTTTCCAATTCGCACGAGATACATGAATCAGGCAATGAAGCCGCCTATCAGTAAATAGACCGTTATCATTGCACGCAGCTTAGCCGAGTGTAGATGCCGCTTACTTTGTTTATTCACAAGTGCCAGGTTATGCATGCTCAATTCTTCACATATCACCGAAAAGGCGGTTGTATGAAATGCTCCCATTACAGCCAAAAGGCTCCTGCACATCTTCAAGTTCAATACTTGATGCAGCATGATCGTCTTCTGGGGAAAATGCGCCACCTGGCTCGCAATACAAAGTGAAATCGCCTTGTTTCATGCCGCAATGTTCACAATGATTCATCCAATATGAGCTCTTGGTGGTTTTACTGAAATCGACATGGTAGTGCGGCGTGATCAATCTGATGCGAGCCGCGACAGCGGGCGGTAGATCAGTAACATATAAGACCATTACCGCACTATCCTGTTCATTCCATTCATTGTCATCATCCGGGTCCACTGACTGATACCCATCTATTAGTAGAAACCCATAAACTCGGGTCAACTTGCGACACTTCCAACAGGCTGCGACTGTCTGAGCAATGCTGTAATTCTCAGCTTTAATGCCGACGTCTGCTGCGCTTTCCACCCATCGCTGGAAAGGACCTGGATCTACGCCAATTGGCACGAACCACACTTTCAACGAAGCATCCCATCGAGCTCCAAGTTGCTTAGCCTCGTCTTTTTCGGAAAACGGAACATTGAGATCAATGCGTGTCATAGCTCACTCTTTCAAATATCTATTGGGAAAACATGTTCGCATTGCATAGTTGGGCTTGACGGCTATGCTTGCAGAAACATGCATTAATTAGCAATCATTCCATCTCTGGAAATGCCACATACCGAAGCAATTCATCACTTGCAAAATGCAAAACAAAAAATGTAGCGGAAATAATCATGGTTGTTGCAAAATTGAAAATTAACATAAATTATCAATTGTTTATGCCTATTTATTAATATTAGCGTGGTAGATTAGTATTTACAAATTGTTACCAATCGGATCCATGTATCTGCCAGCATACATAATTGCAGGTGGATTTATGCAATCAAATCAGAAGATTGCCGGGCTAGCTTAAAGCACCATTTGTGGCTGATTCTATGTAAGCTAAAGGAGAATACGTTGAGCGTTTCATTCGAATTGTTCTTGCTTGATAGTCGGAACGAGAGTGGTATTTTGGCCCTGGCACGTCGCGGCGCTGACACTGCCATTGAGCCCATACCAATTGATGAACAGCTTACTAAACTGTCTGAATTTGGCCGCCAACTAGGCAAGGCAGTGACAGGCAATGCAAAACGCCCTTCACCCACAGAATTGAAAGACTACGGAGTAGAACTTTTCGATTTCATTTTTCGTGGAAAACTGAAGAATATGTATCTTCGCTTGCCGGAAGGTGCAATCAGCCTCCAGATATTGAGCGATCGCCCCGAGATACGTGAAATACCTTGGGAATATTTAGGGCCACCAGATCGACAGCCAACCCCGCATCGCGAACGCTCCATTATACGAATACATCCGACTTGCGGTGTCTATGCCAAAGAACTCAAACAGTTCAAAAAGGTAAAAGTACTCTTTGTCGCATCTGATCCTATTGATCAGCAAGGTGTGACCTGGTCAGATGTGCTTGCCACAATTAAACGAACCTTTAGTACCCAAATGCCTGATGAGGTCTCAATCAAAATTATTGAAGGTGCAACTCGCGAAGGATTGTTAGCGGCGATTTCTCGTGAATCTTTTGACGTGTTCCATTTTTTTGGTCATGGGGACTTGGACGAAAACAACATGGGGCAACTGGTTCTACAAGACATCAAATCGGGAGCCAGCGATTTCCTATCTGCAGAAGATCTAGCCATTACTCTGGCCGGAAAGGGTATTCAGCTGGCCATTTTAAGCGCCTGTCTTTCTGGGGCAGGGAAATATTCCGACGATTTTGGTGTGATCGCGAGCGCCCTCATTGTTGCTGGCATTCCAGCAGTAATTGCGAACCAATATCCCATTCCATATAAATCGATATCTCCCTTTGTAGGCAGTGTGTACGCTTCACTTTTACAAACCGGAGATATCGATCAAGCTGTTGCAGAAGGTAGAGCAACGTTATCAGTGGGACTGTCACGCGCATTAGGCCCCAATGGAGCGGTGGTGGAGTGGGGGATTCCAACACTGCATAGATTAGCGGACGCACGACAATTATTTCAAATATGAAAAAGATACCTACATTTACTTTGGTACGTAAATCTTCCACCGAATTGACAGATACGGTGCAAGAACCACTTCAACAAAAAAGAGCTTCATCATCGAGCAAACGCGCACTTGCCGATTCGACGAAAAAATCTGCGGCTTCCGCACGAAAAAATACAAATCAAGGTTCTCCTGACATCCCTAATAAAGAATTGCGCCAGGCTATAACTTCTGAAGGACTATTGGACGTATATACAAACTTGAATGAAAATTTCAAATCTGTTTTGCAATCCAATTTCATTGAGATCAACGTAGATAAAAAAGCCAATATTAGTCAATCTCCTATTGGTGCAAATAAAGTTGACTACAAATATACTGATGACGCAATCGAACGGGTAAAGGTCATCACACACGAACTCGCAAGAAATGAAAATGTACTCCGAGTTGGAATATTAGATCTGGGAGCTTGGATAGGTGGCCTCCCCGCATTACTAGAAAAACTCAATGCAGTACAACCTATTTTTACTCTTTTTGAAATTCTCGCTCCAATTCCGAGTGGGCTAGTCAAATCACCCAAAGGTTTTGTTGACTTTGCCTCTCAATATTTATCTGAAGATCTACCCAACGAAGAAACAAGTTCATTACAACCTCAAATAATAGCCCAGGATTTTTTCACGGCAGGTGACGAAATACGTGAAGGAATGGGCCTGGATATATTGGTTGGCATAACACCTGAAATGATAGGTGGCATTAAAGAAAATGGCGATGTCTACTGGAATCATTTTAGCTCTGTAATGGGTAAAACCATTCTAATTTCAACAGCAGACTTGCGCGATTTTGCAGAGCAAGCAGAACGCCCATTTGAGACTGCGATTGGTGCAATTCTCGTACCAGCGTTACTGTTGTCTATCAACAGCAATCTTCACTATCATGGTGACACAGGCTGCCTGTTCGATTACAACGAAAGTCGAAGCAGCCTGGTACAGACGATTAAATCTCTAAAAATCGAAGCCAGTTGTTTCAGCAAACTGTCCGAAGAGCAGCAACTTGCTGCCAAAGCCTTACTCACAACTCTTAACCGCTCAAGAAAAAGGAAGTCACCATGAAAGAAGCAGTGATTTTGATTCCAGGTATTATGGGATCTGTACTTAAAGATGGTGAAGAAACAATTTGGCCAGGTAGTCCATTGGAACTTGTCCTTCCTTATAAACATATGGCGGCACTATTAAAGCCGAATCTTGTAGCAACAGATGTCATCCGCAGTGTATCAATATCGTCTCAGTATGATCATTTAATCGACTCCTTGAAAACATGTGGTTTTGAAGAGGGTGATCCTGGAACTCTCAAGGTCTTCCCATATGACTGGAGAAAAGACAATGCGATTGCTGCACAAGCTTTAGCAGATTGTGTGGATGCATTTGTCACAAAATCAGATGCGGATGTGTCCATTACTTTGCTGGCGCATAGTATGGGAGGTCTCGTCAGCCGATGCTATCTCGAATCAGGTATATATAATGCGAGACCAGGGTTTTCGCACATCAAATGCCTAATTACAATGGGCACTCCGCATCGCGGCGCGCCAATGGCACTTGCCGCTGCCTTAGGTCAAGAGAAACGTGTGTTTCTGAGTGCGGAACAAGTACAAGCAGTCGCAAAGAACCCAAACTTTCCATCCCTATATCAACTTCTCCCTCCTAAGAACGAACCTTTTGCATGGGACAGAGAAATGGACGCAAGGCTTACTCCCAAAGATATTTATGATCCTGAAATTGCAGATGCAATGGGATTATCTCCAGCAAATCTTGAGTCGGCACAGAGCTTCCATAAATTGCTGGATTTAAAAAGACGACCAGAAAGTGTTCGGTATTTCTTCTTTGCTGGTACACGTCAAACTACAACAAGTTCAATAGAAATTTCAAAAAATAATTCGAAATATAAAATTTTAAAAGTTGATCGTGACGACGCCGGCGATGGCACCGTCCCATTTTGGAGTGGCTCACAATCTGGTGTACAGACCGAACCTGTGGGGGGAGAGCATGGCGGTATCTATAAAAATGCGGGACTCAGGACGATTTTAGGCGCTCTATTGGGAAAACCTGGAGTGTTATTCGCTGCAGGACCTGTTCCCGAAATATCGTTAAGAAAGAACGTAGTAAATCCTGAAGATGAATTGCAAGTTACCATTGACTTCCCAAGAGCTACAACCGTAGTTCATGGTGAACTACGATTACGGCGAGTAATTAATTCAGAAGGTCTTGAAATGCCTGATGTGGATTGGTCTGAAGTTTTTCCAATTTCCTATCAAGGGCCAGAAATTGATCACCTTTCCGTTGTCTTTAAAGCTCCGCAATACATTGGCGTATATGAGGTAGCATACTTCACTTCAGGAAATGAATTCCCAATAGCTAAAACTGAACTATTTGTACAAGAAGCTGCATAATGGAATTGATTCAAATTAAGGTGCTCTGCTTTCTTGCTTTGATTGGTTGTTGCATCAAGACTCAAGCGCTTGAGCCTTGATGCAACAACCAAATAGAAAATCCTCAGCGACCATATGTTAACGGCCAAACGAACTGACCAGATGGCACACCATTGTTGATTACGGTTATGGTATTACGTAATCAATCGCGCTGGCGCGCCAGTGACACTGGTTGATAATCCCGGCAATTCGACAAAGTAAACTACGAACTACCTCCCCACCCCATCCCCCGCAAACCCAATCACAGAAGCATTCGCCCAGTTGGCACAAACCTCTGCCCTGCCCGTCGCTTTGACACCCGTCGTCTTCAATTTAAGTTTGCTGATACCACGTATGTCCAGCTCTGGTTTGACGACTGCTGGTGCGGTGATGAGGCCGCTGTCGAATAATAATTTATCGTCGCCCCAGACCTGGAATTGCAGGCCGCCGTTGTTGCGGCAGCTGTCGTCTATGCCGACGTCGGCGCGGAAGGTTTGCCAGTCGCCTTTGAGCTGGTAGTCGATTTCGCTGTTGCCGGGCACACCCAGGCCTTTGTGGAAGCGCAGGCCGTTCATTTGCATACTACTTTGCATGTTGCCTTGCGTGCCGGGTTGTTTGATGTTTTGTGTATGAATGTCTCGCTTGACTGGCTTGGCACTTGCGAAGTTATAGGCCTGGTCTTTGGCGTAGCTGCTTTTGTTGCCAGCGATGGTAGTAGCAACAGCATCAGACAAATAGGTTTGCAGCTTGGCTTTGTCCGGTGCCGGTTTTTCAAGGATGCTGAATTCTGAGATCGTGATCGGGCTAACGACAACGGGATTGAAGGCGTTGTAGGCCTTGGCTGGTTTGGCTTCGCCTGTGCTGGTCAGGACCATGGGGTCTTGTGCGTCGCCGTCGTCGTTCTGGTCGTGGGTGCTGAGCACTCGGAAGCGGAACAGGCGGCCTGCTTTGGCGGCGAATTCTACTTTTTGTTTGCCTTCCTGTTTTTTGAGCTGGCCGGTGTAGATGGGCTTGCCCCATTCGCCGTTGGTGTCGGCCAGGTAGATTTCAAAGTCCTTGACCTGGCCATATTGCCAGTTCTTGTCATTGCGTGGGGCGATTTCAAAACCGTTGATCATGCGGCGCTCGCCGAGGGCGAGGCTGAATTCATGCGCACCTGTTTTTTGTGACTGGTCACGCACGGTGCGGAACCAGGTGCCGGGTTTGCCGTCGAAGGCGTTTTCCAGCGGGTGGCCGGGTTCCTCTGCCGGGCGGCTCAGGACGATGAGGCTGTCTGGGGCGATGCTGTTGCCCAGGTCAGGTGCTGGCGGGTAGTCTGCTGTTGTCGCGAGTTGCTTGTTCGTGGCAACGGCCAGGCGGAACTGGTAAGCCTGGTTGACGGACAGTTTGGCGGTCTTGATATGGACGGTGCCGTATTTTTCTGCGGCGTCATAAAACCAGCCGTTGCTGGCTTTGTCGTAGTCTGCGCGGCTGCTGTATGCCTGCAGATTTTGCTCACCAAAGTGCACAGAATCTGGCTGTACGCGGGTGTGGATTTGCAGTTGCAGGGCACGTTGTTGTTCCATGCCTTCATAGCTGCCATTGACTGCGGCTACGCTAATGCTGATGTCGCCTGCGCGGTTTTCTGGTGCATCGACAGTAAAAGTTTGCAGGCTGGATTTTCCACTCTGGTACTGGCGGCTTTCGCCATCGTCTTCGTACATGGTGAAGCTGGATTTGCCATGCGGGTAGATATCCAGCGTCAGCACATCTTTGGGCACCTGGCCATCGTACAGGGCGACCGGATACATGGGCAAAATCGCACCAGCGCGCACCATGACGGGCAGTTTGTCCAGCGTGACTTGCTGGTCTATGACTTTGCCTTTTGCATTTGCTGCCACGACACGGCCATCCCAGTAATCTATCCACTGGCCTTGCGGCAAATAGATACCTTTGCGCCAGCCTTTGCTGGCGGCCTGGCTACGGTACACAGGGGCCACCAGAAAGTCTTTGCCGAGCATGAACTGGTATTTGTAGTTCTCATTATTGGCGTTAGTGTCTTGCGGATAATCCCACATCAGGCCGCGCACGATGGGTGCGCCGCTCTGCTCTGCTTCATGCGCATAGGTGTACATATAGGGCATGAGGCGCATCTTGAGTTTGAGGTAATCGCGGTTGATGCTGCGGTAGGGTTCGTCAAACCACCAGGGGTGTTTGCGTTCTGATTTTGACCAGCCGGACATACCCATGAGTACGGGTGTAAAAGTCTTCCATTGCAGGTCACGCGTGAAGGTCTCGGGGCTGCCGCCAAAGATGCCATCGACATCGCCAGTGGCATAGGCCTGGCCGGACAGGCCCGAGCCTATCAGTGTGGGGATGTGCCAGCGTATATAGTCCCAGCTACCGGACTGGTCACCTGTCCAGGTGACCGCATAGCGTTGGGTGCCTGCCCAGCCCATGACAGTCCATACAAACGGGCGTGCATTGGAATTAGCTAGTATGCCTTGTGCTGCGGCCATGTTGGCATCGAGTGAAAACTGATAGCCCTTGCCTGTCCAGGCGACGTCGAGCTTTTGCGCGCGCGTGCCTGCGGCGCCAACTTCCCACGCAATCTTATCGACGCCGTTTTCTGTCCACAGGCCGGTGCGAAAGCCATGTTTCTTCAAGCCGGCCACGGCCTCGGGCAAATTGCTGTAGCCGCAGCCGTAGCCGTCGTTAGGCAGTATCCAGCCGCCAGGCATGTCGTGTTCGCGGTATTTTGCGGCCACTGCGGCCACCACGTCTGGCGTCTTGCCGGTCGGGCCATCGCTCCAGCCTGCGGGCACGATGCCGGGCTTTTTGCTGTTGTCGCCATCGTTGTAACAATCGGCATCGCCATATTCATAGGCCCAGCGTGGCAAGAGTCTGGCGCGGCCTGTGAGTTCGGTGTAGCTGGCCAGTACGTCCTTGATGCTGTCGCCGACGAAGTAATAAGCGTCGAAACGTTTTTCTTGATGGCTGGTGCTGAGGTAATCATTCGAGCGGAAATCATAGCTGCCATTGCTCCAGGTATTGCGCAAGACGCCATAGCCCTTGTTGCTCATGTAAAACGGTGCAGGGCTGGGCCTGTCGCCCTCTTCCCAGCCGCCAGAATAAGATACTTCTAGCTGTTTGCCCTTGAAGGCATAGCTGCCGTTTTGCTGGCCGCCGCCAAAAAAGGCCTCATCCGGCGTGCTGGAGAGGGTCTGGAAGCTGGCCTTGTCGCCAAGCTCCAGCGGTTGCTTTTCTTCCCAGAGCAGGGTCTTATTGTCTGCCTTGTAGAGCGCCAGACGCACGGGCGAGCGGTAGATGCGCAAGGCCATGGCGGATGTCTGCACCAGTTGATAGCCGTCTGGCGCAGTCACGCTGACCGGAAAATCCGCATAGTCTTTTTTGAGCACGATAGGCGCAGCCTTGTCACCGGCATCCAGCAATTGCCCCTTGCTACCTGCCCAGACGCGGAACAGATCTGGCTTCAACAGACTGATCCTGACGATGTTACCATCATCCGTCGTGAACTCTATCTGGCGTTGCGCACTGACAGACAAATTGCGCATGCTGCCCAAAGGTGCAGCGTAACTGGCCGCAGACAGGGACAAAGCAATCAGGCTAGGGATCAGGGTCTTGCGCAAGTGTGGGTGCATGGTGGCGTCTGTGGGTAAATTCTGTGGTAGGTAAATGTCTGTTCAGCCGGGTTAATGCTGGTCGAAGCAATCAGTCGTTAATATATTAAAGGTATTTTCCCATACATCCCGTGCAAGACTCAAGCCTGGAATGTCTGACTGCATGAAAGACTCAACAACCAGCAGGATAAAGCGAATGGAGAAAGCCAAACCCGGGGCGATGAAGTCTGAGCCACGCTACAATGTGACAACTGTTGCGGCAACTATTACGACTACTATTTGCAGAACCCTGTTTCAAATCTTATTGGAGTGTTTTCATGAACAGCAGTACCCGCCAGATTGTTTTTATCGATGGCGTAGGCGGCAAGCGCTATATGCGCGGCAAGTTTGTCCGCTATTTTGAAAAGCGCGGATATGCCGTTGCATGTTTTGACTATCAGGTGTCATCCCAGTCCTTTGATGAAATTAAAAAGAACCTGAACGATTTTCTATCCAGTGTCGGCAACGCTGGTGATTACCATGCGGTAGGCTATTCTTTTGGCGGTGTACTTCTCAGGAGTCTTAACGAGCAGCTTGCGCCCTCGCTACGGCCCAGGCGCCTCGTTTTACTTGCGTCGCCCTTACATGCGATGAAACTTGCCAGCAGATTACGGTACTGGAAAATCTACAAGTTGCTTACTGGCGAATGCGGCCAGTTCGCCGCTGACGAAGACAGAATGAACAAAGTCCCCATGCCGGATAGCCCGACCGCCCACATCTACGGCGTGTGGCCATGGTTAGGCGCTTTCGGTGTCTTCTTTGGATTTAAATTGCCACACGATGGCATGGTCGCAGCCGATGAAGCACTTCCGTCGTCACAAGCGCATGCTGTTCCTGTTCCGGCGAGCCATGCTTTCATTCCATCGAATGATAATGCATTGAGAGCGATTGAACAGTGGTTTGGCGTCGTCTAACCAAGCGTAGATACGAAGTAGGTACGATTAGTGTAACGTAATCGTACGTATGGCAAACTGTGGCATAACAATGATCATATTCAACCAAACTCCAAAGGCGTTTTGTACTGTTCACTCAAAGGAATGCAAATCATCTGGATTTAATCAGCATGCGTACGATTACGCTCTGCTAATCGTACCTACACGATATACACGACTTTACTTTCTCCCAGAGATCTCTAATGTTGGCTAAGCTAGCCAGAGCGTGTAGTCAATGCCGTTTTGTATGGAACTGGCAACCAGTGCCTGGTTTTCAGAGCTGTCGCAAAAACTGGCAAGTACACCGGCGGCACTGATCTTACCTGTGTTGAGCTGGTTGAGCCAGTAATCATAGCCAACCTGGTCGGGCGTACGGTGCAAGACATTTTGGTAGAAATTACCGACCAGGGTGGCATTGCTGGGCGCGGTGCCATACAGCTTCTGAAATTCTGGCGACTGGAAAAAACCGGCCGCCACCTGGGTCAGGCTGGAACCCTTGTCCATGTCATTAATCCAGTAGCCAAGGCCGACCAGATCAGGTTTGCGGTCAAAGGCGGCCTGGTACAAGCGGTACACCTGGCCTGCGGTGCCATTGATATCAAGCGCCAGTGCCTGGTCCTTGAATTGCAGGCGCTCTACATCAATGAGCTGGTCAGTGCCGTCGCTGCCGACCAGATCGGTGATGGCCCATGACTGGCCGTCCTTGCTTTTACTGATGCTGTAGCCGGCACGCGAGCCGCTATAGCTTGCCATGTCCAGGCCATCGCCGCCGGCCAGCAGATCGTTACCGCCACCACCTGTCAGCGTGTCCCTGCCCGCAAAGCCATACAGATAGTCGCCCCCAGCCGTCCCGGTCAGGATTTCACTAGCAGTGCTACCGTTGATGGTGATGCCGATGACGCTGCTGATCAGCATGCTGGTCGGTGTCCGGCTGCCATCGGCAAAGCTCAGGAGTTCTATCGAATATAAAGTGTCAGTGCCATCACGGTTGCCGGTTTTATCCTGGACGGTATAGCTGGTGTTGGCCGCATTGTAAGTGACGGTATAGTCACCCGCATTGCCGGTGTAATTGGCGATATCGTTACCGTCCCCGCCATAGAGGCTGTCGTCACCGGCACCGCCGACCAGGGTGTCATTGTCGGCCAGCCCGTTGATGGTGTTATTGCCTGTGGTACCGAGCAAATAGTCATTGTAGGGGCCACCGTTGATAATGAGGCTGGGTGTGGCTATCAGCAAGCCGGGGCGGATATTGGTGATGTCAGAAAATGAGAGCAATTCTATCGAATACAAAGTGTCAATGCCGTCACGGCCACTGACTTTGTCAGTCACAGTGTAGCTGGCGTTGACCGCATCATAGCTGACGGTATAGTCGCTTATGCTGCCTGTAAAAAATGCGATGTCGGAGCCATCACCGCCGTACAGGATATCACTGCCGGCGGCGCCACGAAGGCTGTCATCACCAGCCAGGGCATTGATGGTGTCATTGCCTGCCGTGCCTGTGAGAGTGTCATTGCCAGCAGTACCATTGATGGAGTTGCTGCTACCAGTACCGGCAGCCGGGTTATTGATCAGGCTGGCCGGGGTCTTGATGCCGTCGGCGAATCTCAGGTTTTCTACCGAATAAACAGTATCGCTACCGTCGCGGTTGATGAAACTGTCCTTGACGGTATAACTGTTATTGGCCGCATTGTAAGTGACGGTGTAATCATTGGCATTGCCAGAAAAAACCGCCACATCACTGCCGCCATCACCATACAGAAGATCATTGCCGGTACCGCCATACAGATTGTCATCACCAAGGCCTCCGATCAGCGTGTCATTACCACCACGGCCCTCGATGCGGTCATCCTTGGTATCACCTATGATCTGTTCATCGGTATCCCAGCCTATCATATACAGCGCGGCAATTTTGTTGTCCCAGGTGTTGACGACATTGGTCATCGTGGTTGGCTTGAGTACCCAACCCATGTCCTGCAACATGGCCAGCTCCAGCCTGCCCAACAGGTAACGCTCGCCATAGTTATAGTAATAGCCGTTGAAATTGCTTGCCTCCAGCCATTGCATTTTGCTGTCTGCCAGATTGGGGCCTGTGCCCAGGTGATACATGCTCTGGCTGCCGCCAACACGTACCTCCACCGGCTCGCCCAGCAGGGCGACGATGGCGGGGCCAGCCAGGGTGGCTGTGTTATTGCTATTCACGGTCAGGAATGAATCCCAGACTGACTCATAATTGCCTGGCAATTTGCCTGCTGCATCTCGATAGCCAATGAAACCCATGCCATGCAAAAGTTCATGCAAGACCACAGTGAAGGCATCAACCTTGCTGGTATCCACTTTGCCACCTATGCTGTTGGCAATATTGGAATCCCAGTACAGGCCGTTGGCGTAGGATGAAGTTGGGTCAATATTGATGATCAGGTCAGGCTTGTCAGGCGCGGGATCGATACCCGTGCGTGATTCTGCAGTTTGCGAGGCCTCGTACACATCCAGGCCATTTTTCTTGCCAAGAAAAGTGACGTTGTTAGTACCGCCAAAACGCCCTGTAGGGGTCGCCTCTGCATTGATCTGAATATCTATCGTACCCTTGAAGACGACAAACTGATCGAGATACTTGAGAGCAGCATTGATGGTGGCCGCCAATAGCGGCAAAGCTGCCAGTTTGCCTCCGACATCGTTATAGATGATATTAACGTTTGGCATGAGCGACCACCTTGGCGAAGGTAATTTGATTGCAACAATATACTACGGACTTTGGCCGCGATAATGAAAAAGCAGTGAATAACAACAGATGCTGGCAGTATGTTTGTGCGCGAGTTTCTCAGCGGACACAGCAAGCATAGGCATAGGGAGTAGGTACGATTAGTGCAACGTAATCGTACGCATGTAATGCGTGTGCAACAGGTAACACTAAGCCAGTACCGAAGCCGGTTTGTTTTTTCTTTAAACGGAGTGCGGACTACTTTTTTGACTTGGCGCTGACATAGCAAACCTCTTATCGAAGCACCTGAAATTAATTGACATGCGTACGATTACGCTTGCGCTAATCGTACCTACACAGACTAACAATTTTCCGATTTGATTTTACCTCTCAGGTAATTGCCAAATCTTGTGATGCGTCTATGATCGTTGCTATATTTGCAGAGGGCAGGGTCATGACTTTTTCACTTTCTTATGTTGTTTCGGCAGGTCTGGTTGTGGCCGGCTTGGTGCACTTGGCACCTGTTGCCGGTTGCCTTGGACAGGCGCAGCTTGCTGCCTTGTACGGGATCAGTATAGACGGCCCTGATGCAGAGATCTTGCTGCGCCACCGGGCCGTGTTGTTCGGCTTGTCTGGCGTATTCATGTTGTTGGCTGCGGCAAGGTCCGAATTGCAGTGGCTCGCCCTGAGTACCGGGCTGGTCAGCGTAGTCTCGTTCCTGGCAATTGCGATGATCGTCGGCGGATATAACGCCGCCATAGGCCGTGTCGTCATGGTGGATGGTGTTGTGCTGCTGGCACTTGTGATTGCCAGTCTGGCGAAATACAAGTTACAGCAAGCGTAGGTATGAATAGCGAAACGTCATCCCACCTACGCGGTATTCATGATGTGCTTTCACAATCAAGTACCTGAAAGCACCACTTTCAAAGTGTCTCTCAACTGCTCAGCCTTTTCTGCCGAAGGCGCATTCTTGATCGCTAATTGCGCCGCATCTTTTGCTTCTGTAAATTTGTGCAATGCGTGCAAGACATGAGCATGGGCAATGCAGTTCAACCAGTGGGCAGGAGCGGCTTGCAAAGAAGGCTGCAGCACGTTCAATGCTTCGTTCGCAAGATTCATTCCCAGCAAATGCATTGCCAGGAAATATCTGCTCGTGATGATGGTGATGCTGCTTTCTGTTTCACCATCCTGCAATTGAAGAGAAAGCGCTTGCTCGTAGTGCAGTCGGGCTTTATCGCTCTGGCCTGCCTGCGCATGGATACCCGCCAGTTGGCCATGATAATCGGGCACAGTCCAATTGCCTTGGTCAGCAAGGGCGATTGCTTCTTCTGTTTTTTGTGCGGCCAGTTCCAGCTCGGATTTTTCCCACAGGGCCAAACCTTCTTGCGCCAGTTGGCTGGCTTTTTTCTGGTCAGTCATTGTCAAGTAAAGCTTTCAAAATATCACGTGAGTCAAATGCTGCCCGGCGCAGGCGGTCGTTCACGCCTTGCCAGTCTTTGTCTTGCGGCAGGGCTTCTACCAAAATCAAATCTGCATGGGCATGATCAAGTTCACGCAAACCGGCATACAGGTCGTGGGCATAGCCTACCGGGTCGGCGGGCAGGTGGCGCCAGGCTTCTGCGTGAATGGCGGGGTGGGCTTGGTAGCTCATGAGGGCGAGTTTTTTGTTTTTGGCGTGCAGGCGATTCACTGTGTCGTCGAGTTCTGCGGCTTCGACCAAAATCACTGGCGTGTGGGGTGCGTAGTGGGCGTCGAGAGTGCCGGATGCGCGTGGGGCTGCGGCGTCTGGTGCTGCTGGCGTGGTGCCCAGCACGGCAGCCATCTGGGCGACAGTGATGTGACCAGGGCGTAGCAGCACGGGGCCGTGGGTGGCGAGGCGGCTGAGATCGACTATGGTGGATTCTATGCCGACATCGCTCTGGCCACCGTCAAGTATGCTGGCGATGAGGCCACCAGGCTGTATCTCTTGCTCGAATTCTTCTTCTACGTGCGCTGCCATGGTGGGGCTGACGTGGCCGAATTTATTGGCCGATGGCGCAGCCACACCGCCCTTGCCTGCCTTGAAGGCGCGCAAGAGTTCTTGTGCCACAGGGTGGGATGGGCAGCGTATGCCGACGGTGTCTTGCCCGCCTGAGACGGCATCCGGTATATGGTTGGCGCGTTTTAAAATCAGGGTCAGCGGACCGGGCCAGAAGGCGGCGATGAGCTGGTGCGCTTCTGCAGGTATGTCCTTGGCCCAGTAGCTGATGTCAGCACCGGGGGCAACGTGGACAATCACAGGATGATTCGATGGCCTGCCCTTGGCGGCATAGATATTGGCGACGGCAACTGGGTTTTCTGCATCGGCACCCAGGCCATAGACGGTCTCGGTCGGAAAAGCGACCAGTTGGCCGCTTTCCAGTGCTTGTGCTGCTTGTGCGATTGCCTCAGGTGTACTGGCTTGCGACTTCATGCCCACTCCGGTGCTGCTATGCCAAGTATGTCGCAGGCTTTGCCCAGGTTGCCCTGCGCTTCTGCCATCGTAGTTGCGACGAAGGTGACGTGGCCCATCTTGCGGGCGCGGCGGGCTTCTGCCTTGCCATACAGGTGCAGGTGTGCGCCGGGGATGGCCAGCACCTGATCCCATGCGGGTTCGCGCATGGTGTCGGTGTCGCCTTCATACCAGACATCACCGAGGATATTGAGCATGGCGGCTGGTGAATGCTGGCGCACATCGCCCAGCGGCAATTGCGCGAGTGCCCTGACCTGTTGCTCAAACTGGCTGGTGATGCAGGCATCAATCGTGTAGTGGCCGCTATTGTGCGGGCGTGGTGCCATTTCATTGACGACCAGACTGCCATCCTTGAGTACGAAAAATTCTATGCAGAGTACGCCGACATAGCCCATCTCTGCAACGATGTGCAGAGCGGCGGCTTGCGCCTTGCTGGCGACATCTGCCGACACATGGGTGCTGGGGGCAATAGTAGTGAACAGGATACCGTCGCGGTGGACGTTTTCTGCAATCGGGTATACAACCGCTTCGCCATCGACACCACGGGCGACGAGGACAGAAACTTCATAGGCCAATGGCAGCATTTTTTCCAGCACGCAATGCTGGCCGTTCATGCCAGCGAAAGCAGTAGCAAGTTCAGCACGGTCACGCACGCGTACCTGGCCTTTGCCATCATAGCCCATGCGTACGGTTTTCAAGATGCCGGGCAAGAGATCATCACTGACCTTGGCAACATCATCCTGGCTGGTGATACCCCAATGCGGTGCCGGATAGACATGCGTGGTCGCGCCACAGCGGGTGAAGAAATGTTTTTCTGCGAGGCGATCCTGGGCGATGGAGACGCAAGCTGCAGCCGGGGCGACAAAGCTGGTTTGCGCCAGCAGCTTCAGGCTTTCTGCGGGGACGTTTTCAAATTCTGTGGTGACGGCTTTGCTGAGCTTGGCCAGGGCCATCAGGCCAGGGTGGTTTTCATAACCAGCCTGGATATGCTGACCTGTCACTTGCGCTGCTGGACAGCCCGCTTCAGGTTCCAGCACGGCCACCTGGTAACCCATGGCTTGCGCCGCCTGGGCAAACATGCGACCCAGTTGGCCACCGCCCATGATGCCAAGGCAACTGGCGGGAGTGTTGGGTAACAATGGCTGGCGGGGCTGTGCGGGCTGTGGATGAGTGGTCATGGTAGTGATTTCAAACTAGGAATCGTTTGTACACAATAGTACAAATCAAATGGGATACGGATATTCAGGCGAATTTGTTCGTGCTCGTTGATTAGGCTGCGATCGTAGGTTGGGCTACGCCTTATCAGCCCAACACTCGGCGTTTAAATAACGCATACGTTTGTTGAGGCCCAATGTTGGGCTGTTGAAGCGTAGCCCAACCTACAAGATCAACCCAACCTACAAGGTCAGCCCAACCTGCGAAATCTTCCGCTATCAACGAAAATCTAAACCGGCAACACCATATCGCGTGCAACTTGCGTTTGCTTTTCGCGGAACTCGATCAACCTCGCGGCCAGTGCATCATCTGTTGTCGCCAATATCGCAATCGCGGCCAGGGCAGCATTGGCTGCGCCAGCCTCACCTATCGCGAAGGTTGATACCGGTATGCCTTTGGGCATTTGCACGATGGACAGCAATGAGTCTTCGCCGCGCAGGTATTTGGATGGCACGGGAACACCCAGTACTGGCACGATGGTTTTTGCTGCGATCATGCCTGGGAGGTGGGCGGCACCGCCAGCACCGGCGATAATGGCGCGCAGGCCACGTTCGCGGGCGGTTTCTGCATAGGTGAACATTTCATCGGGCATGCGGTGGGCCGAAACAACCTTGGCTTCAAAGCCTATGCCAAATTCCTTGAGGATGGCGACGGCGTTTTGCATGACATCCCAGTCTGAAGATGAACCCATGACGACGCCGACAAGGACTTGATTTGTAGTAGTCATCATCAGTCCTTCAGACTTTCGCCGGTCAGGCGTTCCAGTGCTTCACGGTATTTGGCGGCAGTTTTTTGCACGACTTCATCTGGCAGGGCTGGCGCTGGTGCAGTCTTTTTCCAGCTGGTGATGGTTTCGAGATAATCACGCACGAACTGCTTATCAAAAGACGGTGGCGAAATGCTGGTGGCATATGAATCAGCAGGCCAGAAGCGGGAGGAATCAGCAGTCAGCACTTCATCCATCAAGTGCAGCACACCATTGTCATCAAGGCCAAATTCAAACTTGGTGTCGGCGATGATGATGCCGCGGGTGGCGGCGTATTCTGCGGCTTCAGTGTAGAGCTGTATGCTGATGTCACGAATTTTGGCGGCCAGTTCTGCACCTATGCGTTGCTCGGTTTCTGCATAGCTGATGTTTTCATCATGCTCGCCCATTTCTGCCTTGGCAGCCGGGGTAAAGATAGGTGCTGGCAGCTTGGCAGCCTGTGGCAAGCCTGCTGGCAATTGTATGCCGCAGATTGCGCCAGTCTCTTGATAATCTTTCCAGCCTGAGCCGATGATGTAACCACGTACCACGGCTTCTACCATGATGGGTTTCAGGCGTTTTGCGACGACTGCACGGCCTTTGACTTGCGCCACTTCATCTGCTGATACCACGGATTCTGGTGCAACGCCTGTCAGGTGATTAGGCACGATGTGACCCAGCTTTTCAAACCAGAAATTCGCCATCTGGTTCAGCACGCGACCTTTGTCGGGGATGGGTTCATTCATGATGACATCGAATGCGGACAGGCGGTCGCTGGTGACGATGAGCAGCTTGTCGTCGCCGACAGCGTAATTGTCACGTACCTTGCCACGGCCCAGCAAAGGCAGGGAATGAAGAGTGGAATTGATTTGCGTAGTCATGAGGGATTTCTTTATTTCGATCTGGATAGGGTTTACACAGAATTGTTGGTAGGACAAATGCAGTTTCTCGTAGGTTGGGCCGGGCCTCGCTGGGCTACGCTTCATCAGCCCAACACTGGGCCTCAACAAACGTATACGTTATTTAAACGCCGAGTGTTGGGCTGGTAAACCGTAGCCTAGCGAGGCCCGGCCCAACCTACGAGATTACTACCGTCAAAAACAATTTTGTCTAAACCCTGAACTTCCTCACCCCGGCTCACACCGGAATGAGGAAACAAATTTACTTATTTCTTAATTGACGATCTGCGCCAAAGCGCCTTTTTTGTACTGCTCTGCCACTTTTTCCAAAGCCATAGGTTTGATCTTGCCTGCCTGGCCTTCGCAACCGAAAGACAGATAACGTGCCTTGCACACCAGCTTGGCGGCTTCACGCGCTGGCTTCAAATAATCACGTGGATCAAACTTGGATGGATTTTCAAACATGTAACGACGGATCGCGCCTGTCATTGCCAAGCGGATGTCAGTGTCGATGTTGATCTTGCGCACGCCGTTCTGGATGCCGATGACGATTTCTTCAACCGGCACACCATAGGTTTCTTTCATGTCACCACCGAACTGACGAATTTCATCCAGCAGTTCTTGTGGTACGGAAGAAGAACCGTGCATCACCAGATGCGTGTTAGGAATGCGTTGGTGGATCTCTTTGATGCGGTCGATTGCCAGGATGTCGCCGGTAGGCTTGCGTGAGAATTTGTAGGCACCGTGGGAAGTACCGATGGCGATTGCCAGTGCATCGCACTGGGTTTGCTTGACGAAGTCAGCAGCTTGCTGCACGTCGGTCAGCAATTGTTCGCGCGTCATTTTACCGTCGGCACCGTGGCCGTCTTCCTTGTCGCCCATCATGGTTTCGAGAGAACCGAGCACGCCCAATTCTGCTTCTACCGTGACGCCGATGGAGTGGGCAAACTTGACCACTTCACGCGATACTTCGACATTGTATTCATAGCTGGCGACGCTCTTGCCGTCTTCTTCCAGCGAACCATCCATCATCACCGAAGTGAAGCCGGATTTGATCGCAGCCATGCAGACTGCTGGCGACTGGCCGTGGTCCTGGTGCATGACGACGGGGATGTGCGGGTAGGCTTCTACCGCAGCTTCGATCAGATGACGCAAGAATGCTTCGCCAGCATATTTGCGGGCACCGGCAGAGGCTTGCATGATGACAGGTGCGCCAACTTCATCGGCGGCCTGCATGATGGCGGTGACTTGCTCCAGGTTGTTGACGTTGAAAGCTGGCAGACCATAACCGTTTTCGGCGGCGTGGTCCAGCAATTGACGCATGGATACGAGTGGCATAATTAACTCCAGATTGCTTTATAAAAAAATCTTTGCCGCACTTTCATACTGAAGCGGCGCTCAGTTCTCGCCTACCCTGACAATTTTCATTGCATTGGTGCCGCCCACCTGCCCCATCGGCTCACCCCAGGTGACAACGATCATGTCACCTTTGACGACAACTTCGTTTTTGAGCAAGACGGTTTCGGCAGATTTCAACACTACTTCCCTGTCAGCAGAGTAAGGCAGGTTGAAGGTCTGGACATTGCGGTACAGCGCTGCCTTGCGCTGGGTAGCTACACTCGGTGTCAATGCAAACAGCGGCACGTCAACACTGTGGCGGCTCATCCACAAGGCAGTAGAACCCGACTCGGTCAGGGCCACGATGGCTTTCACGCCCAGGTGGTGCGCTGTGAACAGCGCACCATAGGCGATGGACTGGTCGATACGGGTAAAGGTCATGTTGAGGAAGTCGGCATCGAGCTTGTTTTCCTGGAATTTTTCAGCTTCCAGGCAAATCAGCGACATCGCTTCCACGGTTTCTATCGGGTATTTGCCTGATGCAGTTTCTGCCGAGGTCATGACGGCATCAGTGCCGTCCAAAACAGCATTGGCCACGTCGGACACTTCAGCACGGGTAGGCACGGCATTGACGATCATGGATTCCATCATCTGGGTGGCAGTAATGGCCACCTTGTTGGAAGCACGCGCCATCTTGATCATGCGTTTTTGCAGGGCTGGTACAGCGGCATTGCCAACCTCTACGGCCAGGTCACCACGGGCCACCATGATGCCGTCAGAGGCATCCAATATCTCTTGTAACAGCGGTATCGCTTCTGCACGTTCTATCTTGGCGATCATCATGGGTTTGTGGTTGTAAGGCTCACCCGCGATATTCGAGAGTTGCCTTGCCATTTCCATGTCAGTCGCATTTTTGGGGAAAGACACGGCCACATAATCGGCCTGGAAAGACATGGCTGTCTTGATGTCTTCCATGTCCTTGCCGGTCAAGGCTGGTGCTGTCAGGCCACCGCCCTGGCGGTTGATACCCTTGTTATTGGACAGCTCGCCACCGATTTTTGTAATGGTATGGATTTCATTGCCAACGACTTTTTCAACGACGAGCACGATGAGACCGTCATTGAGCAAAAGCAGGTCGCCATTTTTGACATCACGCGGCAGGGCCTTGTAATCAAGGCCGACGCGCTCTTGCGTACCCATGGTGCAGTCTGCATCAAGGATGAACTTGTCGCCGTTTTCAAGATTGATGCGGGAATTTTCAAACTTGCCTATGCGGATTTTTGGACCTTGCAAATCGGCCATGATGGCGATTTCACGGCCACACTCTGCTGCTGCCTGGCGCACCATGGTGGCCCGGTCTATATGATCCTGCGCCTTGCCATGCGAGAAATTCAACCTCACCACATTTACCCCGGCATGGATCATACGCTTGAGCGTAGCCAAGTCATTTGAAGCTGGGCCTATGGTGGCAACAATCTTGGTGGCACGTGACATCTGGTCTCCTGAAATTAGATATTATTTTTAGCGTTGATTTGGATGAAAACCTGAAAACTTGTTAAAACCGAAAAGCTCACCACAGAGACACCGAGGGGTCGCAGAAGGTCACAGAGAAAAGCGAATATTTTTAAAAAGCACTCTTTAAGCTCTTAAGCTTTTTTGCCTTTCTCTGTGGTGCAGCGGGGAATTCGAGTGGCATGCCACTCGCCCGCGTAACGAAGACTGCTTGCAAGCAGTCTTTCCTTCCTCTGTACCTCTGTGGTTAGTGGTTTTGTTTTTATTATTTAACCGCGCGTTGCAACAAAATTTCTACTGCGGGCAAGGTTTTGCCTTCCAAAAATTCCAGGAAAGCGCCGCCGCCTGTCGAGATATAACCTACCTTGTCAGCAATGTTGTACTTGGCAATCGCAGCCAGGGTGTCGCCACCGCCAGCAATCGAGAAGCCTGCTGAATCGGCAATCGCCTGTGCCAGCACTTTGGTGCCGTTGCCGAATTGGTCAAATTCAAATACGCCGACCGGGCCGTTCCAGACTATCGTGCCAGATTTTTTGATTTGCTCTGCCAGCAGTGCAGCTGTCGTCGGGCCGATGTCGAGGATCATGTCGTCGTCCTGCACATCTGCCACTGCCTTGACGGTTGCCACTGCGGTTGGCGAGAATTCTTTGGCACACACTACGTCAGTCGGGATAGGTACAGACGCACCGCGCTTGGCCATCAAATCGATGATGGCCTTGGCTTCTTCCACCAGATCCGCTTCTGCCAGGGACTTGCCGATCTTGAGACCGGATGCCAGCATGAAGGTATTGGCAATGCCACCACCGACGATGAGGTTATCGACCTTGTCAGCCAATGATTTCAAAATAGTCAGTTTGCTGGATACCTTGGAGCCAGCAACAATCGCCACCAATGGGCGAGCAGGTTGACCCAGGGCCTTGCCCAGCGCATCGAGCTCAGCAGACAACAGCGGGCCAGCGCAGGCAACAGGGGCAAACTTGGCGATGCCGTGGGTAGTTGCCTCTGCACGGTGGGCAGTGCCAAAGGCGTCATTCACATACACGTCGCACAGGGCAGCCATTTTTTGTGCCAGCGCATCGTCGTTTTTCTTTTCACCCTTGTTGACGCGGCAGTTTTCCAGCAAGACCACCTGGCCAGATGCTACATCGACACCATCAACCCAGTTTTGCTTGAGTTCTACATTCACACCCAGCAATTCAGACAAGCGCTTGGCAACCGGTGCCAGTGTATCTTCCACCTTGAATTCACCCTCAGTCGGGCGACCCAGATGCGAGGTCACCATCACAGCCGCACCTGCCTGCAAAGCCTGCTGTATCGCTGGCACCGAGGCGCGGATACGGGTATCTTCGGTAATATTGCCGTCATCGTCCTGGGGAACGTTCAAATCGGCGCGGATGAAAACACGTTTGCCCTGGAGCTGGTTTGCTGCGATCAGGTCACTGAGTCGGTTGAATTGCATCGTGATATGGAGTTGGCAAGGTTGAAGGGTGGCGCATTGCCTGCGAGAGCCGGGCAATGAATTCCGCCAGTAAATTTACAGCATATTTACTGCATAAGTTCTCAGCCCGCTATTTTACCAAAGCCCGCTTGCAGACCATACGGTTTTGCGCGGGTTTTGCGCGTTTAATGTGAAATTTGATAATAATTTGGCATTTATTTGATGGAATTACTTGGGCTTGGGGATTGCGGGTGGGTTTGATTGGGGATGGATGGGGTTTGATGGGCAATCAGTACGTTCGTGCTTTTATTGCTTTTTCGACCAATTTTCACGTCGCATGCACTTATTGACTTATATACATGAAACGAATAGCCACAGCCAAAGTTCCCATACGTCAGCACAGTCGCTCCATAATTACGTCATTCCTGCTTGTTTTTGGCAGGAATCTAGTGGCGTTCTTAAATATGCCGTGACGTGACTTAAATCAGCTTTGTATTGTTCAACGTCTCTATTTTCAAATGCCTGCGCACGTAATTTAAGATTGCAGGTCGGGGGTAGCCCGACAGCTACTCACTTTTCTTGTCTCGCCAAGAAAAGTAAGCCAAAGAAGGCGACCGAGGCATCGCTGCCCCCTGAAGGGGGTTCCCTTTGCTGCAAGTCAAAAAATGGGAAATGCCCGAAACTCGCTTTGCTCAGACAACGTTCATTTCTTAATCCATTTTCTGCCTCGCAGCAAAGGCATCGACACATCGGAACTACAAAGGTCAAAAACAACCCCAAAGTCAAAAGCAACGTCAATACAACCGAGATTCAAATTGCATTAAATGTGGTTGATTAACGAGATGCGGGGTTGGGGTTGCTTTTGACTTTCGCAGTTCCCATGTGTCGACGCCGATTGTGCGGTACAGAAAATGGAAAAAGAAGAGCCGCTGTCTGAGCGAAGCGAGTTTCGGATCTTCCCATTTTTTGTACCGCACAATCGGGAACCCCCTTCAGGGGGCGACGACGCCTGGGTCGCCTTCTTTGGCTTACTTTTCTTGGCGAGACAAGAAAAGTGAGTAGCCGCCGGTCTACCACCGGCCTGCAATCTTAAATGACGTGTGAAGGTATTTAAAAACACCAATATACAATCACTATGAATCTGAAGTTAACTCACGCAATAGTTCGCCACGAACGCCCCTGGATTCCAGCTAAAAGCGCGCTGGAATGACGTCATTAAGAAACTGGATAAATGATCAATCCGTGCTTCGACACGAGCCACATCTGTACAAGGCTTGGCACCAGGCAAGGTCATAGCCCCTCTCCTCACAACCCCAACCGAATATAAGTAAACACCGCCATCCCAAAAAATATCGTCTGCAACATATTCTTGCGCACCAAAAAGAAAGCCGTTGCCAGCAAACCCGCCAATAAACGCGGGTTTTGCAAACCCACTTCGACCTGGCCATTGGTCAGCAACAAGTCAGGCACGATGATCGCAGCCAAAGCGCAGGCCGGGGCGTAGCGCAAGGCTTCTTGCACTCGCTTGGGCAGGCTGATGTGGTGGCCGACCAGCCAGAAGCCGCTGCGGGCGATGAAGGTGGCGAGGGTCAAGAGGGCGATGACCAGCCAGATTTCCCAGTCGCTCATGCTTGCTCCTCTTTGCTTTTGTCGGTGACCGGTTCTTTTTTACCGTCCAGGTATTCTTCCAGCATCATGGCCGTACCCATGCCCAGCACCACAGCCAATAAGAGGCCCAGCTTGTAAGGGAAATTCACTGCCAGCAAGGCGCAAACGCCTGCCACGACGACACCGGCAAAGGCGGCGCGGTTGATGATGAGGGGCAACATGATGCACAGAATGGCCAGCGTGCCCGCAAAGCCCAGGCCCCAACTGGTAGGCACCTGGCTACCTAGCAAGATACCAATGACAGAACCGATTTGCCATGCTGCCCAGTTAGGGAATACCAGCGCCTTGAGATAGGCCAGCTTGCCTTTTTCATCGCCGAATTCAGGGTAGCGCTGCATGAACAAGCCGACGGAAATATCGCCCGTCAAGAAGCCCAGCCAGGCACGGGTGCGCGCAGGCAGATATGAAAAATGCGGGGCGAGGATGGCAGAAAATATCAAAAAACGCAGGTTCACCACCAGCGCGGTAGCAAAAATCACCCAGACTGGTGCATGGGCGGCAATCAGGGGTAAGGAGGCGAGTTGGGCTGATCCGGCAAAGACCAGCAGGGTCATGCCCATTGCTTGTGGCAGTGTCAGGCCAGCCTTGATCATGGCGATACCGACCACCAGACCCCAGGCACCAACCCCAAACCAGGTTGGCCCACCTACTCTCAAACCTTCCTTGAACGCGGCCTTGTCTGATTCAAATGACATGAGAGTGTAGATGTAGCGGGAAAGTGCATCATTGTAACGGGGAAACAGGAAGCTTGCCTGTGAGGGTGGATTTGTGAGCAGATTGATAAATCTCAATTTCCCTCCCAACAGCATGCATTCTCACTCGGCTCACTCTGAAGAGCCAGAATCCGTTAAAATCCCGTTGCAATGTCTAATTTGGAAGTAAACCGACGCCGCCAGCATGGCGCGCATGCTTCCTGCACCAATTTTATTTATGGAGTCTCCATGTCCACCACAGCTACAACCAATAACATCGTCGAACTGCAAGCCACGGATTTGCCTGCGCACTGCCCTAACCCGGCCATGCCGCTGTGGTCATCCCATCCGCGCGTTTACCTGGATTTGTCGCATGGCGGCACGGCCACTTGTTCTTATTGCGGCACGCAATACAAGCTGGCAGCTGGCGTTGTGCTCAAAGCCCATTAATCTCCTCCACAATTCATCATGGCCGCTAAAAAACAGTTGAATGGCAGTGCCGACGAAGTTGAGGCGGCCTTTTATGATGCTCTCAGCCGTGCTGACCTGGATGGCATGATGGCGCTGTGGGCCGAGGATGAGGAGATAGTCTGCATCCACCCGGGCGCAGCCAGGCTGATAGGCCATGCTGCCATACGCAGTTCATGGGAAGCTATTTTCGAGCGTGGCAGCGTGCAGATACGCCCTTTGCAACTGCATGCCACCCACAATATGCTGACAGCGGTACACAGCATCGTAGAAGAATTCCAGCGTCCCAATGACGGCAACCAGGATGTGCATATCCTCGCCACCAATGTGTATGTCAAGACGCCACGTGGCTGGCGCATTACCATGCACCATGCCTCGGTTGCGTCTGGCAAACCGCCGCTAGACATGTTCAAGGCCAGTATCCTGCATTAAGTCCCAACGTTTAAGTCACCAGCACTACCGGATTACCAACACATGAAATACTTGTCCCCACGCTGGTTACCAGGTGGCCACCTGCAAACAATCTACCCGGCCCTGTTTATCAACAAGCCGCACACACCCTTGCGGCGTGAACGCTGGACTGCGCCGGATAATGATTTTGTCGATATCGATTTTCTGGATGGTGAGCCGGGCAAACCTTTTGTGGTGCTGTTCCACGGCCTCGAAGGTTCCAGCGACAGCCATTATGCGCGCGCCATGATGGCCGCTTTACGCGCACGCGGCTGGTCGGGCGCGATACCGCATTTTCGTGGATGCTCAGGCGAGCTGAACCAGGCACCGCGCTTTTATCATTCCGGCGATGCGCAAGAGATAGGCTGGATCATAGAGCGCCTGTACCAGCAATTCCATCACCAGCACGATGGCGGCAAGTTTTATGCAGCAGGTGTTTCACTGGGCGGCAATGCCTTGTTGCGCTGGCTGGGGGAATCACAACATCATGCAGATATCGTCAATGCAGCCTGTGCGGTTTCTGCCCCGCTTGATCTGGCACAGGGCGGTGCTTCGCTGTCCAGCGGTTTCAACATGATCTACACCCGCATGTTCCTGAAGACCCTGAAACCCAAGTGCCTGAAAAAGCTCGATCAATTCCCTGGCCTGTTCAATAAAACCGCCATGCTGGAAGCCAGGGACTTGTATGAGTTCGATAATGTCGTCACCGCTCCCCTGCATGGTTATCTCGATACAGATGATTACTGGCACAGGGCCAGCGCCAAGCATATACTGGGCGACATCACGGTACCAACCCTGGTACTGAATGCCAGGAATGACCCTTTCCTGCCAGCCCGGCATTTACCCACCCAGGCAGCCAAGTGCGTGACGCTGGATTACCCTGAGCATGGCGGCCATGTTGGTTTTGCGGCAGGCAATGTGCCAGGTCATTTGAACTGGTTACCACAAAAAATCCTGAATTTTTTTGAGGCGAATAGCTGATGGATGAAATCGTCAAGGCAGCCATGGCCAAATGGCCCAATGTACCGCATTGCTATGGCTGGCTGGCACTTGACGCCCGTGGCAACTGGCGTATGCGCGACGACCGCAGCCAGGCGCTGAACCTGCCTGGCGACGTTATCCGCAACACCGCCCTGCTGGCTTTTATCACCCGTAACTATCAGTGCAGTGAAGATGGTTGCTGGTATTTCCAGAATGGCCCACAGCGCGTCTACGTCGATCTCGAAGCCACACCCTATATCACCAACACCACAGCAGATGGCCGCTTTGCCCTGCAACATGGCGAACAGTCCTTCACACCGGAACTGGCCTTCCTAGACCCGCAAGGCAGGTTGCAACTCAGCAGCGGCAACACCCTGGCACAACTCGATGACCGCGACCTGGCGCTATGCCTGCCCTGGCTGACACTAGATGAGCAGCCAGTCAGTGACGAAGCATTATTGCAGTGGCTGGAAGATGCTGGCACGCCAGGCCAACTACAGTTGCGCCCGCCTGGTACGCCAGGCTTGAGCCTGGAAGTGCAGCGCTGTGAAGAAGGTCAATTGATGCGCGAATTTGGCTTTGTGCAAAAGCCAAGGGCAGCAGAGCAGGTTTGATTCTCTTGCAATGAACTGCGATCAACTACGATCAACTTCCATCCGCCTTCGCAGGTTTGTCGCCCGTGCCACGCACATTCATCTTGACGATGCTTTGTAAAAAATCAAACCAGAACGGTGCACCCAGGCTGACCGCAAACGCCGTGATCAGGCAACCCAGCAAGGCCATGCCAGAGGGGAAAGTGGCAAAAAAAGTTTGAAAGCCAAACATGCTCAGCACGTCGGCAGATATTGCTGGCACAGTAGTCGCGCCTTTTGCGATTGCCGCTGCTGCAGCGGCAGAAGCCTGGTCCCGGAGTACCGGGCTACTCCATAATGCGCTGCCAACGGCAAATGCATTCAAGTTCATCCCTGTCGCCAGCAATGCGCCCAGCCCCAGGCTCAGGTAGCCGCTATAGCGCTTGTAGCGGCCAGACAGCCTGTCCATGGATTCATCAAACCAGGTGGCGACTTCTTGCTCCACTTTAGTGACATCACCCTGCGCACGGCTGGCGGCGAGCTGCAATACGCTTTTGAGGTTACCTGCAGGTAAATTGCCGATGGAAATTTCAAGCTGATTAAACTGGTCTGTTGAGGCGTCCCCTATCCCACCCAGCACATGGATGGTGGCTGCAGCAAAGCTGGTCGAACAGATATACGACAATTTGCCATCCAGTGGCGACACCCGTGGATGATTCATGATGGCTTGTATGACTGGGTCAAGATTTTTCTTTTGCTCCAGCAACTCATTGATGCCAGACGCCAGGGTATTCGCCCTGAGTTTCAGCGCGGTAGCGATGAACTCCTGCAAGGCCGTGACGAACAATGATACGGCAAGAAAAAACAAGGCTATACCGATGGCTGTTTCCAGGACCTGGCTACCGAACATGATCACATCCTTTTTTTTATCCAACTTATCGGACTGACGCAAAACCAGCCCGGCCACCTTACACAGCCTTGATTGCCTTGCCTGCCGCAATGGCACTGAAGCACCCTTAGGTCAAGGATAATAAATTCGAAGAAAATGATGGCATCCAAACAGCTTGCGAGCTGCTTAGGATTTGAAACATCATCGACATTTTTTATCCACGACGCATGAATACGCTTTACTGTAGATGTACGCCTTTTCAGGGGGATGACATTTTTATAAATAAAGCAAATGAAAGATAGCATTCAATTGTGTAAAAGTCACTTTATTCTGCACGCATGTTGCTGAATGTTGTATGCGTTCACGGCAGGTAATCAGTAGTACTCATTCCTTGACATCTGGCAATGACTCCGGCAAGGATTCCGACAAGACCGCTGGCCGGCTCTTCAACACTGCAGTAAACACCTGCGCCAGTTCTGCCGCATCTTCCCCTGCATGATGGGTATGCGGCAAGCCTTCGAGATTGAGCGCGTATTTGATTTTGCCCTTACGGCTTTCTATCCATTCGCAACCTGTAAGCCCCATCCAGTAGCTACGCAAATCCACGCCTGATCCCGTAGCACCAAAGGGGCTGGTACCGACAAAGCGCATGAAATACCAGTGCACAAACATGCCGTCCCACACAGCCGGTGCGGCCAAAAAAACTGGCCTGCCTATCTTGCGCAGGGAATTCACCCAGTCATAAGCTGCGCGTATCGCCACGACGGCATCTGGCGCATTGTCTATCAGGTGCTGCCTGTCGAGACCAGAGACGGCCAGTGCGGCGGGATCAAATTCGTCGGAGATGGGTTTGATCTCGGAATAAAACGTCAACCCGGGATGCCCGGCCACCGCCATGCCCAAAGAGATCATGCTATACGGGCCAGGTATAGGGCCATCTGCCTCGACATCTACCGCGATATAAATTTCTGGAAGTTCTTTGATGGGTGCGGTCATGCTTGCTCCTTTATTTTATGTCCTGTAAACCAGGGATTCATTGCAGAAAACCTCGTGTAGAAAATCCATTGCAACGATTTCACTGCAATTGTTTCCATGCCTCTTGAAGGATGATCAGTGAAATATCTTCGGGATAGCTGCTTGCCTCAGGACGCATGGCCTGGCAAGAACTGATCAGGGCAGCATTGCCGCGCCACAAGCCAAAGCGATTTCGTATGCTCATGCCCCAAAGTGTAGTCAGATGTTTAATGTCCTGATATTTTACTGCCCGCAAGCCCTGCCTGCCGTTGTCGTCAAGGCGGCTCAAAAACTGTGTGACGGCCAGGCTGCAAACAGCGGGCCATAGTCCAGCATCAGGATAGCGAAGGCAAGTTTTCTCACTGACCTTATCGGTACGCATGCACATAGCGGTCGCCGGATCATAGCTGGGTCTGCCCGGCTCTGCCGTCGCATCGATTTGTGCCAGTGCGACACCACCTGCCAACAGGCCAATCATAAAAACAAAATAAATCTGGTACGGTCTTGTTTTCACGTCTTGCGCCCCTGTCAGAAGAATTTGGAATTAATGCAGTTTCTTCCAGATTTGCTGGATGATGACCATGGACATATGGTCAGGATGGCGATCGCCATCATTATCGAGTACTGCGCAAGAATCCGTCAGCGCCGCATTGCCACGCCACAGGCCAGTAGTATTGCGTATCCCCATGCCCCATCCCATGTGGAACTGGATCAGATTTTCATACGACGAATCCCTCACGCGCTGCTTGCTGGGTTCATCCAGCTTGGCCAATATGTTTGTCGCCGCCTGATCACAGGTCGTTGGCCAGTATCTGCATCCGGGTAACGCTTGCAATTCTTGTCGTAGCCATTTTTGCCTGGCGTTGCGCAAGTCGTTGCGGCACCGCTGGTGCTGGTCGCATCAGCCGCCTGGATGGGTGCGGACTCCGCCCACGCCGCATTGACGCACATCATCATGACAGCAGCAAAGCCAGAACAGATACCTGATCTTGTAATGCTCATAAAGTCCCCGTTTCAAAAATATCAAATAAATATCATACATGAAGTAAAGGAAACTACTTGCATTTTAACAATCATTCTTCCTGCCATGCACCATCGTCCCACCAATCCTGTGCAAGAATGGTAGCGACGTCATAGCAAGCGTCGTCTTGGAAACGATAAAGTTTCAGTTCCAGCAAACCCGACATTTCTTCGTTATATGATTTGAATGCTGCCTTTAATTCTTGCGATACGTTTTCGGGATAGACCGAAAAGCACACCAGTTGATCCTCTTCATCAATCGCCATCAACTGCCGCGCCACTACCTTGCCCTGCTCATTTCGGGCATACAAAACCTGCTTGTTGACATCAAGCAGACAGGCGACCGCAGAATAATCACACAAGCCGCCAATGCCAAGGCAACTGCCTGCATAAGTACCCATCATGAGGACTTCAAATGGATCGTGCTCAAATGCGAGCCTCAATTTGCCCTGAGCAGTCTGCACTGTACGTTGCATATCCATTTGCCAAAGAGAGCGCCGCACCTTTGGATGTTTCGCATACCATTGCTGATTAAGTGGGTGATCAAGATAATCCGGCGCATTGCCTGCACGAGCGTTCAACAAAAATCGCCGCAGGCCCTTGCGGTTATTTGCAAAGCTACCACCACTCAAACCTGCCAGTAAACGCAAAGCATGCCTGGCCGGTCTGGAGTATTCATATAGCTGAAATGGTGCATCTATCTCCTTCCACAAAGCAGCTTCAAGTGCCCGCAACCGTAAAGAAGGCAAACGAGACAAAGTCAATTTACAATGCCTTGCTATTTGCGATGGCGATAAATTCAAGCGTCCGTCCAGGAAGTCACGCAAGCGGCGTGGCAAAGGGCTATCCAGCCCATCAGCTTTACTCATTACTAGCAAACGCTGGCACGCGTCTTGCGGTGCCATTGCAAGCCAGTCCAGTGCAAACCAGTCTGCTTTCATCTGCTGCCGCATGAAAGACTGACGTCTCTCATAGGCCAGGCTACCAAGCAAGCGCATGGTTTTGAATAATCTGGCAGGAGCATGAATCAATGAATCTCGCAAAAATAATGGAGCAACCTCACTCAGTGTGTAAGAGCCAAAAACAATCAGTCTTGCTTCATCCTGGCGGCGGCAGGCGCGCTCCAAATGCAGCCATACACGTATATCGAGATCAAGAATTTCTTGCCTTTCATCTTCAGGCCAGGCCTCGACAATGTTGACGAAACTGTGTCCGTAATCGATATTCGCCGAGAATGGCGGCAAGCATAATTTATGCATCAGTGACAAAAATTCGCGTGCAGCTCTTGCCATCGTAGACGCCTTGCCCCAACCGTCAATGAAATTTTTCCACATCAGCGCCAGCTTGTTTTGCCTGCCAGCGGGTAAGGCGATCAGTACGTCATGGCAGATATAAAATAGATCCAGATAAACCTGCCACTTTGCATGGAGATTGTCTTTGTCATCTTCACCCACAAAGTTGTACATGACATTGAACCAGGTGCATGCTGCCTCCTGGTTGAACTTCTCCCACTGTGTCTCGCGCAGTAACTTTGCAAGGCCGGGCAATTCGGCGCAATAATCCCACAAAGAAACCCTTGATCCGATACCGATAGCGTCACAGGCTTTGACAATTGCTTCAACAGGTACATCATTGCAATCAAGTTTCGCACTCAGCGTATATTCGCGCAAAGTGGTCTCGCCACTCATTTCAAACAACAGGCAGCCAGCAAGACTGTATTCCACACTCACTTGTCTCTGCAAATTAGCAAAGCTACTGCGTAAATAATATTCAAAACGAGAATCTTCTTCTGTCAACACATGCAAACGCATAAGCTGATCTGCACTCATCTGCTGCAACGACAATTGCCCCTGCACTTCCCGCATCAGCACACGCAAGAAAATATTCTGGCGCTTTTCAGGCAACAGCAATGCCAGTTCCGCAGCATGGGTTTGCGCTGCATTCATCGCACACAAGCGCGCCAGCAACACCAGTTTTTCTGAACGTGCAACTTCATCGCCATGCAAGCTGCCGTGCTGGTGCCATATTTGCAGCCAGGCCAGTTGTTGAACTGCACTGCATACGCGCAGTTGCCATAAGAAATTGCGACGGAAGGCATCGGGCAAGACTGGCAAGTCTTGCGCAAGTGTGCGCCAGCGATGAAAATACAAGGCAGCGCTGGTGGGAACGATGTCTGCTGCCACCGGCATCAACTGCCCTCGCGCATTCAACACAGGCAGCACGGCAAAGTCATGCTGCGCAAAAAACGCATCCAGTAAGCGTGGATCTGCCAGCCAGCGACACAAATCAAGTTCGGCCTGCGCTGGTTTTGGCGGCTGGTATTTGGTACCGCGATAAGCGCGTGGATGAGCCGCCGTGGCAACTGGCATTTTTTGTGTCCTGACTTGCGGTACGGCTACCGTACTCACACTTGCAGGATCAGGCACAGTCATCCAGAACACCCGCCAAAATGCAGGCCAGACACTGCTCAATTCACTAGCGTTTTGCAAGCTATGCCAGTCTGCCAGCAAGCTTGCAGCAGAGGGAAATAAGCGCATATCCAGTGTATGCAACGCAGCCAAATCTACCTGACGCAAAACAGGCTGCACCACACCATCGACTTCATCGCTCAGCAAGGCAACAATGCCCTCAGGCTGACGCAACAGGCTGATTAATAGTGATTTGACGGATTGAACGACAGGCGGCTTGAGCGCTGCCTTGTCTTTGACAGGATTAACTGATGGCATGTGAACATAAAATGAGAAATCTAAGGACGGCGCATACTCACAAACATGCATCACAGCGCAATCACGCATGCAAGCAGTTTGGTCAGGCACCTCTCTTGGACAAAACCAGCTTTAAGTTGAGCTGGTTCAAATTTTCATTTTGAATTTCACATGTGGCGAAGATGATTTAAAGGGGAAATAAGTAAACAGCCAAAGTGGCTATCGTATCTGCATATTATAAATTAATCTGACCCAGATGGTAATCCATCTTTTTTCAGTCGCTCATCTGCAAGTAGCCGCCATTTCATTTCAGGATGTAAACCAATTGCCGTGATAAATTTACGCAATCCCCCGACAATCTCCTGAGGTGGCGCATGCTTCGTACCATTCCATTCTTGCGCACCACACTTGAAGCAGATCGGTAAAGTGCTCAGCAATTCATCTTGGGCATAGAATTTGATGGTGTGATGTGCTACAAAAATACAGGCAGCACTCACATACTGTGTTCTGTCAGGTACAGCCTTGACCAGTCGCTTAAAATTGACCACGTCTTGCGGGCTCAATATCACAGTTTGGTAAACAAGCTGTTCCTGCTGTTGGAATGTATACGTCTTGACCTCGAAAAAATCATACTTATCAGAGTGTTCTGTCACGACTATCTTATCGGCCTGTTCAATTGCCTTGATCAGATCACGCTTGTAGGCAGCACCCTCGTCTGATATTTTATTGGCTTGGGCTGGTATTGCACTCAAGCAGGCACACAAGGCAATAAGTAAAAAAGCAAACGTCCTGCGCATGTTATTTTCCAGTTGATGAGTTCGTTGGCATGTATTCATACTTCGTACTGAATATACCGCATTTGTTGGCGGTCACTTTCACTTTTCTTCTGAATCCTGATTATTATGGCTGTTTGATCTCCAGGAATTTTGATGCCATCGCGGTAAAAATATTTCATTTCTGTCTTCCCACGTCTTTAGACTAATCACAGTTGATTTATTTAAATTCGTTTTCTGAAGAGCCACCTTCGGGACGTTTATCTGGATATCATCTGCATACGCATCGATAACATCACTGTTACCAAGTACGGCTAGATGTGGGAGGAAGAAAAAGCTATCCATTTTTGTTACCGTATCTGGATTTGCCACTAACATTTCAGCGACAGGAAATGCGACAACATAGCCTTCCGCGTCCAATATACCCAACCATCTATCCACCCCATCGAGTGATTTGGCAAGGGCAACACTAAACTGATGTAGTTGTTCTGAACTCACGTTTTCGACTTGCTGTGTTTTTACGGAAATCAAAAATATGTTGGGATAGTCCTTGATCCCTCTCCCAAATACAAATCCCTCGTGAGAGCCAAGACTCAACAAAGTCGAGTTCTGGGTGTGGCTTTTACTTTTTGGAAAATTTTTCCCAATTGGAGACCAAATTTCATCAAGAGGACTAGGCAACAAAGATATTGAAACTTTCCCTGAAATACCATCTCCTATTTCCAGATCGCCCTCAGCACGAGCAACCAGTAAATTCAGGCCCTCAGTGTAGCGTGCCATAAGAAAATTGTTTATGTCTACACTGGCAATATTCTTTTTTCGAAAATCTATTTTCCCGCGAATGGAGACATCAAACCCGGACAATGAACATTTATCTTTCACAACTGCTTGCAATAAGCGCGACAAATAAGTCAACGCTGAGGTTTGAGAATAAATGCAAATGTAGCCAGATATTAAGGTCATTTTGAACTAATGAAGATTTGTTAGCTTGGTGTTTTGGCGGAATCAGAACAAGTAATTTTTGTCACAAAAATATGAATTGCCAGTCAATAAAATGCAGTTAAATCAATTATTTCAAGTCTAAAGTTCCTGGAGGCTCGCAATACCCATGTATCTCGACATATTGGTGAAAATCAATGGTTGAAGGTACTGGCCAGGGAGGAAGACCTGCCTTGTCTAGAACTAATTTCGCTAACGAACGCAATTTTTTCCAATCCTGAGCATTTATAAAACTTTCACTAGATTGCATAGACGACATTTCATCCAAAAGATCAAACAATTCTCGTGCCCTAGGGCATGGCTCAAACTCAGCGAGCCAACTTAAATAGAGTACGCTTAAGGTAATAAGCACATGAACGGCACTATTCTCAGTCAACGCTTTTGCGGACTCCGTAGGCCCAGGCAATTTTCCTAATATTTCCATTTGACGTGATGGCTCTAAGGTCAACAATGAAAATGTCATCCACAAAACCTCAGAACTGGAGCTTGGTTCAATAGTTAAATTTCCCATCAATTTCATATATATATATATTTCTGGCTAACCGAACACGGGAGACGGGTCAGCAGCAAATTAATTTTGGGGTGAAATGTGCCAGACATCATCCCA
This sequence comes from Undibacterium sp. GW821-FHT07F11, assembly GCF_059418665.1. Classification (NCBI taxonomy): domain Bacteria; kingdom Pseudomonadati; phylum Pseudomonadota; class Betaproteobacteria; order Burkholderiales; family Oxalobacteraceae; genus Undibacterium; species Undibacterium sp. GW821-FHT07F11. Next base: position 175,026 of record NZ_JBWKQH010000007.1, read on the forward strand.
GGAGTTTTGCCAATAACTGGGATATTTTTTCTTCATCGCTTGCAAAAACAAGTCCATTTCCTCAACGGCATTAAATTTCAACAATCCAGCTGGTGGCTTCGGCCCTTTTTTAAATCGCTCGATCGCTATCTCCTTACCTGCGCGCGCGGATTGTATGAATACTGGCCACTCCAATCGCCGAACCAAATGTGCACGCAACGCATTCACGAGATCATTATGACGTTGCCCGCGATTCATGGCATCGTAATCCTTCAAGTAATTTACTACCGAGTATGGATATGCTATTTGAAAAGAAAAATCATCAAGATTCGGACTCATCGAGAGAAAATCAAGCAGGATTCCGTTGTCCAACTCTGCCAATATATGTTCCAACATCTCTATCTGAATACTGTCTTTCTTAGCCGATTCAGGCCCGCCGTACATATTCCTGAAAAGAACCGCTTCGTCATGGTCATCACCGCCGAGAAAGCGCTCCTGCCAATCTGTGTTGAGCAATTTCTCGTCATCAAATGGCCTGACAAAGAACATACCGCGCTCAGCCATATATTCACGCAAAACCTGGGTCAAATTTGTTCTTGCATCAGGGACTCTCGGAATTAAATAGGTGCGAAACCAGAGTGGATTCAACGGACGTTCCTTTTTGTTATAAGTTATGGATGACGGACTCAATAAGCCACCATCAAAAGCTAACAACCCATACGGAATATTCTGAGCGCTTAAATCGTGTGATGCCAATTCTTTTTTAAATTTTGCACGAGTCTCTTTATCTATAAAAAAAGACTGTGTCCATGATGCCTGTTGCCGCCCGACATCCGCAGCAATTTCTGCAGTGTCATAACTACTCCTGGGGACAGAAACCAGGACATGATTTCTGGGGGCAGCCAGAATAGCAGCAGTCCAAGGGAGTTTTTTAAAATCCAAAAAATACAGCATCAATTTATCGCGTGATCGCAACTCATCTTCGGCCCAGTGAAGAGATGTTTTTTTCAAGTCGCTAAATTGAAACTCGGCAGTTGACAGTGACAAGTGAGCGCTTATTTCTTTTTGCATGATGGCAAGGATTTTTTACCGAGAACTTTTCCTGTGCTCAATAGGAAGTCTGGCATGGATGGAAAACTCAGGCCGCAATCACGGATTGCAGCCTGTCAGGAACCGCCTTGTTCACGCTTAAGAAATTGCCACATCATGCATCAACGCCGCTTCTTCTCTTCCGCCAATTGTTCCTTGTGCTTTTCTTTCCATTCACGCTCACGGGCATCGATGACGGACAGTTCAAAATACTGCGCATCTTTTTCGCGGCGGGCGATGTCGAGTTGCTGCAGGGCGGCTGCGAGATTGCCTTCTATGCCATAAGCCTCAGCCAGGGCGACGTGCTGAGCGGCTTGCTTGCCTTGTGCAGCATAGACTTTGGCCAGCAGGTTATAGAGTTGCGCTTCTTGGCGGTACAGGACGATCTGGTCGCGTAAAAAGACGGCGGCTTGCTCTTCTTTGCTGTCTGCCAGCAAAGCTTCGGCATATTGCACGGCGACGCCACGTGAGAGCGGCAAATCACGCATGCCTTTTTCTGCTTCCTTGACGGCGGCTGCGGTTTGTTTGTCGCCGATCAAGATGTCGATGGACAGGTCGATATACATATTGCTGTAACTGAGCATGCTTTTATACGCAGGCACCTGTTCCAGCATTTTGCGCGATTGATCGAGCAGCTTGCGGGCGGTGACAAAGCCCAGACGTTTATAGGCGACAAAGGCCTGGCCATATTTGGCGGTGATCTGGTCTTCGAGTTTGCCGGTCTTGGCCTGGGTATCAAAAAAAGTACTGGCATCCATCAGGCCCTGCGTACTGCTGTCCTGCAAGACCCTGATCCTGGCCTTGGTAAGTAAAAATTCCAGGCTGTCGGCATGCTGGCGATAACGCTGGTCTGTCAGGCGCGATTGTATGTCGGCTATCCTGTCGCTGGTCAGGGGATGGCTGCGTAAATACGGCGGCAGGTTATCGTTATAGTTGCGCATGGAATTTTGCAGGCGGCCAAAAAAACTGACCATGCCAGACGGGTCAAAGCCAGAGTCCCGCAAAATCTGGAAGCCAACACGATCAGCCTCGCGTTCAGCGTCACGACCAAAATTCAATTGTTTTTGTATCGCCAGCCCCTGCCCGCCGGAGGCAATTGCCATGGCAGCATCGGGGCTGGATCGGGCTGCCAGCACGGCCAGCGCCAGTGCGGCCAACGGGATCAACGCGTCGCCGCGCTGACTGGTCAGCATGCGGGCAATATGGCGCTGGGCAACGTGGCCAATCTCATGGCCCATGACCGAGGCCAGTTCAGATTCAGATTGCGCTGCCAAAATCAGGCCAGAATGAAAACCGATAAAACCACCGGGAAAAGCAAAAGCATTCAGCACCGGGTCGCGCACGGCAAAAAATTCGAAATTGAAATTGGTTTCACCTCTGGCGTCAGGCCGGGCTTCGAGCATCTTGTTGCCGAGGCGGTTCAGGTATTCACTGACTGGCGCATCGTCCATGAAATCCGGGTCGCGCCTGACCACGCTCATGATTTGCTCACCCAGCTTGCGTTCAGCCAGGGGGGACAAATCTTCGCGCGAGGTATCACCCAAAGTCGGCAGGTTTTGCGCCTGGACTAGCCCAGATGGCAGGTTCACGCTAGCCACACTGGTCAATAGCAGTACCGCCAGACGGATGGCCGGCAGGTGAAAAGCGCGTCGTAAAGGTTTCGCAATGCTATGATACTTGGACACTAATAGCTTCCTTATTTCGAGGGCTTATGCAAAATTGTTTCAACCTGGCATGACCAATGGTATGTGCCACAGGGCTGGAGCGATTTTTCTTAAGTCCTCATCTCTCTACTTTTATCTTTTTACACAATAATGAGCACAGATACAAGCAACCCCGGCAACCCCAGCAAACCCGAACTGCCCCAGGAATTGACGCACGAGCTGACCCATTTCGACGCAGGTGGTCAAGCCCATATGGTGGATGTTGGCAACAAAAACAATAGCCACCGCATCGCCATCGCCCGCGGCCACATCCGTATGCTACCTGCCACACTGGCAATTATCCAGCAGGGCAATGCAAAAAAGGGCGATGTCATCGGCATAGCCCGCATCGCCGCCATCATGGCTGCCAAGCGCACCAGCGACCTGATCCCGCTCTGCCACCCACTGGCGCTCACGCGTGTCACGGTTGATTTTAGCATTGATGCAAGTAACAACACCGTTACATGCGAAGCCCAGGTTGAAACAGTTGGTAAAACCGGTGTAGAAATGGAAGCCCTTACCGCAGTGCAAGTCGGCCTGCTGACCGTGTACGACATGTGCAAAGCCGTTGACCGGGGCATGGTCATGACTGATATACGTGTGCTGGAGAAACATGGCGGCAAATCAGGCGACTGGGTGGCGGATATCGACAAATGACAGCAAAACCAGCCACTTTGCTGGCGGTAGATGTGCATTACAGCAGCGATGGCGAGGGTGGCACTGGTGAGCAGGCCTGTGTCGCTGGTGTCATCTTCCATAACTGGGATGACGAGCACCCAGCAAAAACCTGCATCAGCCACATCAGCCATGTTGCCGACTATGTGCCCGGTGAATTCTACAAGCGCGAGCTGCCCTGCATCTTGCAGTTGCTGGCAGAGCATGATTTGCAGCCAAACTGCATCATCATCGACGGTTATGTATATCTGGATGGCAAGAGCAGACCCGGTCTGGGCTGGTATTTATATGAAGCACTGGCTAACAAAGTCAGCGTCATAGGCGTTGCCAAGTCATCTTTCTCGGCCATAGATGCCTCGTTCGGCATTTGCCGCGGTGAGAGCAACAAGCCACTGTACATCACCAGCCTGGGCATGGAACTGGCAACAGCCCAAGCCAGCATTGCCGCCATGCATGGTAAATATCGCATACCGACTTTGTTGAAACAAGTCGATCAGTTGTGTCGTGAAGCGGGCGATAAGCCTGCTAACGACACCTCAAACCTTAGCCAACATCAAATAGCCTGATTTTTTAAGAGCGACAAGCATGCCAATATTTACCAGTTGGGGCCCCATAGATGCGCAGTCTCCATGCACCCTCGCAACAGGTGAAGACCCGCCTCGATTTAATGATGGATCACTTGAGCCAGATTGCGAACAACTGTTCTGGCGCATAGAAGCCGCCACATGGGAAGAGGCAATGGCAATCTATCATCTGCGCCAGGGCTGGGAACCATATAATCCGGGAGTAAAAGCAATGCCCTGCCCCGAATGCGGTTCATTGTTTTATCCCGAAGGAAGCGGGCAGTGCTGGAAGTGCGAAAGACGGATTTGCTGAGTATCTGTAAGTGAATCACACAATTTTATTCACAGGTGCTTGTAACAGGGAAACAGACGACATTTGCCGAAATGCGGCTTTGAACCTTAGCCGACAGACTAGGCTGATTGCCTATCAACGTGATACGCCCCTATTTTTCTGATAAATATCGATCCCGACCATCCGAAAGGACATATCGTCGAGTGTCTTCAGTGACGGCACCAATGTTTTGGAAATTCTGCTGCGCATCACGCAGCGTCATATGATTCGGCCCACTGAGTCGATCAAATTCCGTTATCCCGTCATCCTCCCAAAAGCATACACGACAAATGTCATATGCCGCACTCTCTTGCAGGCTTCGGTATCCACAGCAGGGACAAGCCGCTAGCTCCTCAACATCGCCTTCAATCACAATGTCCAATCCGAGCAGAGTGATTTGTTTTTTCAAATACGAGTTGATCACTCCTGTATATGAATGCTTAAGGGCAATCTGTAGCAGAGGATCATATATTGCACTTTCCGAGTCGTCCGGCTCGTCAGTACGAGTGATCATCGCCTTTAAAAGATCAGGAAGACCTGCATAGTCAGGATCACCTGCATCAATGGTCCACCAATCCAGCAACAAGACCTCGCGCTCCTCCTTGGAAAGCCGGGCAAGATCGCGTTGCACTAACAAATCAATTGCTTCATCTCTAGTCATATGAGTCGCCATCTACAATTACCGATCAAAAATGGAATCGTACATTACGACAATTCTATACGACAGAAATGCGTAAATGTAAGACCCCTCTTCACATTCATTGAGGCGTTTCAGAAGCGATTCGTGCGTCGATTAGCCCCAAGAAAAACGGTCGTAAATTCCTTACGACCGTTCTCTCCATAAATTAAAAGAACGTCACTTCATCGTGAAGCTCTGCTGCCCGGTATCGACTGCATAATTTTTCGCAACGTCCCAATAAGTGAAGCTGTATTTCACCAGGTCCCCTGCTTTGAGTCCGCCAACTGTGTAGCTGTTGTTACCGTTGGATTGCGCCATGCGGACGTTTTGTTGGCCGCCAGAGTTGACCGTGTAATGCACGTCTGCCCACGACGACGTGTTGATGCCAAACTGCAATGTGCTGGCGTTGATTTGTGTGGCACTGCTTGAAACCGGAGTTGGTGTGGGTGTGGGCGTGGGCGTGGGTGTTGGAGTCGGCGTAGGTGTCGGGGTTGGCGTAGGTGTCGGGGTTGGCGTTGGCGTTGGCGTCGGCGTTGGCGTCGGCACGCCAGTGTCCCAGATAATATCGTCAATCGCCCACTGGAAAGTGCTGCCGGGCAGGCTGCCATCGACGCTGTAGATCTGGAACAGATCAGACATTGATTGCAAGGCGATCAGGTTGCCTGCGAGTGCAGAAATGGGGATGGTCGCTGTGCCCCAATTGCCGTCGCGTACCAGTCCGTAGCTCGCCACGCTTGCGGGAAAAGTGACCGAGCCCTGGTTGGTGTAGGTATCACCGATGCCGACTTTGAAGGCAACGTTAGCGGGTATCTTGATCTTGAATTTCAGCGTGCCATTTCTGTAGTTGCTCATGTCACGCACCTGGCGCGATTGTATGCTGCTGCCAAACCACTGGTTCGCGGCAGTGTAGTTCCAGGCGATGACATTGCTGCCTTCATACGGTGCGGTAGAGCCTGCCGACATCGATGTCTGGTTCCAGTTCCACACGTCCGAGCTGACACCTGCCGTCTGCTTGTTATTGACTGCGGTGAGATCGGTAAACACGCCAAATTTGCCAACCTCGGGCACGTTAGGGTTACCCACTTTCACCGTGCCTTTGCCATCTAATTCATAGACCCGCACATAATCGACATACATGGTGCCAGGCAAGGGTGTGGTTACTTGTGCCGGCGTTGCAGCATCGGTGAAGTTGCCGCCCACAGCGAGGTTAAACAGGAGGTAGTACGGTGCCTGCAGCGAGGTTGAATTGACGGGCAAAGGGTTTTGATACATGTCGCGCTCTACACCGTTATCGATGACGGTAAAACGCATCTGTGCATCGGTCCAGTACAGGCGGTAGGTGACGAAACGGTTGATCAAAGGTGTCGAGGCGATATACCAGTTTTTGGTTTGCCACGCGGTCGAAGCAGCGCAACTGGGATTGCCCGGCACACAGGCGGCGTCCTGATAGGTAATAACGTTTGAGCCTACATAATTATTGATCGCCGGGTAGCCAGCCAGCGCCCTTCCTGCGTTGCTATGCCCCATTTCCATGATATCGATCTCGCCGTTGCGCGGCCAGGTTTGCGGGCTGGTACCCAACATCCAGGCGGCAGGCCACAGCCCTGTGCCAACTTGTGGCGTGCTGATGCGCATCTCTACCATGCCGTATTGGACTTGTACTTTGCCTGCAGAAGAAATTTTTCCGGACGTGAAGACGTTGCTGCCAATGACCTGGTTTTTTGCCTGGATTGCCAAAGCGCGCGTACCAGGTTCAAAGGGAACGTTTTGTATCGAGACATTGTTAGGACTGTAGTATTCCAGTTCCTGATTACCATAGCCGCATAAATTGATCTGGCAGCCATTGCCGTCATAGGCTGTCCACAAGCCAGTGTTGAGATTGGTGCCATTAAATTCCTCTGACCAAATCAGCCTGCCTATCACAGGATTAGTAACACTGGCATTGGCTTGCGAGCCAAAGGCCAGCAAGATACTGGCAGCGATGGCTGTGAGTGTGCTGCTGCGTTTTTGTTTGTTGAGACGATAGTCCTGCCGTTTCATCATGCCTCCGTAATTTTCAATTTTAAAAACAGGAATTAGACGGCTTGACATAGAAAAGCACTGTCAAAAACGTCTGTCTGAGCTATGTGTAAAGACCATTGATATCAATTCTCGAACCTGTTCCCATTTAATTCAAGTCATTTTGGAAACGTTTCCATTCGAGAGTTTTAATATTGATATTATTTGTATTTTTTGTCAATGGAAATTTTTGCGCCTGAGTTTTATTGAACTTAAAGCAATGTTGGTGCACATGCGGGCAAAAGGCGCTAATTGTGTGAGCTGAGAATGGGCTACCAACGGAAAGCAATACCGGCAGAACAAAACGGAATCAGGCCTGACATGACAGCATTTCCTTACTACGAAAATGTATAAATGTTGGACCTGACCCCGTCTTTTCGACTGCTTGACTACCGAGCCAAGCCTCCGATTACACTTCGTTAATCGGAGCTACGCGGGCTTTACTACCGGGGCTAATGGGCGACCTCATCTTTGTATGAGGGAGAGAGCCCCAAGGCATGGTGACCAATTCAGAAGTACAGGAACGAAAACGCTTGGCATGTGCGATTACGTAGAGCTACAGCTAATCGCAGAACTGGTTTATTAGCGAAGCTATTTTCCCGCAGCACATGGCTTTTTGGGGGAAACTGAAACAATGTCCTTTATTCCACCGACATAGTCATGACCCCACACTCCTGTTAAAGCCTGATCGTAAGTTCCAGTAACCCATACACAAGTACCATGATATCGAAAATATTTTTTCAATGCCAAATAAAAATCTTTCCCATCATCGTTTGAACGATACTCGGTCCGAGGTGCTGCCAGTTGAAGCCAAATCATCCTTTGCGAATCTTGCGCATTGGGCTGGCAACCCGATGTCGACAAAGAATAACTTTCCGCCTGAAGATTTATTTTTCCATAAACTACAACTCTCTTCAGATTGAATTTTTCTGCATCTGACAAAAGCTGATTTAGCGACAATTCAGCCGGATAATTTTCGGCTTTTGTCTGAGATTGGGCCGAATTGCAAATCGGTGCAATAAAAATTAAAAACATCAAAAAAATAGTTTTCATATGAATATTCAAATTACTTTATACATTCGCACTTCAATGGGTGATACCTGAATTCATGAGAAAACTAAACGTAGCAATCAGTTAAGAAAAATTGGGATATATGAATAAACTCTATTTCTCTGCGTAACAGCAATTGATTGCAGGATATACAAAAGGCTGATTTGAGTATTTTCTCAATCAGCCTTTTCATATTAACCCTTTGGAAATCGGGGTCAGAAATCGAAATCGGGGTCAGGTCTGACATTACGACATTTCTACACTACGGAAATGCGTGAACGTAAGATTTCCCCGTTCTTTTGCCAAGTTACTTGCGAGCCATACGCCAAATCAACCAGAAACCTAACGCAGATGCACTGCCGATAGGTGTTGTTGGCCACAAATCGCTTAGCTGAGGTGTACTTGGCAGTCGTATGAAAATTCCTGCTAAAGCGCCGATCAATGTGCCAGATCCAATGATAGACCACCAGTTAACCAGCTTGAAATGATCAAGCAATATAAACGCTGGGGCTCCTGTCAGGATAGCGAAAAAAAATGTAAAGACATAAAAAATTGGGATAAGACCATAAGCAATAAAATCTTCCCCACTAAAATTGGGCGCCCTCAATGCAATCATGATTGCCGCAATTAGAGGGGCGAAAATAAACCCGAGGGTTATGGCAGTGTCTTTAGTCATAAGTAGATACCAGGTGAAGATTGCGCTAAGTGAATCTCGCCTATGGGCATTCAAAGCTGATTAATTTTCAGGCGGATTACCCACCTTCGCTTGTCCTGATAATTCAGTCACACACCCAGCATTGAAATTATCCATATCATAGCCGCCATAGTTCAGCGTTTGTTTTGGTTTTTCGAATGTACCTAAAACAAAAACGTATGACGTTAAATCCTTTCTACATTCTTTACTCACCATACCAACCTTAACAGAAACATCAACGATAGTATCTTCTCCGACAGGGAGCAATCTGATTCTCCAAAGTTGGACATTTTCGCTAACAGAATTTCTTTCCCCTACTGAAACAGCAACCAATATCTGTCGTTTAAAATCAATTTTTGATAAAACCTGTTCGTAATCGGAGCTACTCATTACGGACTTTACCCATGATTTATCAAGTTGATCCTTACTTTCAAAGTGATACAACTTGGGCCTGGTTGGTCCGTTAGTTCCTGTAAAAATGTGTGCAGATTCAACGGCATTTGAGCAGCCAGCCAAGGACATCAGGGCAGCAAAAAACATCCCTGGCAAAGAGAGATAAGCGCCAAAAAAATTAATTACTGCTTTCAAGCTTTGCATGGAAACTTTCTTTATGTGCGCGCAGTACCAAATGCCGTTGATCAAATTTTGATACCCTTGATGGTGACGCCTACCAGGCTTGCTGAGGCAGATCACCTTTACCATGAAGTGAAGTGGCACTTGCCAAATCAGGGCGCATCCCGCGCAAGCATGGTTTCAAACACCGCCTGATATCTTGGGTCTTCCCTGCCCTTGGCTTTCCAGTAGTCATAATATTCTGGATAAGGGATAGGGTGCAGGCGTTGCAGAGTGAGCATGGTGCGGGCGGCTTTTTTTGGTTGGCCGTTAAGGGTGTACATCTCGGCTTGCTGGCTGAGGATGTGGACGAAGCCGAAGCGGGGGCTCCAGGTTTCTATGTAGTTGATTTCTTCTACTGACATGCCTTCGCGTGGTTTGATGTGGGTCAGCTTGAAGTATTCAAAGAACTGCGGGAACAGGGTGAACCGGGGTTTTTGCAAGAATTCTTGTTGCGTCTGGAAACCTGACTGCACATTGCGCAAGGCCTTGAAGCCACCAACGACGCGCTGGTAATCCAGCGTGATGGCCATCATCAGTATGCAAGCCGAGGCAAAACCGGCCAGCACGATGCCGGGCTTGATCACAGTGCCAGCACTTGGCCAACGCAGCTGGTGCGCCATGCCCATGATGACGCCAACAGGTATCAGGACGAAGGCATACCATAGCGGGAATTCGACCATGCTATGCACGCCAACGGCAAACAGGCACAGGCTGCAAAATTGCAATGGCATGCTTTTGGGGGTCTTGTTTTCGGAGGAGCGGATGCAGGTCTGGTAAAACCACCAGCACAGGCCACTCATGATCAGTGCTGTTGCAGGCCAACCCAGTTCAGCAGCAAAATTAAGCAGCAAGTTGTGCGCATGTTCGGCATAGGTGCTGGATGAAAAATCTGCTGCGACACTGACCTGACCCGGGCCGTAACCAAACCAGCCCACACCCAGCCAGGGGTGCTCTGCTGCCAGTCGCCATGCGGTTTGCCACAAGACCATGCGTTCTGAACGTCCGCCCACATGGTCAGCCACGGAACCGGCAGAAAACCCCATGGCCTGGCTGATTTGCGGCAGGCAGAAAGTCAGCGCTGCATATAGCATGACCAAGGCCAGCATGACGAGTATGCCATTGCGTCTGCCTGATTCCAGCTTGCTCACCATATAGACAAAAAACAGCGGCACCAGTATCCAGCCTATGCGTGATTGTGTCAGCACTGCACCCCAAAGAATAAGGGCGGCAATGGCAGCAGAACTAAAGGCAGAAAATGTGTGTGTGCGATAAAAATACCAAAGCCCTGCCAGGGCAAAAAAATACAGCAGGGCCAGTTGATTTGGCTGCGCCACATTGGCAAAGGGGCGCATGGCAATATTGGGGTCTTTGGCTATATACATGACAAATGGCGTCGCATCCAGGCCCATGATCTGAATGTGCTGAAACACCAGCGACACAGATGCTGCGAGCAAACTGGCCAGCGCTATTGCTGCCACTGCCATATCCAGCTTTGACTCATCCAGCGCCAGGCTGCTGCCAAACACGATGGCGAGAGCAAACAGCAGCAGGTACATGAGGGGAAAGGCGACAAAGGTGGCCGGTACTATCATACCCAATGCGACCTGCAGCAAGATCAACAGCACGATCGCCATTGGCAATGCCAACAAGGCTGGGAAGCGCAAGCGTACTGCAAGCGCAGGCTCAGAGCGAATAACAAAATATGCCATCGCACCGGTCAGACCAAGGCAGATGATCAGGTCATGGTAAAAAGTTCTGTAGGGATGGATATGATAGGGATGTGCGTAGCTGAAAAAAATTGCTACAGCAAAAATGATCAATGCCAGCTTGCCTTCCTTTGCGGATGCCATTCGGGATACATTTCAAGAATGGGCCTGGTCAGACTTGTTGAATCAAACCAGGCCGGGTGAGAATTACAATTTGAGGGCAATCGGCATGATGCCTTTATAGGCTGCCGTTTTTGCGTCGATCACAGCAGGGAAAGTCGAGACGCGTATTTTGATGGGCTGGTATTTGCAGGTTTTTTCATCGCAGTCGTTTGATTTCAACCATGCCTGTATTTCAGCCTTTTTTTCTGCATTGTTTTTTTCCAGTATGTCGAAGTCTTCAGCATTTTTGAGGATTTCGTCTTTCATGTCTGCATAGGGAATATGCAAATGCGGCATATGCCCTTTGCCACCGCCAACTGACTCCATTGCCTGCGCAGCACTGATATCAGTTGGGTCGGTAGGATCCTTGACGCCGACGAGTTTTGGCCCCCACAAAGGCAAGGTGGTTTTGGCCTTGTTCAGGTTACCGTCGGTAATTTCAGATGACTGTATGACTTGAAATGATTTCCCCAAAGCGGCGATATAGGCCGGCCGGGCTTCGAGCAAGGTGCTGACACCGTACAAGAATGCCGACATCTGCACGATAGCGATCACCGCCAGATCCAGCACCAGCCATTTCTTTTTGGGGTTGAACACCACCAGCGTCAACGCTGGGCCCAGCACCACATCGATACCAACGATCAGGAAAAAAATTTCATAACCACCAATGGCTCTTAGCATAGGGGTTGGATACCACATATACCAGCACATGAGGAGCAGGCAAAGACCTACCATGCAGCTCAAAATGAAATGCGTGGCACTGGCGCGATAGCGAGAGATAGATGTTTTCATAGTAGTTGACATGAATCGAAAGAAAAACCCAGGGGCCGGGTCCGGTTCTGTCACATCAGGGCATCTTAGCCTAATATGGCGCAGCGATTCCATCGACCTGATATCACCGACCGGGGCATCGGTCACAATCAAAGAAAAGCACGCATATTCTAATGAGCTTTTCCCGCCAAATCAAGACTGGCGGGCTATTCCAGCCCATAACGGTCATCCTGACGACTGGCATGACATATTAAATATGGAAGGGCAATTGCATTAAAATCAATACCACACCATACTTTAGCATGTCAGACGTTAAAGCAATGAATCAAAGCACCCGAGTTTTTGCATTTAAAAAGTGAGTCCGTATGAAAGTTTATCTCGACGATGAGAGAGTTACACCGGAGGGCTGGACCCGCACTTACTGGCCGGAAGACACTATCGATCTGCTAAAAACCGGTGCCGTAACTCACTTGAGCCTTGATCATGACCTGGGCGATGATGAGAGAGGCACCGGTTACGACGTCGTACTTTGGATAGAAGAAGCCGTCATGACGCATGGTTTTATACCTCCGCAGGAAATGCGCGTGCATTCTGCCAATTCTTCTGCCCGGCAAAAAATGGAGGCGGGCATACAGAGCATCTTGCGGCATCTGCAAAAGAGTTAGGAGCTTGCAGCTTGTACTGGCTTCACGGGCAGGACAAAACTCACTTTGGTCCCGAGTACCCTGACCTGCAATTTCCAGATGATCTTGATCTCAGTGCGTCCCAGAGCACCGCTGGCTGGCAGGTCTGCAGGCAGGCCAAGCGTGAAGTCCACGCTGCCTGCGCCTTGGGCAATATGCCTGTCCTTGAACTTTTGCGACCACAAGGTTTTCGTGCTCGCGTCCTCGCCGCTATCTTCCACATGGGTGCAGACAATTTCCAATGCCAAGGGGTGGGTTGCAGCAGGGTGACGCATGCCCTGCCCCAGCCCGGTCATGAAATACAAAGTCGCTGGCACATCCCTGCAAGCTGGATGCAAGGGCTGCTGCAGTTGCAAGACCACCTCACCGAGGCGCTTGCGCAGGTAAATCTGCATGCATCCATACGCCAGCATCATGGCACCAACCAAGGGAGAAAGCATGAGCAGATACTCCCCCATGGCACAAGCACTGGCACAGTCTTTCCATATCTGCCAGCTAAAAGCTGCACTGACAATCAGCCAGATAACTGACACAACTATGGCAATAGTATGTTTTGCATCCTCCGCATGTATATACCTGCCTGCTTGCAGGGGCTTTGCATTCCTGGCGACTGCTGAGAATTCGCTCATGTGCATCCCAGCGCCGTCGCTGCCTGCGGCTGTTTGAAGTACCTTGCATAGCCGCAGGCATCTTCACCGTACAAGTCTTTCTTGCTGCGCTCTGCTCCAGTCAGCAGCAAGAAACTGATCACGGCCAATTGATTGTATTGGGTAGCGATCATCAAGGGAGTAGAGCCGCGTCCTGCGGTGAAGGGCTGGTCGATGGCGACCCCGCGTTCATGCAGATAGCGCAGGCTCTTCAGCGCCCCTTTGTAGGCAGCATAGTGCATGGGTGTCCACAGTTTATTACTGGGACGACGCAGGTCAGCGCCGGCATCGGCCAGCATCTGCACGATCTCTACCCCATCATTGCTGATGGCAGCAAACAAGGCGCTACGTTCGCCATTGCCATCCGCATCCAGCGGCGTGGTCAAATCTGTTTGCGCGCCTTTTTCCAGCAGGTAGCGCACTTTGGCGATGTCGTTGTCATCAGCAGCTTGCATCAGCAGGCTGCGCCCATCCGCATCCCTGGCGTTGACATCGGCACCGGCATCCAGCCTGGCTTTTAGTTGCGCCAGTGTTTCGGTTTGTGCTTCAGTGTGATCAGTATTCGCGTTACGCCTGTGCCTGCTGCTGTCACTTGCACTGTTGAAGATGGCGACGGCAGTAATCGCAATCAGGATAAAGAAGATGCCATAGGCCCAGAACCAGCTACGGGTTTGTTTGCTGGTATCCCCAGGTGCTCTTGGTAAGCCAAAGAGCCTGACAGGTTCACGGGGGTATTGTCTGGCAAGCACATCAGCGGCATTGACTTGCCCACCCACGCCCTGCCGTACTGGCAACTTAAAGATGAGTTCGGCATCCAGCGCCTTGATTCTGAGCTTCCAGATCACCTCTACATCTTTATGATCCTGGGTACCGCTGGCAGGCATGTCCGCAGGCAGGCTGATGCTGAAATCCATTCCCTGCGCAGCATGCACAACTTGCTGTTCCCGCAGTTGTTGTGACCATAGGGTTTTAGTCGTGGTGTCTTCACCACGCCGGTCTTCGTGTTCACAAAGCACTTCCAGCTTCACCGGATAGTGCGTTGCCGCCGTGCGCATGCGTTGCCCCAGAGGGGGATCAAAACGCAGCTGTAGCGGCAAATCATCAATACCGGTATAAGGCTGTTGCGCCAGGCTCATGCAAGGATTGCCAATACGCCTGCGCGCAAGCCCCATGTGTATCGCGGCCCAGAACAAGCCCAGCCCTGCCAGCGGAAACAGGGTGATAAAGGCGATCAACATGCCGCCTGCATTTTTTTGCATATAGACCGTGGCAGCTATCGGCATGCAGATCAGGTTCCAGATCACGGCAAACACAGTCAGGGCGGCGGCACCACTGCGCTCTGGCTGTAGCTCCAGCTTGCCTGAGGAAGTATATGAGGCATGCTGCCCATTGCCCTTGAATTCGCCAAGCGTTTCTTCTTCGTCAGGCTTGAACCAGATTGCCCACAGCGCCCACAAGGCACCCAGGCTGACAGCGGGAAACAAGGTAGCAAAAGGGATGAGGAAGATGAGACGGTTCAGGTGCACTTGCCTGTCGTACACGGCAAAGGCAGGGTCTTGCGGGTCCATCCAGAGGGTGACGCTTTGGTCGCTGCTACGGGCTTGCAGCAGGCTGGCGTGGGTTCGGTGATTGTACCCATTGAAGCCGTCGCTGCTGTCGCCACCGACACTGATGCGTTTGCTGCGATAAGTTTTGCCGTCGTACTGGTAGACAAATTCAGTATCGACTGAGTAGCTGGGGCCATCTTCAGAACGATGCTCGCGCAGCTCCAGTCTGCCGACTTTGGCCTGCACCGCCACCAGATCACCGGCACGCCACCAGCCATGTAGTTGCTGGGCCATCGGTAAAACACCACCGAACCAGCCCCCCGCACCAAATCCAACTAAAAACACCAGGGCAAATAAACTGGCACCTAATTTACTACTTATTCTTTTTGTTTTTGTCATGGCAGCAATGTAGCAAACCACTTTGCGCACTGCAATATCTGCGATGCAACACTGATGGGTGGAAGCAACAGCATCAATTACTGCAAGATGTCATGCTGTCGTCATATTACTGAAGTAGGAATCGACTCCATAAAAAAACCAGCTGATGAGCCGGTTTTTTTATGGAAAATGAAAGGATAGATATCAGGCAGCTCAACAAACTGCCGTTTAAAAATCTATCCCAGCCAGCCTGTGTATTCTATGCCGTTCTGTATCACGCCGATGACCAGTGCCTGGTTTTCTGTACTCTCGCAAAAACTGGCGAGTGCCCCGGCTGGAGTAATCGCACCACTGTTAAGAGCATTGGCCCAATAATCAAACCCCGCCTTGTCGGGAGTGCGGTGCAAGACATTGCTATAAAAATTGGTGATCAGGGTAGTGGTGCTGGGGGCGCTGCCATACAACTTCTGGAACTCGGCAGAAGAGAAAAAGCCCGCTGCTACGGTAGTCAGGCTGGAACCTTTTTCCATATCATTGATCCAGTAACCCAGCCCGGCAAAATCAGGCTTGCGGTCGAAGGCGGCCTGGTACAGGCGATACGCCTGGCCAGCAATTCCGTTGACATCAAATGAGACGTAGTGGTCGTCAAACTCAAGCAACTCTACATTGCTCAGGGTATCAGTGCCGGCCTGTCCTGCACTGTCTTTCACGATGAAAGAATTAGCCGACTTAGTGACCTGGTAGCGGGATGCATTGCCAGCGTAGTAAACAGTATCTTTGCCTGCACCACCATCGATGGTGTCATTTCCAGTGGAGCCAGACATGACGTTATTGCTGGCATTGCCGGTCAGGCGAACACTGGCGCTATCATAGGCGCGCAGGTTTTCAACATTCTCAAAACTGCTGAGCGCACTGTCAAAACTCACCCAGACAGTATCAATTCCTTCGCCTGCCAATTCCTGTACTTTGTCTAAGTTGTTGTCGAGCACATAGGTATCATTGCCCTTACCACCCAACATCAGGTCATTGCCATCGCGGGTGGTTTGCAGCCAGTCAAAGCGATCATCACCGTCACCGCCAAGCATGGTGTCATTACCTTCACCGCCTTCCAGGGAGTCATTACCCGCCTCGCCAAATAAAAAGTCGTTGCCGCTATTGCCGCTCAGAAAATCATCGCCGCCACCACTCTTGATATTATTGGCCAGAGAGCTTCCAACGATGATGTCTGACTTTGCAGATCCTATGGCATTTTCATATTCGCCATAAAACCAGCGCAAGCTGACAGGGTCACCGCCTTTGACGATGGTATTTGTCGCATCATCCCGACTCATGGCTACACCTACCAGATGTGGAGCACCAACAATGGTGCTACCCATGGCAAAAAATGCCCCCTGGGTGTACATAGTCAGATCGACAGTGTCTATGCCGCCTTTGTCGAAATAGGTCCGGTAACCGTCAGTGCCGGAAAGGATCAGGTCATCACCACTGCCACTGGTACCCTTGCCTTCGCCATAGGCCTGTTGCAAGGCAATCACATCCAATATCATGGGCGTGTAGGCATGCAGGTAAGCAGAATAATTCTGGTCGTCATAAGACATGACAGAAAAATATTCCTTGTACATGTCCATCGCGCTGTTGATAGTAAAGCCCAACGCATCAAACCCCAGAAACTGAGTGGCCGCATAATCTGAAGTAATGACAGGCACGCCATTCTTGAAATCACTATGCGGATGCGACAAGCCCAAAGAATGTCCCAGTTCATGGATCAGGGTTTGGGCCGCGTGGCTATACGGGTCCAGGGAATAGTCGCCCTGGAATTTAGCCGCTGCCTGATTCAGGGCGATGTCACCTGCACCGCCGACATAACCAAACGCTTTATCGGCATTTCCGCCTGACACGCCGCTATAGCTCAGGTCTTTGCGATTGAGCCAGTTGATATTGATGTCAGACAAATTTGCCTTACCCACCACCGCTGGTGTCACCAGCGCATTACCTTCATACACGTCATAATCCACCACGCTGGAAAACGACAGGTTGGCAAACTGGGAATACATGTCCAGTATGGTATTGATATTATTCAATTGCTTTTGCGACCAATTCCAGTCACTGGACCCCGAGCTGACATCATTGGTAAAACTATCCGATACCGAGACACGGATGTATCCCGACAAGATGTAATTAATCAAACCGGAAGCAACCCCGTCAAAATTAAACATGGCCCTGGTGATGGGAGTCTGTGGGTAATACGGTATGTAAGTTGCCATTGTATGAAAATAGTTACCCGGAAAAGATTAGCTGCCGGATGTGTCAGCCCTGCTTGAAATCATAAAATTTCTGAACCTGGCATTGTACGTTATCTCAATACCTCTCACCACATAACTTATAGCCATGCTCATCGTGTAGCAAGGAGGACAATATCCCACCAATCAAGCCCGCGCCAACTCCCACGCATGGATTTCTGCCCGGGCTGCCTCTGCCAGTTTGGCGGGCTCTATCCCCATGGCACGCAAGGCGCGCACCGCCACACCATATTGCGCAGTGCATGCTGCCAGCAAGACATGCGCGCCCAGCAGTGCCAGGCCTGGCGGTTTTTGCTGGCTGGCCAGCGCTTGCATCAGGTTCTGACCAGATGCTTGTGCCTGGTACAAACCACCAGTGGTGGGCATATCCCTCTGCGGATTGCTGGTTTTTAAAACGCTGACATCAACTTGCACGCCAACACTGTGCAAGGCATTTGCCGCCTGTTGCCTGATGGCCTCTTTATACGAATGTCCATCCACACCCAGGCGCGCAAATGCGGCTTGTGCCGTGCCATCCGGCATATCGAGTGCAGCCAGCACAAAATGCTCAGCTCCAGGCTCCTGGCCATTGCTACGGGCATGTTGCTCTGCCTGTTCGCATAAGCTCTTGATACTTCTCATATCACGAAAGCGTTGCTGTATTTTTCCGAACATGGGTTTCTCCTGTTAAGAATCCGGTTTGATGAGGACGTGAGTGCTGTTGGCGCTGCCGATTATCAACTCACCATGCCCGACAGACGCTTGTGTGCCGCCTGCTTGGAAACACCAAGTGCCTCGGCAATCTGTGACCATGACCAGCCTTGCGCCAGTGCATTGCTGACGGCGGCAAGCTCCAGCTGATCTGCCATCTGGCGCAAGGCCAGCACGGCAGCCAAAGCTGCCTCAGGGTCGTCAGGTGATGGGAGTGGTTTGCTATTTTTCATGCGTCAATCTTAGTTGACGATAAGATGAATGTCAACTTTTGTTGACGAAAAAAAACAGCATGGAGAGATAATCATCCGGCGCAATAGATTGCACTTCAGGTGTGCGTCATGCGCCGCGAAAATGCTTATCCCGGAATTTGGAACACCATACGGCGCATTGCAATGCGCCCTGCCTCGCTGTCACAAAAAAAAACCAGGCATAAGCCTGGCCCAGTCGCGCTTGCTTAAACTGATCAATCGAAAATCAACCCGCCCACGTGATGTACACAATCCCTTGTTGAATCTGCCCCAGCACTTGCGCCTGGTTTTCTGCACTCTCGCAAAAACTGGCGAGTACCGCCGCAGGGTTAATCAAGCCATGGCTGAGTTGACTCGACCAATAATCAAAGCCTGCCTGATCTGGTGCGCGATGCAAGACGTTCTGATAGAGGTTGGTGATCAGGGTTGTGGTGCTGGGATTACTGCCATATAGCTGCTGGAATTCTGCTGACTGGACAAAGGCCCCCGCCACAGCATTAAGACTGGCACCTTTATCCATGCTCTGTATCCAGTAGCCCAGGCCTGCCTGATCAGGTTTGTGGCCAAATGCTGCCTGGTACAAACGATAGGCCTGACCCGCCACGCCATTGATATCAAAGGCCATGGCGGCATCAGAAAACTGCACCCTCTCGACTGCACTTAATGAATTTTTGTCGCCAAGACCGGTTGTATCCCTGATGCTTACATTTGCTGCTGTATTTGCTAATGCGTCAGCCGAGACCACATAGTTTGCCATCTTGCCCGAAAAGACCAGCGTATCCAGCCCGGCACCACCATTGAAATAGTCATTGCCACCACTGGCGATCACAATGTCATTGCCACCACCAGTAAAGAAACTCTCATTCCTGTCGGTGCCGATGAGGTAGTCATTCGCTTCAGTGCCATTAATTTGCAAAGACAGCGCATTAGGGTCAATCGCAATACCACCAATCGAACCAGTGACGGTAATGGCGGTATTTACCCCCATGGCTTTCAACTGGGCTGCGCTATAGCTGGTGGCATTGCCCGCTTTATCAAAGACTTGCGCACCCACTACCTGATACACGCGGTCCTGGTTAACCATCGTGATGGTATAGGTCTGGCTAGACTGGCCATCGGCCCAGGTATCGTCCTCACCATCCATTTCAAAGGTGCTGAGTGTGCCACCATGTCGTTTGACATTGTGGCCCAAAAACGCATCCAGCTCTATCACCACGCTGCTGACGCCAGAACCCTCGTCACTCGCCACGGCAGTGATGACCAGGGGTGTATCGCCATTCGACAAATTCACGCTGGCAGGTATGCTCAGTGATTTCAAGACCGGTGGTGTGGTGTCAACTGCCGCCATGATGGTCAGTGCAGGCACGGGCTGGAGAGCATTAATGCTGGCAGCAGGTGATACGCCTGCCGGATGTTCTGTTAGGTTGACTACTGCAGTGGAGTTTACTACGTCGAGGATAGCAGCATGCATCTTGGATCACCTTCGCAAAGTATCAGAAATACATGGCAAACACTGAGTTTTACCAGTCCATACTTGTAGGATAGGCAATATTTACAAATATAACAAGCATTTATTTTGCAATACTGAAACATTTATTAGATGGCAAGCATTTACTGCTATATGAGCGAATAAAAAAGGGCGGCACTAGCGCCGCCCCATTTCATTGCTCACTACTTACAGCACTGACTTGATCCCCAACTTGAGCCACCAACTAACCCAACCACTCAGTATAGACAACCCCGTTTTGGATTTGTCCTATCACCTGCGCCTGGTTTTCTGCACTTTCGCAAAAACTGGCCAGCGCGCCTGCGGGTGAAATCATGCCCTTGTTCAGTTGGTTGGACCAGTAATCAAAACCCGCCTGGTCTGGCGCACGGTGCAAAACATTCTGGTAAAAGTTGGTGATCAGCGTCGTCGTGCTGGGGAAGCTGCCGTACAGTTTCTGGAATTCTGCCGACTGGAAAAAACCTGCAGCAACCTGGGTAAGGCTGACGCCATGGTCCATCCTGTCTATCCAGTATCCCAGTCCGGCCAGGTCAGGTTTGCGTCCGAAAGCTGCCTGGTACAGGCGATATGCCTGACCAGCCGAACCGTTGATATCAAAGGCCAGTGCAGAGTCAGTAAAGATCAGGCGCTCTACTTGCGAGACTGCATCCGTACCATCTTTACCTACCGTGTCCTTGACGGTAAAACTGGTGGTCGTGCCATTGATGGCATAGTCACCCAGCTTGCCCGCCAGCAGCAAAAAGTCCAGGCCACTGCCGCCGTCCACCACATCATTGCCTGCGCTGCTGACGATGGTATCGTTACCCGCGCCGGCAGCAATATTGTCGTCACCCACTGTACCCTGCAGATAATCATTGGCAGCCGTGCCGTAGATGTTCTTGCCAGGTACAGCCACATTCAGGCCCAGGATGTAGTCGGTAGCGGCATATGCGAGATTGCTGACGCGCACAAAAAAATCGCCGTGAGAATAGCCGCCCGTATAATTGAAGACGATGCTGCCATCGGTGGTCAGGCTGGCGTAGCTGGTATCAAGACCGGCCAGCGGGTTGCCTGCACTGTCAGTGATTTTTACCTCGATGCCGCTATAGGTTTCGCGCCATTCATTGGTGGAACTATAGTTATTGACGACGTCGGTGGACACCACCAAGGTATAAGTGCCAGGACCATCCAGATTGAGCTGGTACCAGTCAGTCAAATCCGTTGCCGACAATTTGCCAAACGAGACCTTGCCCAGATTGACCTGGAAATTGGCGCTCAGGGAACTGGAGTCGTAACCCTTGGTTCTCTCATCGTACACACCATCATCACCATAGACGTATGCCATATCTCACTCCTTTGATTCCATTACTTTACAACTCATCAAACGGATGGAGAGCACACCTGCATGTGACATTACCGCATGGCAAAGCTACTCATCCATCCTCTTGCTGCAATAACGCAATCACAAGGGCAACGGATGACAGCATTGTCAAAAAGCTTTAAAAACTGAGGGGATTTTATGAAGGTATCGCCTGGCTATACCTTGGGTACTGATATGTGATAAAGGCCCGTAGCTTCGCCGCCACACGGTCATCATGCGCGGCGAAAGTCCGGTGAAATCCAGCAAAGAAATATTGCCTGCATAGAACTCACGCCGATTACGGGCAGAGTTCCGTGCAACTTTCTAAGCTATTTCAAAAAGCCTTTAACCTCAGCCTGGAACTGCTCAGGCTGGTCCCACATGATGAAGTGAGCGCTGGCCGGGATACGCTTGAGCTGTATATCTTTCACGCCCGAATACGCCATCTTGTAAAAGCCATCCATTTGCTCTGGCGTCACCGGCGCACCATTCGGCACGACATACAAAACCGAAGTCGGCACAGTGATGTTCTTCAGCTCTGGCATCAGGTCAGTCGTGATCAATTCATGATAAGCACGGGCAGAAACATCCGGGTCACTCTTGAGTGCATCATCCAATGCGCCAGGGCGCATGGCAGTATTGTTGACCATGCTATTGATCGCCGCCCCGGTTCTTTGTGCACGGCCTTCAGGCGTGGATGCCCGCATTTTTGCCAGCATATCGTCTGCCATGGGCTTGATGCTTTGTACAGTCGTACCTGGTGGGCCAAACATCGCCCCCAGGAAAGGGAACATATCCACCACCATCAATTTACTGATGGCCTGTGGGTGACGTGCCGCCACCATCATGCCTATGGAACCGCCCATGGAATGCCCGATCAGCACAGGTTTTTCCAAACCATGCGGCACAAGCTGGGCAATATAACGCGCGACTTCTTCTGCCACTGGTGCCGCAACTGCACCCTCGGTATTGCCACCGGCAGGGTAACCAGCAAAGCCCGACACCTGCACCAGATGATAACGATAGCCAGGCACCGCCTTGACCAGCTCAGTCCACACCCGTGGTGAAGAACCCAGGCCAGGCACCAGCACCACATCCCTGCCCTCGCCTTCTATCTTGACGCTGATGCGCTCAGAACTGAAAGCGGCAGCCCAGGCAGCCACAGGGCTGAGTGCAGCACAACTGAGTGCCAATACGGTTTTGAGCAGGTGACGACGTAGTATCATATAAAATCCTTTTATTAATATTCTGCTAGCATACTACAGTCTGATTCCATTTCTTTAAATCATCCATGCCCGCGACCAATCTACAAGCTGCCATCACCATCCAGCTCAATCTCTGGCTGGCAAGCACCAGTTCTGGCGATTGGCAAGAACTCGCCAACACCCATGCATCACACCTGCCACACTTGCTGGCCGCGCGTTTTGATTATGATGTGCGCCAGGGCGGTTTTGCCCAGTTTCTCTACAATATGCATGGCCATTTACTGGCACAAATCGAAGACATGCTGATCGCCGCCAATGCCCATGTCGCTCATGATTTTTATGTGCAGGCGATCAGCCTGTGCCTGAAAAATAAAGCTGATTACCAGCGTTTTTTGGACAGCAACTACAGCGATGCCAATCCCCTCAAAGACCAGTTGCATTTACTCAGCGTCGCTTACCTGAGCAAGAGAGTGGATTTCCAGACCGAGGCACATGCTTTTCTGGTGAGTGGCTTGCCTGCATAAGTGTTGATGATGAAAGGCCCCTAACCTGCATAGCCGGTAATAAAACAGGCATAAAAATGCTTGAGCAAAGGCTGCTCCTGGCACTTCATCATGCCACCAATTTTATCCAGCCGCGCCTGTTCTGGCGCATGCGCAGAGTCTGCTATATACAGAATGCCGTGATGCTCTGAAAACGGCACATGCAAGGCATAGGGGAAATACACATACACTGGCTTGCCATCGCCGACGTAACAATCATTTGTTTGCCCGCAATTTCCCGGTAAGTTACCGCTGAGTTTAGCAACTTCATTTTCATAATGTCCTTGAAAAATCCAGGCATCAACATGTTCCGCCAGCGATGTAGTGGGCACATAAAACCAGGCCGACCAGCATACTGTAAGCAGTGTCATCAACGCCCATGACCACCCGGCCAGCGGACCATCGAAAGAATGCCGCAAAAACCTCAAGGCACTGAAGCTGGCATACAGGCCAAGACCAAACATCAGCATCAATACAAAGAGGAAAATAGCCAGATGCATTTGTACGTACAGGGCAGAGAAGCCCAATACGGTAGCGGCGAAAATGAATGGGGACTTTGGTAAAGGTCTTTTTTCAGTATGCAGTGTCATCAATGATAGTTCGCGCAGGTGTGGCACCGACAGGCAATCAGCCCTGCCCCATCATCTTTGCAAACCTGATCCGCAACTCATCGTAAGAAACATCCTCCTTGCGACTTGCCAATAGCCAGACATGGCCAAACGGGTCGATCAGCGTACCGCGCCTGTCACCATCAAACTGATCGGCCACAGGCATGGCAACAGTCGCCCCCAGTTCCACCACACGGGCGAATACGGCATCCACATCGTCCACATACAGGTGTATGGATACCGACGAACCACCCAGCGACTGCGGGCCGCGATAACCCATGTCCGGGAACTCATCGGCCAGCATCAGCAGTGCATCGCCTATGCTGATTTCTGCATGCATGATCTTGCCATTGCCGTCGTCCAGACGCACCAGTTCAGTGGCAGCAAATGCAGCCGCATAAAACTCAAGCGCAACAGCAGCACCCTTGATGATGAGATAAGGCGTAGCACCACGATAAGCGGCAGGTATGGAAATATTTGGCATGAGGATGTGCCCGATTGAGGTAAGAGAAGACTGCACTCAACAACAAGTCAGTTCATCATGATTGACCGTGACTTGTCGTGAACTGCAGGCGTACAGTATGCAGATACTATTGCCGCCTCAGAAGCCTGACCATCAGCATCTTGGGTATTTGTATTTTATCAATGATTTACGCAACCGGGTAAATTCGTTGCGCGCATGCGAAATACATTTTAAAAATTTGAGTAGTCATATCGCATACACAGATTTTCCTGCACATTGTGGGCGGCCTGCGTAGGTACGATAAACGCAGCGTAATCGTACGAATGTTGAGCCGGGCAGCCACAAAAGCTCATCTGATTGCCTGGCCTTTATCCACTGAAAAACAATGCGTTTGATATGACTTTCGTGAGAAAATCAATGTTCAAAATTTGGAGCCTTAGCTGACATGCGTACGATTACGCTGCGCTAATCGTACCTACAGCCTTCTCTCTTGTGGCAGCTAGCATCTCCCTACCCTTTTGCGACAATGTCACCAAACCAGCAGAGCCGCCTTCGCAACTGATCAAGCTGTCTGCACAAGCATCCTCCCAGATACATAGCCTCGGACAGGTGCTGTGCCAGACCTCGATTACTTCTGCATAACTGTGTGGCCGCTGCTGTATCCATTCCAGCATTTGCAGGGTCAGGCTGGTGTGGGCGTCGGACATGATATTTCCTCCCTGGGTTGAGTTTAAATGAGATGCAACATCCCGGCGGCAGCCCCGGCTGTAATCAGGACGACGGGGTTCAGTTTGCTGCGCACGACAATGACGGCAGTGAGCACGGTAATCACATCAGTGCGCCAACTGGCGGTATCGAGTTGCATGAACAGGCAGGCGGTTGCCAGCAAGAATCCCACGGAGATAGGTGCAAAGGTGTCGCGCACGGCGGCTGTCAGGCGTTTGTTGTAGCTTGAGGTATCCAGGCTGATGACGGACAGTGTCAATATGGTGGAGGGGATAATCACCGCGAGTGTCGTCAGTATTGCACCTGCCCAGCCGGCGATAAGCCAGCCCACTAAAGAGATGAACAAGAGATTGGGGCCGGGTGCGGCCTGGGCGATGGCATAGGCAGAGGCGAACTGGGCGCTGGTGACCCAGTGTTTTTCTGTGACGACAAAATGGTTGATGTCAGGTGCCATCATCACCAGCCCGCCGCCAACTGCCATCATCGACAGGATGGACAGATGCAGGCACAGGTCCAGCATGGGGGATTCATCACTCATTTTTATCTTTCAGAAAATATGCGGCCACGCTGCCCGGCAGGGCCAGCAGCACGAATACAATAATCAAGCGAAACTTGAGCAGGGCCAGCCCAGCAAAGGCCAGCGCCATCAATAATGCCTGCAAGCTGATGCGGCTGTGGAGCAGCATGCTTTTGTCCGGCGTGCTTTTGTCCGGAGCGTCAGTGGCACCAGCCTTAGCATTCTGTCCAAACAGCGACATCGCCATCTTGATCGCAGTTGCCAGCACCAGGCCTGCTGCTACTGCTGTCATGCCTGTCAGTGCATCCTGCACCATGGCCAGCTTGCCAAAGCGCTGGTAGGCAACGCCCAGTGCAATCACCAGTAAAAAGGGGCCGATGATCAGGCCGGCCATGGCAGCCAGTGCACCAGCGATACCGGCATAGCGTTTGCCTATCATCAAGGCGACATTACAGATAGTGGGGCCGGGCAAGACCTGGCTCAGGGCCAGATAACGGGCAAATTCTTCTGCACTGAGCCAGCGGTATTGCTCAACCAGTGCCCGGTAGGCAAAGGGCATGACGCCACCAAAACCAGTCAGCGCTATTTTGGAAAAAACCATAAATAAGCGCAAGGAAGAGATGCTGGCAGCTTCGGCAGCGGCCAGCCCTGGTAATGACGGATTCAACATAAGGCACCCATAAAAACAGCGGAAAATATTTTCTGCACGAACATCTTCTTACCTGGGCAATTAAAAGTACAATGAATTTATTTAGACGATTGATTCATTTTTCTTATGAAAATCGATATCCTCGGAGTGCAGGCATTTGTGGCAATTGCTGACCATGGCAGTTTTAACAAGGCGGCTGATGTGCTGTTTGTCACGCAAACGGCCGTGACGCAGCGGCTGCGCAATCTTGAAATTTTTCTGGGTGTGACCTTGCTGGAAAGAACGACACGTTCCATCGCCCTGACCCGGACAGGCCAAGACTTTTTGCCGCAAGCCAGACGCCTGCTGCAAGAACTGTCAGCCGCACTGACCGAGATACGCGAAACCGGCAAGGCCCTGCGTGGCGACGTCTCGATTGCCTGCATACCGACAGCAGGCGTACGTTACCTGCCGCAAGTCATTCGTGAATATTCGGCCTTATTCCCCGCCAACCGCATCAAGATACTCGACCATGCATCCGCCGGTGTGGCTGAAGCCGTGTTGCGGCGCGAGGCCGAATTTGGCATCAACCTGGCAGGCCCGAATCATCCTGAACTGAGCGCGACACCTTTGCTGGAAGACCGCTTTGTACTGGTTTGCCGTGATGATCATGCGCTGGCCAGACGCAAGAGCCTGTCCTGGGCACAATTGCAGCCCTACCCGCTGATTTTTGCCGGACAGGCAAGCGGCAACCGCGCCCTGCTTGATGGTTACTTGGGCGCAGATAGCCTGAATGCTAGCCAGGGCGGGCAAGCTGGCCTGGCCTTGCAGATACATTACGAAGTACAGCGCAACTCCACCGCCCTGGGTCTGGCAGATGCAGGTATTGCTGCGGCCATCGTGCCCAATCTTGCCATGCAAAAAGGTAATTACCCGCGCCTGCGTGTAATCAGATTGCAAGACCCGGTCATTTCCAGAACCCTGGTACTGGTCGCCCGCAAAGCCGCCCGCCTGTCACCGGCAGCACAGTTTTTGTATGACATGATCAGGGATAATCGAGTGGTCAAATAGAAGAAGAAATAAGGTACGCAGCGCCACTGTTAAAGCCAGTCCACATCAGCCAGCTTGCATTTATTCTGGCAGCACTTTCCTGATATCGGTGATGACCAAAAACACAAAGCCAGCCTCGAACGGCACGCGATAAATGCCTTTGGTCTTCAGCAGGTAATTCGCCACCGTCGCCATTTCCCAGCCATCTGCCAATTGCGCTGGCCAGGTGCGCTCTGTCAGTTTTTTGAAGTTGTGTTTCGCGCCCAGACTCTTGAGTACATCCATACGCTTGAACAAGGCTGGGGAAATGGTGGAATTACCCCAACTCCATAACCAGGTCTTGCTGCGCTCAGAATAAGAACCGACAAACTGGATTTTGGCGCTTACTTTGATCACACCCTTATCTGAAAATGTCAGCTCACCCGTGCCCTGGTCGAGATCCCAGTGTTCATAACTGGAAATTTGATAGTCGTCGTCCAGGGCTTTTTGGGTGGCTACCGAATATTCTGCACTGGCGATCAGGATTTGTTCCCAGCCTTGCTGGCGTGCGTGTGCGCTTGTTGTTGACAGGGTCAATGCGGTGATCAGCAAAAACAAGCGGCTGACACCGTGGGCATGAACGGCGTTTATGAAAGAGTTGCGGTATCGCTTTATTGCTGACATTTAATTCACCTCCCCCGCAACAAAGAGTTTTTCGATTCTGGCGCGTTTTCCATTCACACTATAAACGAATCAGCGTTCTCTACGCACAAGTAATATTCACACGCGCTATCTTTTCACGCAAACGCGCGGCCTGTTGCTTATCAAAATCGATCCCGTCCAGCCAGATGTTTTTCAGCGAAGTAAGCACTTCCAGCTTGGGGATAAGTTCTGTCGCGTCAAAGCCTGGCTGATCATCAAAATTACCAAGTGACAGATATTCCAGATGTGGCAGTTGTGTGAGCAAATCAAGATCATCGAGCATGACTTGCGTTGCCCATAAATCCAGCGACCTGAGCTGCGTCATGCGGCACAGATGCGCAAGTCCCCTACCTGTGGTTTTTGTATTACCCAGATCCAGCGTGTGAATCTGCGTGCTGGTACTCAATGCTTCAGCCATAACATCATCAAATGCTGTTCCTTCCATATCCAGCGCAACCAGATATGGATGGGCCAGCATCGCAGCAATAACACCTGGCGACAGGTCTGCGCCCTGCATGCCCAGTTCTTTGAGCGCTGGCGCCTGCAGGATACTTGTCACGTCATCCTCAGACAAACCAAGATTCGCCCGTACGATCGCCAGATCAGATGCTGTAGCAAAGCTGCCCATCTTTCCTGGTCCTTTGATATCGAGTATGTCCAGCACACGCAAACCTGGGGTTTTTATGACATGGCACATGGCTTTGCGCGTGACATCGCACCATAGCCAGAGCTGTTCTACTGATTGCAAGCTTGGCAGAGCTTGCGCCAGTTTGACTGTCAGCGTGGGCAGTTTGGAGAGCTTGAGTTCATGTATCGCCCCCTTGCTGCGCAAGTTTCTGATGTCGACGGGGGTGATTTTGCCGCTTAGCGCAACATCATTTTCCTGCTTGTCTTTTTTTGTCATTGATGTATTTCATTCTCTTTATGTAGATCATCACAATCATGATGATTCTATACCCAACAACCTCGCCCCCGTCCCCTCTTCTGACAAGGTATCCAGCGGATTACGCAGCTTGCAGGCCTTGATAGACAGACAGCCGCAGCCTATGCAGTCGCCCAGTTGTTCTCGCAACTCTATGAGCTGGCTGATGCGTTCATCCAGTTCGGTCTTCCAGCGTTTGGACAATCTGGCCCAGTCGGCGACGGTGGGTGTGCGGCCTTCGGGCAGTTCTGCCAGGGCAGTCTGTATGGAGGCGAGCGAGATGCCCAGGCGTTGCGCCACCTTGATGACGGCAATACGGCGCAAGACATCGCGCGCATAACGGCGCTGGTTGCCGGCATTGCGCTGACTACTTATCAGCCCTTTGGCTTCATAAAAATGAATGGCAGAGACAGCCACGCCACTACGCGCTGCCACGTCTCCCACAGCCAGTGGTTTGCCTATATCTTTCGGATTAATTTTTGCCATGTAAATTCTCCTTGACCTCAAGTTTAGTTGAGGTTTTACACTAGCTTTTGTCTACCCTCAAGTATTATTTTTTGGAGAAATAAAGATGACATCAGTAAACCAGTCCGAACAAAACCAGCAACTCGTGCGCCGCCTGTATGAAGACTGCTTCAATACCGGTAATATGAATCTGGTGCCAGAGATGATCGCCATTGACTTTAGCAGTAACCGAGGTGAACACGGCCAAGCCGAATTTGCCGCCAATATCGCAGGCTTGCGCAAGGCCTTCCCCGACGTGCGTTTTGTGATTGAAGATATCTTTGGCGCGGCTGACAGGGTGGCTGTCAGGTGGAGCTTCACCGCCACTCACAGCGCCCCGTTTGCCGGTTTCACAGCAACTGGCAAGGCCGTGACACAGCAGGGCAATGTGATTTACAGGATCACGGATGGCAAGATCGCCCAGGCCTGGGTACAGATAGACAGGCTGGGCTTAATGCAGCAATTGGAAAGAGCCAGTTAATGGGTAATCATGTTACGGAAAGCAACGATGCACCAGGCTCAATGCATGACACCAGAAAGCAAGACAGTTTTGCCTTGCGCCTGCGGGACAGCCGTCAACAGCGCCTTGGCAACAGCCGCCGCCGCGATAGGTTGGTAGTTGGCAGGGATGAGAAAGCCGAGTACCTTGCTGAGCGCAAAGCCCAGCTTTTCTCCACGCCGCTCCGGCTGCCCTAACACTTCGCGGTCGCCGACCAGCAGGGAAGGACGGGCGATGACCACCCCTTCAAACGGCATTTTTTTCAGCGCGTCTTCCAGCTCTCCTTTGACGCGGTTATAGAAGACACTGGAGCTGGCATCTGCCCCCATGGCGCTGACCAGCCCCAGCTTCCTGACGCCCGCAGCCTGCGCCGCTCTGGCAACAGCCAGGTTGGCATCGTAGTCTATGGCACGGAAAGCCTGTTGGCTCCCGGCGACCTTGATGGTCGTGCCCAGCGCCAGATACACTTCATCCGCCTGCGGTAAATCTGGCAAACTGGCGAAATTGATGACATGCGCCCTCAGCTTGGGATGCTGCACTGTCGGCGGCCTGCGGCCAAGGCTGTGCACCTCGGCCACGCTGTCGTCTGCCAGCAGGCCTGCAAGAATTTCCCTCCCTACCATGCCGGTGGCCCCGGCGATGATGACAGTTCGCTTTGCCATGCCTGATGCTCCTTAGTGAAATGCTTGGTGAAATGCTCAGTGAATTAATTTCATGTCCAGCTTTTGTCAGCGCTTCGTGAATGCTGCTATTCTAAGCGAGGTACATGAGAACTCCATGCTATCGGATTTGCTGACATGCTGCCTCCCGCAGCAGATGTACACTATCGGCATCAGCAGACGAGCATTTTTGCATTACACCAATTGCCTGAGAGAGGTATTCAATGGCTGAGATCATCCATCCAACCACCCACCCTTTTTACGAGTCACATCGCGCTGCAATGGAGGCAGCCATGCGCCATCGCCTCGACCTTGCCGAAGCGATGTTGCGTGAGCGTGCGCACCTGTCCGACATTGATGCGATTGATGCGATCAGACAAGAGGTGATGGACGAATTTGACATCGTACTCACCCAGATGCCCTATGTCGGCGGCGCGGCAAGTCGCATGAGCGATTTCTTCATGCGCCTGCTGGGCTTCATTGCCATCAGCCGGGTGCTCAGTCGGCATGGCGTGGCGCTGTCCGTCATCGGCGACATTGAGCGAGAAACCTACCAGGCACAATTGCTCAGCGTGCCAGAAGCAGAACGCATGGCCTCAGGGCAGCAATTCATGTCAGCAGAGAACCAGGCTTTGTTGCGCGAGCAGGCTGCAAAAAGCGCGACAGAAAACCATCAGCAAGAGTTTCCGCAAGACTTCGTTTACGACTTCGTAGCACCAGGCCCGGGTGACGATTTTGAATTCGGTATTAACTACAAAGCCTGCGGTTTTTGCAAATTCGCGGCCTGCCATGGGGATAAAGAAATCCTGCCAAATATTTGCGGGCTGGATTTCGTCGCCTATGCAGCGCGAGGCATACGTTTGGAAAGAACACAAACCCTGGCTGGTGGTGCGAGCCACTGTGATTTCCGTTTCTCACGGCTGTTGCCAGATTAAGACCATGCAAGCGTGCTTAGCTCAACGTGCCTGCGATTGAGCACGAAGCCAATGCCGCAGGTATGACAATCTGGTGTAGCTGCGCCATATCTGCTGCTGGTCATACCTATTCCCAAGTCACATCCACCACATCGCAAACCAGGTCTGCGATAAGCCTGCCACCTGGTGCCTGAATCTGCATACCTTGCCTGGCTCTCACAAGCATTAAATTTAAGCGAATATTTATTCCCTTAAAAAGCTAATTTTCCTGGATAATACTCATGCAGGCCACCGCCATACCTCCTGGCAGCAATCGCTAGCTCCGTATCAATAGATGGCAAATAGGTATTTTTAATTCAAATTATGCATTAAACATGCACATCAGCATTGATACGGCGGCATGGCCTTTCGTAGAGGAGCGGGATCAAAATCATGGATGTCAGGTGATAAGGGGCAAACGCTGACTTGCATATATTGATCAAGCAAGCCGGCGGCAGACGAATGCCCGCAGCCATCATCTGCTTCGCCGAAATTAAATTCAACAAAAGTATTTACAACCGAAAATATTTTCGGTTATTATTCATTCTATGAAACCTAAAGACGAAAAAAAACTGGATGCAGTCATCACCGCGACATGCCGCCTT
This sequence comes from Undibacterium sp. GW821-FHT07F11, assembly GCF_059418665.1. NCBI lineage: Bacteria > Pseudomonadati > Pseudomonadota > Betaproteobacteria > Burkholderiales > Oxalobacteraceae > Undibacterium > Undibacterium sp. GW821-FHT07F11. The sequence continues at coordinate 207,005 of NZ_JBWKQH010000007.1, forward strand.
GCCACCGAACGTGGCCTGCTTGGCCTGACCCTGACTGACATCGCCAAGGCTGCGGGCATAGGGACGAGCACGCTGTATGTCTATTTCGCCGACAAAGAAGCACTGTTCAATGAGGTGTATCGCCACGCCAAGCGCGAGACCATCGATTTCTACGGTGACGGGATAGACCCGTCTACGCCGGTCAAAGGACGCGTGCGCAGCTTGTGGCACAGGATGCTGGATCACCGCCTGGGTAAATATGAGCAGGTATGCTTCATGGAGCAATTTGTTGGCTCGTCCTTCATGAGTGAAGAGAGCAAGGCCTATACCAGTCAGCTTGGTGAAGGCTTGATGCACATCGTCGTTGAAGGTCAAAAAGAAGAAGTACTGAAGGCTGTGCCTATCCCCTTCCTGTCTTCGATTTTTATAGGCTCTATCCGCGAAACTGCGCGCATGATGCGGGCGGGGACGATCGCCGATTCTGAAGAAAATCGCGAGATCGCCTTCCAGCTCTGCTGGAACGGCATCCGCAGTTGAGCTTTTAGTTTTGTGTAATTTCTTTATCTGACATTTTTGCTAAAAGGAGCAATGCCATGTCTACTGAATCTTCCCCTGTCGTACTGATTACAGGTGCCTCATCCGGCATAGGCCAGGCTGCCGCACATCTATTCGCTGAACGCGGCTGGCGCGTGATTGCCACCATGCGCAAACCCGCCGATGGAACCGAATTGGCGAAGCGCCCGGGGGTCACCGTGCTGCCACTGGACGTCACGGATCCCACCTCAGTCGCAGCAGCAGTCGCGGCAACGCTGGAGCAATTCGGCAAGATCGATGTGCTCATCAACAATGCGGGTTATGGCTTGTTCGGCCCTTTCGAAACAGCAACCGATGAACAGATACGCCATCAGTTTGCCACCAACGTGGACGGCATTTTTACAGTCACCCGTGCAGTATTACCAGCCATGCGGCGTCAGGGCAGCGGTGCCATCATCAATGTTGCCTCACTTGGCGGCCTGATCACCCTGCCCCTGTTTTCACTGTATAACGCGACCAAGTTCGCCGTGGTGGGCTTCACAGAATCACTGTCTTTTGAGCTTGCACCGCTAGGCATACGCGCCAAGTTCATTGCACCAGGCGGAGTAGCGACCGAATTCACCGGCAGGTCACTGGCACGCACCTTCGATGAAAGTAGCAACGCATATAGCGACACCGTGTCTAAGGTCATGACAGCGATGGGCAACCGTCGCGGCAATTACTCCACTGCCGCCTCGATTGCGGAAGTCATCTTCACGGCAGCAACCGATGGCACCGGCCAGGTGATGTATCTCGCAGGCCAGGATGCAGAGCAGATTTATGCCATGCAGCGAAACCTGCCGGAGCCGGAAAAACTGAAAATGGTGCGGCAACATTCGGGCTTGTAAGAGGTCGCCACAATTTTTTTCGCAATCCACATTGCAAGCGTGCTTGTATTGGCGCGTGTCATGCTTATTGCAAGGCCTGCTGGATTGCTTCAGGGCCCAAGCTGCTTAATGCTTAACTGATCAAGTCTGGTGGTGCAGATAGTCCTGCTATTCACCATGCCATCATTCCTCGTTTTTAGACAATATTTCTATCATTGCCCTCGACGCAGCCGAGAGGCGTTTATGTGGTGGGTAAATGAGCGAGAAGCGGCCACTATAGCCACGCAGTTCTGGCAAGACTTCCACGAGTCTGCCGCTGCGTATGTGCTCCTGCACAATGAAGTCATAGATCTGGCACAGTCCCAAGCCCTGCTCTGCCAGGGAAACCACGCCCAAAATGTCCTCCGAGACCACCAGAGCGGCAGGTGGCAGCCATTCAATTTCTTCATCAACTGAACGGAATACCCAGGAGTTGGTACGGCCAGTGCTTGGCATCAGGAACGATAGACAGGAATGGTTCGCCAGGTCCTGCAGGCTTGCCGGTTGTCCGGCACGCGCCAGGTAAGATGGTGCTGCCACCAGGCATTTTGGTGCGTCTTCCAGCTTGCGTGCGACCAACCCGCTGTCAGGCTGATGACCAACCCGGATCGCCATGTCAAAGCCCTCGGCCACCAGGTCAACATTGCGGTTACCAATATGCAATTCGACTTTCACTTTGGGGTAGAGCTCATGGAAATGCAATAGCTTCGCAGGCAGGCGATAGTGCCCATAAGTGGTGGGCGCGCTCAACCGTACCAGACCGGTCAGCTCGCCATCTTGCCCCTGAATCGCACGCTCGACCTCACCAAACATCGAGAGTGCGATCCGTGCTTGTTCCAGATACAGCCTGCCCGCATCAGTCAGGCTCAGTTGGCGTGTGGTACGTCTGAGCAATTGCGTGCCCAGCCTGGCCTCAAGCCTGGTGATAGCCCTGCTTGCTACCGACGGTGTCGTGGAAAGTGCCACCGCCCCGGCAGTGATAGAACCATGTTCCATCACGGCTACAAAGGTTTCAACATCGGGAAGGTGATCAAACTTGCGACTCACTTTATCCTCCAGAGCAAAAATGAATTGGTTGGCGGGTAGTTTATCACTGACGGAGTATGGAATAAAGTAGCGGCATACCACCACTAGCCGGAACGACAACTGTTCCGGCCCACATCAATGAATCAGGAGTACCTTATGCGCTTTAGATCCACCCTCTTTGCCCTCATCGCTTCCGGCATGATCGTCACCGCTGCCCAGGCGGCCAATGTCCTTGTGGTCTTGTCAGATGAAAATCATCTTGATCTCAAGGATGGCAAGACATTCGAGACCGGTTTCTATCTCAACGAGCTGATACAGCCGGTAGAAATACTGCGTGCAGCAGGCCATCAACTGACATTTGCAACGCCCAAGGGCTTGGCACCCTCCCTGGACAAGTCCTCGGTAGACCCCATGTACTATGGCGGCGATACCAATGCACTGGCAAAGAGCCAGGCAGTGCTGGAGCAGCTGGGCCTCACTGACGCCAAACGCTCCCCGGTCATCAGTCTGGGACGGGTCGAACAATTGGGCTACCAGCAGTTCGATGCAGTCTACATCCCCGGCGGGCACGCACCGATGCAGGATCTGTTGTCGAATACCGCGCTGGGCAAGTTGCTCAAGCACTTTCACCAGCAAGGCAAACCGACTGCACTGGTTTGCCACGGCCCGATCGCACTACTGTCAACCCTGGACGATGCTGCCGGGTTCACCAGGCAAATGGCTGCCTATGGTAAGGCCAGCACATCCACCTGGATTTACAAGGGCTACAACATGACCGTGATCAGCAATCTGGAAGAAGAAGCTGCGAAAGCATCGCTACACGGCGGCAGCATGAAATTCTACCCACAGGATGCGCTACAGGCAGCAGGTGCAGCATATGCCAGCAACACCAAGCTTTGGGAGCCGAAGGTCGTTGTTGACCGCGAACTGATTACTGGCGAGAACCCGGCGTCAGCGGTACAGGCTGCACAAGCATTGCTGGCAAAGTTGAAATAAGCAATTTTGGCAATATTACTTCAGGTTGACCGCAGTTACTGTCCCCCCCACACAATATTTTGGAAAGTTAATATCATGAAAATTCTTCTTGTCTTGACCTCACACGACCGCCTTGGTGATACTGGTCAAAAAACCGGATTCTGGCTTGAGGAGTTCGCAGCTCCTTACTACGTATTCAAGGACGCGGGTGCCTCAATTACTCTGGCCTCACCAACTGGAGGTCAACCACCTATCGACCCTAAAAGCGATGAGCCTGGTGCACAAACCGATGCAACCAATCGCTTTCGCCAAGACGCAAAAGCGCAATTGCAATTGGCGTCGACGCTGCCGCTTGCGTCGATCACCCTGGCCGACTTCGATGCTGTCTTCTACCCAGGTGGTCATGGTCCATTGTGGGACTTGGCTAATGATGCGGCATCGATTGCCTTGATCGAAGCTGCCGACCGTGCCGGCAAGCCACTTGGACTGGTCTGTCATGCGCCAGGGGCATTGATCAAGGCACGTGGCGCAGGCGGGCAGCCAATGGTCGCCGGTCGCAAGGTAACTGGTTTTTCCAATAGCGAAGAAGCTGCCGTAGGATTGACTGCCGTCGTACCTTTCCTGATCGAAGACGAATTCCAGCAGCTCGGTGGCCACTACGAAAAAGGCCTCGATTGGCAACCCCATGTGGTGCAGGACGGACACCTGGTTACCGGACAAAATCCAGCCAGTTCTGCTGCCGTGGCCCATGCCCTGCTCGCGCTGCTGGGCTGAACATCGTCGGGTTGAACATTTCCAGCATGACAAAGCCTATGAAGACCAAACGCATACTGCACGTCGTCACCAACGTCAGCCATTACAACGATACCAGTCATGCGACCGGTCTTTGCTTGTCCGAACTGACACATGTCCATGACACCGCCTACACCGCTGCCACCACAGGCACCAAAGTCCGCAGGCGCAGGGTAATCATCAAGCCTACACTGAGTATGCCACCCAGCAGCATGACCACACCCGCCCAGCCGTGGCTGGCCCACACCACACCGGTGAAAGAGCCGATGAGGCTGGAACCCAGATAGTAGAAACACAGGTAGATCGCAGAAGCAACCGCCTTGTAGCCTTGCGCACGGCGGGCCACCCAGCTGCTGGCGACTGAATGCGACGCAAAGAAGCCAAAGGTGAACAAAGCCACACCTGGGATCATGATGAACAGGGAGTTCGACAGGCTCAGCAGCAAGCCCGCCATCATCACCAGCAAGACTACCCACAACACGCCACGGCGGCCTATGCGGTCTACCAGCCGCCCTACCCAGACTGAGCTGCCCATTCCCAGCACATACAGCAGGGCAATCGCGCCCGACGTACTCTGGCTAAAGCCAAACGGCGTGCCTTGCAAGCGGTAGCCTATGTAGTTGTACACACTGACAAAACAGCCCGTCAGCATGAAGGCCAGGCAAAACAGCATGCACAGGCCACCATCGGCCAGGTGCAGGCGCAGGCCCTGGTGCAGGCTGCCCCAGACCCTTGCAGCGGGCTTGAAATTGCGCGCCAGCGGCAGGCTGCGCCAGAATTCCCACGCCGCATAGATGCCAGCAACACCGATCACCGCCATGGCCGTACGCCAGCCAAAGTGATCGCTTAACAGCGCAGACAGCAAGCGCCCTATCATGCCACCCATGGCGCTGCCTGCAATATACAGGCCCACAGCCGTGCCCATGGCAGCTGCCTCGATTTCTTCCCCCATATAAGCCACCGCCACTGCGGGCATGCCACCCAGGGCAAAGCCCAACAAGCCGCGCAAGAGCAACAACTGGCTAAAGTCTTGCGTCAGTGCACACAGCACAGTGGCTATCGCCGCCAGTGCCAGCGCCGCCACCATCATGGGCTTGCGACCTATGCGCTCGCTAATGGCACTGCTGATCAGCAAAGAGAACGCCAGCGATAAAGTTGAAATCGACAAGACCCAGCTGCTTTGCGCCGGGCTCAGGGCAAATTGCAAAGCCAGCGAAGGCATCAGCGGTTGCATGCTGTACAACAGAGAAAAGGTAGAGAAGCCACCAAAGATCATGGCGCGGGTGATATGCCGGAATGCTGGCGTGCCTGCAGCGATGCGGGCGGGCTGGCTTATTTGCTGCGGCGGGATAGTGCTGGCGACGGTCATGATGGCGAGACTGGACGATCAAGGAGCCTTCATCTTATATTTGCGCTTTTATAGCGTCCAATATATATTTAAGGCGTTAGTAATACATTTTTTAGATGATTGATTAACGAATAAAGTTCACTCCTGTAAGTTGGGCTACGCTTTACCAGCCCAACACTCGGCGCTTGAATAACGTATACGTTTGTTGAGGCCCAGTGTTGGGCTGGTAAAGCGTAGCCCAACCTACGAAAAATCGCGCTCCTTCAGAAATTCATTTGCAAACACCAAAATAAAAATGGAACTCCGCCACCTCAAATACTTCATCGCCGTCGCCGAAGAACTCCACTTCACCCGTGCGGCGGAACGTCTGCACATAGGTCAGCCACCGCTCAGCCATGCCATACAGATGCTGGAAGCCGATGTCGGTGCGCAGTTGTTTGAGCGCAGCAAGCGCTGGGTGCGCCTGACAGAAGCAGGCAAGCTGTTCTTGCAGGATGCGCGGCATATCCTGGCCCTGTCCGAGCAAGCCAGCGAAAACGCCCGCCGTGCACAACGCGGCGAGACGGGCGAGCTGCGCATAGGTTTTACTTTCTCTACTCCGTTCACGCCACTGTTTGCCGCTGTCATCAACAGCTATCGAGAACAATACCCGGACGTGACGCTGACATTGCGCGAGATGGCGACCAACAAGCAACTCGAAGCACTGAGCCAGCATCACCTTGATGTCGGCTTCATACGCCCGCCAGAAGGTGGCGAACTGGCACGCGGCGTATCCTCACCACTACGCTTTCGCAAACTGCGTGAAGACCCGCTGGTAGCCGTGCTGCCCAGCACCCATGTTTTGGCAAAAAAGAAAAAAGTGCCCATGAAAGACCTGGCACAAGAACCCTTCATCATGTACCCACCCAGCGCTGGCACCGGCATTTACCCACACATCTTGCGGCTATGCCATGCTGCTGGCTTTGCCCCCAAAATCGCACAAGAAGCCAACGACGCCTCCACCATCATAGGCCTGGTGGCCGCAGGCTGCGGCATCTCCATCCTGCCCGGCTCGTTCTACACTATTCATTTTGATGGTATCTGCTACCGGCCTATTGCTGATGCGGGGGCGACCACCTCACTACTGCTGGCGCAGCGCAAGGGCGAGGTGTCGCCGCTGGTGGATGCGTTTGTGGGGTTGGCGGGGGGATTGGTTTGATGCACTCAATAATTTGATGAGTCACGACCTAAATCTATCTACAATCTGGCCGAGGAATATACCATGCTGCTGATTTCACCTTCATTGCCATAATAAATATACACTCCGCCGCTACTAATGATCACGCGCTTTTTGACATCATGCTCGAATAGAATTTCTTCTCTTTCCATGAAGTGCGTCATTTCTTTATATTGACAGCGGTGGCGGGGGAAATCACAGTCATATTGGATTGCATTATTGGACGCGTATTCGAGTATGAAATATACGCCTATGCGTTCCAGCCTGGCACCAGAAAACCAAAATGTGCAAATCCCATTGATCCAGCAAGCAGCATCTTCCAGACAATTTCCATCGCCAAACGTAGCAGGCGGCCCCGTCAGCGCGAGAACTTCGGCCTTGCTCATACCAATGCTAACACCACCGAAATTAGCAGTACACAAAAAATCGTGCAAGCCTACCCACAATTGCGGTTCCAGTTGAGGGATATTTACTGGCACGTCTTCGCGACGCATCAATAAATTGTCACTTGAAGAAAATATACAAGCACACGCAATACATGCAATCGCGTCAGACGGTGAAGATTTCCCACACATTTCACAAATCATCATGGCTTTAGCATTAATCAAACAAATCCAGATTAACCGGCACAATAATCTGCGGCTTTTTGGGCTTGATGATCTTCGCTGGTTTTTCCACCTTGGGCTTGGGCGCAAAATCAGCAAACATGCGATCTGCCGGATAAGGCCGCAAGAATGCGCGGGCGAATTCCGGGTCGCGGCAGGATAGCCAGTCGTCGAAGTCTTCAGGCGGCACGATGACGAGCGAGCGTTTTTCTTCGCCGGGTTTGTGGAAGCGGCTCATCAATGGGTGCTCGTCAGCATTGATGGTAATCTGGGTGAAGGAATAGCTGACGCTGCCGTCTTCTTGCGGCCATTCCTTGTACAAGCCTGCGACGGCAAAGTCAGGCTCTTCAATCAGACCTATGCGCCAGCGTTCTGCCTCGCCGCTTTCATAATTGGGTTCAAAGAAGTTTTGCATGGGCACCAGGCAGAGTTTGCCGCTGTGCCAGGATGGGGCATAGCTTCGCAGCGCGCCCAAGGTCTCTGCCCTGGCGTTCATGGTAGAAAAGCGTTTGACGCCGGGCTGCATTTTGGACTTGGGTATCATGCTGTAGGCACCCAGCAGGGCCTGACGATTGCCATCGGTATCATGCACGATGATGGGGGCGTCGTAGTCTTGCCATACCTCTGTACTCCAAGGGCCTATTCCCTTGTCTTTGGCTTTGAAGTGGCCCATGCGTTCTTGCGGCGTGGAAGTGAAATTGATGCACATGTTGATTGATTGTTGATGTCACTGGCTTGATGATGGTCTTATTCTCTCACAACATCTGACATGGTAAAAATCATCACCGATTACCACAGACAAACACTTGCACACTCCATCCAAGTCTGGTTATAGTCCTGTCTTCTTATTATTCAAAAAACAAAACTGGAGACCAAGAGATGACTCTTCATAAGCAAACCAGCCCCCTGCTGTCCAGAACATTGGCAAGCCTGCTCTTGCTTAGTTCATTCACGGCATTCATTGCACCAGATGCCAGCGCGCAAGCCAGATTCAGCATGACGGCCAGCAACCCTGCGCTGTCGGGTGACCCTTTGGGTATTACGCTCAGCGGTTTGCAGCCCGGCCAGACTGTCAACATCTTTGCCGAGCGCCGTTTTGCGCCCAATGCACCTATCCATATGTCAAATGCAGAAATGCGCGCCGATGCGCAAGGCAATATCGCACTGGCCACCACCCCATCGCAAGCTGGCAGGTATACCGGCGTAGATGCAGCGGGTCTGTTCTGGTCTATGGAAACCAGTAACAAAGTCGACACAGAATGGCAAAAAGCCGAGATACGTCTGAGTGCCGTTTCAGGTGAACAAGTCCTGGCACAAATGACATTTGCCCTGCGCAGTTCCAACGTCAGTATCAAGACTGAACCGGTCACCGGGCACACTGGCGCCAAAATCTACCTGCCTGCAGATGCCCCCAAAGACAGCAAATTACCAGTGGTGATCTTGCTGAGCGGCTCTGAGGGTGGTGATGCTGCAGGCCGCCGTTTTGGGCCCAAACTGGCAGCGCGTGGCTTTGCCGCCGTCAGTTACCCCTACTATTCACCAAATACCCCGCGCGGGCAGGAAGTGCCAGGTTTGCCCAAAGACTTTATCGACATCCCCGTTGATGGGCTGGATGCCTTGTACCAGACCCTCGCCAAACGTGATGACATAGACAGCAAGCGCATTGCCCTCATGGGTGGTTCAAAAGGAGCCGAAATGGCCCTGCTGTCAGCCAGCCTGTTCCCATGGGTCAAATCTGTCGTCGCCATTGCCCCCAGTGACCTGGTGTGGGAAGGCTTCGCCATGGACAGGCTGCTTGAAGCAGGTCGCTACGGCAGCTTCAGCTACCAGGGCAAGACTTTGCCCTTTACCCCCAATGCCGGGCTGGACAAAGCCTTTGCCACTACCCCGCCCGTGCTGGCCCATATCTACGTAGAAGGCCGCAAGGTCTACCCGGAACGCGCCAAAGCTGCCCGCATCGCGGTAGAAAACTTCAAGGGCAAACTATTGCTGATCGCTGGCGGTGACGACCAGATGTGGCCCTCCGCCGGGATGGCCAGCAACATCGTCGCCAGCCGCAAGGCCGCCGGGCTGGAAACTGAATTGCTGTCCTTCCCCAAGGCCGGGCACCTGGTCGGTGGTGATGGCTATAGTCCCAATGATTACAGCGCACCATTTGCCATGGGCGGCAATGCCAAAGAAGACGGGCAAGCGCAGACCATAGCCTGGCCTGCGACCGTGGCGTTCCTGAAGAAGACTTTGCAGGGCGCGAAGTAATGACTATGGTAACAGCGGTGGCCCGGCCCATTAGTCATGTGAATGAAGCCGTGAGTCAGCTTCCGGCTTCTCACCTCACCGCTCTGCACCTATGTCTTCCCGCCTGAAAGCCCTGCTTGTCCTTGTTGTTTTGGGTGCTGGCATGTTCCTGATTGACAGCCTGCTTCCAGCGGAAGAAATCACGACGACCATCGCCCGAAGCGAGGCAGACAGCCTGACTTATAACGTGCCGGATAGTGGCGGTGGCGAGGCTGTCTGCTCACCGTGGAAAAAGGACATTCTCCCATTAGCTGCCCAGACTTGGGTTGCAATACAAAAATCCGCAATATTCGGTTTCTGCATCAGTGTCAAACCCGTTCCGGTCGAAGTGCTTGCCTGCCGCAGCAAGCAGGCAGAGCGTCTCTACTGGCAAGCGGTAGAATTTGAAAAACAGCACGCGCGGGCGCAAGCCCATGATCACTATGCCGCCGTCTGTTTTTTACACCAACCCCAACCCGGGCAGGAAGACCCCTGCCGCGCAAGCCTGAGACTCTATAAGAGAACGCAAGAAGCATATACTGCCACACTCGCCGCACTGGAAAAATTCAAATCAAGAACAGGGCATTATCCCGAATCACTGTCTGCAGTACAGGCAGACTTGACACCCGTCATGCAAGAGGTGGCGCAAGATTTCAGTTACTGTAAAAAGGACCATCCTGGCGACAGGACTGCACCGTGTTCTGATGGAGGAGAATCTTTCGCCGATAGCGAAATCACAGTTGGCACTGGCCTTAACAGATATCTGCGGGTGCTAGAAAAAAGTTTGTCCATATCGCAGTTTTACCACTGCCGGATTGCTAATACTGCAAAATAATATCGTCTGCATCTTCTCAACAAGATAAGCAATTGAGTTTACATGGATACAAAATACTGGTTTCGATCCGAGCTTTTTAATATCCAGCCCGATGAAGATGGAGAGTCCAATCCGGGGTGTTACGGAAAAGAGCTTGGTCAGTGGCTCTGCCAGAAATTTATTGCACTAGGCTACGAAAATGTCGAACTGATTGCAGAAGATTGGGGCTGGTGCGTCATGTGCAAGCGTGACAGCTATTTGCTTTGGGCAGGCTGCGGCTCCATACTCACCGAAACATCATCTGAAAATCTCGACCCTGCCCTACCCCCTGACAATTCAGAAATAGTCTGGCATGTCTTTACAGAAGTGGAAGTACCTTTTTTCTTTTTCAAATCAAACTTTTTACGAATGCTGGGCAAGCTCGATACCAAGACTGCCTACGAAAAATTAAATCGCGATCTGAAACAAATTCTGGAGCAAGAACCAGGCATATGTCTTTGCGAAGAAGCGTAATTAAAATTGACTTTACTTCCCCCTTACCTTCAATGAAAGAAGGTTCAAGAAAACAAAGCGCAGGTATGCAGTTTGGCAAACGACTCTGACTCCAAACCTGGTCCCAGAGTCGATTGCTATCCCCTCTTAAAAGTTCTAACTCAAGGTTGCGGCGTCAATAAAAATGCCCGCTGCACGCCATTGATTTTGCCTGTGCCAGCCAGTTGGCCTGCGTCGTTGATGCGCAGGCTGGTGTAGTCGATGTCACTCAGGCCGCCAGCGAGGCTGGAGACGTCGGCAATCACACCCTCATTGTAAAAGAAGGCACGGCGTACCTTGTTGGGATCACTATTGAGTGTGTAATAACCAATCACCTGGCCCTTGCTATTAATGGCGCGGGCATAACTATTGCCTGCGGCACTAGCGGGCATGCCCAGATTGCGCATGCCGCCTGCGGCATATAAAAAGGCCCGGTTGTCACCGTTGGCAATATTGGCTGTGCCTGTGACCTGACCCAGGTCATTGATGCCAATGGCTGTACTGGTGTTGCCCCCAAGAGTGCCGAGATCATAAAACTGGCGGCCGTCATATAAAAAAGCATGCGTCGCCTGGCCATTATTTGAACCACCCACGATCATGCCAGAAGAGTTGATCGCCGTTGGCACACAACTGCCATTGGCTGACAATGCCCCTATGTCTGTCAAACCACCGCCATAAGACAAGGCACAACGAGTTTGTCCCTTCACATTACTGGCACTGGCAACAATTGCACCTGCATTATTGATTGCCACCGCCCTGCTGAAGCGACCACCCAGAGTGCCAAGATCAACCAGCCCGGCTGTGGTGGCGACAAAGGCGTGCTCGTTATAATTAGAAAAGACGCCGTAACCTACAACCTGGCCATTATCATTGATGCCGTTGATTTCGACGTAGCCACCACCAAAGCCACCTAGCGGTATCGTGTTGTTGCCGCTGAAGATGCCAAGCTCTATACGCAAACCATCAGCACTGGTGATACGGCCTGCTGCGAGGCCGTTTTTGTTGGCGACCAGCACCACGCCTGTGGTGCTACCTATAGGAGCAAGCTGGCCTGCCTGGCTCAGGAATGGATAAGGCAAGCCATCGGCCCTTGCTGACAAGCCACCAACGCGGCCATCCGCCGTCAAGGCATAGCCGCCGCTGGTACCCGATTCAAAGGCCCCAAGATCAGTCAATTGCCAGCCTGCTGCCTGGCTTGTCCCGCTTATGGCCAGCAACAAGCTGAAACCGCCGAGATATTTTTTCAGATGTAGTTTTTTCATAAAGTCTGGTGTAAGTCCGGCGCACTGGCCGGAGCGGCATTGTGTAAAACATCAGCAACACAATCTGGTGGGAGCCTGCACACCCCTGTTTTATCCACCGTTCATCAAAGCTTGCGACCATGCACAAGCGGATCTGCCTGATGCCGGAAAAGCCGTTCATGGCATCAGCGCATGCATGAAACGATAGCAATCGAAGTGGGGTGATGCAAGTAGAATGACGTGCATGTTTACTGAGGCTCAGTGTTGGACTGACCAAGCGTAGCGTCGCAAGTCTGACGCACTTATTGCAGCCATGTATATGGCATGACAGTCGTCACCTGAACAGCAATGTACCAGGAATGAAGCGGCTACTTCAAGGTTGCCTGGCACTGGTGCCTGACATCTGGTCTATACCATGACATCAATACGCCATGCACACCACGAGCAGTGTGCATGGCGTATCTTTAGTCACGCAAAGTTTTGCCTGATTGGGGTTTAAGCACGCAGGCTGGCGCTCAACTGGATTGCATAGGCAGTGGCAGTGCCCGGTGACACATTACCTTCCATGTCGGAGTTATATTCAGACCAGGTCTGCGCAGACGAAGGGGCATTACTCTGGACCAGGTTACCCATTCCTTTGACATTGCTGACGCTGACACCACCACCTGCAATCGCAGTGACTGCTTTTGCCACGGCATTGCCATGCTGGACGTTATAGATTGGTTGATTGGTAATTTGCGATGTGATGCTCAGATATTCTGAATACACGCCAATTGCATATACCGTCAGCGGCACGTTACGGGCTGCAGATCCATAGTCATGGATCATGCCTGTCCAGGATTTGGCGCTGACATCACCATTCGGGTAGCTTTGCATCAGGAATTTGCATTCACCCTCGGTCCAGTTGGCTTTTGCACCGCCGCCTGTCAGGATGAAGCTATCAACGATTGCAGCCGTGGCAGTGTCGCCCCCAACACCTGGATTAGTGCCGCTGGCGCTAGCGAGGCTGACCTTGAGCAAGTTGCTTGGGTCATAGATGGCAACTGCATAGGACGTCAATGTCTGGGATCCAGGGTCGGCAGGGAAACTATGATCATGCGAAGCTGCTGTCCAGCCCGTGATGTTATTGTTTTGGTCAAGGCTGGGGTAACAACCCAACAAATAGTTGGGGCTGCCCGTCGTTACCGAAACACCGCCAGATATGATTTTGTAGTCTTGGCCAACAGTGACTTCCACCAGATTTTCCTGGCGAGGCTGGACACTGATCGTGCTGGAGAAGTAGGATGGATAATTGATACTCTGCATCAAGACTTTCAATTGCACATAGAGCTGCAGGAATTTTTGCGCGGTGCTGCCAGCGGTTGCCAATTCCCAGAATTCCTTACTCTGACTGACGCCTGATACCGTACTGGCAGTGCATGTTTCAGCCCAGGCAGCATAGGTTTTGGGATCATTCACATCCAGATTGGCGGCAACAGCGCTGCTGCCGCCTATGGCTTTAACCTCAGAATGATATTGATCGGTTTTATAAGTGCTCTCAAGACTGCTGGTGACCTTTGCCGTCGCCGTTACACTGGCGACGCTTTTATACTGTGCAGTAACCGCCAGTTCCATACTGGTTTTGCTGCTTTCACTGGTGGTATTGGCAGAGATGCTGACAAAGAGTGCGCCACCGAGGTAGACACCCAGGACGAGGTGCGTGCCGTAATGATCGGTGAATTTGGCAGCGCTCGCCAAAGAGTTTATACCTTCCAAGTCTGCGAGCAACTCACTGGTCAAATAGCTTTTGATCACTTTCACATCGCTGCTGTGATTGAAATAAACGCTGCCGCAACTAAGTATGGCTCCGAAACCAAAATTGAATGCGGTAGATGATTGGTAAGTTTCCTTGTTGAAGTTAGCTTGCACAGAACCGCTGAAGAAACTGTAGCTGCCCTCTATACCAACGGAGACAGCGAAGCTCGATTTTGTTTCAATAGATGAATTAGTCTTGTCGGTCTGCGAAAGAAATTGTTGTTGGCTGGTTTGCTCGGTAATCTGTGCCGGATCTATCACCTTGCCCCGGTAGTCTTGCAGAAAATTGAGGATATTGTTGGGCGACTGTGCAATATTATTATTGAAGACATTGTAAGACTGCAGGATAAAACTCGCCGGTGTGGATGCTGCTGAGCTCATATTGGTTTCCTTGGAATGCTGCCGTGGACAGATCAATTGACACTCGCTTGACGCAATGAGCATATGGCGCAGCCATTCGTCCATGTCAAACAAGTGACTACGCGCTCTAAGGATATAAAAGCCGTGGGTGCCGTCACCAGGGTAGTTCACACCGCGACCGTTTGTCCGTCTTGATCAGCCTGTTTATTGACAAACCTGGGCCGAACAACAAGCTCTGACAGCATGAGGCATAAGTATACTTATTAACAATGTCAAAAAGATAATTTCACCTGCATATTCTTTACATATTTTTATGATTTTCCTTTGCGAGAGTTTTATTGACTGACAGGGGCATTGCTGCAAACAGCGGAGAACCAGATTGCATTAACAGCAGGTTGGGCAGCGCAAGGCCGGCCCAACCTGCGCGTTACTCCCTAACTCTGAAACGAAAAATTAATCTGCCCTGTCAAGGTAGCACTGCCATCCGTAGGCACATACACAGCCTGTATCGCATAACCAACTGAAGCCGCATTTGACGTGACGCTGGTGGATGCCCCCGTCGCATCCGCATTGGCATTCGTGCTCATGGTCACCGTTGTCGGGTTGAACAAGGCTATCGTGGTCCCCGGCGGGATGCCGGTGCCAGTCAGCACTTGCCCCGGTGTCAGGTTATTGGTGCTGCTGACATTCTCGATCAGGTTATTGCCGTTGGCGACGACGCCTGTAAAACTGAGCACATTGGCCGGGATATCAAACGGGATGACATTGGTGACGCTGCTGACGGTGGTAGCAGCGACGCTGGCAGCAATGTTTTGCAGGGAATCCAGCAGGTTCAGCGCCAGCGTGCCTGCCACGGTCGTCAAAGGCAGCACGACGGTAACGCTGACGTTGGTACCGACCGGGAATTGCGGCGGGTTCAGGCTGACGGCAAAGTCCCCGCTGGGGCCAATCAACTGCACCGTGCTGCTGGCCACCGCAGACTGGTAATTGGCATCGCCCGAATACACTGCCGTGAGTGTGTAGCTGTGGGTATAAGCACCATCGGGCAAAGGAGGCACGCTGAAGCCGCTCTGCGCTGCCTGGCCTGCTACCAGTGGCACAACGGTAGAACTGCCAGCCACATCCGTCATGACACAGCCATCAATAAAATAACTGATACTGCCAGTTGGTGCCGTACTGCTGCTGCCTCCAGAAACACTTGCCGCCAGTTGCAGGCTGCCACCTTGCGTGCCGCTGTTGGGTGCTGTCAGTGTCACGGTGGGCATGGGCGTGCTGCCCCAGGTGCTGAGGGTGATGCTGATATTGCCGACACTGCTCTGCTGGATATTGGTGCTGCTGCCAAACTTGTCATCGTACGGAAAGGCATAGGCCAGGCCGTTTTCGGTCAGGCCATTCTGGTGCCAGTATTTGACCCAGTAATTGAAAGGCTGAGCATCGGGATACCAGGTCGTGCTGTCCCCCCATGTGGATGGGTCATTGAGGATGATGCCACGGTTGAAGGCGGCAGAAATCGAGTTCTCCAGATCGCCCTGCACTGCTAATGTCTTGCCGCTCAAACCACGCAGGGTATTGTCGGCAAATACCGCATCGCAGGCAAAGATCATTTGCGAAGCAGATTCCTTGGCCATGGCGGCGCTGATCCATGAAGGTGGTGCAGCGAGGGGGAAAGCAGGCGTATACGCTACCGGCGTATTTTGTGTCGAGAATGGATAATAAATCGTATAGGTACTGCTGTCAGTGTTGCTGGCATCTGCCAGTTGCAATGCATAGTTGCCGTCTGCCTGCAACACCACACTGCCGCTATAAGTTAATGGTTGGCCATAGGCAGATGATTGCAGACTGAAGGTGTTGCCGCCACCATTCGCAGGCACACCCGCGCTTGCCTGCGCAGGGCTGGTGAAATAATTCAAGAAAAAGTTATCGACCTGGGCATTGAAATAATTGTTCAAAGGGTCGGTGGCGGCGATGGAGGGGTTTTCACAAATGTCTTTCGGCGACACGATGCGCATCGGCACCGCAGCCAGGCATTCAAGAAACAGGCTGGCATTGGTTTTATTGCTTTGCTCCTTGATAAAGGTCGCAAAATTGCTCATGTCTGTGCCGTTGAAAATATCATCGCGCACACCGACCACGCCGACAGGCCCAGCCAGGACGGCAGTGAGCGCTGCGCCGCTGGCAGTAGCCGTGGCTGGCAGGTTCAGCGTCATGCTGGCGGGGTTGGCACCCGTTGGTACACTGACCACCGCACTACCCGCCGCAATGCCGCTGCCAGTCACAGGCACACCCTGGCCCAGGCCATTGCTGTTACCCAGGCCGGTGACCTGTTCGCTGCCTGTGGTGGTGTCACCCGTGAAATTGTCATTGTAAGTCTGCGTGGCCGCAGCATCCTTGAAGAACTGCAATTGCATGGGCAAGCCAAAGGCATCAACCTGCGAGGTATCGATATCGACATTGATGCTGTCATTGGAATTCGACGCGACGGTAAACTCCAGAAAATCATAGAACGTACCAGTGCTCGGGTCTTGCGCACTGGCCGGGCTGGGTGACGATACCGAGGCCGGTGTTGATGTGAACGACACCTGGGCCTGCGCGGGCGCGCCGACGGAAATCAAAATGCGTCCCGAATATTGCTGGTTGTTATTACCGTTCGCATCACCCGTATAGGTGGGCGCAGGCAGGCTCAGGTTGTTGCCCCATTGCGTGAGTGTATAACTGGGCAGGATGACGCCATCTGGCGAATTAGGCCCTGGCGGCGACAGATCAGTCACGGCAGTCGGCACCACTTGCGTCTGCCCTGCTGCTGGCGGCACCAGATAATAATTGGTGCCCTGTGCCGGGGTCTGGTTATTGCCGGGGTTGATGATGAGGCTGCCATATACCGTCACCCAGACATTGTCGTTATTGGCAGGCGAATTATTGATGATGGTGATGGGTGCAGAAGACTGGATGGGAAAAGAAGACATGGGGACGCTCCTTGAGGGTGATGACATCGTAGAAAGGTAAGCCACGGCGGCTTGCACGGTTGATGCAATATCCTTGCCTATTCTACATGATCAAAACACAATCAAAACGCCTGTCTTAACTTATGGTCAGCAATTGTCTGCTGTAGTCCGTTACAGGTGTGCAATACTGGTTTTAGCTTTACTCCTCCTCCCCGACGGCAATATATGGAGTGGATAGGATTTGCATTGAACTTGAGCATCCTGCTGCTTTGCCGCTCCTGCCCACAGAACGGCGGCGATCATACTGCCAACATCTTAAGCGATGATATAGCTGGTCCCTTTGAAACGAATGCTTCCATCCTGGTATCTGGCAAACGCCATCCACTTGACGTAAGAAAAACCCGGGGTCAGAACCGCGCGGTAGCATTGCACAGGCTTGTTAAAGGGCCAGATGCGATCCCAATCGTCCAGACATTTCTCCGGGGCTACCGCATGTACGGCCTCTATATGCAGCCTGGATTGATCTTCGGAGTTGCGGCTATAACTTTCCCACGGCAAACCGGCCTTGCGCAAGAGGGCTATCCCGCTGAGTTCTGCCAGGTTCTTGATCTCCATGGAAGCTTCCAGCGTTATGTCCGGATAGATTTCTGTCCATTGCTGGCCGGGGTAAAACTGCTCACGATAATCCAGGGAAGGGCATTGCCCTTTGCTATTGATGCGGGCTGCGTATTTTTTGTTTTCGCTTTCGCGGAAATGCCAGGCCCGGTCTTCCCATTTGAGACTCACCTCATCAAACACACAAGCCTTGCCTTGCACAATGGCAGGTTTGCTGACCACAAACGCTTCCGGCTTGGCAAGACAGCGCACCAGCGTCATGCCATTTTCCAGCTTGAAGCTGGACTGCGCCATGATCTTGACGCTCAGCACTTGCTCAACCGGCGCGATGTCACAGGAAAAATTGGGGACTTCATAAACAATGATGGGTAGCATTACTTTCTCCAAAAATCCCAGATGCTGCGGGCCGTTCTGGCCGGGTAATCACGGTAATTATCGACCAGTATTTTGTAGTCTCTCTCTACAGGCCTGGGCGAGCGAATAATATCTGAGGCGTAGGACATTATGCCGGGTCGCATTGCAGGATCTATATACTTGAATTTGTCATGGCCGCGTCCAAAGGCGTGCAAGACTTCGTGCCCAGTCACATTGAAGTTGTGACTACGAGGCAAGTACATCGTCAGATCATCTTCGTTCCAATACCCACCAGTATTTTTAGGCAATCTGCGGTTCTCTGCGACCTTATTTTTGAAGGCATCGTCATCCATGACATTCACTTTAAATGCGATTGGCTCATCTTTTTGCGCGAGATGAAAATCAATATTCATGCCGTATTTGCCGTCTTTGCCATTGATCAGGTTCAGTTGTTTGACAGCCAGATCACAATCAGGAACAGTACCTATGCATTCCAGTGCAGCCTTGGCAGAGAGTACGTTATCAGTAATGTTCAGGTTTTGCAAATTGCGCAACTGTGGGCCATTCCAGTCACCTATCGTGTCAGGGTCAGGTTCTGGACTATTCGCAATATGCGCAGCAATATTCGCCTGGATTCTTCTTAAATCATCAGGCGGAACTTGCGAGTAGTATTTACTACCCTTCCTGGCAAAATCAACATAATCCGCATTGGGCAAGCGGCTCACATCCAGACCCAGGTCATTCTGGAATACCTGGCGCTGCAACCAGATTACTTCCTGTTCACGGGTGAGTCCTGGTGGTGGCAAGTCCAGACGCTTCCTATGTCTTTGCAGCACATCGGGCAAAGCACCTGGGTATGCTGCTGTTCCTCCCTGGTCGTCCTCATTGGCATACATGGCAGGATACTTTGCCTGCCCATCGTGCTCGCCCCATGCTGCTGGCCCTTGATCGTCATTTCGCATCGCACTGCGTTGCCAGCTATTGAATGGCAAATCTGCTTGCTGTCTGTTACGCAACAGCAAGGGATCATCCACGTCGCTCATACTACCTGCCAGTGAGAGCGCACCTTGCTGCGGCCAGGGAAATGCCTGCTCCTTATCGGTCCGTCCATCTGCCTGGAATGCAGCCATGCCAGTTTGTGCACTGCTGTCGCCACCTGGCGGTTCTGCAAAATAAACCTGATCATTGCCCGGATCATCATCCAGAACTGGAAAAAAATATGGCAAGCCATCCCTGCCTGTGTAAGTGTTTCTTATCATGTCATCCTCTATGATGGTGGTAGCACAGCGATTTCTGTGCCTGTTTTTTTGCCTGCATCATGTACTTACACTGATGTACTTACGTATCAGTATTCTTCTTCATCAAAATAAGTTTCTTCATGCTTCCATAAGGGCCGCTCCTCCCAGTCCCTCAGATAATGTTCTTCAGGACCAAAGAACACACTGACATGCATCACGGCATCCAACTCCACCTGCTTATCTTTAACAAAAGAGCGATAACAACTGGCACCGTGAAACATGTGGACAGGGCTAACTCCTTCTGCAAGACGGGCATTCCAGGCCTGGTAAGCAGCGTTTTTATTGCATGCAGAGGTCTTGGGATAATCTTCCCATGCATATTCAAAATATTCATCGCACTGCTGCGGCGTGGCCGCAGCTTTTGATTTTGATTTTGGTTTTATTTTTTTTATTGGCAGATTGTTGACTGGTTTATCGTTCCTGGTTACAGGTTCATGGTTATTGGTTGCGATCTGTGCCGCTTGCAATTTCGCATCTGATCTTGTTTCTGATTTCAGAGGTGTAAGGTTTGCATGAAGTGTTTTGTCTATGCCGCTTTGCTCAAATTCTTCATCTGTCTCTGCGGCCAAGCCTGCCCTGGTACCGCCCCAGCGTGCCTTGTTGGCAGACTTGGCACGATCGGCCTTGGCACGGTATAAAGCCAACTCTTCTTCACAACGGCGATGGGTGTGACCTGCATCTGAGATCACAAAGAAGTCAGACAAGACATCCGCCACTTCATGCATATATTCGCGCATGCCTATCAAGCGCGCGACTTTTTCAGGGTCGACTGGCAAGGCGGCTTCTGTTGTGTAGTACAAATCCAGCATGCGGCGGTAGGCCAGGTCTTCCAGCAAGCTCAGGTGGCGGGTGTGGGACGCATAATCGCCCAAGTGAAAGGGATAAAAATTCATATCTCCCCTCCTCTTGCAATGGTGTTGTGGCTGCGAAATGCAAGATAAATGGCCAGCCCTGCAAATGACCAGGCGTGACTGTACGCTTGAATCAAGATATTCAATGAAAACCTCATCAACAAAAATGGTGATGCACAGGTCAGGACAACCCGTGCGGAAAATGATCTATGTGCAAACTGAAAAGCAACGCGAATTGATGTGCTGCCTGGCGCGTTGCGAGATGTGCTAAAACGTGTTTTGAATGCGTAATTTGCATGCGTGCTGTGTTTGCATGCAGTAATGCGGTACAGAAAACCGGAAAGGAGACACATACCCGCAAAAGGCACGCTTAAGATACACCTTGCCCCACAAGGATGCATGTTACACAACCCTTGCGCATTCTCCAAATTTTTCTTAAGTCATTTTCAAGCTAAGATAAAGTCCAAAGAAAACCCTAAAAAAACATAGTGCAATGCTTTGAACCAAGCTTTTTAGCCGTCACCCCAGTACAATACAAATTGGTTCATTTCCACCATCGACAAAATAATGCCGGTTAAATTTCACCCCCTGTTCTGCCTGGCCCTGGTGCTGCCTGCCATGTATAGCCCAAGCTCCCTGGCTTCCACTGAAAAACAGGCCAACGTTACCAGCCCACAGCTTAAAAAGCAGTTATCCGCAAGTGAGGTGCAGACCAATGACCTGCGCAAGCTGGCGGCAGAGAACCCCGGTAAATACCTGCCCCAGTTGATCACTGCCATCATCCAGCAGGGTGTTATTTATCATAAGGAAAACCGCTACCAGGAAGCGCATGTCGCCTATGATGAAGCGCTGGAACTCTGTAACAAGGTAGAGGCAGAGAAAACAGACACATACCAGACACAGCTGTATATGGTGCTCAACAACCTGGCATTGCTGTATCAGGCAGAAAAAAACTGGCCACAGACCCGGATCTACTTTGAAAAAGCAGTTGCCATCCGCCGCCTGCAGGCAGAAAAAAACCGTGATGCTTTCCTGCCGCAATTGTCTGCGGTCTTGTATAGCCTGGCAGATTTTTACAAAGAGCAGAACCTGCGCCCGCAAGCGCTTGCTGCGTATGGCGAAGTCATCGCCAACTACCGCCAACTGATGCTGCAAGATGCCTATACCTACACACCCAGACTGGGCAGTGTGCTTTTTTATGCTGGAGTGATTCAGTATCAGGAGGAAAAAATACCTGAAGCAAGGCAGATGCTTGAAGAATCCATTGCGTTTTACCGTCTTGCCATACTAAAAGAAGAAAAATTCAAACCGGAATTGGCGCTCAGCCTGTGCAACCTCGGTGTCGCCAACAAGGCAGACCGCAAGTACGCTGCAGCACGGCTGGCTTTTGATGAAGCCATCGCCATCTACCAGGCCGACAACAAGAAAAGCGCCCATGCCCAGTATGCCTATGCCAATACACTCAGAAGCATGGGGGACTTGAATGCCATCGAAAACAAGAGAGAGCAAGCGCAAACATCCTACGAAGAAGCGGTCAAGGTTTATCGGCAAATCCCTGCCAGTTACGCCAATGAGGCGCGGCCATTCTTTGCCTATTCGCTCATTGAGCTTGCAAGCATTTACAAACAGAAAAATCTGTACCCGCAGGCAATCAGCACCTTTGGTGAGGCCGCCGCCAATTATCGCCTGCTAAGCCAGAAAGATGCGCTGACCTACACACCCAAGCTGGCCAATGCGCTGCTTAATGTGGGCTTTGTCCAGCATACTGATAAAAAATATGCAGAAGCAAAAAAAACGTATGAAGAATCAGCTAGCTTTTACCGCCTTGCGGCATTAAAAGAACCCAGGTTCAATGCAGGGCTTGCTTTAGCCCTGAGTAATATTGCCCTCATCGACAAACTTGAGAATAAAAACCCTGAAGCGCGCCAGGCTTTTGATGAATCCATCGCCCTTTATAAGGAAAATATAAAAAGCAATCCCGCGTCCCTGCATGGGTACGCAATTACACTGGAAGGCTTTGCCGAGCTCAACAAGAAAGAGAACAAGCTGGTGCAGGCACAGACAGCTTATGAAGAAGCCGTCAGCATTTACAAGCAAGAACTGGCTAGAGAGCCCGCGCAGGCCTTGCCGGCATTGACATCTGCGCTCATCAGTCTTGGTGACTTGTACCGGCAATTGCGGCTAACTGACAAGGCGCTCGGTGCATACGGTGAGGTCGTGGCCAACTACCGGCAGTTGATCCAGAAAGATGCTGATACCTATACACCCAGACTGGCGAGTGCCTATTTTTATCTGGGAGTGCTTCATTTCAACGAAGACAGATATCCAGATGCAAGACAGGCGTATCAGGAATCTGTCAATTTTTACCGTACTGCGATAGGAAAAGAACCCAGGTTCAAGCCGGAACTTGCCCTCAGCATTTCCAATCTTGGCATCAGCTACAAGAACGACAAAAAATATACCGAAGCACGGCTGGCGCTTGATGAGGCCATCGCCATCTACCGCACAGAAAGCCAGAAAAGCGCCCATACCCTGTATGCCTATGGCGACACGCTCAAAAACCTGGGTGACCTGAACGCTTTAGAAAAAAAGCAAACGCAAGCGCAAACATCCTACGAGGAAGCCGCCACTATCTATCGTCAGGTACCATCCAGCTATGCCGACCAGGCACGGCCCAACTTCGCAGCAACACTCAACGAGCTCGCAGATATCTACAAGCAGGCAGGGCAAAGCGACAAGGCACGCGTGATTTATGAAGAAGCCGTCGTTCACTGGCGCAAACTGGCCATCAAAACACCAGAGTATTATCAAAGAAGACTGGCGGGTACGCAATTGTCACTCGGCCTGATTTATTACAGTGAACGTAAAAATCAGCAGGCACAGCAAGCGCTTGAAGAAGCCGTCAGTATGTATGGCGCGCAGGTAGAAAAATATCCTGAGCTGACCCACAATCTTGCAGTCAGCTATTTAAACCTCGGCGATGCTGCGCTCGTCAACAAACAAACCCAGAAAGCCTATGCTGCATACGGTGATGCCCTACCCCTTTATCGAAAACTGCTCAAGAAAGATGGTGACACTTACTTACCACCATTGACCAGCTTGTTGGTCAACATGGCAGAGATAGACCTGACGCAAAACCGCAATAAAGAAGCTTACCCAGCGCTGGAAGAAGCGGCTGCCAATTACAGGAAGCTCTCGGCGAAGGATGTAGTGTCAGCACAACTGCATGCGAAAAAATTTGCCAGCGTCTTGAGCCAGTTCGGTTACCTGAATCTGAATAATAAGCCAGAACTGACAGAGGCACTACTCACTGAAGCCCTTGCTATCTACCGCCCGCTCGCTGCCAGAGAACCACTTTACTTGCATGATCTTGCATCGGTACAAATCAAACTGGCTATGGCCTTCAACAACCAGAAAAAACCGCTCTTGGCGCGCCCTCTGATGGAAGAAGCTATCGTCAATTATCGCAAACTGGTACAGCAAAAACCGGAATTGTCGAATGAACTCATCTTTACGCTGTCACAACTAGGTGAGCTCAATCTGAAAGAATTACGTGTCGATGGTGCCCGCAAGTTGTACGTAGAAATACTCACGCTCTGCCGCCAGCAAATTGACAGAAACCCGGGGACTGAAAAACGTAGTCTGGCCTGGGTGCTTGCCAGACTAGGCACGCTTAACATCCTCAGCAAAGAATTGGTACCAGCCCGCACCATGCTGAATGAGGCAATCAGTATCTATCGCCAGGATTACGCACAACGCAGCGAAACCACCAATGAATTTGCGATGGCCATTTATGGTTTAGGTTTGGTCAATCATGCAGAAAATAAAATCCCTGAAGCAATCAAAGCTTTTAGCGAAGCCAGCACAATGCTGCAGGAGCAAAAGCAATTAAGCCCTGCACAGCAAGCTGAAGTGGCCAAAATGCTGAGCAGCATGGTGGCCCTGGAGCTTACCGAAAGACGCATCAAAGATGCGCAGGAACATGTCAACGCTGCGCTGACTATCCGCAGACAATTAGCGAAGAGTCACCCTGAGCTTGGCCAGCAAGACCTGATAGACAATCTCGCCCAGCTCTCTGCTATTCATATGTTCAACAGGGATTTGCCCAAGGTCAGGCAAGTCTATGCAGAAATCACACTGCTTGTTGAGCGCGCAGGGTCGCTGCCACCGCAAACCCAGGCCCGCGTCGATGTAATCAAGCTCTTTATCAAAAGTACCGAGGGCTTATAAGCATTTCACTTCGCTCGTTATGATTAGGTTCACAGCACTCCTTCCCGGGAGTGCTGACCTGATAACCCATGTCAGATATTGCTGCTGAAATCCATTAGTGGCGCATGAGGCCCCGCATTATCAGTACCCTGGTGCCGACACATGTCCCACTTCATACGCCTGCACATTATCAGGCGAACCTGCGGCTTGCGCGGCTGATGCATCACGCCATAAAGTAAAGTGCACCAGTGTCCATTCATTCGGATCAAAAGCCATCAGCGTTGCCAGCGTACCATCTTGCTGGCTGATGTTTTTTGCGGCTGCAGTTTCATGTTCACGCAATGCGCCCAGTGCGGTATATGGCGCAATAGGGCTGATCTGGCGCGTAGCAAATTTTGCGCTGCGTACCTGTGCATCGACATGGCTATGCCATACCGACCATTGCTTGACTGCGGGCCAGCCAAAGGCTTGCGAAACGGCTTGGAAGCCATCGCCACAAATGAAATTATTTATGCCTTCGTTATCGTTCCAGAGGTAAAAAGGGGCGTAGACATTCTGGCTGGATGCTGTGGCTTCACTGCTTTTACTGGCATGCAGATAGGCTTTGAAAACCAGGCCAGGGAAGTTGTCGAGCATGTGGCCCTTGCTGGCGATGCGCTGGCGGACGATGTCCATGTCGTAGTCGGCAGGGAGGGTGAAGTTGTATTGCATGGCGATCATGTTGGGTGTCCTCTTGGAATTGGATAGACAGGAAAATTTTTCTCATAAATTGCAAGGATCGTAGGTTGGGCCGGGCCTCGCTAGGCTACGCTTCATCAGCCCAACACTGGGCCTCTGCAAACGTATACGTTATTTAAACGCCGAGCGTTGGGCTGATACCCCGTAGCCCAACCTACAATGCGTAGCCTGGCGAGGCCCGGCCCAAGCTATGTAATTGCAGCGACCTCACTCATACCGCGCCACCCCGTCATACATCACCCCACTGCTAAACGACCAATCCTCTGCCGCCGTGGTATTGATGATGACCATCACATCCTCTGCCCGCAAACCAGGTGATTCTCCCAGCAGTTCAACCAGTCGCTGGTAAAACGCCTGCTTGGTGGCAGCACTGCGCTGGCGGCCAGCGGTGATCTGTATCAACACAAAATCATCCGACCTTGGCTTATCCTGATGACTGAGATAGTCGCGGTCAAACACCAGCTCATTCGCTTCATGCTGCTGGATAATCTGGAAGCGGTCCTTGAGTGGCACTTCATAGGCATCGACCAGGGCCTGATGCAAGGCATCAGACAAGGCTTGCAGGTATTCAGGTGATTTACCCTTTAACAGGGATACACGGCTCATGGGCATGATTTACTCCTTTGATGTTGAAGTAGTTTGGTTTGCAGGCAATTGACGTAGCACACTGATGGCAGAGGCAGCCGTTGGCCAGCCCGAGTAAAACGCCAGGTGGGTGATGACTTCCACCAGCTCAGCCTGCGTGATGCCATTGTCCAGCGCCCTTTGCATATGGAAGGGCAATTGCTCGCTGCGGTTCAGCGCGATGAGTGCGGCAACCGTGATCAGGCTGCGCTCACGCGGCGGCGGGCCCGGCCTTTGCCAGATGTCATCGAACAGGACCTGATCAGTCAGTTCGGCAAATTTGGGGGCGATGTCGCCCATCAGTTCGCGGGCGATGGTGCTGGGGATTTGCATGGTGCGACTCCAAAAGCGTTGTTGACAAGTACAAGATACCCTACTATCTTCATCCATAAAATCAGATAATTTCAAATCAATCATTCCAAAAAATGGGATGGACAAAAAAGAAACAAAACACAAGGAGTGTTCCAGTGAGCAAGATCACCTTCGACCTCGACGTCATGCGCACCTTTGTGACTGGCATAGAACTGGGCAGCTTTGCCAAGGCGGCGGACAGGCTGGGTCGCTCTACCTCTGCCGTCAGCGCCCAGCTCAAGAAGCTGGAGGAGCAGGTCGGCAGCCCCATCCTGCGCAAATCAGGGCGGGGCATGCTGCCCACCGCAGCAGGCGAGACCCTGCTGGCCTATGGCCGCCGCCTGCTGGAACTCAATGACGAAGCTGCTGCCGCCGTGCGCGGTGTTAATCTCGAAGGCTGGATCAGGCTGGGCATACCTGAGGACTTTGGCGAACGCATACTCACCGACGTACTGGGCCGCTTTGCCCGCGCCCACCCCAGGGTCAGGATAGAAGCCAAGATCGCCCGCAACGCCACCCTGTTCGACCTCATCACTGCAGGCCAGCTCGACCTGGCGCTGACCTGGGACGCCAACATCACCAGCCCGCACAGCGAACACCTGCACAACTTTGCCATGCACTGGATAGGCGCGGCAGACCCACAACTGCAAGCAGTGCATACTGCTGACGATCCGCTGCCTCTGGTCGCCTTCGAAGCCCCCTGCCTCATGCGCAGTTGCGCCACCAGCGCACTGGACCGCGCCAACATCCCCTGGCGCCTGTCCTTCACCAGCCCCAGCCTCAGCGGCATCTGGGCCGCCGTCGCCGCAGGCCTGGGCGTGACCGTGCGCACAGCAGCTGGCCTGCCCCCGCATCTACGCATCATCAACAACCCCGCCCTGCCCGCCCTACCCATGCTGGGCCTGACTTTGCACAGGATGGATGCGGAGCCGGAATTGGCAGTGCAGAGATTGCGGGAGATTATTCTGGAGACGCTGATGGGGGAGGATTTAGGGCAACAGCTCAAGGCAGCGTGATGGTTTGATGATTTTGATGACTAGCCCGCGCCGCCCCCTCCCGTGCGATCTGGTTTGCACGGCGGTTTGCGCGGCACTAAGGGGTCAGGTAATATCTGTGATCTGTGGTGAATGATCAGTCACATCAATTATTTCTACTTCAATCGATATCTTCCAGGAGGTAATATGAAACGTGTTGTTGGCATAGGCGGCGTGTTTTTCAAAGCAAAAGACCCAAAAGCCTTGAGCGCATGGTATCGCGATCATCTAGGTTTTGACCTGAGCGAATGGGGTGGCGCAGTATTCGAGGCCAATGGTGCCAACAACGATGCCAAGACAGCCTGGTCATTATTCCCTGCCGACTCCACCTACTTTGCGCCCAGCCCCCAGCCCTTCATGATCAATTACCGCGTCGATGATTTACACGCCCTGCTCGCAGCCTTGCGTGAGGAAGGATGTGATGTCGATGCCAAGGTGGACGATTCGGAATATGGTAAATTTGGCTGGGTGATGGACCCTGAGGGTAACCGGGTTGAGTTGTGGGAACCGCCGAAAGATTGATGTGCAATACTCTTGATTTCACTTATTGCCCAACGGTGCGCACGACGCACCGTTTTGAACCACATGTAATGACATTGATTTCGATATCTTGCGTCGACGGCACAGAAATATCAGCAAAAGTATAATCGTAGGGCGCAATGTATTGCGCCGTATGTGCGCGTCGCCTACTCAGTAAATATTTACTCCAGTATATTGTAATTCCATGCGGTGCATTGCAATGCGCCATACGTCAATAAAAAGTTATGAATAAGCAATTCAATTATGACGCGATTTCTAATTCCTGTAACTGGGAATTTCAACACGCAATTAAATCGTTGAACTTGAATGTGAATCAGGCATTTGGGTACGCTTATGATGAAAGAGAATTCGTGTTGCGTAACCCTTCCCCCTGGGTCAGGATTGCGGCATACACCGCCTTGTTCAAGTACGCATCTAAATATGATGTGCCGCTTCTCTCTTTCGACAAAGATGATCCCTTCATGATTGATTTAAAGAATGAGCTGTTGGAAATCTTTGCGACTTATGATCACCTAGTGGCAATTGAAGAGATACCAATAGACTTTCGGGATTTACAAGCCGATTTAGTGGTTATAAGAGAAAAGTTTGGGAATTGGGCTCCAGTTTAAACGTCACCTGTTAACTGGTCACGAATAATATTGACGTCAATGGTCAATATCCTGCTACGACATCACGGCAATATCTGCCGGAAAACATACTTGTGTTTGACAAGCCGCGCACATGGAAGAATAAGCCATCCTTTTTTTGCGTGCATGCGGCGCATTACAATGCGCCCTACAGTACGGACATAAATGCGCTTCAATCTATTTTTACCATTACCCTCAAACCCGTCATGCCGGACTTGATCCGGCATCCAGTGTCGTTAGACCTGGCTTCCAATTATTGTTGATCTTTGCAAAAGACGTGCGCAACTTTCCATTTCAAAATACCGGTGCAAGTACACAACGAAAACCGCTCGATGCCAGATCAAGTCTGACATGACGATTTGGGGATTTCGGTCTGGAATAAAGGAACAGGTTCTTCAGGCTTTCAAAAACCATGTAGATACGGTGAGCAAAACATTGCTTTAGCTTGAGCGGGTCACTATAGAGACTTCGATAAAAGTGCATGCTCGTTTTGCTGACACAAAAGCCAATCGCATCAATGCAGACAACCATGCTATAAAAATTTGCCCGCAGTGTCAATCAGACCTTGGTGGCACAGGTCACAGTTACCAGACAAAAATCACCAGGTTCTCAGCACAGTGAATACGCCATGCTCGGCATCTACAGCAAGCAGTTGCCCTCCGTGCCTACCGTGATGTTGGCCGGGGTGAAAACTTATCTTGCCGAATCCGGGAATCGTAAAATCCCTGAGCTGGTTCAGTTGCTGCAGCAGTTCAGCGCGACCTAGCTGGCGGCCACTGCGTTTGAGTGCTTCTATGAGTACCATGCCTGCTGCGTAGGCGGCGTCGCTGTAGGCGGTGGGCAGGTCAAACACCGGGCTGCTGGTGCGCCAAGGCAAAAGCAGGCGCAGGCGGGATGCTTGTGCGGGTGGCAGTTGCTGGCTGGCCGGGCCGATGTGGATGGCGCTGGCATATACCAGGCTATCACCGCTTGCCGCAAGCACAGCACTCAGATGAGCAGGGCTGCCAAGATAAATCACTGCTTCGCCCGGCTTGCGGACTTTGGCTGACCATATTTGCTCGCGCAGTGATTGGTGATTTGCCCGCGCCTGCTCGCGCAACTCTTTGAGCAATGCATGCAAGGCCGGATCATTGCCAAGATCATGGATCAGGGTCAGTTGTAGTGTCGCTTTATTGCCAAGAACATTGCCGGAAGCAGCGCCAGCATTGCCACGAGCATCAAGTGCGGCCTGGGTCAGCAAAGCGCTGGCTTGTTCGCGTATGGAGGGCAAGAGGTGAAAGCTGTTTGGTGCAGACGGGTCAGAAAAATTGGCAAGCCCGGGCATGGGTAAGGAGCCGATAACAGCCAGCTTGTTAGCTTCAGTTGCGGAATTGGACGCAATTTGCAGCCCGGTTTGCAAGCTACTTTGCAAGCTGCCGACCTCGACAAATACCTCGTCTGGAGCGGGATTGACGATCAGTTCCAGCTTGCGCCCATACACTTGCTGATCAAAGGCTCTGTTCAAGCCTGCCTGTATGGCGGCACCGTAGACACTGTCAGGCAAAGAGACGCCGACACGCAGTACGGTGTCAGTAAGGCCGGGCGTATCTGTGCCGATGACGTTGAGGTAAGCGAGCAGATCATTGAGGCTTGTTGCGTCGATTTGATAGCGTGGCATGAGCGGATGCAGGCTCTGGCCATTGCTGCCTATACCCTCTGCCAAGGCGCGTTGCAAATGCTGACTGTCTGGTTTGCCTGCGATGGCCGGTGCACGCAAGCCGCCCTCTTCGCGTCCCTGACCTTGATTGCCATGGCAGCGCACGCAGGCGGCTTGACCGTTCCAGCCTTTGTGGTACATGGTCTGGCCACGTTGCCAGGCTTGATCATCGGCGGCGTTGGCAATGTCAGTACAGAACAGCCAGAGCAAAACGGAAAATGCAGCCCAAAGCCTTGCCATCATCGTGCTGGCAACAGCTTTCCTACGGCCAGGGCAATATCTTCTGGTTTTGCTGTCGCATAGATTTTTTTCCAGTCACCGGTCTGTACATTGCCTGCCAATAAAATGCCGCTGTGGGCGTCTTTGTCTTCACCACTGCCACCGAGTTTTTTGGCGACAGCGCTGATGTTTTCTGAACTGCCAGTCAAAAATAACCAGCCTGGGCGCACCTTGAATTTGCTGGCAAAGTCTTTCAAGACCTTGGGGGTATCGGTGTCGGGGTCTACCGTGATGCTGACCATCTGCACGCGCGGGTCTAGCAGGGGCTGTACCCTGGCAAGGTTGGCCGTCATGGGTGAACAGATACCGGGGCAAGTAGTGAAGATGAAATTGATGAGTACGACTTTGTCTTTCATGACTTCATCAAAGAAATGCACGGTTTTGCCATCTTGCGTTTGCAAAGGCAAATTGGGGAAGTAGCGGCCATTGGCAGCCTGCATGGCGGGGTCAGGCCCTGCCACTTGCTCTACAGTGCTCTGGATCAGTTTGGCCTCTGGCATGCTGGCGAGTTGTTGCCAGGCCTGTTTTTTTTCATTGATGACCAGCACAAGGCCACTGTGATTGCTGATGTCGCTGACACCGGCATTGAGGGATCGCAATAAT
Source organism: Undibacterium sp. GW821-FHT07F11 (assembly GCF_059418665.1). Taxonomy (NCBI): domain Bacteria; kingdom Pseudomonadati; phylum Pseudomonadota; class Betaproteobacteria; order Burkholderiales; family Oxalobacteraceae; genus Undibacterium; species Undibacterium sp. GW821-FHT07F11. The sequence goes on from NZ_JBWKQH010000007.1 coordinate 238,159, forward strand.
TTGTCGACGACAGATTTATTACCCGTCAAAAACTGCCAGCCCGGGCCTGCTTCAAACTGTTGGGCAAAGGCTTTGAGGCGTGCGGGTTTGTCAGTGTTGGGGTCGATGCTGACGGATATGAAAACCACGTCACGCCCTACCCGCGTGCCCAGGTCACGCTGCACTTGGCGCAAGGTGGCGGTTTGGGTGGGGCAGATCATGGTGCAGGAGGTGAAGATGAAATTGACGACGGCTGTCTTGCTTTGCACCAGGTCACGGTAGAAGGCGATGCTCTTGCCATCCTGGTTGATGAGCTGGGCTTCAGGTATGGCACGCATTGCTGCCTGTGCAGATGGCATTGCCATGAAAAAGATGCTGCACACCATAAGCAGCAACGCCTTGTTGATGATACCTGTCATGTCTTTCATCACTTGCTTCATATTGATCCCACAGTAAGTCTTTATTTCACCGTCAACACCAGTCGTGCCGATTGATTCCAGCTCATGCCCAGCGATGCCGCCTGGAAGTAGACATAGTAATGCCCGCTGACGGTTGGTGCAAAGCTGATGCCATAGTCACCGTTTTTTTGTTCATGCGCATCCAGTTGCAGTTGTTGATTGCCTGTTGTATTAAACAGCAAAACCTGCAAATCAGGGATGCCAGCCCTGGGCTGACCACTGACTGCATCGCGGATGACGAATTGCAGGTTCTGGCTCTCACCTTTAGTCAAGGCAGGTGCAGCTCCCGCCAGTGTCACGGCATAAGGTGTTGCAGGTGGCCTGGCTGGATCAGCCTGTACGGTGATCGGAAAACAATGCAGCATTTTGGGTGAATCGAGATAAAACACTACCTGGTAATTGCCTGCCTTGGGCAAGCGGGCACTGGCCTGGTACATACCAGGCTGGCGTTCTTGCAGGCTGTGGTCCAGCACCAGCACGGCGCGCGGCTCGTGGCCGTAATTGCGGAAGCTGCCTGCGGGTGCGCTCATGCCTTCCTGGTAGTAATAGATGGTACGGTCAGCAGGATTGGCCAGCAGAGCTGCTGCGCCATTAGGCACCATCACCGTGGTGTCTGCCAGGCTGCCTGCGCTGCGCCCCTTATCCACGGCTTTTTGACCATTGCTGACCGATGCCAGCGCCAGTGGCTGCCCGGCCTGTATATTATGTGCAATTGCATCGAGCGGCACCAGTTGCATGATTTCACTATGGCGTCGCCGGATATAGGCCATGCGGTCAGAAAACGTAACCTGGTCCGGGCCATGCGTGATGTCTGCCCCTTGCACGATCTGGTTGGTGGCTGCGTCGAGCAAATCGAGTTTGTTTTTTTGCGGGTTGAGGATAAAACCATAGCGGCCATCGGGTGTAAAACGGATATTGGATATGCCGGGCAGCGCCTTGATACTTGCCGCCTGCTTGCCTGCCACATCAAAGGCAATAATCTGGCCATCGCCTTCATGCGCAACATACAGCAGTTGTGCCTTGGATGACCATGCCATGGCGACAGGCTTGCTACCACTGGCAAGCTCAGCGGTTTTCCTGAGGCTGCCTGCGTCGATGAGGCTGATGCTGTTGTCTGCAGCATTGCTGACAAATGCGCTCTTGCCGTTGTCACTGAAGGCGATGGTGTGGCTGCCCTTCCCTGTCTTGATGTTTGCCAGCACCTGGCCATTGGATGATGAGAGAACCGTCACACCATCATCAGTCAATACCCATACTTGCTGCGCGCCGGGTCGCAAGGCTATTTGTCCCGGATGGCCAGGCACGGATACATGGGTTCTGACTTGCCAGTTGCGGGTATCTACCAGCGCCACTTCATGCACCTGCGGCTGGCTGACCCAGAGGTTTTGTTCAGGCGTCAGCAACCAGTCTTGCCCTGTGCCATGCAGTATCACCATGGTCAGCAATTTGGAACCACCAAAACCGGTTTGTGGATTGATGACGGAGATGGAATTATCTTCGTTCAGGGCCAGCACATAATAGGCATTCAAACTGAGTGCAGGCGCATGCAGCAAATCGCCACTGATAAAGGTGGCGACCTTGCGGCGGCAAGCCTGTTCGCTGCTTTCTTCTCCCTGGGTTTGTCCGTCGTGCCCATCGACCCAGGCGATAGGTCGCGCATTGCGGATAGGCCTAGCACTGGCGGCATCACGCAGGCTCAGGCTGAAGCGGGCTTCTGCGCCTTCTTGCATGGGCTGCGACATGTCCAGTTGCAAGGAGACGCCATCCTTGATCACCTGATTTGGCGTGGGCTTGAGTTCTGCTATCGATGCTGCCCCCACGCTACCAGCAAAAACAGTCGCCAGCACCAGTCCGGTAAAGGCTTGATGCCAGCAATTGCGTACATTGACTTGCCTGCTAAGTATGGTTTCCCGCATTAACGCTTCCGTCGCTCTATTTTTTTCAATGGCAACACTGGTGATTCGGCCTGTTTGTCTATCGCCTCGATTGCATTGGTAGCCGTGAGGATGGCCGCTACCGGTCTGTGCTGTGCCAGGCCACCAAAAGAAGATCGCACTTCCAGCATGCTGGGCATTACGGCACTGGCATTGGCCTTGAATTGCCAGCGCCCGGTCTGGTCAACTGCAACCTTGCCCAGTTCTTTGCCGTCGGCCACGATGGTGACAGAGTCCGCCTGCTCCCATTGCACACTGCCGGGGCGCATCGTGACACTACCGCTGACCTCAAGAATACCCTCTATGGACACGACTTTGTCAATCACGACGATATCGGCGAACACCTCCTGCACTGCTGCTGTGACTACTGTAGCTCCGGCAGCGCGAGTTTGAGCAGGGCTGACGCGGAACACGCCCCAGCCACCGGCAGAATATTGACCTTGTGGCCAGCTACGGTACAGGTAATCACCTGGTACCGAGAATGCACCACCTGCCTTATCGACTACCACATCAAAATGCGATGTTGTGCCATAACCTGACTGTGTACCTGTCGATAATGATGCAGGGTTACTGCCTATCCTGGTGGAGTTATCGGCATAAGGCTCAAACTGCCATTGATGACCAGTCAGCTCAAACACATTCTGGTTATCCGCCAGCCCCGGTGGGCCAAACAGGCGGAAGCGTACTGGCGTGCCTGCATTGGCGCGGAACACAGGTGTCTGTGGATCACCATTCACCTGGGTGTTTGACACTTCGGCAGTGGTGTCGATTCCAGCCAGATTCACATTGGTACTGGTGCCATAACGATAAAAGAATGGCTCGGTACGGTAGTTGACTGCCATCAAAGGCGAGCCCACGCTATACAGTGATTTGCCCTGATATTGCATGGCGATATCGGTTTGCATGAACAACGCAAAATCACGGAAAGGCTTGCCCACCGCAGGCGACACCGTGCTGGAGACATGTGTGCCTGGATCGTCTTGCCATTTCGCGCCCAGCGGCTCGATGATCATGCCGCCAAACAGGCCATGGTAAGCCTGCATCAGCGGGTCAGCCGGTGTCAGGTTGAGGGCACCAAATTCTACCGGTGTGGCGCGGGTGACACCGTTCTCGTTTTGCAGGGTGCCAGCATACCAGGTATAGATGATGGATGGTGGCGTACCCGTGCAAGGTGCAGGGTTGCAGGCAGCCACGGTTTGTACTGGATTGTTACCAACATTCATGCCATCGGCATTGCTGACATCCATCGCCAGCAATTGCGGATGCAGACCTGCCTGGGTAGAAGGCAGCAGATTGATATTGGCATAGGCATCGGTAAAGCCCAGCGTAGGCCGTGCGGCAGACTCAGGCGTGGTAAATACTGCGGCCTTGGCATTAACGCGGTTGGTCAGTTGCAGCCGGATGACATCGCCGGCAGCGGCGCGCAGGGCCAGTGGTTCGATATTGAGCCCGGCTTTCAAAGTCCCATTCGGGTTCAGGTCCTGGTCTTGCACATACACAATGGCATTGGGGTCGTTCAGGGTTTGGTTGGAGAACTTGCCATTCGACAGTTTGGCGCCACGGCTGTTGTACAGCAGCGGGCTATTGGAACCCAGCAGTTGTTGTATGGTCGTGGCCGATACCTTGAACTGCCGCACGCATGGCCCACGCGCTGTGCAATCGGTGGGCAGGTTGGGCATAGAGGTGGCAACTGGCCTGATGCTGGAATTGCCAGGCAAAGGTGACAGCCACGACACCTGGTTGTTATAGCTGCGCATCAGGCTCCAGGCACCGCTGACATTGCCGTCATAGGCATTGCTGGTGTTGACCAGATAATCCAGCGACTGCGCCTTGCCGGTTTGCGGGATGGTGAACAGGGTTTCAAAATGCTCGGACAGGCTCATGGTCTGGCTGTTACGATAACCAGAGTTGCTGTCAAAGGGTTCAAATAACCACTTGTTGCCATTCACGGTAACGGTATGGTTACCCACCAGTGCACCATCAATGACGCGCAATTGCACGGGGTCATTTTCATAGACATGCAAGATCGGCGTGAAAGGATCAGTGCCACCCATCTGCGCACTGACTGGCTGTCTTGGGAAAGTAAAGCAATTATTCGTGGCAGTTTTTACGCAACGTGGATTGATGTTGGCACCGCCCACAGGCTGCACGTTCAGTTGTGCATCATTACGCAAAATGGAACTGTAAGAACGCGCCAGATCCGTACCTGAATTGACTGTGCCACTATTTGCAGCCACCCGCAAAGCCAGCGACTCATTGCGGTAATTGAGCACAGAGACACCGACACCAAAACCACCAATGATACTGGGCGTGGTCGTTGGTGGCGTAACTGGATTGACTGGATTGCTGATCGGCACCGGCAAGCAGCCAACGCAGTTGATGCCGTTAAGCGGATCAGCCCAGCCGGTGTAAGTGCCGTTCACACTGCGTTTGCAACCGCTGTATATCGGATCTTGCCCAGGATAGCAATCAAAGCTGGTACGGCTGGCTGGCAGATAGGCAAATTGTGAGTCTGCAACAGAAAGCGCAAATTCACGATAGGCTTTGCCCTGGCGCGGCACGATGTTGGCGGCATAGCTGGTGGGGCCGCCATCACTGCGGTTGCCAAACAGGGTTTTGCCATCAGCCGAAGTCCAGCGCGAATCTGTGGGTTCTACCACCAGCCCGGCGTACAGGCCCACCATCTGGTGGGTAGACGGACCAAAATGGTCATGCGTGAATACTGTCAGCAAGGTGCGGTCGGCTTTTTGTTTGTCCATCACAGGGTCAACCCACCAGCGCTGCACTGTGGCCTGCGCGCCCACCCACTGCATGCTGCCGGGTGTAGGGCCATTGCCAAAGCTAGGTATGGCTTTGGGGGTCAGCCTGACTTGCTTGCCATTCACCGCAATACCGCCAGCCTGGTTGATGCCATTGATGCGGGCGCGCACTTCATCCGGGCTGAAGGTGCCGTCTTCGTAGTTAAAACCATTGGCGGCACCGTCGGATGCAAGCACATCAAACTTCACCAGGTGGATATGCTGGCCGATGATGTCGGTCGGTGTGCGCACCTGGAAATCATCCAGCTCATAATAACTCGGTACCAGGTTGGTGTGCCAGTATTCAACCACGTCATTGCTGTTGGCGCGGAAGAACAGGGGTTCTGGTGGCTTGTCACCATTCAATATCGGTTTCACATCCTGCCACAAAGCCAGTATGCGTTGCTGCGGGAAGTGCCAGCCTTTTTTATTGAGTACAACATCAGTCTGCATGGCAGCACCCTTGTAGATGCGCACTGGCGGCGTGACGGTAGCACCCCGGGCGGGGTTGGCAAACGGTGCGCCGGGCGCACGCTGCAAGCCATTCATGGCGAATTGTGCGAGGCTGCCGTCGGGCATTCTGGTGGCGACAGATTTTTGTTCATGCATGGTCATGGCCGCCTGTTCTGTGGCGGTGCCCTGCTCTGGTAATTCTATGGCGTTGATACGACTCATTTCTTTGGTAAAGTCAGTCTGCGTGTATTTATCGATAGAAATCGTGCCGCCGGTAATCAGGTGGCGTGGCAAGCCGCCATTCAATGCCACACCATTTTCCACCGCAAAATCATTCGGCGGATGAGGCGCACGGTGCCCGGCGATGCCGGGGACAAAGAAGGGGTAGCCTGGGTTGCCAGCACCTGTCACTTTGACCTGGCCTTTGTCAATTTGCACTGCTGCGGGCAATGGTGCCATGGCACGGGTTGGCAGGGGCACTAAACCAGGAATGGGTGTACCGGCCAGAATCTCGGCATCCGGCAAGGCCCGTGAACCGGCCCTGGGCTTGCCATCTGCACCAAGAGGCGTGCCCAATTCCAGCACATCATGCACGCGGAACAAGGCCCACATGCCGCTGGCAAAATGGGGGTAGAAATGGCAATGGAAGATAGAATCGCCAGGCGTCAGGTTGCGGTTACCACTGCCGTCATAGACAAGGTCCATGGTATAGGATGAACCAGGGCCTATGGTCTGGCTGTCGAGATAGCTGCTGGTATCACTGTCTGGCGAATACAACCACTGGTGGGCATGGTGATGATGCACGTGGAAGATACCCTGCCCCGCATGCAAGACACGGAAGCGCGCACGGTCACCCTGGTAAGTGTGATACACATTGGATGGATCATCCGGATAAAAGGCCTTGGTAGCCTTGGGCGGCGTGCAAGGTTGGGGCGAGCATGGCAGGTTGGCCGGATTATCAACCACCATGGCAGGGTCACCACCCGCCCAGGAGCTCAGGAAAAATTCTTCAAATTTGCATTCAGGGCAATCAGCAGTCGGCCCGACCTTGAGCCGGTTGGCGAGAATTTCAGCAGAAATGCCTGCTGAACCATAATTGATGGAAAACGCATCATTGGCACCACTGAGCACATTAGTTTGATCGGCCAGCTGAGGAAATGCCTGCACCAGCGTGAAAGACTCGTGGTACATCACCGTCACTTCACGGTATGGTGATTCTGGATTGGGGTAAGACGGATTGCGTGTGCCACTGACAGTGAAGGGGCCATGGTTAGGCCCGGTGATGATGGCCGTCAGGTCGCTATGAACGATATTATTTCTTGCATCCAGCATTTTCAGCACTGGCTTGCTGCTGTTTGGTAGCAGCGCATCATAATTAATTACTGGGTAACCCGTAGCACCAGTAACCGACGCCTGTTGCATTTCAGCCTGCGTAACCTGGCTGCGATACCATTCTGAACCGCGTGGCTGCACATTGACAGAACCAAACAGCCCATACGTCAACTGCTCTTGCCCTGCCATGCTATACAGTAAAAAACTGCCCTCTTCTGCCGCGAACAGGCGGTAGCTGATGGCTTTGCCCGGTGCGATGATGCCGCTGTCAGTGCCACTTGCCGAGACCGCATTATTGCCTACAAAGCTGCCATCATCCCTGATCGATGACACCAGCTCCATGCCAGCGACATGGACAGAGGCATTTTTTGTCACCGGTTTAGGATTGACAGAAGCAGGCTTGAGCCAGTTCTGGAAATTGACCATCAGGCAATCACCCACATTCGCCCGCAAGACCATGGGCCGCGGACGTTTTCCTGGCCGCAATTGCGCATTGCCCGGCCCTGGCGTGTTGCCGCTGACAGCAACCACATCTCCCCGCAGCGCATACACCATGCCACCCGGTTGCGCCGTGCCCAGGCGATTAATCATCATGGCCTGGTCTATCGCCACCACATCTGCAGTAATGAAGCGCTCACAACGCGCAGCGGCTAAATTATCCGGGGCAGCCTGGGCTTGAGCTTGGGCTTGGGCTTGAGCCTGAGCAGCGAGCATGAGTAGCATGGGAGCGAGGCTACCGCCTATCATAGAAAGGATTTTCATCTCTGTTCCATTTCAAGAAAGTGGGGGTGTGATAAAGCTTGGCGTAGCCATGCAGGCTTGCTGGCTGTTTATATTTTTGAATGTATTTTTTATAATACAAAGTCCACTATACTCCTGATTCTTGAGTTTTTAACAATCAGGGGAAATATTTTAGTGATGCTTGAAATGGCGTTGTGTTTTTAATACAGGTTGGGTAGCTGTGGCGGCGATACGTAGGTTGGGCCGGGCCTCGCCAGGCTACGGGTATCAGCCCAACACTGGGCCTAAGCAAACGTATACGTTGTTTAAACGCCGAGTGTTGGGCTGATACCCCGTAGCCCAACCTACGAGGCTAAATGCTCTCGGCTAAAGCTGCTCCTACAAAACACATGATCAAAGGTGCGGGCGTCAATCTCACTCAGCAAACCCAAACACCAAACACAAAATTCCCACCGGCAAACCCAGCGCAAAAAATCCTGCATACATATACGCAAATGCCCCGCCCACTGCCCCCACGCCAAAGGCCAGCACCGGCCACAAGAATTTCCACAGTCGCGCCTTGGTACCTGTCACGGCACTACCCCTGAGAATATCAACCAGGTCAATCACAATCTGGGTGACGTTGCCCGTCATCACGGTGGTAGGTGCCAGCTCTGTCCACACCAGGCGGCTGGCGGCGTTTTGCACGCCCATGGCGGCGGCACCGGCTATGCCTGCGACCAGCGGCAAGATGGCATCAGTGCTTTGCACGGGAGTAGATAAACAGCCCAGCACCATAAACACCAGCAAAAACAATAACTGCATGCCAGTCAGTGCACGCGCTGCAGATTTGCCGCTGGCCTCAAGCTTGACGGCGACGATGCGTGCCAGTGCCACTGCGAAGATAAACGCAGGAAAAGCCAGGAACTTGATCAGCACACCATGGCTGGGATGAGCCAGCTCGCTGCCGATAAGCACAAAGTTGCCGGTGACATGGGCGGTGAACAAGCCAAACAGGGCAACAAAGCCCACGGTATCGACATAGCCTGCGGTAAAACCCAGGGCAATGCCCAATATGTGTTTGTTCGTCATGCGATAGCACCCTTGCTCAATAGATTTGCATCACGCCCATGCAGCGCGATGCTGTTGAAAACAAACTGCGTCAGCAATAGCGCCGATGGCTCAATGCTGCAATGCTGATATTGCTTCGCTTTAAAACGCAAAACAACTGCAACCCAGCGCACCCCAGAATCCAGAAAAATCAGAGACCGGCACGTTCGCACCACGCGCCACATCATGCCTGTGCACATGTACGCCACAAGCGCCACGGCACTGATGCGGCAATGCCGTTTTTTGCGTACCTGTCACCGCACGATAATGGCCGCTGACCTTGCTGACGGGCGACCAGTCTGGCAGCACCGGTATCGCAGGTGGTGACAAGGGGCCAAATTCTGCCGCGCCATAGACTATCTTGCCATCGACGATGGTGAGTACAGCTTCTATGTGTTTGATGCTCTCTTCATCCACGCTGAAATAATCGGCAGACAGCACGGCCAGGTCGGCGAATTGCCCTTCTTTGATCTGACCTTTCTTGCCCTGCTCATTCGAGAACCAGCTACTGCCCAGCGTCCATAACTCCAGCGCGGCATCGCGTGATAGTTGCGCATTGACACTGGCCAGACGCAAGCCGCCAACGGTGCGGCCAGAGACCAGCCAGTACAAAGCAGTCCAGGGGTTGTAGCTGGCCACGCGTGTGGCGTCAGTACCTGCGCCGACGGGCACACCCATCTCCAGCATCCTGGCGACAGGCGGGGTGGCGCGGGCTGCATCGGCACCATAGCGCTCGACAAAATACTCGCCCTGGAAAGCCATCCTGTGCTGGATGGCGATGCCTCCGCCGAGATTACGCACGCGTTCTATATTGCGTTCTGTAATTGTCTCGGCATGGTCGAACATCCAGTGCAGGCCATCGAAAGGGATGTCGCGGTTGACCTTTTCAAATACATCCAGCATGCGGCTGATGGATTCATCATAGGTCGCGTGCAGGCGGAAAGGCCAGCGCTGGCTGACGAGATGGCGCACAACTTTTTCGAGTTCATCTTCCATGCCTGCGGCCAGATCGGGGCGCGGCTCCAGGAAATCTTCAAAGTCGGCGGCAGAAAACACCAGCATTTCACCCGCGCCATTGTGGCGGTAAAAATCGCTGCCATCGCCAGGCTTGACCATGCTTGTCCAGCGCTCGAAGTCTTGCAGTTCCTGCCCCTTGTTCTGGGTGAACAGGTTGTAGGCAATGCGTATGGTGAGCTGCTGTTCTTTGGCAAGCTGGTCTATGATGGCATAGTCTTCAGGATAATTCTGGAAGCCGCCACCGGCATCAATGGCACTCGTCAAACCCAGGCGGTTCAACTCGCGCATGAACTGACGGGTAGAATTGACTTGCAAGTCCAGTGGCAGCTTGGGGCCTTTGGCCAGGGTTGCATACAGTATCATCGCATTTGGTTTGGCGATGAGCATGCCGGTAGGGTTGCCCGCGGCATCGCGCTGGATTTCACCACCGGGCGGGTTGCGGGTGTCCTTGGTGTAACCCACGGCCCGTAATGCTGCGCGGTTGAGCAGTGCCCTGTCGTACAAGTGCAGGATAAACACCGGCGTATCTGGTGCAGCAGCATTGATTTCATCCAGCGTGGGCATGCGCTTTTCTGCGAACTGGAACTCAGTCCAGCCGCCTACTACCCTCACCCATTGCGGCTGCGGCGTACGCAATGCCTGCTCTTTCAACATGCGCAGGGCATCTGCCAGTGAGGGCACGCCTTCCCAGCGCAATTCAAGATTGTAGTTGAGGCCGCCGCGTATCAGGTGGATGTGCGAATCATTCAGGCCAGGGATGACGCAGCGCTTTTGCAGGTCGATGACTTGGGTATTGCCGCCCTTGAAGCGCATGACGCTTTCTGTATCACCAACCGCCAGGAACTTGCCATCCTTGATGGCGACTGCACCAGCGAGCGGCTGGCTGCGGTCCACGGTGTGGAACTGGCCGTTGTGGAGTATCAGGTCTGCGTGCATAAAAACGCCTTCTGTAAATTCTTAAATTCTGTCAATTCAAATATACCGTGCAGCCCACGTGCGGCCAGATCAGGTTCAATGCCAGCTGTAACCAGGTCAACGAAACTGATGATGCTTTACTTTCGATGTGCAAGCAGCAGTTTTGGCAAAGAATGCTATATTCTACTTTCTAACAATAACAGAAAATGCATGAGTTTTCGTGCATGCAGCTCATGCCACAAAAAACACCCGAACTTCAACAAAGTCGCCTGTAAAATTCCATCATTCCATGAATAAGACTGGCGCTGTTTTTCTGCCTGATGCGGCGAGGTTGAAGAATGAAGGAGCAGACTTCAAAATGATCAAACTTGCCAATGTCCCTCTTGCGCGTATATAGTCTTTCGCTACGATGCGAGACTGAGTTCCGAACATGACTACACTAATCTTCACCCCACGTTATACCGACGATTCACAAGCCTTGTGGAAAGCTGCAGGTGCGCTGGGCTGGCAGGTGCAACGCCTGACTAACTGGCGCGTGCCAGATCACATGCAACATCTGGATGAACCCGTATTGTATGGAGAAGCCTTGTTTGGCCCTACGCTGGCAGAACAACTGGGCATACGCCTGCTGAGTCCGCCAGAAGACTGGCTGGTGCGCCTGCCCATGGAATACAGGCATCGCCAGATCAGCCTGCAACCCCTGGGGCAGGCACGGCAGCTCACACAGCCACACTTCGTCAAGCCACCAAATGACAAAAGCTTTCCGGCTGATGTGTACACTGGTACAACGCTGCCAACTGAATATGACGACGACATGGCTGTGCTGGTATCGGATGTGGTGAAATGGGAAAAAGAATTCCGCTGTTTTATTTTGCGCCGCCAACTCATCACCTATTCAATCTACTCACGTCTTGGTGATGTGCAGCGAGACAGCGAATTCGCCAGTACACCAGATGAAGATCAGGCGCTGGTAGTTTTCATCAACGCACTGCTGGCAGATGGACGCGTGGATTTGCCAGACGCCTGCGTCGTCGATGCAGGCATGCTGGTTGACGGCACGTGGGCGTGCGTAGAACAAAATGCCGCCTGGGGTGCGGGCATCTATGGGTGCGACCCCGCCAAAGTGCTGGGAGTCTTGCGGCACGCATCAATCAAGATTTAATATGCCAACACACCCCTTACGACATTATTCATCAAGGACAATACATGTTCGACCAATTGAAAACCCTGCTGCAAACCAATAACGCCCGCTTTCGCGTAGTTGAGCATTCCGCCGAAGGCCAGTCAGAAAAAGTCGCCGCCATACGCGGCACAGAAGTCGGCCAGGGTGCCAAGGCCATGCTATGCCAGAGCAAGGATGAAGCGGCGAAGTTGATTCTGGCGATCTTGCCGGGTGACCAGAAGATCGATTTCAAGAAACTGGCGACTGCCGTGCAAGTCAAAAAAACCAGCTTTGCTGCGCCAGAAGCAGCCATGGAAAAAACCGGCTGCGTCATCGGTGCGATACCGCCGTTTGTGTTTTCTGATGACATCGCGCTGGTGCTAGACCCTTCACTGGTGGCACGTTATGCCGAGATCGCTTTCAATGCGGGGCGACTGGATACCTCCATCATCTTGAATACGGAAGATTATCTGCGCATTGCAAAACCGATGCTGCATGATATTTGTGCGGCTTGATGCAATTGCAGAACCAACAGATAACCCGACATATGCCTCCATTGCCTCTATCGACACAGGCGCGCCGCCATCCCTACCTGATTGTGATATGGGCAGTTCTCACTTTTATTTGCAGTGCTGAGCATGCGGGTTTCATGATTTACCTGATCGCCCTACCCTGTCTTTTGTATGCCGTCATCCGATGCCTTTTCAACCTGCGTTCGCCAGAAGTGCGTGGCAAATACGTATTCTTCATAGGCCTCATACTGCTGTCGTCTACCATCGTGGCGGGCGTGCATGTATGGCGCCATCATCAGGCACGCGACTATGCGGATAATATTCTTGTAGAGCTGGAAAAGCATCAACAGCAACATGGAAAACTCCCGATCAGCCTGGACGAAATTCCTGCGCTGGCAAGCGATGGGCGGCGCCCGCACATGCTCTATTACAGCAACGACAAGGAAGGCCCATCCTTGTTATATGCGGCCACCTTTGTACCGTTTGAATCCTGGCACTATGATTTCAAGGAAAAGCATTGGGTTTATGACTATGACTAAATCTCTATGCGATATATACGCCACTGACAAAATTTTTCTCAAACCCACAAGGACATCTCATGCAACAAACCACCTGGACCACGGTTGATGATTATTTTTGTGAACGCCTGATCCCTGCCGACCCTGCATTGACTGCGGCCTTGCAAGACAGTGATGCGGGCGATTTGCCGCAGCATCATGTGGCTCCCAACCAGGGCAAGTTCCTGCACTTGCTGGCGAAACTGCAAGGCGCAAAGACCATACTGGAATTTGGTACCCTTGGTGGCTACAGCACGATATGGCTGGCGCGTGCCCTGCCAGAAGGCGGGCGTGTGGTGTCGCTGGAGTTCAGCCCCCACAATGCGGCGATTGCGCAAAAAAACATAGAACGCGCCGGAGTGGCACATTTGGTGGACATACGCATAGGCAAGGCGCTCGACACCCTGCCACAGCTAGAAGCAGAAGGCATACACCCATTTGACCTGATCTTTATCGATGCCGACAAACCCAATAACCCGCACTACCTGGAATGGTCGTTGAAACTGTCTCGCCCCGGTACCCTTATCATCGGCGACAATGTGGTGCGCAATGGTGCCGTGGCCGACCCCGCCAGCACAGACGCCAATGTACTGGGCGTGCGCAGTTTCTTTGACTTGATGGCGAACAACCCGCGTCTGTCTGCAACGGCCTTGCAAACCGTGGGTAGCAAGGGTTATGACGGGTTTTCCATGGCCTTGGTGATTGCCTAGCGTTTGATAAACCATGGATCAGTAGGGTGCGTTGTAACGCACCGTTTTTTGCATCCGCGTGGATTGTGAAGATGGTGCGAACGGCGCACGCTACTAAGATATTCGCTACCAACATCCTTACTCAATGTCGCCCTACATGAAGCGTACCGTCGCAATGACACTCCCTCTCATCCTTGCATTTGCCGCCTACCTCGGCCTGAAGCCAGTCCCCATAGAACCAGTTGCCTGGCAGGCACCAATTGCAGCTGGCTACACTGGTGTGCATGCAGTCAACAATAAACTGCAAAGCTTGCGCTCGATAGACCTGCGCGGCGAAGTCGGGCCAGAACACATAGTCACGGGCCCGGATGGCAAGCTCTATACTGGAGTGGAAAGCGGTAAGATTTTGCGCATGCAGGCTGATGGCAGTGCGCAAGAGATATTCAGCAATACCGGCGGCAGGCCCCTGGGCATGGCATTTGATGCAGCTGGCAAGCTGATCGTGGCAGACGCCTTCAAGGGTTTATTGTCCATCGCTGCTGATGGCAGCATCACGGTCTTGCTGGATATCGTTGAGGGCGGGCCTGTCCATTTCCCTGATGCTGTCGTCATCGCCAAAAATGGGAAAATCTATCTGACCGATTCATCCACCCGCTTCACCCCAAAACAATGGGGCAGCACGACCGAGGCTGCCATGCTGGATATCTTTGAACAATCATCAACCGGGCGCGTATTGGAATACGACGCGCCAAGCAAGACCGTGCGCGTGGTCGCACAAGGCCTGAGTTTTTCCAATGGCATTGCACTCAGCAGTGACGAAGCCAGCCTGTTCGTCAGTGAGAGTGGCAAATTCAGGGTCTGGAAAATCGCCATTGCAGCCGAGCGGCTGGACGTATCAGTAGCTTCGCCACAAGCCACCATCTTGTTCGAGAACCTGCCCGGTTACCCTGACAATCTCATGCGCGGACAAGACGGCAAGATATGGCTGGGCTTTGCCGGCCAGCGCAACTTCCTGGATCAGACTGCACAACGCCCTTACCTGCGCAGCATGGCCTTGCGCATCCCGCGCATGCTGTGGAAGTTACCCGCCCCCTATGGCCATGTGATTGCATTTGCCGAAGACGGCAAGATCATCGCCGACCTGCAAGACCCCAGCGGTGATTCACCAACGGTAACAGGGGTGACGGAGACAGCAGACAAGCTGTACATTCACAGTGTCAGCGGCAAGGGGCTAGGGTGGGTGACGAAATAATTATTATCCCATTGGATTCCGCAGTGCTGGCGTGGCATTCCCAAATCCATTTTTTGACGTGTATGATGAAAAGCAGTGATTGATCAGACATGATCATCAACAATGATATGCAAAAGGAGGCACGATGCTCAACGATACTTTCTTCCAGAAGTTTACCAGCGAATGGCTGGCTGCCTGGAACACGCATGATCTTGAGCGCATACTCAGCCACTATGATGATCACTTTGAATTCTCTTCGCCAGTGCTGGCGCGGGTCAGCCCGGCGTCTGATGGCAAGCTCAAGGGCAAGGATGCGGCGCGTATGTACTGGAGCCGTGGGCTGGCAGCGCGGCCTGATTTGCACTTTGAATTGATTGCCCTGCTCAAGGGTGTGAACACGGTTGTCATCCATTATCGCGGGCTTGATCATAAGCTTTGTGCAGAATTTTTTGTCTTTGGCGCTGATGGAAAAATCCTCAGTTCGCATGCACATGGTGAATAAATTGATCGTCCTGCTGCTGACATCGGCCAGCCTGCTGCTTGCACAGACCGCGCCAGCTCTGGCGGCTGAAGCAAAGACCGGGGCACAGCCTGCAAAGTCTGAGATAGCAGCACAACTCCAGCAACTCGTCAGCCAGTACCAGGTCTGCTCAGCAGCGCTGGTCTATATCAAAGGTGGGCAAATACAGGAACCGTCTTTTGCCCAAGGCTGTGCAGATGCCGCCATGCCTGATGCAAACAGTATCTTCCAGGCGGCATCCCTGGGCAAACCGGTATTCGCGTACGCGGTGCTGGGCCTGGCTGCACAAGGCAAGCTGGCGCTGGATGAGCCGCTGATGCAGTATCTGCCACAAGGTTATCTGCATGCAACGCGGGCAGGTGAGATCAATAGCCCGCAAGAACTGGTCACTGACCCGCGCTTGCAAAAAATCACTGCACGCATGGTTTTGCAGCACATGGCAGGCTTGCATAACTGGTCTAGCGGCAAACTGGAATTTCAATCCGAGCCGGGTACGCGCTGGCAATATTCTGGTGAAGGCTTCATGTTGCTGCAGGCTGTGGTCGAATCCATCACTGGCATGGGTTTGGAAGCCTGGATGCAGCAGCAAGTGTTTACGCCATTGGGCATGCTGCACAGCAGTTATGAACCACCCAGGGAATGGCAGAATCAGCTCGTCACTGGCAGCATACAGGGCAAAGCCCTGCCCTTGCGCCCGGCACGCAAAGCTGTAGCCGCGGCCAGCCTGCACACCAGCATCAGCGACTATGCACGCTTTGTGCAGGCGGTGTTGAAGGACACCAGCCTGCAAAAACAGATACTCGATAAACCTGTCATGGCAAACCAGCGCAGCAAGATTGAGTGGGGCCTGGGCTGGGGGCTGAGCTGGGGAACAGGCCGCACCGCTACGGCAGAACCTGCGCCACTGTTCTGGCACTGGGGTAACAACTACGGCTACCGCGCCTTTGTCATCGCTGCGCCGCTAACTGGCGATGGGATGATATTGCTGACGAGTGGTGACCAGGGCTTGAAACTGGCAGAGGCATTGACGGCCAATGTCATCCCCGGTCAACTGAGCCTGTTTCAATTTCCTCTACTGGGGCTGAAGCCTGGACTTTTATGCCAGGTCGTGGGTATCTGTGGATGATGGACTGATACTTTCATTGTTCGCCCCGATGAAATCATCAATGATGGCAAAGGTTTTTACCGCCTGCTCAAAATGCGGCAAATGGCCTGCCAACGGTACGGGTACAAAACGGGCGCTGGCAAAAGCGTCTGCATAGGCTTGCCCGTACAGGGTCGTGACTACCCTGTCGCTCGTGCCCCATGCCACCAATACCGGAATAGTTATCTGTCTGAGTCGCCCGCGCAATTGCGGGTCATGCATGAAGGGTGAGCCAGCGATGATGCGCATGGTTGCCATATTGGCGCGCTGCATGGCCTGTTGCTCTGCGGACAGGTTGGCGGGATCGGTAAAGAATTTATCTGGCTCATGGAAGGCATGTTCAGCCAGACCGCGCGGGCCAAGTACGTAGGGATCAGCAATAGGCTGGCCTTCGACATGAATGCCAACAGCATTCACCAGGATCAAACTGCTAATGCGTTTATCGACATCATGCAGGGCCATTTCCGAGGCAATCCAGCCGCCTATCGATGAACCGATGACGATCACATTGCGCAGGTCAAGTTTGTCCAGCAAGGCCAGATAGGCTTTGGCCAGATCGGCAACGGTTTGCATATCATCCGGCCTTGCTGTGCCGTTCCAACCGGGGTGGGTGGGCAAGATCGTGAATGCGCTGGCTGACAGATGGCGGGCAATGCCAGCCACGGTAGCCATGCCGCCACCGCCATGCAAGATCAACACAGGCCGCCCCTGGCCTGCCTGTTCAAAGTGCATGGACAAACCGGGGCGCAAGTCTGCAATATGGGTTTCTGAGGTGTATGACATGGTTGTCTCTCCAATTTTGAATCAAGGCGCATTATATACACATATTTATATAAACATATTGATATAAATCTGGTTATATCAGTATATTTAGACTTTATGCTAGACTGGTCAGATGTTAAATCACATCCAACAACTGGGCAGGGCCGTCAAGCAAGCCCAATACCGCCAGCACCGCGCCCTGGAAACTGCCCTGGCAGCTGCCGGCACCACACTGGCCCAATGGGATGCCTTGCGCGCCATAAGCCACACGCCGGGCGCATCATCGCATGATATGGCCGTTGCCACTTTCCAGACTGACCAGGCTTTTGGCACACTGGCCAACCGTCTGGTAGCACAGGGCCTGATAGAGCGCCGCGCAGGCGAAGGGCGGCGCATAGAACATTTCCTGAACAAACAAGGCGAACGCATACTCGCCGCTGCGAATGACATCGCCACGCAGGTGCTGAGCAACAAATTTGCGGTCCTTAATGCAACCGAGCAAAAGCAATTGCTGAAACTATTGACGCGACTGGTGGAAGCAGACGAGGGCGACTTGGGCTAAGATAGTTGGCAATCCTCATCGATGGAAAAACATCTCAGGCGACGCCACCATGAACAATAGCAAACTGCGGTCTATCAAAAAGAACATCACCCATCCTGCGGCCAAGCCTGTAGATGTAAACGCAAACAGCATATTGAAAGTCAATCATGCCGGTGAACACGGTGCCGTCCATATTTATGCCGGGCAAATCCTGATAGCCCGTTTCACCGCCCCTGCCATGCTGGCTGAATTGCGCGAGTTTAAAGCGCATGAAGAAAAACACCGCGCCCTGTTCGCAGCAGAATTGCAGCGCAGGGAATGCAGACCGTGCCGCAGTGCTTTTTTATGCGCGGCGGGTGGTTTTGTACTTGGTATTGTCACTGGCCTGTTTGGCCGCCACGCCATTGCTGCTACTACGGTAGCGATAGAGCGCGTCGTCTTGCGGCATCTGCAAACACAACTCACTATACTGACCTCTGTAGACGAAGCGGCAGTGAAGGTCATTGCTGCCATCGTCGCAGAAGAACAATTTCATCATGATCAATCTGCTGCGCATCTGGATAAATTGACTTTGTGTAGCAAGTCCCTGCAGGCCCTGGTATCTGGTGCCACCGAAGCCGTGATCTGGACTGGGATGCGCGTTTAGGACGATAGGACAACAGGACACTAGCAGGCGCATGCGTGATACGGGCAATGATCGAACTTGCACAAGCCTGTATCAGATCAAGCAAAAAAAAGGAGGCAGCCGGGCAAATGATAGATGAGCCTGTCAGTTTACCCGCAACAATACCTGCCATCTTCATCATTACCCATCACTCATTTCAGGGATATGGAAAAACAAGCATATAACCCGGTTTTACCTATGATATTGCGATCTGCTACAGCCTGACAATCTCGACAAAGCGCCTGAACAGGCAAGTCTGGCAGGCTTACAAAAACCAATTTAAATTAACTGTTTGACAAATAGTTGATATATTTACTTAAAAGCAACATAATGCAGTAGAGTTGCTTTTTTGAATATATAATTAATTTGATTCAAGCAGAGGCGAACATGCACAACCCAACTTTCATCAGCGATACCGCCAGCGGTGCGGACAAGACTGACCAGCTGCTCAGTGCCTGGGCGCATGGCTGGACGATTTCACGCGGCACCGATGCCCCCATCCCCCTGGCCGATTTTGGTTACCGCATACAGGTGGGCCTGCCCGGCCACCTGGAGCGTTATGTCTTGCAAGGCCATGTATTGAGCGCCATACAAAAACTGGCACATGAACTGGACACACCCGATACCTGGCTCAAGGTGTGCGCGCCGCACAGCAGCGTGGCCCCAATGCTGCCTTCACGCTGGACAATCAAACCCATTGAATACCTGATGACAAAGCCCATCGCCCTCACAGAGGTCGCCATGCCAGAGGCTTATAACATCAACCTGACGCTCGATGGCGATGCCGTCACCGCACGCGCCTGCAGTTGGGAAGGCCACCACGCAGCCACAGGCCGCATGGCCATCTTCAAACAGTATGCGGTCTTTGACCAGATCGTCACCGAACCGGCACACCGTCGCCGTGGCCTGGGTAACGCCATCATGCAAAGCCTTGCTAACTATGCCTGCAGCAAAGATGCATCCACCGGCGTGTTGGTCGCCACCGACGAAGGCCGTGCGCTATACACTGCGATGGGTTGGACGCTGGCTTCAGAAATGACGGCGGCAGTGCTGGCTGAGTAAGATGGCAAAGGAGTTGAAGCAGCTTGCTTCCAGCGACTTGCAAGTGCATGACGCACTGTATTTCGGCCAGCGTGGGCCGGATGGCCTGGCGGCAATCCATATTCGTGTCAGCGTACTTATTGCTGGCGAAGAACATGACACCAGCATCAGGCTGGATCACATCCCAGGCCTGGGTGCTAACCCGCGCAAGCTGGCTGGCCGGCATTTTACATTTCCAGTCAATCCGGCAGAAGGCTATATCGACGGGTCCGTCTATCTGCATGGCAGGCATCATCCCGTTGATGTCACTGCCCTGCATTTTGGTCAGGATTTTGGTGCTGATTCTGGTACCGGGCATGCCATGCAAATGCCGCTGGAAATTGAAGGCAGCATACTGCTGGAAGAACAGGCACAGCCACTGGCATTTCGCTTCGTCGCCCCCTTGCAGTTACCGCTAACGCCCACCGCCCTGCAAGCCCTGCTGGAACAGGGGCTGCGTGATACTGCTGCCAATTCCCCCAAAGACATGGGACGGCTGATGGCTTATTTTAAACAGCAGTTGCATTATGAAGAGCAAATCGCAGACATGGCAGTGTTGGCAAAAGTGCGGCTACAACAGCCTTAAAGGTAACTAACTACCTCCGGCGGTGTGTCCCAATTATCATTGATGCCGTCTACATAGCTGACCGGTGCCTGCGCCAGCTCTGCGACGGTGATGTCATCAAGACAGCTGACACTGACGCCATAGAATTTACCGCGTCTGGGTGAATGGGCGATGCCAAACGGGCGCACGCCACAATGTTTGCAAAAGAAATGTTGTTCATTCTTTGCGCCGAATTGATATTCAGCCAGATCAGCCTCCCCCGCCAGCAGGCGAAAAGATTCTGGCTTCACCACCGTCGCCCAGCAGCGTATCTTCAGACAAAAACTGCAGTTACAACGCATGGTGCCGTCTGCCAGATTAATGTCTGCTTCAAAACGTATGGCTTTGCAGTGGCAACTGCCGTGGTAGGTTTTCATGATGTCGTGACCCGTGTAGGTGAGATATTATTGTACACATTGTTGAAGTGCAGTTCACTTGTGCGCGGTTATAATTTGTCTACTATCGGTAATTGGAGATCCTTATCATGCCCGCATTCAACCAGGTCACTTTAGACAGCTCTCGCCTGCACCTGCGTGCACTCTGCATGGATGACGCCCCCGCCATCCTGCACATGCGTTCTAAACCCAACGTCATGCGCTACATGACCACAGCACCGTGGACAAACATTGCCCAGGCAACTGGCATGGTAGAACGTGACCAGGCCGCCATGGCCAAAGGCGACTTGTTGCGTCTGGCCATGATACGCAAATCAGACCAGCAATTTATAGGCAGCTGCATCCTGTTTCACTTTGACGAAGGCTGCCGCCGAGCCGAAATCGGCTACGACATGGACGAGACTTACTGGGGCCACGGCTACATGCACGAAGCCTTGGTGACCCTGCTCGATTACGGCTTCAGTGAATTAAACCTCAACCGCGTCGACGCCGACATCCACCCGGACAATATCAACTCGGCCCGCTCGCTGGAAAGACTGGGCTTCATCCGTGAAGGCTACTTGCGCGAACGCTGGATCATTGGTGGCGTAACGTCGGATTCAGCCTGGTATGGTCTGTTGCACAGTGATTGGGTCAAGCGGGGTGAGGCTCGTTAAATTAGGCTTGCATGCGCAGCATCAAGACATAGACTGAGTATCCTGCGCATACGCCCAATGATCAACGACAAGCGGCGAATATCACTCTCACTTTGATTAGATCAAATGAACCACTACTATCCTTGCTGGTATCGCCTTGCAGGCAAAGATGCTTACCTGTTGTGGCATGACTCACCAAAAAATCACGTCGCCACAGATATCTTTAAAAGAGCGCTGCACTTTAAAACCATTGCAGAGATTGAGAATTACGCCCATCAACATGGATTGAACCTGCAGGTCAATGACCCCGCGCTGTTTGACCTTGATGCAATGACCGCAGACTTGCCAGGTGCTATAGAGACATCGGCGGCCTGTCAAAACATGCTGAGCGCATGGAATTTGTTTGATGATGTAGCCCGCTCTTGCAACCAACGGTTCGACCGTAACCAGCGATTAACCAATCGTATTTATCTCAAGTTGGTATGGGGAAGTAATTTGCCTGCGTTGACACCCTTCAATAAAGAATATCTACCCGTCTGGACAAAGGGCCAGTTAAAAATTATGCGCAAGACCCTACGTAAGGGTTTGAGGCTATTTAAAGAATCCGCCGTTACTTAGTTTTCACCAACGTACAGCACTCCGCAGGGCCGTATAGGGTACGCAACTACGCGCCGTATGGATATCCGCATGTATATACCTGCTTTAAGGGGATGCTTGCAACCACATCTTGAAGACAGAGAACCTCACATCACAGGGAAAATATTTTCTCCTTGCAGCACGTACACATGCTACGCATTACAACGCGCCCTACGACTATCCTTTTTCGACGATCGCGGTGCAATTCAAAATCTGCCTACTTGCTTCATATAAAACTACCGGAGTGCCTTGATCAATGCCGTCACGTAGGGTGCGTTATAACGCACCGCATGAGAATGCCGCATACCAAAAGAAATATTTCTGTGGTGCGCGTTATTGCAAGCACACCGCAAAACCCCTCAAACAGGCGGTGTCTCTGCATTTGCCGCAAGTACTGCATTCACTTTGCGTATCAGCCGCCAATGAATAATCCATAGCGGCAATGCCAGAAACCCGGCAAAAGACCCCAGCTCATTCGGCAACAAAGACACGATCTGCATCCCGCACCAACCCATGCCAGACCACATGCCAAAGCTTTTGAATGATTGCAGTGCCGCATTCGTTTGCGCCTCTAGCTGCAAGGACCTGGCGACATTGGCGATGATGAAAAAATCTTCGACAAAATTATAGGGCAGTAAAAACATCAGCCAGACACTGCGCGGCTCTGCCTTGCGTGCCGCTGGCTGCACCAGGGCAAGCGATTGCTGCAGATCACGGCAATACAAAAAGACCAGGGCTAAAAATACCAGCACCAGGACGATGGCACCAAATATGCCCAGCATCTCTACTTCTTTGAACACCCCGCCTGAAGTGCCAGGATGTAAAAAGGGATAAGCCAGCGCATAAGCAACCGGAACAGTCAGGGCAATCTTGAGCAGGATGAGAACAACATGCCTGTTCATGCCTGTGCCGCCGCCTTCAATGCCAGCACCAGATAGGCGTGCACATGCTTGTCGCTGATATCCTGTTCAGACGTCAGTTTGATGTGACGGCGATATTTGCCCTCGCCTTCCAGCATCTTGTACTTGTCCGGCAGAGATGCCCCCAGACCAAACTCCAGCGTCACATGTTTGGCGTAAGAAAAAATACCGCAGAATGGTTTTGTGCCTGAGAACAGTAGACCACCGTATTTCACTTCCTCGGTCACGGCATCATCGAGCTTGAGGACCAGCTCCCGCAAAGTTTGCACCAGCGCGTAACGGTCTTCGTCCAGCAAGCGTATGTCTTGCAGTAATTTGTTGACCCTGTCTGTACTCATGGGGTTTGGCTCCTTCATCATTTACAGTTTTATGGTGATCGCTATCGGTGTGCGCAGCCCCCCTTACAAAATAGGATGACCTGCGGGGTGTGCCTTGAATATGTTTTCAATCATCATTTAGTCCGCCGATGTTGATCTTGGAGTAGCGTCATCAACTTTTCAGCGATGAGCCGCGCTTTATCGCTGCTGTCATTGTAGCTTGCACAGCCTTCTGGCAGTAATTGCTCTGCCTTTTTAACCGGCTGTGAAAAATACAGCTTATCCACATCACAACGCAAACGTGCCCTGACCTGGCGGGTGGATTTTTTGCGCACTTCGACGACCCAGCAGGCATCTGCGCAGCCGCTGGAATGATAGGCGAGCAGCTCGCCGCGTACTGGCCAAGCCAGGGTGTATTCGCAGGTGCCGCCAGATGCCCAAAGCCCGCTGCTGCCTGCGAGCAGGGCCATGAAGGCAAAACATTTGAAGTGGCGCACAGGTTTTTGCATCAGCCAATATCAGTACAGGTCTATATCAAAACTCAGGCTCTTTGCACCGCTGGCTAGTATGCGTATGCGCTTGGCGATAAAACTATCGCCCTCATATTCAGGATCTGCGCGGTAGTTCTCTATCAAGCCCTGTTGCACCAGTTCGCCTATCTGTTTGTCAGCAAACAATTTGCGCATATACGCCTGGCGCGGCATATAGGCAATATTAAAGGCTACATCTTCGCCGCCAAACTGGGGCGGGAATAAAAACCCGCGCCGCAACAAGCCCTGCTCTGCCAGGGCCTCGGCCTGCTCCCTGCTCTTGATGCTGGCACAATCGATTCCTTGCGGGTGTAATACCGAGGG
The DNA here is from genome assembly GCF_059418665.1 of Undibacterium sp. GW821-FHT07F11. NCBI lineage: Bacteria > Pseudomonadati > Pseudomonadota > Betaproteobacteria > Burkholderiales > Oxalobacteraceae > Undibacterium > Undibacterium sp. GW821-FHT07F11. The sequence continues at coordinate 262,098 of NZ_JBWKQH010000007.1, forward strand.
ACGGTCCGGCTTGCTGAACTGGCCTACGCCTGACTTTTGCAGGATGTTCATGAGGGCATTGCGGCCATTGCTCTTGGACCAGATCATTTCATCATCAGTAATCGTGGTTGCCACCAATAAGTTCATTTCACCATTGGGCAATTTGAATGCGGCTGGCAGTGGTGCACGCGCTCTGGTGATGAGGATATTCACCATCTGCTCGCCACCGACATAAATATCTTCGACTGTCATGCCCTGGTATTTATCGACGCGACCCAAGAAATCGACATCCTGCTGTATCTCGCTATTGACTGCCCACTGCAAGAGCCACAGTGGCCATTCTGCCTGCCCATGTGTAAAGACCATGAACTCATAGCCATAACCCGGGCGGCCTGGGTAAGTAGCGACTTTGTCCTTACCCTTGATTTGCATACTGGTTTTTACTGGGCGACCCAGTTCATCATGCTCGACAACCACTTCCTCAGCTGCCAACGTTGTCGGCATATCTGGATTGCTGAGTCCGAAACTGGAAGTGAGCCAGCTAGTCGGCGATAACTGTGGAGCGGCCAGCTGATACAAGCCGCCGCCTGGCCAGACTACATTCAAATTCATCACTTTGAGAATATCATCAGGCAGCGGGCCAAATTGCTCTGAATAAGCTGCCGCACGCGCCTCATACACAGTTTGCCACAATTGCTCGTTCTTTTCTTCTGCGTTCATATTTTTTATTTTCCAAAATTCGTTTGAGGTATGTTCAAGCTATGTTTGGCACATGTTTCTATTATTGCGGGTTTGTCCAACATTCTAATCAACCAGCACTTCTTCCACCTGCCTGGCTTGTCTGATCGCATCCAACATACTGTCAAAATTGGCAGAGCTGCCGGGAATGATAATGGAAAACCCATTGACCAGGATCAGTTTCAGGCATTGCACTTCCATGCCTTTGATCTGGTCCCAGTTATCATCACTGACCAGAGCAATTTTCTTCACAGCGTTGAGGTCAATCTCAGTACGCCCCCATCGTGCATTGATGCTAATTTTCTCATGCTCCAATGTCAGTTGCCATTGCCGTCTTGGAGTATCGATCAGACCCTTTGAATATGCAGAAATAAACCAGGCCAGATAGGCCAATGCCAGCCCGGCCGATGACAAAACCATGAAGATCGTATCAAGCAGTTTGCCTATTAGCAGGTAACTGCCCAACATGATCAGCAAGAATACGGCCAGTGGCATAGCCCTGTACAGCAACTGGCGCAAGGCAAACACGGTGGGTGTATATGCTTTCATTGCCTGGTCTGTGCTTGTGCTTCAGTTTCAGTATCCGCCAGCTTGCCCCGGTACAAAGCCGCCACCAGGTCTGACTGGGTCAGCATGCCGATCAAACGTCGTTCTTCGTTGATGACGGGGACATGGTGCAGGCCCTGGTCGGACAGCAGGGGAACCAGTTCAACGATGTGCATGTCATGACGGGCGGTGCGCACCGGGTGGCTCATGATCTGGCCGACGACTTCTGGTTTGCTGGAATGCATGAGGCGGGTGCGGCGCAACATCTGGCGCAGTTTTTCATCAAACTTTTCATAGACATCCAGGTTGGCATTCTTCATGAAATCAACCAGGGTGACGATGCCTATGACGCGGCGCGCCTTATCGATGACAGGCAGGGCCTTGATCCTGTGCTGACGCAATAATGTCCAGGCTTCTTCCAGGGTGGTGCCATATTCTGCGGTGATGAGATCTCTGGACATGATATCGGCACAGGTGATTTCACCAAAACGGCGGCGGTAGGCATGCATCTCTGTTTGCAGGAACAGGGATTCAAGATCATCGCGGCTGACATCAAGTACCTGATTGTATTTTTGCAGCACTTCATCAAGGTCACGCGATTGAAAGCCCAGCCTGTCTATGGGCCGCACATCGCCCGTGCCATGCTTGCTGGAATGATCAGGCTGGGCAGCATGCGGGTAACGGCGGCCAGTGGCATTGTTATACGCCAGCGCAAACAGCATCAGCAAGATGGAATTGATACCCGTCGGTATCAGCACAAACTGATAACCCAGGCCAAGTATGACCGGCCCACCCAGTACCGCAGTCAGCGCCACCGCACCGCCGGGTGGATGCAGGCAGCGCAGCAAGAACATGGCAGCCACTGCCAGCGCAGTCGCCAGTGCTGCCGTTGCCATCGATGGCCCCAGCAAATGCACGCATAGCACGCCCACCAGAGCCGACAGCATATTACCGCCAACGATAGCCCATGGCTGCGCCAGCGGGCTGGCAGGTACGCCAAACAATAGGACTGCTGACGCCCCTATCGGTGCCAGCAACATGGGGATCATGGGGATGGCGGCATAAGAACCCAGCATGGCCCCGGTAGCCAGGCCCGTCAGTAATAATCCGGCCAGCATGCCAGCGCAGGCGCGCAGGCGTTCTCGATTGTCGGTACCGATTTGGGCAGGTGCGAAAGTCTTGCACCAGGCAAGCAGGCTTTCCAAAGTAGACCATTTTTTTTGCATGGGTTTTTAGGGCTTACGCCAAACCGCCCCAAAGCGTTGTAGCTCCTCTCTCAGGAGCCGCGTACTAAAGTACTTTCGCCTTGTTGGGACAATTTTGCGCAAGCCCTTTTCTTATATTTTGCAACAAAGTGCAATGAGTTTAGGGAAAACAAAAGCTTTATCGCAGTATATGATGATGCGATGCTAATTTTAACAGTGATCGCAAACTCAGTTTTTGCACGGCAACATAGCCTGGCCTTGCTACCTCACCACTCCCTGGAGATTTGAATGAACAAAGACTTATCCCGCGCCCTGGTCATACTCGGTGTTTTGCTGGCCCTGGGCATGTCGGCTGCTGCCTTTATTTTTGGTGTGCAGGCCAAACACATAGGCGCAGGCAAGCAGAGTATCTCAGTCAAGGGCCTGGCAGAAAAAGCCGTGCAAGCCAATTATGCTGAATGGCGCATAGGTGTCGCCGTAGTCGCGCCCAGCTTTGCCGAGGCCCTGGTCAAGCTGCGCAAGTCGCGCCCGGTACTGGATGAATTCCTGGGCAAACAAGGCTTTGAAAAAACTGCCTTGAAAGAATCCGAAGAAGCCGTAGAACCAAACATGGTCGTCGAAGAACTGCCTGATGGCCGCAGCCGCCAGGTGCAGCGCGGCTTCAAGGCCACGCAAAGCATACTGGTCACCTCCAAGGATTTGACCAAGGTGACCAACGTCAGCCGCGCAGCCCTGCAACTGGAGGCTGATGGGCAGCCAGTGTTCCACAGCGCGCCGCAATTTTTGGTATCGAACCTGGAAGACATCAAGATGTCACTGATCGGTGCCGCCACCGAAAACGCCAACAAGCGCGCCACTGAATTTGCCAAATACGGTGCAGTCAAGGTAGGCAGCATGCGCTCCGCCTCACAGGGGGCATTCTATATCCTGCCAGTCGGCACAGAAGTCAGTTCGGATGAATACGGCGGCACTTACGACAAGACCACGATAGACAAGGTGGCGCGGGTGGTGGTGACGATAGAATATAGTATCGAGCGTTAATCAGGGAAATAGTGCCCGGTGTGGTGCGTTGCAACGCACCACATCCGGTACGGCGATTTGTAGCATTGAAATCAAGATCAAAAATCTCCCCACAGGGACACGGAGGTACAGAGAAAGACATTAACGTGCTTAGCTTACTACCCCATCACGACCAGCAGGGTGCACCAAGCGCACCGTTTTTTTTCTGCATGCCAGTCTGCCAAACATCATTTGCACGCCCCTACCGCACATAGTACACTGCCCGGCTGATAAATGACTCTATGTGGAAGCAGGCATGAAAAACTGGAAGAGGCTGGCGCAAATTCTATTGCTGTGTGCATGTACAAGCGCAAACGCTGGCGCGCATGAAATCGATGCCTATCTTGCAGCGGCCCAAGAGTTTGAAAAAATAACGGCAGAAAAAACAGACCAGGGCCGTATGCCACGGCTTGAGGACAATAGTGTGGCTGAACTGATTGCCACACTTTCGGACAGCAAGCGATTTCTCAATTCAGCGTCCTATCAGAAAGATGACCTTGATACTTTGCATAATATGTGTGCGAAAACCAATACCGTCATCATGTCCTATATATTGTTCAATCTGAAGTCCCATGTCAAAAAAGGGGAAGATCAGGCAATGATCGTCAAGCAGGCAGGAAATGTCATGTACAAAAACATTCTGTTCTTTCAAAATGAGCTGGAGCAGCTACAGCCCTTCCTGATACGTTGCCTAGCAACAGAAATGCCACTCTTAACGGAGTTTGTCGCCACATTAAAGCCAGAAGAATTCACCGAGATCCGGCGATCCGGTTTGCAGCAAGCAAGAAATGGCGTATTGTCTATCTACTATGGTTATCTGCAAAGCATAAGTAACCAGGAATTAAGAATATCTTTTAAAGAAAAAGTCATTCAATCTCTGGCTGATGCTGCTATACCGTTCGCCAGCATCATCCAACCCGCGATACGCCAGCAAATCCTGGGCCTCGCCACCACAATAGAAAAAACAGCATCCGGCGAGACAGTCAGCAATTTGCGCAAAATTATTGATGCAATGTCCGCAACTGAATGTACAGGCTTGTGCAAGTTATGAGCGTTGGCAGGCAATTGCTAAAGCTCTCGCAGTAAAAGCCTGCATAAATCTGGCATGAGCGTTGCAGCCATCTGCTCACGCTTTGCAAGCCACTAAAACAACTCATCGAGTTGCATGAAAAACTCCCGCTTCGCTGGCGCATCTGCATACCCTAGTGAAGCCAAGAATACATCCGCCACTTTGTCAGACACTTCTTCCCGCAAATTGCGGTGGGCAAAGGCGATGTCCATCCAGCGGTCGGCAATGCCTGCGCGTCCCAGGTCGATGAAATAGAGCTGGTCGTGTTCATCAACAAAGACATTACTGTCACCGAGATCACCATGGGCAAAGACCAGGTCTTGCGGGTTTTCTGGTGGCAGGGTTGCGTGCAATAGTCTGATCAGGTCTTGCTCACTGTGCAGGCCAGGCCATTGGTGAAGCTCGTAGTCTTGCTCATGCAAACCCTTGCTGACCAGATATTCCAGTTCCTTCAGGCGAAAGGCCGCGCCCGCATGCAAGGGGCAATCCTTGATGGGCAAGCCCTGCAACTGATGCAGGGCTTCGAGGAATAACTGGCTGACTGGCCGCCCGGCCTCTATCCGTGCAGACAAAGGCGTGCCGGGTACGGCGCGGGTGATCATGGCTTCGCCATGTTCATTGTCAGCCACAGCCATCAGTTCTGGCACGCCTATGCGCCCGCTCAGCCATTGCAGCGCCTGTGCTTCGCGTTTGACGCTATAGGTGGTCGTTGCCAGCACAGGTGGCGAAGTCTTGAGGAAGAAGTTTTCACCGCCTTTGCTGAAGCGATACACACTGCTTGGTGATTCACCAATGTCGTCGGCGGTCAGGGTGGCGTCTGCAATGAAGCGGGTGATGGCGGTCGGTAGTTGGTGCATGGGCTGCTGTTCTGATTTGCTGTCTGGTTTGCTGGTGCCCTTGATCTTTGGGCTGCACAGCTTATTTCAAGTTTTTTATTCAAAATTGATCTGCCCTGCCATACATGGCCTTGCTGGGCGGTTTCGCTGTCAGCCCCATGCAAGCACATTCCGATGCCGTCGATGATTATGTACGAGCCGAGATGCAAAAGCGGCATATACCTGGCATGGCAGTGGCGGTGCTGCGTGATAATAAACTCATCAAGGAAAGCACTTATGGCCTGGCCAGCATAGAACACAATGTGGCAGCCAGGGCAGATACTGCTTATCCGCTGGCCTCGATGACCAAGACCTTTACGGCGAGCGCCATCATGTTGCTGGTGCAGGATGGCCGTATTACACTCGACAATGCCATCACAAAAATCCTGCCACAACTGCCTGCGGCCTGGTCTGGCATCACGCTGCGCCATTGCCTCTCGCATACTTCTGGCTTGCCAGACGCGATTACTGACGACGTCAATATCACCACCATCAGCGGTGACCGCGACATACTCTTGCAGGAGCTGGCAAAATTACCGCTACAGCCCGCCGGTGAAAAATCTGTGTATAACCAGACTGGCTATGTGCTGCTGGGCATGGTCATAGAAAAAATCAGCGGCATGCCGTATGAGCAGTTCCTGCAGACCCGTTTATTCCAGCCCATGGGTATCACTGGCGCAAAGTTTGGTGATGCCTGGTCCATCTTCCCTGGCCGCAGTGACTTGTATACTTCGCTCGATATCAGCAAAGACCATAGCAAGCTGGAGATGAAAAATGGCCGCCCTGTCGTCATGCAAGACAAGATTTACCATTATGGCGCGAAGTTCATGCTCGATTATATGGCCCCTGCCGGACTCTTGAATGGCAATATCCGCGACCTCATCAATTTTGAACAAGGGCTGGCCAGCGGCAAGCTCATCAAGCCTGCGCTGCTAAAGGAAATGAGCACTTCCTACAAACTGCGCAATGGCCAGGATGGTGACTTTGGCCTGGGCTTCATGTTCATGCCCTTTGGCAAACAGCCTGCCATTTCTTACGTTGGCGGCGCAGCCACCTGGCGTGTGCACCTGCCACAAAAGCATTTGACTGTGGTGGTACTGACCAATCTGCAAGGCGCACAACCGCATGCGCTGGCGGGTGGCATTGCTGCACTCTACGACGACGAGGCGAAGTAATCTGGCCTGCCCTTGCCTGATCATGGCAAGGGCAATGATCAGGCGCCACAAGCTGGCGCATTTGTTAGCATGGGTAAAAACACTGGCAAAGCCACAGAGGCTCGTATAATTTGGCGGGTCTTATCACCGCCTTTATTTGTCAGAATAAATCAATCCAAGCTGCGTTTTATCTTCATCGCTGCTGCACTCATGGTGGCAGTATTTTCCTGGCTGTTCTGGCTCCAGGATGAGCCCGTCGCCCGCTCTGGTGGCACCAGCCAGAATGTCCGTCATCCAGTATTGCTGACATAGAATGGGCAGAAGTCATCTTTGACATGGAAGAAAAACACAAGTCACACCTGATGAATGGTCCATAGGTGACGTCCCGGGCTTGATCTGATTTTTAAAACTATTTTCAATTATTTTGAAAAAACCTGAATCCTTTTAAGCGTCTGAACACTTCTGGTCAGTGTCATTCATTAATTACAAAGAGGAGTTCACCATGTTTCATTTCAAACGCAATCTGCCCCATTGGGAACGCGCCCCGCGCATTATCAGCAGCCTGCTGAGGTCAAGCTCAACAAGTTGCAACTATCAACAACATAAGCAAACATACATGGTTTTACATATCACAGCATTGTATTACCAGAACTCATTTCATTAGAACTCATCCTATTTATGAAATGCGTTCTGGCAGAGATGAGTTCTAATGAATTTGAACACTATGCAGTGACGGTAAATTACATTCAGGCATATTTTGGCAAAGTCATGATCGTTTCTTCCGCAAGCTCGAAATGCATGCTGTCAACAGAGTCTCCAGAAAATTCAGCCCCCCAGTACCAGCCATATTTCTCAAAATATGGAGCCAGAAGAAGTATTCCACGCTGAGTTTTAGGCACTCCCTGGTCAATCGCTGCATCACCAAAATATAAATCAATACTTGCACCCCAGCTATGATTTGAAAACTTTGAAGGATTTCCTCTTCGGTGTCGAACACAAAGAAGTCCGTCGGTTTTCACTTCAGCGTAGACTTGCGGCAAATCTCGTTTCACTTCCGAAAATATTTGCGCCAGTGTTTCTACAGCATGGTCAAGCCCACTTACCTTAAATGGGCCAACGTCAACTTTATACTTTACTCTCTTCAAAAATTCACCACTTGGATCAGAACAAGATTTACTCAATTTTCCTGGGATCCCCAAGATTTTTAGCATACTCCCTTCGGTCGCTGACGAGAGATTGCGGTTCATCTGATCCTTTGGTGGAATTGGAACTTCATCGGCTAGATTTGGCATAAGAATCTCATGGCTAAGTTTTGTCGGGAAAAAAAGTACTGTTATGTCGATTAAAACAGTGATTGATGCGGCAGGTCATTTACCCATCGCTGTCAAACAAGTTGACGCATTTGCAGGTAATAACAGGGTTTTATCAAAGAAGCCCGATTTTAATAACGAGGCAAGCAACTCAAGCTTATTCCTCTCTTCTTGAATCGATTTTGTATCGGCTTCGGCTTGAAACAACTTTCCCCTGGCGTCAGTTGCGTCGTCTTCAGCTTTTTTCTGAAGCTCAACGTAATTTGCCAATTTTCTGCTTTCCTTTTCGAAGCTGGCAATTAATTTATTTTCCTCAGCAATTGTCTGAGCATCTCTGGCGATCTCTCTGTTTCTTGTTCCCTGCAGTGATTCCTGAGCAGAATTGACGCTGGACAATCTCGACTGTGTCAATTCATTCCTTTTTAGTTTCAGGTTTTCAACGATGTTTTGTTGCTCAGGGATCTGGCTCGACATCTTTTGCTTATAGCCTTCAGCCTGTGTCGATCTCTGGCGCGCCGCTTCGGCAACAGATGCGGCACGACCAGCTTTGCCTGCGTTTTCAAGAAGCGCCGGTTTCAATTCAGAAGATATTTTTTTCGTTGCCCCATCTGCCGTTGCCTGAGCTTTGCTCTTATTGGTAACAGCTGCCTGTATGTCAGACACGTCCACTTTGGCAATGGTGACACTGGCCTGTAGCGACCTTAATTTCTGGTCGATTGCATAAACCGTATCATTGAGTTTGATGTACAAATTCGACAAAGTTTCGTAGCCCTCTGCGACCGCTTTATCCGTTTCCGTGTTCTTGGCGAATTCATCTTTGGAAAATATAAACATGCCGTTGCTGCTATATGCCTGCTGTAATAAATCTTGAGGTATCGCATCAAAGTCGCGGTAAACACAATCTAGTGCATCAGCCGCAGTTTTATAATTGATTGCCTGCTTCATCGTCTGGAAGTGATCTGACCAGAAGGTAGACAAACCTGCTATTCCCGCGCCAGCATTACGCGTAGTGACATCTCCTATCCCCACACCGATTGCAGAAATCACGATGCCGGCCAACTGCGACATGTTAAGACCATCCACTTCATTTAATAGCTTTTTATTTCTTTCACGATAAGCTCCACGGAGTGCCATTATTTGAGATTTAATGCCTTTAGGAGTTGTTTCAACCGGGAGAATTCCTGTTGCCCAGTCGCTGGTTTCACCGGCAATAATTGATTTATCGTTGAGCTTGTAATCTGCTTTTAGCTCGCTGTTGTTTTGAGGTGGATTAATTGTAGGCCCGGCAATCTGATTGGGAAATGTGCTGCATCCAGAAATCACGAAAACTGTTGCCATCAAACATTTAGACGCATTAGTACTCATAAACCCTCCGGCGTTGTGAAAATACCTTACGAATAACAAATGACTAACCATAGTTACAAGACAGATCAATCCCGGAGCCCGGCCTAACAAATATATTGCAATAAATATTACGCATAATTACAATGTTATTCAATGATTAATGTAATGAAATTAACAATTAGTGACTATTCTCATGCTGCAATATCTTGATATCTATTTTTGCAACTGTACGGCCCCTATCTTCCCCATGTCTTCAAACTCCTAATGGGTTCAAACTTGATAAGCATGAAGTTAGTCACCGCTGCCCGATGTTCCACTACTGGAGATAACATGAAGAAAGTTTTGAAAGCTCTATTACTTATTCCATCCTGTCTGGTTCTGGTTTCTTGCGCATCCGATAAAGTATCTGCGAAATCAGACCCATGCTTTGAACCACGGCTCGTAAGTGATGCCATCAAAAAACGCATAGAAGAAATCGGCGCCAGAAACAACCCCATCAATATCAAAAGCACGGGTGATGTTGTCATATATCTTGCACCTGGCTTCAACATTGATAATGCGAGATGTTCAGGATTTACAACTGAAATTCGGTCTGCATCGAACAAAATAATCCGTGAGCGTGAAACCGAGATTCTTCCTTATCTGAGAGATATCTGCATGCGCCAAACAGAACCTGGAGAAATTGATACCTCCCTGCTTGCACGGATGCAGGAAGAAAAAAAAGGGGCCGGACAGGCATTGATTTTTTTAGGCAGGCCGGGAGAATGCATTAGCAGTAATTGAACAAATTGGCGCTAGAATGATGTGCGTTGACACGGCTGGTTTGAAGAAAATCACATGCATTAATCTGTATATGCAAATCATGTGTGAACTACGAGATTAGTCATTCTTTTAACGCACTATCAAGCGCCACCTTTAAGGGAATTGTTTTTTTTTCACCTTGCGTTTCTTTCTGCATATTTTGATCTGGCAGCTTGCAAATATCTTCTTAAAATTCTAAATTTGCTCAAACATTCGTCGATCTGACAAGACTGTTCAGCCCGTCCCCCAGCATGCATAATGTCCTCTCACCAAGGACACCTATCATGAAAAACTGGCTCTTCCTGGCTATCGCCATCGTTTCAGAAACCATCGCCACATCCGCGCTCAAATCCAGCGAAGGTTTCTCGCGGCTTGCACCTTCGGTGCTGGTGGTTGCGGGATATGCGCTGGCTTTTTACTTTTTGTCGCTGACGCTGAAGGTAATACCAGTAGGTATCGCTTATGCTGTATGGTCGGGTGTGGGTATCGTGCTGATTACTGCCGTAGGCTGGTTCATGTTTGGGCAAAAGCTGGACATGCCAGCCTTCATAGGGATGGCATTGATCATTGCAGGCGTCATTGTGATGAATGTGTTTTCCAGCTCTGCCCAACATTAACATTGAAGCAGGTTATCATGTCCAATACCCCCATCAACGCCCTCTTCGTCTGCAGCCGCAATCAGTGGCGCAGCCCGACTGCCGAGCAAGTCTGGCGCAAGCACCCCATGGTGCACGCCCGCTCTGGTGGTACCAGCCCTAATGCCCGCCACCCTGTCTCTACTGTGGACATAGAATGGGCAGAAGTCATCTTTGTCATGGAAGAAAAACACAAGTCACGCCTGATGGCCTGCTACCGCAACCTGATAGGCCACAAGCCTGTGCATGTGCTGGATATCCCAGATGAATACAAATACATGGATGCCGAGTTGGTAGAACAATTGCAACAGGCTGTGGGGGATATTTTGGGTTTGAACTGATTTATTTCAAAATAGCTGAATCCTTTTGCGTGGGCGGACACTCTTGCTTAGTATCATTCACGACCAGGAGTTCACCATGTTCCATTTCAAACGCAATCTTCCCCTGTGGGAACGCGCCCTGCGCATCGTCAGCGGTCTGCTGCTGTTTTGGCTGGCATACAGTGGTAAAGTTGGCGGCATGCTGAACTGGGCCGTCATTGCCAGTGCTGTCACCATGCTCATGACAGCCTTCGTCGGCTTTTGCCCCGCCTGCGCCATGGTGGGGCGCAAATATCTGGATAACTGAGATGAACCTGTCCTGCCCTCAATTAATTGAAGCTGCCCGGCAAGGTGACGGCGCTGCCATTGCCGAGCTGCTGACGGTCTGTCAGCCGGACCTCAAACGCTTTGCCCGCCGAACCTGCTCAAATGCCGAGGATGCCGAAGACGCGGTGCAAATGGCCTTGTGGTCGCTGTACCGCAAGGTAGGTGCGCTGCGTTGTGCTGCCACCTTTGCCACCTGGATGTTCCGCATCGTTGAACGTGAATGCTTTCGTCTGTTCCGCGTCAAGAAATACCATGATGCTCTTGATGAACTCAGCGAAAACGACATGCCCACTGCTGCCACAGTACCAACCGATCTGCGGCTGGATCTGGTGCGCGCCATGGAACGCCTGTCACCACCTTACCGTGAAGTGCTGATATTGCGCGACGTGCATGAACTGACCGCCCCCGAAGTTGCAGCACAGCTGGGCCTGAGCCTGGAAGCCGTCAAAAGCCGTTTGCACCGCGCCCGTGCACAGGTGCGCGAGCAACTGCTCAACAGTGGTTACTGGCTCAAGGACGGTGCGCCTGAGGATGCGGGATTTGCCGGAGTTGTTGAGCGTGACGGAGGCAATCATGTTTTGTAGTACGTCCGTGACGGTGCATTTGCTGCGCGGTATTGGTGCGTTGAGTTTGGTGATTGCCGCTTTCCTTCTCGAACCTTTTGGCATGATATGGTCAGGGTTGGCACTCATTGGTGCATTTTTGTTGATGCGTGGGTGTCCCATGTGCTGGACGATGGGTTTGATTGAGACTTTGTATCAAAGGCGGAAGAAAAAATTATCGTAGGTTGGGCCGGGCCTCGCTAGGCTACGTTTCATCAGCCCAACCTACGATGCCCCTCCAACCCAACTCTGGCACTTGTGATAACTCCCCGAATCATGGATACTTGACTCACCCCTACCCCCACAGTGAGGCTAACCATGACACCTGATCAGGCCACGTCAAGCACGACTGCGCAGTTGAAACCTACGCTGGGTAGTTTGCAGTTGTGGGGTATTGCGGTGGGTCTGGTCATCTCGGGCGAATATTTTGGCTGGAGTTATGGCTGGGCATCTGCTGGCACTTTGGGTTTCACGGTCACGGCGCTGTTCATCGCGGCGATGTACACCAGCTTTATCTTCAGCTTCACTGAACTGACCACGGCCATACCGCATGCGGGCGGGCCGTTTGCCTATAGCAGGCGGGCCTTTGGGCCGCTGGGCGGCTTCTTTGCCGGGGCGGCTACTCTCATCGAATTTGTGTTTGCACCACCCGCCATTGCGCTGGCGATAGGCGCTTACCTGAATGTGCAATTTCCTGAAATCAATCCCAAGACGGCGGCGGTGGGGGCTTATCTGGTGTTCATGACGCTGAATATCCTGGGCATACAGATCGCCGCCAATTTTGAGCTGGCAGTTACCTTGCTGGCGATATTTGAATTGCTGGTGTTCATGGGCGTGGTGTCGCCGGGGTTTAGCATGAGCAATTTCACCAAAGGTGGCTGGGCCGGGCAGGATCATTTCAGTATCGCCTCACTACCAGGCATGTTTGCAGCCATCCCGTTTGCGATCTGGTTCTTTCTGGCGATAGAGGGTGTGGCAATGGCGGCAGAAGAATCGCGCAACCCGCAACGTTCCATCCCCATCGCCTACATAGGTGGCATCATCACCCTGGTGGTGCTGGCGATAGGTGTCATGGTGTTTGCCGGCGGCGTCGGTGACTGGACCAAATTATCAAATATCAATGATCCCTTGCCGCAGGCGATGAAGCTGGTGGTCGGCAATAACAGCAACTGGCTGCACATGCTGGTGTGGCTGGGCCTGTTTGGTTTGATTGCGTCTTTCCACGGCATCATACTTGGTTATTCACGGCAGATTTTTGCGCTGGCGCGCGAGAATTATCTGCCGCATTTTTTTGCCAAAATCCATCCGCGTTTCAAGACGCCACACCGCGCAATTCTGGCGGGTGGTGCCATTGGCATCGCTGCGATTTATAGCGATGAACTGATCAAGGTAGGCGGCCAGAGCCTGACAGCGAATATCCTCACCATGAGTGTATTTGGCGCGCTGTTGATGTATATCGTCAGCATGCTGGCCTTGTTCAAACTGCGCCGCAGCGAGCCAGATACAGTGCGGCCTTTCCGTGCGCCGTTTTATCCTTATTCACCAGCGTTTGCACTGATCAGTGCCTGCATCTGCATGGCAACCATGATTTATTATAATGCTTTGATATTCGGGATTTTTTGCCTCTTCCTGGGGCTGGCTTATATTTACCATGTCATGACTGTTGGCAAACGTGTTGCGACTACGCAAGATGAAGAAGACAGCAATCCCATGACGACAGAAACCGCAGCAAGATGAGCATGAAGGCAGCACAATTTACCCACATCGTCGGCACGCGCACTTACCAGTTTCGCGACCTCAAGGACTTGCTGGCCAAGGCCACGCCGCTGCGTTCTGGCGACTTGCTGGCAGGTGTTGCCGCAAACTCAGCAGAGGAACGCGTGGTGGCGCAAATGTGCCTGGCTGATTTGCCGCTGAAAATATTCCTCAATGAAGCACTGGTGCCTTACGAAAGCGATGAGGTGACCCGCCTCATCATTGATGAACACGATGCCGCCACCTTCGCCACCATCAGCCATTTAAGCGTGGGGGATTTTCGTAACTGGCTGTTGTCGGATGCGGCAGATACTGCGACGCTAAGCGCACTGGCACCCGGCATCACGCCCGAAATGGCAGCCGCTGTCAGCAAGCTCATGCGGGTACAGGATTTGATTTTGGTGGCTAAAAAATGCCGCGTTGTCACCGCATTCCGCAATACCATTGGCCTGGAAAACCGCATCGCCACGCGCCTGCAACCTAATCACCCTACTGACGATACGACAGGTATCGCCGCCAGCATACTCGATGGCTTATTGTATGGCAGTGGTGACGCAGTGATAGGCATCAACCCCGCCAGCGACAACGTGCCGCAAGTCATCAAGCTGCTGCACATGCTGGACGCCATCATCGATCAATACGCAATACCCACACAATCTTGCGTGCTTACGCATGTGACCAATACCATGGCAGCCATAGAGCGCGGTGCGCCGGTGGATCTGGTGTTCCAGTCCATTGCAGGCACAGAGGCGGCCAATAGCAGCTTTGGCATCAACCTCGCACTGTTGGCAGAAGCACGCAGTGCCGCCCTGTCGCTGGGGCGTGGTACGGTGGGTCAGAATGTCATGTACTTTGAAACCGGCCAGGGCAGTGCCTTGTCAGCTAACGCGCATCATGGCATGGACCAGCAAACCTGCGAGGCACGTGCCTATGCCGTGGCACGCAAATTCCAGCCCTTGCTGGTAAATTCTGTGGTCGGTTTCATCGGGCCTGAATATCTGTACGATGGCAAGCAAATCATACGCGCTGGTCTGGAAGACCATTTCTGTGCCAAGCTGCTGGGCTTGCCCATGGGTTGCGATGTCTGCTATACCAACCATGCCGAGGCTGACCAGGATGACATGGATATTCTGCTGACTTCACTGGCGACAGCAGGCTGCAATTTCATCATGGGCGTGCCGGGTTCAGACGACATTATGCTCAATTACCAGAGCACGTCTTTCCATGACGCACTGTATCTGCGGCGCGTACTCGGCTTGCGAGCAGCACCTGAGTTTGAAGCCTGGCTCAAGCAGATGGAAATATACAAGCACGATGAGCAACTGCATTTGCACGATGCCCTGCCTCGTGGTTTTGAAACTGCCTTGCGACGTTTGAAATAATTCAATAAAGAGATGAGCACAAACAAGCCCCCCGTCCATGCCAACCCCTGGCACGCCTTGCGCCAGTTCACCCAGGCGCGCATCGCCCTGGGCCGCGCCGGTGTCAGCGTGCCCACCGGTGCACAACTGGCTTTCCAGCTCGCCCATGCGCGCGCCCGTGATGCCGTGCACCAGGCACTGGATGTCACAGCACTGGCGCAAGCCTTGCAGCAAGCCGGTTATGAGAGCCTTCACGTCAACAGCGCCGCGCTTGACCGCAATACTTATTTGCAGCGACCCGACCTTGGTCGCAGATTGAATGAGGAATCGCGTCAGCATCTGGGGCAATTGTCATCACCACCAACTGACCTCGCCATCGTCATTGCAGATGGTTTGTCAGCCCCTGCCGTCGCACAAAATGCCTTACCCTTCATGGCAAGCTTGCAGGCCAGACTCACGCCTGAAAACTGGAGCATGACACCCATCATCATCGCCACCCAGGCCAGGGTTGCCATCGGTGATGAAACAGGCGCGCTACTCAACGCCCGCGCCGTGCTGGTATTGATAGGTGAAAGACCTGGCCTGAGTTCGCCCGACAGCATGGGTGCCTACCTGACCTGGGCACCACAGCCAGGTTTAACAGATGCTGCCCGCAACTGCATCTCCAACATCCGCCCGGATGGTCTAAGCTATGATGAGGCTGCCTATAAATTGCATTACCTGCTGACTGAAGCGCGCAAGCGTGGACTGACGGGGGTGGCCTTGAAGGACGAAACCGAAGCGCCGGTTCAGCTTGGCAGCCAGACCACATCCAATTTCTTGCTGGGAAAATAAGATGCATCAACAAATATCGCCAGATCATGGCTGTGATGTAGGGCTGGCATTGCCCCGTACACCACGCCTGCATACGGTGCATGACGGCTCAGGGACAGGGTCTGCCATCTTCGCCTCCTTAAAAGAAACAATGCCTGGCACTCTGCCCTCCGCTTAAAAAAGTAGGGTGCGTTGCAACGCACCGCTTGGGCGATCAACTACCCTAAGGAACTATTTTTCATTAAATCTCTCAACCAGCTCATCATTCGCATCATTTTTAGGTCTCATGCGGTGCGTTATAACGCACCCTACAGTACGAAAATTCGATTTCTGCCAACAGGCTACCAACAAGCCCATACTTTTTAAAATCGCGCTTTCAAATAAACAGAAGGCCCTGTCAGACGCAGATTCAATTGTGCGCTGTCTTCGCGGCCAAGGTCGCGTGTGAGGTCGATTTTGGATATGCCGTAGTCCGCCACGATACCGATATTCTCAACCGGGAACCACTCTGCGCCTATCGTCGCCGTGTAGATATGCCCGTTGATACTGCCGCCATTTTTTTTGATGCCTGAAGCTTCTGTAAACATCCGCACCGCTGGTGAAAATGCATGGCGCCAGCCAAGTTCAATCAAGGGGGCAAACGTGCTGCGCTCAAACGTATCTGCGCCATTGCTGTTTACGCCAGCCACTGTGCCACTCACTGTACCGCCTACCCTTGCCCGGTAATAGGCTGCGCCCAGCCCCAAGCCCACGACATCTGCGCCCTGACCTATCCACCATTTATAAGCCACCTGACCAATTTCCAAACGCGCTTTGGCGGCAAGTGCGGCAGTGCCACTCAGGGGCTGGCCATTCAGGGTAGTGCTACCGTCCAGGTTGGATGAGTAGGATTTATCGTAGCGGTAATAGTCAAGGGAAATACCCTGGCTGTGACCAAGCAAAAAATCTGCCTTCACTCTGGGTATGGTAATTCTTTCGCCATCATAAGACGGCGTCTCATACCGGCCCGAGGGGGTATTGACACCCAGTTGAAAACTGGTGTCGGCATTAAATGCGCCGATTGATACGCTGGCACGATCCAGCGCGGGAGACACAGTGGTATCAGCCGCAGATGCTGCTGCCATACAACTCAAGAACAACATTGCCAGGCCATGTCTTGCGAACTGCCTGCGCAAGTTAAATTGAGAAATAAATTCCGGTGTAAATCCAGCCATGGATTGCTCCTGACAATCAGTTGTTCTTGAGAAAATTTGCGCGCATTCTATGCATTTTTACGCATCTGTAATGAATGAAGGATAGCAAGCCGGCACGGCAAATTAAATGGCGTCTTTCTCAAAATCAGGTCGGCGATTTCCTACATGCATAGTCCTTTTTAAATCCCTCGTCCGTTTCTGGCGAGACATAGCGCCCTCCAAAACCAATACTGCAATCTCTTACCAACTAGAAGCAAAGAGGACACGACATGACAGTCTTGAACAACAAAATAGCCATCATCACCGGTGCCAGTTCCGGCATAGGCCGGGCAGCCGCCTTGCTGTTTGCCAGCGCGGCAGCAACAGTGATCGCAGGTGCGCGCCGACAGGCTGGGCTTGACAGCCTGGTGGCACAGATACAGCAGGCAGGTGGCCGTGCCGTTGGTATTGCAGGCGATGTCCGCCACGAGCAGTACGCGCAAACCCTGGTTGATTTTGCCGTCAGTGAATTTGGTGGCCTGGACATTGCATTCAATAATGCAGGCACCATGGGTGAAATGGGGGCGACGCCACAAGTGTCTGCCGCAGGTTGGCAAGACACGCTGGATACCAATCTGAACAGTGCATTTTTTGGTGCCAAATATCAAATCCCAGCCATGCTGAAACGTGGTGGTGGCAGCCTGATTTTTACATCCACCTTTGTCGGCCATACTGTTGGCTTCCCCGGTGTTGCTGCCTATGCCGCCAGCAAGGCCGGGCTGAATGGATTGACACAGGCACTGGCGACAGAATTTGGTGCGCAGGGCATACGCGTGAATGCGATCTTGCCTGGCGGTACAGAGACGCCGATGGCACATGAAATGAACCACACAGCAGAAGCAATGGCCCAGGTCGCTAGCCTGCATGCATTGAAGCGTCTGGCGCAGCCAGAAGAAATCGCCCAGGCTGTATTGTTTTTGGCATCGGATGCGTCTTCATTCATGACGGGTTCCTCCATGCTGGTGGATGGTGGTGTGTCGGTGAACAGGACTTGAAGTAGAACTTGAAGCAAATCTGATATAGGTGAACCGACACTTGCGACAGCAGGTGTCAGGTAGCCCTCTCTTGCTGCATCCTGCGCAGCATGTCTCATCAGGACAAAGGTGCCTGCATGTATACATTCGCCCTGTTTTTTGCGATGATGCCGACTCTTTTGGCATGTCTATGCCATGCACCTCACTCTGCATCAAGGTTTTTTTACATGGCCACTGAAGTCGACATCCAGAATCTGTACATTGCTTATTTCAACCGCCCTGCCGACAAAGCGGGCCTGGCTTATTGGAAGGATGCGAAGCTGAGCCTGCTGCAAATCGCACAAAGCTTTTCTGAACAAAAGGAATATGCCAGTGCCTTTGCCGGGTTCACGACTGAACAAACCATCAATGCCCTGTATAACAATCTGTTCAACCACAAAGCTGACGCAGAGGGTCTGGCTTATTGGAGCACCCAGATCAAATCCGGCAAGGTCAGCATAGGTGCGGCAGCGATTGCGATTTTGAGTGGTGCTACCGGGGCAGATTTTGTGGCAGTACAGGCCAAGAATGCGGCGTCAATTGCCTTCACTCAAAAACTGGCAAAGGATGCAGCGGCAAGCTATGCCTATAACATGGGTGGCACTGTATTTAACCTGGCCAAGAACTGGCTGGCACCCGTGGTTGATAATGCAAGTGGCACCGATGCAGTTAACAACCTGGGCATAGCGATAGAAAAGATAATTTTAAGTGCCCCCTTCGGTAGCGACAGACTCGCCAATACCACGATAGTTCAAGTAATTCCTGGTCAGAATAATACAGGCATGAATGCTGACTTCAGCTACTCTGCAGATGATGCTCAGCTACTGAAACCTGACACCAGCCTCACCGGTGGTGGTGGCAATGTGGCACTGAATGTGAATACCTATTTTTCACCAGTCAGCCATGCATCAACCACCGTCACGGGTGTACAAACCCTGAACTTGCAAGCGGGTTCGGACACGAGTTTTGCTGGCGCAGATTTCATGAACAGCTTCAAATACATCAACGCCAATAAGCTTAACGGCGGCGACAATATCGTACTGGGTAATCTGGCCGGCCAGACCGTGCAGCTCAATAATATTACCGGCAGTTCATCGGTTACATTGGGTGGGGCTAATCAGAGCGTGATTCAGGCAGCAGAACAGGGGCGCGCCTATATCAGAACAACAAATGCCAACCTGACGACCGCGACCCTTAATTTCATCAATGCCACGGCAGGTGAACATATACTGGAAATTACAGATAGTGGCACTGCGACTGTCGGCACAGCCAATATGCTGGGTATCAACAGTATCATTTTGCGGGGTGACGAAAGCGGACTGACACTCTCGCCTTCGCGTGCCATCGCCATCAACATGTACGGCACCAATGATAGTGCGCTGACGGTGAACAATGGCCAACAGGTCAACATCACTTCTGTCAAGGCATCCAGCCTGACTTTAGGTGGCAACAGCAAGTTCGTTATAGAGAATAGCCAGTTTCGTGATATCCGCCTGACGGATAAAGGCGGTACACTTAAGGTCAAGGACAACAATGACGGGCTGCATTCAATAGTGAGTAATGGGGCAACCACTGTCGATGTCAGCAATATGACTTCCATGCTCAAACTTGGTGGCGCAGGCTCTTATACCATCACTGGCCTGGGAATGCGGGCGGGGTCTTATATCTATAATGACGCAGCAACAGGTGCTGTCAATGTCAGCATGACAGGACCTCATAATTCTAACTATTTCACTTTCTTGCCTACTGCAGCAGCTCTTAGCACCGGCTCTGTCATCATTAACCTGGATGGCACGGGCATGCTATCACTTGGTGCGTCGGCCAGCAGTTCTTCTACCAGGGTAAATGTCAATGTGCCAGGAGCATCAATCAACGTGACAGGTGTCGCAGGCATAATTGACATTGTTGAGACAGAAGGTAAATCAGGCACATTCAATTTTAGTACCAGTGGCTTTAGCACAACAAATTTACTGCTTGCTACGACCGGTGATGGGAACGATCTGTTAAATATAAAAACCAGTTCATTCGGCAACATCAAAAATACGCTGACGACGATCAGCAATTTCAATGCTACTGGTACAGACAAGTTCATCACAGGATTGGCGGCGACAACACTTGGCTATTTCGCGATCACTACTTCTGACTTCGACAGCCTGCCCAAAAATATTATCGATGGCGCTATCGCGACAAAGCAAGCATTATTATGGGCAGCCGGACAAGCATATATCATCGCCGTCGATAGCGGCGAAGCGGCTGGCGTCTATCTTTATCAGCATAAAAGCAATATTGGTTCTTACGTTGGTTACGGTGACGTCCTGGTCAAACTCACAGGCATTGGTCACATCGATGTAACTGATATTATTTCTTCCTGAGCGGGTACACTGAGCTCGGCGTCTGGCGTGGCTTGGCCGCATGCAGGTCAGCAGGCAGTTTTTCCCGTTGACGCCCTCGCCCAGAGCTGGCACACTATGGCTTCCATCAACTACCACAGGAGACAAAAGCATGAGAACCACGGATATTGCCCTCCTGTCGGCTGCCTGATCTGCCCACATCGTCTTCTGGCGTTTTTAAAATTTCATCGCTAGTGTATTGATGCGCGTCTGATCGCGCGCCGACTTCCATTTTCTTTTTTCGCTCCTGCACGCCCCGGCTCTTTGTCATATTTGCCGTGCCTGCGGGATGGTTTAGTGCATCAAAAAATGATGCACGCCTGAATCTGGACACACACTTATCATGATCAATTTTGATTTCGCATCCCTGCGCCTGATCGGCCTGACACCTGCTATCGCCAACCAGCTGCATGCACTGGCAGCAGATTATGCTGACGCCGCCCATGTCGACAATGCCGCGCTGCAAATGGTGCGCATTACAGAAGTACACCGCGACAGCCTGGTCGCCCACAATGGCAACCAGACTGTGCAGGCACGCGCGCTGCCGCGCCTCTTACATGAACTGGCAGCAGACGATGACAGTCTGGCCGTTGGCGACTGGGGTTTATTGAGTGGCTCGAGCGACGATGCCACCAGCGGCTACCACTTCATCGCCCGCATGCCACCATTGACGCATCTGGCACGGCGCAATAATGAAGGGCGTCGACAAGCCCTGGCCAGCAACATCGATACTGCCCTGCTGGTGATGGGGCTGGACAGCGACTTCAACCTGCGCAGGCTGGAACGTTATCTGGCACTGGTACATGCCGCCGCAGTTGCGCCCGTAGTAGTACTGACCAAGGCCGACGTGCATGCAGACGCTCCATCACGTCTGGCAGAAGTCGAACAACGCCTGTCCGCCAGCGTACCTGTGTTTGCAGTCAACGGCCAAAGCAGCATGGCTGCAGACATGCTGGCCCCCTGGATGGCGGCAGGCCAGACGCTGATCTTGCTGGGCTCATCCGGCGCAGGCAAGTCAACGCTGACCAATACTCTAACCAGCAGCACGCAAGATACCGGTGCCGTGCGCGCCAGTGACGGCCGTGGCCAGCACACCACCACCGCACGCTCACTACACCTGTGCCCAGGCGGTGCCTGCATCATCGACACCCCCGGCCTGCGCACCCTGCAACTCAATCTCGACGAAGAAGCCCTCAGCGCCAGCTTTGCCGACATCGACGCCCTGGCCGCAGAATGCCAGTTCCGCGACTGCAGCCACCAGAGCGAACCCGGCTGCGCCGTGCGTGCAGCGGTCGATGAGGACAGGCTCAGGAACTATCAAAAGCTACTACGCGAAACCCGCCGCAACCAGCAAACCCCGCTAGACAGGATTGCGGCAAGGTCAAAGTGGAAGGTGTTGATGCGCTCGGTAAAGGAGAGGGATAAGGTGAAGCGGGGATAAATCAGATTTGAATTCAAGGGCGCGGCACATAGCTGACGTGACGTGCTGCGCCTTGCTGCACCATAGATTTGTTATATGCTCTTTGTAGAGCATTCCTGTTAAGCGCACCATCAACAATACTACTGCCAATCTCAAAGTCGTCGCTCCAGCACAGGCTGGGGCCCAGTGACGCTAGTCGCAACCCGCAAGTATCGACAGATTTCAGAGTCTTGCAAGCGACATCTGAATGGTCTCACTTGCATTTCATCATCAACTTAAATCCAAAACAAAACCAAGTTAGTTGCAATTATAAAATAAGTACATTATAGTAGGCACATCAGTATCCAGAAATCAATCACCATGACTACGCACAACATCACAACTGTCACACTCTACCGCCCCACTGGCCCAGAAGAGCTGGCGCTAGTGCGTGACAGCGGCTACAAAAAATGGCCACCCCGTTTGCCAGAACAACCGATTTTCTATCCGGTGACGAATGCTGAATATGCGATTCAGATTGCCAGGGACTGGAATGTGGCCGCAAGCGGCGCAGGTTACGTAACGCGCTTTGAGGTCAACAAAAGCTTCATGGACAAGTATCCAGTCCAGACAGTTGGCGGTGCCATTCACACCGAGTGGTGGATACCGGCTGAAGATGTTGAGCTGATGAATGACAATATCGTTGGCGAGATTGAAGTCATTCACAGCTTTACTGCCTGACGAGACTCCACATTTATCATGTGCAATCCGCAACATGCTATAGTCGCAAAGTTGCCAACAAATTCCTTGGTTTGTTGGTAGCAATCACGCACACAATAGAACTGCAGACGACACCTTGATCAGCACAAACCACAGCAGCCTCAGATTATTGCCTGCACATGCCAGGCCAAATACAGCAAACCTGACCCGGCTGTTTTTCACACTATTCAGTTTCTCATTCACCAGCACTGCATTTGCCTTTGCACCCAGCACTGGCCTGGAAGAACTTCTCGTTGCTGCCGCTGGCAGTTTCGTGTTCAGTGTCATTGCGATGATCGTGATTTTCATCAAACTGAAGAAGAATTTCTTGCCGCGCCTTCTGATTGCGCTGGCTTCGCCTTTGCTGGTTTTTCCGGTCTGCATGGCAGGTAGCATGGCGACCAGTTATGTCATGCACCAGATCAGCCAATTAAAGAAAAACCAGGAAATAGCACAAGCCTCTCAAGATGAACAGGATGCCTGGCAGCGTAATCTTTTGCGCATCAGTGCCTGTGATGGTGATCGTGCTGTGCTGGAGACAGAACTGGCGTCAGGCAGGCACGATCTGGAGACCAAGAAGCGTGTGCTGGAAGAATGCGTGTTGCCCAAAGCCGATGCCACCGCCATGCGTGCCATGCTGACAGATCTGCTGGCACAGAATGCCGCTGACAATGCTTACTGTAGCTACCTGAACCCGGCGTTGTTGCGCATGGATACTGGCTTGCTGGACGTGTTTGTCGAGCAGAAGCTGTCGCTGATCTGCCCTTCCACAAGGTATGCTTATGCAGTCGGCATCGAAAAGACCGCACCGTCATGGTGGGAGATATTTCAGGATGGGCAAGCGGCAGATGCAGATCAACTACTGAGAATTTTGCGTTATTTACAGACGCATGGCGTGGACATGAAAGTGGTGGTTGATGGACGCTCCCTGCTGTCGCTGGCGATGCAAAGCGGCAAGGCTGAACTCATTTTGTATGCACTGGATACCGGTGTTGATCCCTACGCCATCCCTGCTGATACAAGTATGCTGTCGCCGCAGCAAAGCTGGACGCTGCAACGGTTTTCTTTTCCTGACATGGGGACTTATAGTGAAGCGGACAAGAAACGCATACAGTCACGCCTGCGCGAAATGAATGGCAAGGAAGCAGAATCACTAGCCCACAGGCTGAGCATCAAAGGCGGGCTGGAAAGTGCCAAGGATGGCGGTGCCGGTTTGCTGGCTTACCTGATACAAAGCGGTGCCAATTTGCGCCGCTTGAACCAGGATGGCAATGGCGTCATGAGTGCTTACACCCGTGTATCACCGGCAGTGGCAGAAGTCCTCAATAAACTCAGCGACCAGCAGTTAAAGGATTTTATCTGCCCGGAAGCCGGGGAATACGGCGATAGCTATCAGCTGTATGCAGAAGCCATCAATGGCGACAACCAGCCCCTCGTCAGCTTGCTCAAGCAGCGCAATATGCCAGCGACTTGCCCGGATACGAAGAAGCAAGAGTAGCTAACAGCACCAGCCAACACCAGTCTGCGGCAGATTGCTGCGGACTGCAATCCCAGGTATCTTTATGTCAGTGCTGGCGCTTGTTTAATCTCAGGCAATGGTACGTCCTTGCCATTGACTGTCAGGCTGAAGGTCTCGCCTTTGTGTACCAGCCGCACTTTGAGTACGCCTTTCTTTTTATAGACGACAATGCCGTTGAGGCTTAACTCGCCATTCTTGAGTTCAAGCACATTACCGTTTTCATGCACGGTGCCGCCCACGCCATCAAGCGTTGAGACCATGGCATCACCTTCGACTTTGACGCTGCCGCTGTTATTTTGGGCGGCAGACGCCGGGGTAGTCGCCGACAAGGCGGCCAGCATGCTGATCAAGACAAATGTGGATTTCATAAACGAAAACTCTCGCAGAAGAAAACAGCTACCCTATGC
This sequence comes from Undibacterium sp. GW821-FHT07F11, assembly GCF_059418665.1. Taxonomy (NCBI): domain Bacteria; kingdom Pseudomonadati; phylum Pseudomonadota; class Betaproteobacteria; order Burkholderiales; family Oxalobacteraceae; genus Undibacterium; species Undibacterium sp. GW821-FHT07F11. Next base: position 286,710 of record NZ_JBWKQH010000007.1, read on the forward strand.
CATGGCGAATAGTTTGTCAAACAGATAATTAAAGACAATTAAGCAGACCCGCAGATGCGATCGAACGCATTGCATGCCTGACTGCCTTCAGACGCTTAAGCACATCCAGACATGCCAAGGGCAGCAGCACGAACACGGGTTCAACACGAAAAAAAACCTGCCGCTGGCAGGTTCTTTTAGAGTCACCCAACTGACATAAACGCCCGTACTATCTGTACGATGAATCGAAATCCGTGGATAATAAGTTCTAAGACGTGCCTCGCTCTGCTCCCTGGCTTATCTGCCAGATGATACCGATCTCTGCAACGTGAAACCATACTAAAGCGCCACGGCGAACGGGTCTGTGCGCTGGCACACACTATCTACATTCCTGTAGTTTTACCAATTGTAATTAAAGCTGCTTCTGGCCTGCATTTACGTATACTCGCGGCTTATAGAAAAAATAAGTTTATTTGACATGCTTTTTCGCATCAGCCGCCCTGCATGCTTTTCATTCGTCGCCGCTGTGGCCTCTATCGCCTGGTGTTCATCTGCGCAGGCCATGCCCGTAGAGGTGCACAACCGCATCGCTACGCCTATTAGCACAAACAAAATCGCAGACAAAAAAATAGCACTGACGCTGGATGCCTGTTCCGGCAAGTTTGATGCAGAGTTACTGGACTTTTTAATTCGCAAACGCATCCCTGCCACCATCTTTGTGACCAAGAAATGGCTGGATAAAAATCCTGCCGGTGTTGCCATCATCAAGGCCAACCTGGATTTGTTTGATGTCGAAGACCACGGTGAAAAACACATCCCCGCCATCATCGGCCCCGGCAAGAAAGTCTATGGGCTGGCGGGTGAACCCGACATCGCAGGCCTGCAACGCGAAGTCACTGAAGGTGCCAAAGCCATCACCAGCACAATGGGTACTACCCCGCAATGGTATCGCGGTGCCAGCGCAAAATATGACCCATTAGCGATGGACGAGATCAAGCGTCTGGGCTACAAGATCGCCGGTTTCTCATTGAATGCAGACCAGGGCGCGACGCTGCGCAAGCAAGCCATCATCAATCAATTCAAACGCCTGCAAGCGGGAGATGTGATCATAGCACACATGAACAAACCGGCATCCGACTCTGCCGAGGGTTTGGCGGTAGCACTGGCAGAAACCCTGAAGCAGGGCTTTGTGTTTGTACGGCTGGATCAGGTGGAGTTGCAGCGGGTTGAATTGCAACGCGTGAACATGCAAAAGTTACAGATTGCGCGGCGTAGTCTGGCGTCATCCAATTAGTGGGATAGCGGAAGAAGCGAGCAATACATACACAGTATGTGTGCGTCATGTACGGCACACATGTTTGCTCAAAAACCATGGAACACCATGCGGTGCATTGCAATGCGCCTCACGTTACGGCTACATCACGGCGATGGTTGACGCATTACTGGATGTAGGGTGCGTTGCAACGCACCGATTTTGCGTAAAATAAGCTGCGCGCCAATCAATCTCTTTGTTTAGAATATCTTTTAACGAAACCACATTGCGCGACTGACACTCATCAATAAATGGTGCGTTACAACGCACCCTACCGGGCTTGGATTTGTATGATGATGCGTTAATCATACCTGCGTGAGCTACGGTATTGCATGCATCGCCACAGAATTCCAGGCAGCCTGCGTCAGGTGTTCACGGTATTTTTTTGGTGAAGTGCTTACCCGCCCGGACAGCCAGGCACGGCAGTAATTTTCTGCCTGCCCTATCAATAGCGATGGCAGTAAATCATCCGGTATGTGTTTGATCAGATCGCGCCTGCCAGGCGCGGCCCACCATGTATGCATGTTTTTATTGCGAGTACGGTTCCTGGCTGACAATTCATCTGCTTGCGGCCCTTTGGCAATCGCTGCCCGCGCCTGGTATTGAAAGCGCGCCAACTCTGGCTGCTCTGTCACCCAGTCTACATAGGCGCAGACAATCGCCGCCACACCTTCTTGTGCCGAGCGGGCCTTCTCCAGATAGTCTGCCAGCAGGCGTGCCTGGTCTTCCAGCGCACTAAAAAACAGTGCTGCCACCAGGCCTTCTTTACTGCCAAAGTGATGATAGATATTGCCGACGCTGGTATCACAGTGCTGCTTGATGATTTCTATCGTGGTCAGGTCAAGGCCATGTTCATTGAAACATGCGAGAGCACCCAGCAGGATATCGCGCTTTAACTGCGCGCGCCTGCCGGGGTAATTGCGTTCAAGGACATCTGATGTAGCCAAATCAATACTGCCAGAAAATGAGTAATAAGATAGTTCGATGGCGATGATACCGCAGCTCGCCCACGAGTAAACCGCTTGACACAGAAAAATGTTCTAGAATATTATTCTTAAACAGAATTTAGTTCTATTTTAGAATATTATTCTAATTATAGGTATTTCATTTACACTTCAGGAGACAAGAAAATGAGTCAAGCGCTAGAGATGTTCAAACTCGGTGGCCCCGAGCAGTTCAGCAAAATGGTATGTCAGATGGCCCCTTATTTCAGCACCATCAACCCCACCCTGAGTGAACTGCGCCCAGGCTATGCCGAGGCCAAAGTCCCCTTCCGCCGCGAAATTACCAACCACCTGGGCACCATCCATGCGATTGCCCTGTGCAATGCCGCAGAACTGGTGGCAGGCACCATGACCGACGTCTCCATCCCCGCAGGCGGGCGCTGGATACCAAAGGGCATGACGGTGGAATATCTGGCCAAAGCAAAAACCGATGTCACGGCTGTGGCAGACGGCAGCGGCCTGGACTGGACCACCGCAGGCGACAAGATCGTCACCGTGGATGTGGTCGATGGCGGCGGCGTCAAAGTCTTCACGGCGCGCATTACCATGAATGTGAAACTGGCAGAGTAAGTAACTGGATATTACTGAATTACGCTATGCCCCGTTCTAGTGGATGTAACTGAGATGCCGCAAGATCTATCGGTCGCTTTATCCAACAGCGACCGGTATGCAATGCATACTGCATATTCGATATCGACACATGCAAAGAACCCCATTCATTAAAGTCAGATGAAAGACAATTACGATTCAATTACGGGAGCTACGCATTCATCGTCATCTGAAAGTAGCATTTGCATTTTAGTATTCGGAGAAAGAACATTCTCCAAATCATTACAACGCTCTCTCCAGAGTTCGCCTAGTTCAGTTCCTGCATGCTGTTTCGCTGCATCTCGAGCGATAATGAGTTTATGCATAATATCGATGTCACTCATACTTTTCCTTAATCTTTTGGGCTCTCATTCTAAGTAACAACATCTGCGCAGGCGCATCTGCATCCAGAACCTGACGGTTCAGTTCACCTCATACTTTGCATTGATCTTTATCATGAATGAGTTTTAAAGCAGTCTGATACAAGCAACAAACTGATCTTAAGGACTGGCACTTCCCAATGGCAGCATACCTAACAGAGTTGTGCCAGAAGAAGTAATTCCGGCAACACCGGCCCTGGCAGCGTCTTCTTGCATATGTTTTGCTGCCCAAGAACCGCAAAATATGTATATCGGCGTAGTTACGCCAAGTTGTTTCAACTGATAACTCAGGTCCAGGCCCGCATGATCACTTTCAGGCCTGCCCATGTCTGAAATAATGATGTCATAGGTCGACAACTTTATTCTGTTAAGGGCTTCGTCAGTACTTAGAGCAATGTCCACGGTTACCCCCCGGCTTTGTAATGCAGCGACGAGGAAGCTGTTATTCTTTGGCCTGTCGTCCACCCAAAGCACACGTTTATTGGTCGTGGTTGGTATCTCAAGTGCAGTGCGAAGCGGCGGGGTATCGGTAACCAGGCGCTTTTCAAGTTCGATCATTTTCGCTTGCAAATCACTAATGATGGCAAGCTGTTGTTGAGAAACTTCTTCCATCGTCAGTTCGTTGCCCGCCACTTTTAAAGTGAATTTCCGTGACTTGGCAGACTCGACCAATACCCGTATCGGTTCGAACAATTTATACAGCAATATGGCAAACACCAAAGGCCACGCGAGTGATGCAATTGCCGCAATCAGTTTCGCTCCATCTTCCATATATTTCCTCTAAAAAGACAGGGCAAGGCTAAGCTATACCGGTAAAGTTTAATGTTGTGACTGCACCTTTAACAAAGGTGATTTGATACTCAATAATGTTATTTTATTGTACAAATATATAGATTATTTAGTATTTATCAAAATATAACAATCAGCAACAGCAAGTGTTTATTGCATTGTGGATACTTGAACTAGCAGACAGTGATCAAGGGCTAACCCAAGAAACTGGGACTTGCCATTGTGCCTTGGCTGAAACCGGGGAGCGCTTTTACACCTCATCTACTCTTCCACACACTCTCCAGCATCGCATACCCACGCGCATCGTATTGTTTTAGTTCTGCATGTTGATAGGGATAAAAATCATTTTCCCCAAAATAGGCTTCACTGAGTTCTGCAAAATATTCCCGGTGGTTGCTGATGGCGTAGGCTTCTTGCAGTGCTGTGCCATGGTCACGCGTGACCTGGCGGTATAGTCCGGCGGCTTTGGCGTTTTCATAGGCGCGCAGGATGGCTGCATCGAGTTCTGGATGCTGGAAGTGGTAGGCATGTGCCATTTCATGTAACAAGCCATAAGGCTGGCTGCGCACCAGGGTGGCGAATTCTTTCCAGTTGCAGATTTCTATATTGCCAGCGAATTCAACGGGGTAGTCATGTTCCTGCAGCCATTGTGCAGAGGGGTGATGTTGTGCACCAAAGGCGCGGTAGGTGCCACTGGAGACATAGATGCTGACCTTGCGCAAACTGTCCTGCGCCTGGGCTGGCAATTTTCTGAGTTTGTCCAGTTGATCAGTCAAGGCACTGATAAAGGCAGATCTGGATGCCGCATCTGCCGTTTGCAAACCCTGGTCAAACATCAGGGTCCAGCCATCGATCCGGGTTTTCTGGTAAGTGCTGGCGGCGCAAATGGGGGATGAGGCCAGCAAGAGCAATACGGGGAAAAACAGCAGCGCACGGCGGCGGCTGTTGGTAAGGGCAGATGGCATGGGATTGATCAACTGATTTTTGTCAGCAAGATTAAAGCATGCCACCTGCCACGGCGCAATAGTCTGCGCCATGCTCTCATGCAGTAGCCGGGATTAACGGCGATGCGGTGCCCAGTGCCCTTCCCTGAAATGCCAGGAGTGGCCGACATATTCCCAACGGTGCCCTACCCAGACGTGGCCAGCACGTGGTGCCGACCAGTAACCGCGATGCCAGACATGGCGGCCACCTTCCCAGAACCAGGCACCGCCTATCCAGACATAATCAGGGCTGGGTGCCACACCTATCACTTCAGCGTAGGGTGCAGGTGGTGCAGTTTCTACCACGACGACGCCAGGTGCATACGCTGGTTGCGTATACACAGGCTGAGGTTGTGCATGATAATAAGGGCGCGGTGCCACGACGCAACCTGTCAACGCGGTTGCGGCAGCTATCGCCGTCAGACCAAGTGCGATTCTTTTCATTTTTTTCTCCAGATCAATGTCCGCACGATGCGGCAGTGCAGGCATTTGGTATGCCTGCTATGTGATGACATTAACGGCCATGATAAAAGCCTTGTTGACTGGGTTTTGTAATGATTTGTAGCAGAAAATTGCAAGCCGCCTGCGCTGGTAAGTAAATGAAACCACAGCATGGCTTGCACATGGCAAACAATACCGTCGTGACAATGAAAATCTCTTGCCGGACATGGCTTTGTATTGCACACTTTGCATTCCACTCTGCCCCCTATCCGACACTGACAACCTGGAGACATCATGCGCATCAACAAAACATCTGCCATCGCCGCCGCTTTTTTTGCCGGTCTGGTCGCTTCGCCCTTGATACAACATGCCGTCAGCGACGCCCGCGCCGATGCACCTGCCCTGTCTGCCACCATCATTGATTTGCTGGCCATCAAGCATGATGACTTGCCCAAGACCGGCAATGCCGACTTGAATGCACGCGCCCTGGTCATTACCGACCATGCCACGGTCGGTATACAATCAGGCAATGTCGCCAAGCACATGCATCCACAGACCGATGAAATCCAGTACATCATTGAAGGCAGCGGCAGCATGTGGCTGGGCACAGAGCGCAAAGACTTCAAACCCGGCAGCCTGATCATCATCCCCAAAGGCACGGCCCATGCCGGCAGCATCGTCAGCAATGGCCCGGTAAAAGCCATCGCCATCAAGATCCCGCCTCAGGGCAAGACTGATACGGTGTTTGTGGATTGATGTTTGTGCTATGGGCGGTAAAGGTACTGCAATCAGCAGGGTGCGCCATGCGTACCGTTTTTTGACGCACCGATTCATGACTACGGCTCGTTGAAATTTGAATGGTGCGCGCGGCGCACCCTGCCGCCTCTTTCACCCAACTCCAAATAACAGGAAAAAAATGCCCACCGGTTTTACCTGCGCCACATGTGGTGCATTCCATGAAGGATATTCACTATGTTATGGGCCGTCTGCCCCAGAAATCTGGTACAACATACCAGAGGCCGAACGTGAATCACGCTGCGAGCTGTCATCCGACCAGTGCATCGTCGATGACAAGTATTTTTTCGTGCTCGGTCGTGTCGAAATCCCCATCATCGAGACCGGTGAAGAATTCGTCTGGCTGGCCTGGGTATCGCTGAGCGAAAAGAATTTTGAACGTGCCTGTGAATTATGGGAAGCAGAAGGCCGCGAATCTGAGTCGCCCTGCTTTGCCTGGTTTTCATCTGCCCTGCCGTATGAAAAAACCACCCTGCATCTGGAAGCTATACTGCACACCAGGCCACTGGGCGAGCGACCAGCGATAGAACTACAGGAATGCGATCATCCTATCTATCTGCAGCAAAAGAATGGCATGTCACTAACGGAGTTGCAGACTTTGACTGAACGCATCATGCATGGTCACGCATGAAAAGAATTTATCAGCATCAGAGCTCCCGCCATAGACAATATCAAATAAACAATTGCATATCCGGATGCAAGGGAAACGCACTGTGTCTGCTCATGTCAGTTAGCGTCAACACCCTCAAAATTTTGGCTGTTTATGCTATGCTTACAAATAGACAATACACAATATCTACAATAAGCAATCACTTCCGATGATGCATCTGCCACTGCCAAGGCTTTATGGAAAATTCACCTGACAAAAAGCCCATCTACGTCACGCAGCCCCATTTGCCTCCTCTTGAGGAATTTATTCCTTATCTGGAGAAAATATGGGAAAACAAGATATTGACCAATTGCGGCCCGTTTCACCATCAGCTCGAAGAGGCGCTGTGTGAATACTTGGGCGTAGAACATCTTGCCCTGTTCACCAATGGCACTCTGGCCTTGGTCACGGCCTTGCAGGCACTGCGTATTACGGGCGAAGTCATCACCACCCCCTATTCATTTGTAGCAACCACGCATTCGTTGCTTTGGAATGGTATCAAGCCAGTGTTTGCTGACATAGACCCACAAACCTTCAATCTTGATCCATCACGTATAGAAGCAGCAATTACCCCGCAAACCACGGCCATCATGCCGGTGCATTGCTATGGCAATCCATGCGATGTTGAAGCCATACAGGATATTGCCGACAGGTATAACCTGAAAGTGATCTACGACGCTGCGCATGCCTTTGGCGTCAAAGATGAGGGTGGCAGCATCTTGCGCCATGGTGATTTGTCGGTATTGAGTTTTCATGCAACCAAGGTATTCAACACCTTTGAAGGCGGTGCAATCGTCTGCCGCGATGCCAAGATCAAACGTCATATTGATCACCTGAAAAACTTTGGCTTCGTCGATGAAACGACGGTCACAGCACCCGGCATCAACGGCAAGATGAGCGAGATCAATGCGGCCTTTGGCCTGCTGCAGCTCAAGGATGTGGATAATTCCATTGCCAGACGCAGGGCCATCGATGCCCATTACCGCCAGTTGCTCAAGGATGTGGCTGGCATACGCTGTCCGGACCACGTCAATCATGAGCTGGATAACTGTGCCTATTTCCCGATCATGGTCGGGCCAGATTACCCTTTAAGCCGTGATGCACTGTATCAAAAATTACGCGATCACGAGATATTTGGCCGGCGCTATTTCTATCCGCTGCTGTCCGACTTTCCCATGTATCGCGGCCTGCCATCGGCCCAGAGTTCTAATTTACCGCATGCCACCCTCGCTGCGCAGCAGGTCCTGTGCCTGCCCATCTACCCCGCACTGGAATTGGAACAGGTTGAAACGATCGCGGCACTCATCGCCGCATAGTCATGCTTGTTCACTCCGATACACAAAACAGACACGATGCGCAGGGCAATCACATCCGGCTAGGTGTGATGCAGCCCTATTTTTTTCCCTACATCGGTTATTTTCAACTGATTGCTGCGGTTGATCAATTCATCGTCTACGACAACATCAAGTACACAAAAAAGGGCTGGATCAACCGTAACCGCTTGCTGCAAGACGGCAAGGATGTATTGTTCTCACTGCCGTTGAAGGCGGGGTCAGATGCACTGGATATAGTTGAACGTGAACTGGCGCTTGATTTTGATCGTGAAAAATTCCTGCGTCAATTCCGCAATGCCTACCGGCGCGCGCCATACTTTGATCAAACCATGTCACTCATAGAGGGTATCATGCGACATGATGAGCAAAACCTGTTCAGGTTCCTGCATCATGGTTTGAGCGCGACCTGCCAGCATCTGGGTATCACGACGCCTATCCATGTTTCTTCGACTATCAATATTGATCATGGTCTCAAAAGCCAGGACAAGGTCATCGCGTTGTGCGAGGCCATGGGCGCAGGCAGCTACATCAATGCCATAGGAGGAATGGATTTGTATTCAGCCACGGCATTCAATGAACGTGGCATCAGCCTCAACTTCATACGCTCTGCCGCATTTGAATATGCACAATATGGCCAGGCATTTGTGCCATCATTGTCTATTGTTGATGTCATGATGTTCAATTCACTGGAGAGTATCAGGCGACAGATCACACAGGGCTATGATCTGATCTGAGCAGCAATCTTCAATGCAGAAATGGCAGGACTGCAGGGCGATAAACAAAATCCCGGGCCGCACTGGTTTGACAACACCCTGCAGGGCGACGATAATTTCAGCAAAGTTGCCAGAAAAAAACGTTTAAATGCGAGCAAATGCTCTTTGGCAAGCACAACATCATGAGTGAAAATCCGACAATTCACTTCAATTACCAGGAAATGGATTAGGTATGACCAATATACTCGACACTCATGTGCAGGCCTATGAAGGTTCCAGTATTTATGAATTTGACAATCAAATTCAACTGCAGTGGTATCCAGAACGCATAGCGCAATTTTCCGAGGGTGCCAATTCACTGCTGGAACTGGGTTTGGGCCATGGCATTACCGCCAATATGTTTGAGAAACATTTTTCCCGCCATGTGGTGATTGATGCTTCCCGCGCTGTGATTGATCAGTTCCGTACCCGCTTCCCTCAGTCCAAGGCAGATATCGTCGAAGCCTATTTCGAAAATTTTGCGACGGAAGAACGATTTGACGTCATCGTCTTTGGTTATATCCTGGAACATGTAGATGAACCGGTGCGCATACTCAAGCACTTCCGCCAGTTCCTGGCACCGCAGGGGCGCATGTTTTTGACAGTACCGAATGCTGAAGTACTGAACCGTCGTCTGGGCCATTTCGCAGGTTTGCTGCCTGACATGCAAGAACTATCAGACTATGATCATCAATTGGGTCATAAGCGCTATTACACGGTAGAAACCTTGAAAAAAGATATTCTTGAAGCTGGCTATGACATCAAGCGCATGGAAGGTATTTACCTGAAACCGCTAACGACCAAACAAATGCTGTCGCTCAATTTTGACGCGAATATTATCCGCGCATTTTGCCTGGCAGCGATTGATTACCCTGAACTGTCCTGCGGTATTTTGGCTGAGCTGGCCTCGCCGGCAAACTGATCCATGATCAGCAAAAACAAGGTTCTGGTGTTTCCTGCTGGCTCTGAAATCGGGCTGGAGATATATAACTCGCTCAAATACAGTCACCATGTTGAATTGTTTGGTGCCTCCGGCAAAAATGATCATGCCTCGTACGTGTATGATGAAGCGCATTATGTTGAAGACCAGTTTTACGTAGACCGCCCGGATTTCATTGAGCGCTTCAATCAATTGTTGCGCAGGCTGGGGATAGAGTTTGTGTACCCTACCCACGATACCATTGCCAATTTTTTGGCAGCGCATCAGGATCAGCTGGCTGCACACGTCATCACGTCCTGTGCAGATACCAACCAGATTGCACGCTCCAAGAGCCTGACGTATGCAAAGTTTGGCTCCTTTGATTTTTGTCCCAGGATTTTTGTTGCGGGTGACAAGCACCTGGAGTTTCCTCTATTTTTAAAACCCGACGATGGCCAGGGCGGCAAAGGTAGTTTCATTGCTGAAGACCAGGCAGATCTGGATTTCTATTTGCGTAAAAGCCCTGGCTTGTTGCTCAGCGAATTTTTGCCAGGCGAAGAATTAAGTGTTGATTGCTTCACTGACTTCAAGGGTGAATTGAAATTCATCGGTCCCAGAACGCGGGAGCGTGTGCAAATGGGCATCTCGTTTCGCTCAACAGCGATGGCAGTCACTGACGAAATTCTGCAGATTGCCCAAGCGATTAATAACACTGTCTCGCTCAATGGTGCCTGGTTCTTCCAGCTTAAAAAAGACGGTGCAGGTAAATTCAAGTTGCTGGAGTTCGCACCGCGCCAGTCCAGCACCATGGGTTTGTACCGGGCCGCAGGGGTCAACTTTGCGCTGCTCAGTCTGTTCAATGCCTTGAAAATTCCTGTGCAAACGATGAAAAATAATTATGCGCTGCAACTTGACCGTTGCCTGCATAATCGCTACAAGGCAGACTTCAAGTATTCACATGTGTATATCGATCTTGATGAAACCATCATCATCGGCACCCATGTTCACCCCATGGTGATGGCCTTCGTCTATCAATGCCGCAACCGTGGCATAGACCTGACGCTCATCACCAGACACCGTTACGATGTCAGCGCCAGTTTGCTTGCCTGCGGTATTGCAGAAAACCTGTTTGCATCCATCATCCACCTGACAGATGATGAGCCAAAATGGAAGTCCATCAACAAACAGGGCGCCATTTTTATCGACAACTACTGGAAAGACAGACGCGAGGTGGCAGAGGCACTCGGCATACCGGTATTTGATGTCGATGCCATCGAAACCCTGCTGGCCTAGCAGCGCTGCACTGTACTGCACATCTACTATTTGCAAGGAAAGATACATGTTCAAGTGGGAAAAACTGGGGAAGATATTTGATCCCCGGGATCTGCAAGGAGCGAACTGGATGCATGAGTTCGCCCAGTCCCCCTCTGTCGTTATCCATGATGATTACGTCAGGGTCTATTTTTGCTCCCGCCCTGCCCCGTCTGCAGATGGCCAATACCTGAGCTATCTGGCTTTCATCGACCTGGAACGCCATGACCTGACACAAGTCCGGCAGGTATGCCAGCAAGCGGCGCTCAGCCTGGGGGCTTGTGGCACATTTGATGAGTTTGGCACCAACCCCACCTCCGTCATTCGTGACGGTGAACAATACCGCGTCTATTATGCTGGCTGGACACGCTGTGAATCCGTGCCCTTCAATGGTGCCATCGGCGTTGCTGTCAGTAATGATGGCGGCAATTCCTTTCACCGGCTGGGTGATGGCCCTGTCATCTCCTATAGCCCGGATGAGCCCTTTCTCATGGGCAGCCCAAGGATAAGAAAATTCCAGGATCAGTGGACGCTCTGGTACGTGGCAGGCAAAGAATGGCTGAAAACCAGTGGCAGACCCGAGCCAATTTACCGCATACGCATGGCGACATCAGCCAATGGTTATGACTGGGTCAAGGCAGGCAAGGATTTGATAGAAAGCCGCCTGGGTGAACTGGAATGCCAGGCTTGCCCGGATGTCTTGTACCAGGACGGTTTGTACCATATGTTTTTTTCTTACCGCACTACCGAAAACTACAAGAGCAAACAAGGTGGATACCGCATAGGCTATGCCAGTTCCAGTGACATGCTGAACTGGGCAAGGGATGACGACAAGGCAGGCATGCACGTCTCTGATACAGGCTGGGATTCTGAAATGGTTAACTACCCGCATGTTTTCATGCTCGATGGCCATACCTATATGCTATACCAGGGCAATGAGATGGGGCGCACAGGCATGGGTCTGGCGCGCATGCTGCCGGGGCAGGATTGGGGTCATTCATGAAATGGATAAAACTGGGTAAAATTTTTGACCCGGCCGCCCATACCCTGCCGCCGCCTTGTTTTGGCTATGCGCAGTCGCCCCAGGCGCTGGTCTTGGCAGACAGGGTACGCATCTATTTTTCGACCAGGGAGCGCGACAGCAGTGGCAAATTTCTCAGTCACATTGCTTTTGTTGACTTCGAGAAAAATATGCGCGACATCATCACCACCTCAACCCATGCCGTTATCAAGCTGGGCAAACTGGGTTGTTTTGACGAGCACGGGATTTTCCCGGTGAATGTATTACGCGACGGTAAACGCGTACTGGCCTACACCACAGGCTGGAACAGGAAAGTATCGGTCTCCGCAGATGCAGCCATCGGGCTGGCGATCAGTCATGATGAGGGTCGTACTTTTGAAAAAGTTGGCGACGGCCCGGTACTGGCAGCCTCATTACATGAGCCTTTCCTGGTCGGTGATGCCTTTGTATTGCATGAGCAGGGGCAATACCATATGTGGTATATCCATGGCACCAAGTGGATCAAACAATCGGATGCCACCCCGCCTGACCGCGTATATAAAATTGCCCATGCCACCTCAGACGATGCCATTCACTGGAAGCGTGAAGGACGTCTTATCATTGCTGACAAACTCAATGAAAATGAATGCCAGGCCCTGCCAACGGTATTCAGGCAGGCTGGCATTTACCATATGTATTTCTGCTATCGGCAGGCGCATGATTTCAGGAGCCAGCACAGCAGTGCATATCGACTGGGTTATGCATGGTCAAAAGATATGCTGCACTGGGAAAGGGACGACAGCCTCGCCGGTATTGATGTATCCACGGACGACTGGGACTCGCAGATGCAGTGTTATCCTCATGTATTTGAACTTGATGGCAAGTTTTACATGCTTTATAACGGCAACGAATTTGGCCGTGGTGGCTTTGGTCTGGCCGTACTTGATACCAGCGCCGAGCAATAAAAGGAATATTCATGGACAGCAAACGCAATTACAACGCCGAACTCAATGATGCAGGCAATCGTGAAAACGAAAAATACGCCTACTCGTTTGACTTTGATGTATTACATCATTACATGATCAAGTCTTTCGAGCCCTTCATTAACACCGGCAGCATACTGGAGCTGGGTAGCTACAAAGGCAACTTCACCAGGCGACTGCTGGCTTTTTCAGATGATGTCACTTGCGTAGAGGCATCGGATGCGGCAATTGCCGAAGCACGTGCCAACTTTGGTGAAAAGCTGCATTTCTTCAATGCCGAATTTGAAAAAGTGCAATTACCACGTCGCTATGACAATATCGTGCTGACCCATGTGCTGGAACATCTGGACGACCCGGTGCTGGTGCTGAAGCGTATCAATGATGAATGGCTGTCCGACAAGGGCCGATTGTTTCTGGTTTGCCCCAATGCGAATGCGCCTTCACGCCAGATTGCCGTGAAGATGGGGTTGATTTCACACAATGCAGCGGTCACGCCTGCCGAGGCAGAACATGGGCACAGATGTACCTATTCGCTCGACACCATGGAGCGCGATGCCGTTGCCGCAGGTCTGAAGGTGGTACACCGCTCCGGCATTTTCTTCAAGGCACTCGCCAATTTCCAATGGGATCGCCTGCTCAACACTGACATCGTTTCACCGGCTTACATTGAAGGCTGCTATCAATTGGGACAACAATACCCGGACTTGTGTGCAAGTATTTTCTTGATGTGTGAAAAAGGACAAACGACGTCGCAGCTGGATAAGGGAGCTGCCTGAGATGGACAAGTCGATCTTGATTTTTCCGGCGGGAATGCCGCGTGCGCTGAGTTTTCTTGAGCAGTGTCTGCGCGATGGCCGCAAGGTGATTGGCGCATCTTCGCTAGCACATGATCCATCCCGCCCGTCTTATCCTGGCTGGCAGTTTCTGCCATATGTCACGGACGCGAATTTCGACCAGGCGCTGGCCGAAGCCATTGAGGAACAAGATATAGGCAGCATCTACACAGCCAACCCTGTGGTCTGGGATCACCTGCAACAGCGCCTGGCACAGATTGCACCGGGCGTGCAATTGCTCAATGACGCACCGGCCAACAATGAACTGGCGGTATTTCGTGCCGCAAAGAAACGCGCCCTGGAAGTGCTGGAGCACAGCTTGCCACTCAATGATGCGCGTCATGCAAAACCTGATCTGAGCATAACCCAGCTCAGCGCATTGTTGCTGCATGTGGAAGCTATCCCTGGCATGTGCGACCATCAAAAAGTCCGTGCCTTATACGAAATCGCCCGCCATTGCCCGGCTGGTGACCTGGTTGAAATCGGTAGCTGGTGGGGTAAATCTGCCTTTGTGCTATTGCAGCTGGCGCAGTGTTTTCACATCGGCAATGTCCTTTGTGTTGACCCATGGGCGGATGAGCATCTGGTACAAAAAGACGCCAGCGGCATCGTCGACAGGGTATCGAAACAAGTCAGCGCAGATGAAGCCTTCGAAGTATTTTTGGGTAATCTGCTGCCATATGCCAGGGGAGATATCAATTACCTGCGCATGCCATCAACATCAGGGGCTGCACAATACCAACAGCAGAAAATAGTTGCCACCGATGCAATGGGAGAAACCCCTTATCAAGGTCACATTGCCCTGCTTCATATCGATGGCAACCATAGTTATGAAAACGCCTGTGCCGATATCGCCGCCTGGAGCAAACTGGTGGCAGATGGCGGCTGGATAGTCGTCGATGATTACTCATGGCCTTTCGGCGATGGCCCGCGACGTGCGGCCGATGAATATCTGATCGCCAATCAGGCCGGGATTGACTCAGCGTTTTTCATGGGTGGTGCCCTCTTCATCCAGAAAAAAGCCAGCCACTCTTAATTCTCCCAATTATCACCACAGTAAAAACCGCTGACGTGCAATCAATCAGGGCACGTCACCCAGATCCTGTTCAAGCACTTCAAACGACTGTGCCGGCAAACCCTGGCACCAGTTTTGCCACATGATGCGCAAGGCGCGTCGCAAACCCTGGGCGATCAGTTCGGGGCGGCCTGGTACAGACTGGTGTATGCGTTCGCGCATACCCATGCGCAGGTTGGCCAGGCTGCGCAGGTCAGTCGCTGCAGCCACTGCCTTGCGTACAAATTCGTCGGCATCTGCGGCGATAAAATTATCCAGCCCCAGATGCCCCACGACGGACGTACTGGTACGGCTAGGTACGGTCTGGCCGTGCATGGTCATGGTGGGCACACCCATCCAGAGCGCATACATGGTGGTCGTGCCGCCCGAATAAGGGAAGGTATCGAGGCAGATATCAACCTGCTGATGTAGCATCAGATAGGCTCTCAGATCACAATGCGGTTCAAAACGCAGGCGCTCAGCGCTAATGCCGGCATCTGCAAACCAGCTACGGATAACTGGATGGTCACCACTCTCTGGCATTGAGCCCAGCAGCATGCGCGAATTAGGCACAGACCGCAAAACCCTGGCCCACATGGCAACCGTTGCTGCATTGATCTTGCCAACCCGGTTAAAGCTGCCGAAGGTCACATAACCCTTGGCTACAGCTGGCAAAGCCACCAGCTCAGGCGGATTGACCGTGGACTTGAACGGTGCATTGGCTGGCAGGCGAACCAGCTTTTCGACAAATTGCCGGTCAAATTCACCCGGCGGCAAGATAAATCGGTCTGTCAGGAAATAATCGACTGAGCGGAACCCTGTTGTACCCGGATAGCCCATCCAGCTAGCCTGTATCGGTGCTGGCTTGTGCCCGAATGCCTGCAACCTGTGCATGCTGGTGTGGCTGGACAGGTCAATCAGGATATCTATGCCATCCTGCATGATTTGCGCAACCAGGGCAGTGTCAGACACATCAGATACCTTGCGCCATTGCTTGAAACGGGAACGGATGCGATAAGTGATCTCGTCTTCCACGCTATTGTTATAGTAAATAAACACCGAGACATCGCTGGCACCGGCCAGATGCTCAAACACAGGTTCGATGAACGATGCCACAGCATGATTGCATAAATCAGCCGAGACAAAACCGACCTTCAATACTTTTTGCGGATCGCGCTGGTTTTGATGTTGCGGCCACGAGGCGCGCAAGTGTGCTTCGTAGATATCACCGATGCGGCAATGTTCTGCGAACAGGGCTTGCGGGTCAGCCCCCTGGTTTTCGACCAGGTTAAATAATTTCCAGCTAGCCAGTTCTATACGCTGGTTGACCAGTTCAGGGCTGATTTCCAGCGCCTGCTTGAGCGCTTGCTCGGCATCGGCAATCTGCCCCTGGGACTTCAGGATGGACGCCAGTATGCAAAAGAAGTCACCTGCTTGCGGTGCATACTGGATAGCAGTGCGACAGCTGGCCTCAGCCTCGTCCATTTTATGCTGCCCCATCAATAACAGGGCAAGATTGATATGCGCGTATGCGTGCTGCGGATTGATGGCCAGCACGGCCCTGAAGCATCGCTCAGCACTGGCAACCAGCCCTTGCTCAAGCTGTATGCCGCCCAGATTAAAATGGGCATCAGCAAGATCGGGTCTGATTTTAATTGCAGCCTGATAGCAGGCTACTGCCTCTGCCACGTGCCCTGACTGCCCCTGTTTTACGCCAAGCTCATAATGCCAGTTGGCATCATCAGTGACGCTGGTAAGCAGGCGCTGATAACCTGCATCTGTCTGCAACAAACGGTTTTGCGTGCCCAACATATCCAGCAGGACAGCCCTTGCTTCTGCATGGTCTGGCTGCACTTCCAGCAAACGCCACAGCCATGCTTCAGCGTCTGCAGTTTTAGATTGCGCCATCAGTGCATTGGCGAGCATCCACAACATCTGAGGCGGCACCTGTTCGTTTGTACTCACCCGCTTCACCAGCAAGTCTTCTGCTTCAGCATAGCGCGCCTGCATCAGCAATATCCCGCCCAAATTGATACAGGCATTCACGGACTGGGGATTGATTTCCACGGTGCGCCGATAAGATTGCTCCGCTTCCAGCATCCTGTTCTGGCGTTGTAACAAAATGCCCAGATTGAAATGGGCAAAAGCAAAAGCCGGATTGATCTCAATGGCACGGCGGTAGCTGGCCTCTGCTTCTGGCAAACGGTTTTGCGTCGTCAGGCTGGCTGCCAGGTTGAAATGGGCAACATCATGATCCGGTTCACGTGCGATCACTTGGCGGTAACAGCTTTCTGCCTCTGGACTGCGACCCTGTGCATCTAGGGCCAGCCCAAGATTGATACTGGCATCGCTAAAGTCAGGTGAAATTTCCAGGGCACGGCGATAGGCGGCTTCGGCAGCAGCCAGTTGCTGACGCTCATAAGCTACGTCGCCCAGCTTGTTGTGCACCTGCGCATCCAGTGGGTCAAGCGCAAGGGCCTGCTGATAACATTGCTCAGCCTGATCCAGCTCGCCCGCATCAAAAAAACGCTTGCCTTGCGCCAGCAAGCTGCCAGCGTCTTGCGCCTTGCCCGCAACAGGCGGGTTGTCACGCGGATTGTCAGGTGAATTATCAGCCGCAGCTTGCGCAGGCTGGCTATCAGCCTCATTACCTGAACTCAGGCGTTTTTTAAACCAAGAAAACATGCAAAGTTCCTTCACTTAGAACTGTTTGCCAAGAGCTATCAAGCGCTCTTTCAGATGCAATGGCAAAACACAAATATTAACGAAGGATAACATCGCTATGCCTTATTCTGAAACCTGGATCATGCAATCCAGATAAGGAGAGAGAAAACAAAAGATTCGTGGAATCATGTCTTACGCATTGCTTGGCATATATCAGAGCGTATTAGGGTCTGGGCCTGATAACAGTTCATGAATTGCAGCATTCAAAAAACTGAACGCATGATCTGTTTATAATTGTTAAATTTCGTAGAAAACAAGATAATTATTACCATTTAATTATAATAGACATTATGCTATCTCTAATGATAAACACTACTAAATAACGCTAAACCGGGTTTGTCATTGGCAACATGCAATAGTTTCGTCAATATCTGCCAGTTTCCTGTATTGCATCTCCTTTTTTGCCTTTGAAATACGCGTTTTGCTCCATTCCCATGGCAGCCCGCATCCATTATCCGGTGGTGCCTGGCCCAGGGTTAAGTCTCGACTTCTCACAGCGGAATCAAAATATGTGTGCACTGAACATCTCGTGGCCAGGTAATCCCCTACAAAATCAAAGTCAGCACCAAAGTCAAGGCCACCGATCACGGTGAGAGCATCGCCGGGTTGATTGTATGAGTTTGTATAAATATCCCCCGCAAATAATGTAATCAAAGGAGATGAATATGCCGGACAAACAAGACATTGCATGGTTTAAAGAACAGTTCCAGAGTCGCATTACAAACAAGCTGGTCGACACGCCTTTCAGTGTGGACATGATTGTCGCTCTTGCCTGCCAGGAGACAGGTGAGGTATGGCCCGTCTTGCGCAAGAAAGGTCTGTCAATTGCAGAGATACTGCGGCTTTGTGTTGGCGACACGCTCGATGCGGATAAAGGACGCAGCGCCTTCCCAAAAAATAAAACAGAATTACTGGCAGCAAAGCAGGGCCAGCAAATGTTTGATGTTGCCCACCAGGCCCTGGTCGACATGGCAGTACACATCAAAGGCTATGCGCCTGCCGCAGCAAAACCAAACAAGTTTTGCCGGGGCTTTGGCCTGTTCCAGCGCGATCTGCAATTTTTCAAGGAAGACCCCAGCTATTTCCTTAACCAGAAATACGCTGATTTTGATCAGACCCTGCAGCAGTGCCTGAATGAACTCAAGCGCGCTGTCAAAAAACTCCAGTTTGAAGGCAAAACTTCGCTGACTGACATGGAAACCGCCGCCGTTGCAATTTGCTATAACACTGGCGGCTTCAAGCCAGCCAATGGTTTGAAGCAAGGTTACTTTAACGGCAGCCAATATTATGGCGAAGCTTTTTTTGATTTGCTGCGCCTGTCACAAACGGTCGCCGTTGGCGGGGAGACACCCAAGCTTCATGAGCTGGCCCATGGCAATGCCATCCTGCCGCCAGCCAGCCCGCTGGCTGCAACGGGTGATTTTTTCAAGGTCAATACCGAACAAGGCATGCTTAACCTGCGTAGCGAGCCTGCAATTTCTGACCCAGCCCAAAAAAATGTCATTGCTGCGCTGCCATTTGGCCATCCCGTACGCGCAGTGAGTAAAAATGCCGTGAATGGTTTTCGTGAGATAGAAACCAGTTTATCGGGCGCGCTGCTGCGTGGCTACTGCTCTGCCAAACTGCTGGTGCGCGACGCAACGCTGAACGACATAGAGGTGATACAGCCAGCCACCAGCAATCCCGTTGATGGCATCATTGCCGTGAATCTGCCGATTAAAGCGGGGCAAATCATCCGGCGTAGCGAAGCGGCGGGAGCCCGTCCACTCAATGAAAAAAATCAACCTGGCAGAACTGGTACCAGCGCAGAAGAACTGCGTGCAGAGCTGGGCAGTATCATCAGCTGGCTTGCCGTTGACAACCCCGCTCACTTGCGCTACCAACCGCACTCAGGGCTGACTTTCTGCAATATCTATGCTCATGATTATTGCCATCTCGCTGGAGCGTATCTGCCAAGGGTATGGTGGACACAGCGCTCCGTCATTGTCCTAAGCAAAGGTGAGACAGTGCCTGTCAAGATTGATGTCACCGTCGATGAAATGCGCGCAAATAACCTGTTTCGCTGGTTCCGGGATTTTGGGCCAGGTTTTGGCTGGCGTCAGGCCAGCAGCCTGTCAGATCTGCAACAGGAAGTCAATCAGGGAGCAATCGGCATCATTGTCGCCCGCCGCAGGGAAGAAGGCCGCTCTGGCCACATCGTTGTGGTGGTGCCCGAAACGGCAGAACAGCGGGCCCGCCGCGACTCTTCTGGCGCTGTCACTGCCCCGCTGCAAAGCCAGGCAGGTGCCACTAATTTTCAATATGGCACAGGTCGCCCGAACTGGTGGAAGGGTGAAGAATTTGCCGAGAGCGCCTTCTGGTTGCACGCCTGACCAATAACCTGCCGTTTTACCTTTGAAGAGAGCCATGTATGATATTGGACAGTATTTTGATACAGGTGCTGGTGGCACTGACTGGTGGCATTGCTGCTGAGTTACTGCATTGGTATGCCCTCTCAAGACGACCGGGGGCGATCCAGAAATACCGGTTCAAACCTGTCTATTGGTTTACCACGGGTGCAATGATCGCGCTCGGCGGCATGATGCCTGTACTGTATATCCAGGGTTCGGCATCTGCGCTGCTGTGCTTTCATCTAGGCGCCGCCACACCAGTCATCGTTGAAAAATTAATCACCAGCATCCCCACTCAGGTTGCAGAGCAAGGCGGCGACAGTGCTTCGTTTAAAGATTTTTTTCGCTGGTAAGCAAGCATGGCTTCAATCCAGAAAATTGACTTCGTGAATTTGAATGGAGACACCCCGCCTCATCTGTATCTGGATACCTTGCCACCAGCAGACGCAGTAGAAAAAATGGTGCGCAAGATGTTCGCGCCTTTTTCTGCATCCGCCCCCGTACCTGTATCTGTACCAGCACTGCTCCCCGGCGAAGCTTTGGGATACGTCACTGATTTATTAACGATCGTCTATATATACGGTCATGCATGGATGGCAGAAACAGGCTTGCATATCGCCGTTTTAGACCAAGGCAGCATTGTCATGATGGATGCCAGTTCCCTGCTGGCATCCATCTCTCGCCGCCATGACATGAGCAAGACCATACTCATCCTCGACTGCTGCCATGCAGCAGGATTTGACACGCATATTGCCATGCTGGCCCAGGTGCCACGGATGGTGGTGTACGCCGCAGATGCCCATGAGAGTGCCATCTCCTTGCTCAGTGACAAGGCAACGCAATTGGCTTTTACTTTGCAGTTTGTCATCGGAAAGAACAAGGAGCGTATCGATCTCGCACGGGTCATTGCTGACACAGCAGAAATCCTGTCGAAAGATTCTGTCATAAAAAAACAGACTGTCAGTTATCGCATGCATGGCCAGGCAATACAATTGCTCGCCACCGGAAGTACAAAAGGCAGGAAAAACATCACCGCATTGAAAATCAGGAACAGGTTACTCATGTTAGGTGCCGTTACGGCTTTGCTGATATCTGGCCTGAGTTGGTACTACTGGAGCCATGCCATGATCGAAGTCGATCTGGGTCAATTGGCAACGATAGCAGCACCTGTGCATATCCTGGTCAACCATGAGTCGCCAGCAGAAAACGAGAGCCAGGTTTTGTATGAACAGCTTGTAACAACAAAACGCGCACGATTCTGGGTTCCCGCAGGCGACCTGATTTTGCGTACCGCCGCCACTTTTGCAGATGAAAAAAGCAGAGCAATGGCATTCCATCTGGATTTAACACCCGGCTGGAAAATGGATGCAAAACTGCAAAGCCTGTCACTACCTGATGCAAAGGACATCCAGGCACACCCTGGCATGGCATACATACCGGTGACGCATTGGTATCACGGCAGGGACAAGGAGCCGCGCCAGAATAACAAAGCATACTGGATAGATATTTCCCCGCCTACTGTTCAACAATATCTGCCTGAGGCACGGCAGCTGGAGCAATCAGGAAAATTAAACAGCCAGAATTCTTACCTGCTCACAGCAATGCAAAAATCAGATGCAATCAAGGCTGTTGGACTAGAGCAAATCAAGCCTCTGACAAAAGATCTTGGCAATATCTTCGCCGTCATTGCGGCAGATGCAAATCAACTGACTGATCCCGGCGATATCGTGCTAGGCGCAGCACCGTTGCCCTGCCCCACCTGCCCAGCCCCCATGACCAGATATGAAGCAAAACTGCATTGCGAACATCACGGCAAAAAACTGGCTACCGATCTGGAATGGGAACTGGCAATCCGTGGTGTGGATGGACGTATTTTCCCTTGGGGAGACCGGCTTGACGGGCGCAGGGCCAACATCCCCGGCTTGCCGGAAAAAGGACAAGCTCCACCAGCACTCAAGCCTGTGAATACATACAAAGCCTTTCCCAGCCCATTTGGCCTCATCGATACCGTAGGAAATGCAGGTAACTGGGTAGAAAACACCCTTGGCTCTTATGAGAGAATCTATATGGGCGCTACCTATCGCTTTAATCCTGAAGACGCCACAGCCTACAGGGTGCTGCCAATCACTGAATCTGATTACTTCTTGAAGGAAATCAGCGCCCGCTGCGTAAGCTTATAGCCAAGGATTCGGATTGGCTCTGTAGTAAGCACGAATTTCCGGGTCGGTCTTGAACTGGTCACCAATCATCGCCTTGATGGCTTCATGTCGATCACAGTCAGACGGCAGGGCCGGGGGGGCGTGTGCCATCTCACATGACGGCTATCACGTTACGGCTACGTCACGGCAATGCTTAAGCATGGGTCATAAGACTGCATGATAGCTTGCTGATCAGCGCGGTTGGATGCGCAAGCCGTATTGTCTTGCAGCTTACCGGCAGACTTATGGCCGCCGCCATCGCGAAATGAACGGGCTGTTCATCGCGCCCCTGCTTCCTCCAACTTTATCTCACTAACTGGCTAAATTGTTGCATACTTGCTACCGCGCAATTGCTGGCCCACTTCAGCAAGATCAGCGACAAAAGAAAAGTGAACCAAAAGTTCACGCAAAATACGGAGACTTCATGAATAAAAAAATCGCAAGTGCACTGGCAGTCGGTTTATTGGCAACGACCCTGGCTGGATGCGGTGGCGGCTCAGGTGGCAGCAACAGCAATGCGCAGAATTCCACCGCACAAAACCAGGTCAGCACTAGCCTGGTGCCTGTGATATTGCCTGGGCCTGTTCCTGCGGATTCGCCACCTCCGCCAACTGGTGCCACCTATGCAATGTCATTGGCGATTCCGCCACGCCACCAGTGGAATGCCAATTACGGCTATTGTGGTGAAACAGCATTTATCAGCGCCGGTTTGTATTATGGCCAGTATGTGTCGCAATACACGGCACGCGCTGCCGCGACACCGGGCGTCAATCAAACCGACGTCAACAGCCAGTTGCTCGTTTCGGTCAACGATTTGACGGCAGCAGCCAATATGCACCTGACTGCGGTTGAATGGAATGGGCAATCCAACGCGGTCACCACTAACCAATACCTGGCCTGGATCAAGGGCTACGTGCTGGCAGGTTATCCGGTGATCATGGGGATCTATGTCAATCAGTATCAGCCTGGCGGCAATCCCTCGGCTGGCTTCTCCAGTTACGATCATATCGTACCGGTCAATGGCATCGCCTCCAACCACCCTTTGGTACCGGGATTGAACCAGACCTATTACCCCGACGATATTTTGCAGATCAGCGACAATAGCGGCACTAATAACGTCAACTACCCCAACCAGTTTACTGCCCCGCCGGTGGCAGCTGCTTATTTGTTTCAATATGGTTTCGACAAATTCCAGATGACACGTGTGCAAGCTAACTCCTCAACTGCACCACCGTACTCGCTTGCCTTGCATACCAGCGTCAACAATCAAAATTCAGCCGTCGCCATCACCGGTGTCATCGACCTGAACAGGGAAACTGTTCCGGTGCGCCTGGCGACCGACTTGAATTACGAAAACCCGGCAATGAGCAAAGACTCGAATACCCCACCGGCAGCAGCACCATTGACCTTGACCGCAACCGTCTACGGTTTGACCGCCGGTGTTAAATACAATGTATATCAGTACAACTCACTGGCAGCCATCCCCAATTCATCCTTCAACGCCAATGCTGCCGCTGCCTCGCAGATATTTACTTTCACTGCCACGGATTCCACGTATGTGCTGCCTCCAGTAAAAATCATGTCGAACCAGACTGCTGCTTTCCGTGCTGTGCCTGTATCGGCGCGTTGAAGCAAGACCTTAAACTGCGCATTGGGCAAATATGCAGTCATCAGCGATTGTCTGCATTAACCAAATACCCAGTTGCGCAGATGCAGTTTCACCAGTTCCATCTCCGCAACATGCAAGCAACCAACCTGAAATAAACCGATGATAAATAAAAGTATATTGGCAATTTTATTTGCTGCCCTGATTCCATTTTCTGAATGTACAGCGCAGGACGTGAACCAGACCAAGGCTCAAAACATGTCAATAAAAATCGACAAAATGCTGACCCCGGAAATTGGTGGAATAAAACAGTTTGTAGAAATAAAAACGGATGATGCAAATAAGCCTGTCCTGCTATTTTTATCTGGCGGCCCCGGAAGCTCGATGATGAACAATGCGGCTTCTTTCACGAATATCCTGAAAGACAGATTTACGATAATTCAATGGGATCAAAGAGATGCCGGAAGGACATTGAAATTAAATCCCTCACCTGTTCAGCCCTCTGTTGAACTCATGGAGAAAGACACCTATCAAGTCATAGAATTCATCAGAAAAGAGTTAAAGCAGGAAAAAATATATTTATTGGGCAGCTCCTGGGGCAATGTCCTGGGTTTTTACATCGTCAGAAATCATCCAGAGTTATTGCATGCTTATTTTGCAGCAAACCCTGTAATCAGTCAGCTGGCCAGTGAGAAAGAATTGCTTGGCGCATTGAAAATCCACTTCAAGGATAATGCACTCGCCAGCCAGGAACTGGCCAGCGTCAACATCCCATTTAAAATCGACGAAGACCTGTTCTATCTCAGAAAGTGGCTGTTATACAAAGAAGGCAAAGAGTTTGTAACGAGTACTGATTTCAAAACCGGTTTTCTGCAATGGTCAAAAACCTGGTCACCAGTATGGAATGCAGTCATGAATATGGACTTACCAAAGACCTTGAAAGAAGTCGATTGCCCCGTCTATTTTTTCGTGGGTAAAAACGATATACAAACATCAGCTCAAATTACAAAAGACTATTTCGGGCAATTGAAAGCACCAAAGAAAAATCTGTTTTTATTTGAAAATTCTGGGCATCAAATTCATAAAGACGAAGCAGAAAAATTTCAGCAAACTATCATCAGCACCTTGCCTGCTACTTCAACGGTGAAGTAGCAGCTACTTTTAAGCCGGGGTTACCCAATAACCCCGGTAGCTTGTAGGTGCGATTAGTGTAACGTAATCGCACGTATTTCAATCACTGCTGACTGTTCATTCCAGGTCTATTCCAGGGTTATACTGGTGATGGAATTTATGTGTGTTGTTCAGCATGCGTGCGATTACCTTACACTAATCGCATCTACGCACTGATTCAAAAGCAGATGTCTATCCAGCTTAATAAACGACACCTATCTCAGCTATCGGCCCCCGAAACGCGATGGCCAGTTCATTGACAAAATCGCGTGCGGGCAGTTGGCGTAGCTTTTCGCAAAAGCCCGGCAAGCTTTTCCCAAAGTCCAGCATGACAGCGCCGCGCCAATAGCCTGCATAGTCGGTCCAGTCATACAGTCCAGGGAAATTTTTACCCAAATGAATACGCATCTCAGGTGCGCCTGAATACTCCCCGTGAACCAGGTAGGCATCAAAGGTTTTTGAAACCGGCCAGGGAATTGCATCCAGGTCATACACAAAACCCGTGCACGCCTGGTCCGGCGCAGGTGAAATCTGTTCGAAATAACTGTATTCGTCAGACTGCTGGATACGGATATCATTGCCAGCGACAACAATGATTTTTGAAATGTAATGATCCTCATCCTCTATGGTATCGTAGTAACACGGCCCGGCGATGTCAACTACGGGCTTGCCTTTGGCTTCATCGTAGATAAGCGCCTGGCCAGCACCCGGCATGAAGTTGGGAATGGTTCTTTCTGACGATTCTTTCATCGTCGATAAATCAAACACCATGGTCGGCGTGTTGATCAACGACCATTTATACAAAACCGCATCGACACGTGCCAGGGTATCCGCCGCTGGCAGCCAGTCCTTGTCATTGACGACAAAAAAATGCCGGTATTCCACGCCCATCTTATGCTCCCTTAAATTCCCTTAAAAAGAAGGCATCAGTGTACCCGCTTTCGCATTATGCGAGTACGATTGGGAACCCCAGAGTCATGGCCGCTTCTCGAGAGTCTTCTGCAAGCGTTTTATACCAATAGCTGCCCTTTTGCGTAATACGCTCCTGAATAAATGCAAGAGCGTGGCTTTGAATAGAAAACTATCATTGCGACTGAACATCTTCCACGTGACGCTACAGGATTCAGCACCGGTAGCCTGAAAGCGCATCTCCATTCTTGGCATCAAAGGCGGAAACTCACCTTCCGTAATAAACACCTTGCCAAATTCAGCCTCCCTGACACAGATTTTTATTTTTCTCTTGCCTCTGAGCGGGGCCGCGATTGTTTCCAGATATTCCTTGCCACGCTGCCCATGCTCGAGTGTGTTGGCTGACTCTATCGATAAAACCCCAGGAAACCACTCAGCAAAATGCTCAAGATTTGTCGCGTACTGATATGCGGCCTCGACAGATCTGGCGACGGTTGTAGTCTGTTCAGTGAGTAGTTGCAATGCAATCTCCTTTTTGGAAACTAACTAAGCTGGTAAAAAATTGCGCGCACTTGATTACAGCACGATTTTGGGGGTATCTTACCTGACTTCCCTGATACTACATCTATTATGCACAGCCTTAAGGTTAACAGGCCCGGGCAAATGCATGATTTCAGGCTGTGCTTGAATCAGTGTGCGAGGCAACACCATAAACTGCGGCAGATATAGGCAGTGCCGCTCGTCGTGGCACTCTGGTAATTCTCGTTCGGCATGAGTATTAGGTTTGCCCCTAGATTTGCTTTACCTAATAAAAAGCCACTCGTACCTTATAGAGGAGTGAGTGGCTTTTACTACAAGGTCTGAGTTTTGGCGACGTGTAAAGCTCGTAGGTGCGATTAGTGTAACGTAATCGCACGTATTTCAATCACGGCTATGCACATGTATGCGTGCGATAACGGTGCACTAATCGCGCCTACACTAGCCACAGTCCACGGACTGAAATCGTATGAATATTCGACCTGCCCCAAAATTTCTTGGAATTCAGATAATTGGGAGACGTCCTAGTCGATCAATCTCGCTAACACCTGGCGTTATCATCCATTCAAAAACCTCCTTCGCACTTTTACTGCCAGAACGTAGTAACAGCATTGCTTCGACAAAATACGAATGCTGAAGTAAACTGATTTCAATGGAAGCACATGCTTTGCTCGCGGAAAAGGTATCGAATCCTGGTTTCCCTAGAGTGACTTTATGAACATTAGCAATATCTGCCGCTTTATGCAGTACAGCGAAAGCCTCCTCTTTATTAATTTGCGGGGGTTTCTTTGTAGTTGTTTTACACTCCAAAACAAGCGAAACTTCGTCCATAGTAATCATAAAATCCGGCACGCCTTGACGCATACCATCGTCTAATTTTTGAATTACCCATGTAGTCTCGAGAGACAAAATTCTCTCCACTGGATTTTCATATTCACCTCCAAGCAATGAATACAATTCCTCAACCAACTCTTCTAACCCTAAAGTCTTTGCAAATCGCATATGTTGACGTTCCATTCGCTTATATGGATCCGACTCACTATTTTCAATTGCTTTAAGTAGTAATTTAGTACGCTCTCGGTTCACCAAGACTCCTTCAAGTGCATCAAAAGGGGCTTCCAGAATTTTTTCTGGACTGTCGAAACCAACTTTCCGAAGAGCTAGCGCCCTTTGACGGCCGAAACCGGGAACTTTTGCTCGTTGGGCAATAGTAACCAAGTCAATTAATTCCATCGGCACGCCTAACTGAACCCTGCGCGCAAAAATTCCTATTTGATTCATCACTTTTTGTGATACCAATATATTTGGCACAGTTGCGATTTGTCGAATACCATTTAAAACCCATTGAATATCCCCGGCAAAACGGTGCAATTGCCCTGACGGGACTCCAGACCAAGCGCCTATCTTCCTTTCACTTTCTCCAGATATAAAAAGGTATAACGCATATACACATTGTGCGACGGTTTTATCTATATTCTGACTTTGGATCAAAGAATAGGCCGATGCTTCATTCAGAAGTGAGTATGCTTGTTCGCTGGGAGCGCCATATGTAACGCCTGGAAGAAACCGTTGACCAATTTCCTGATTAAACTCATCGGAATGACACACAGCTAAAAGCAACGCGACTTCGAAATTTTCAAAGTTCACTTCAAGGCTTGCTGAGTTTTGACGTAGCATAACCCCGAAAAAAAGCGCCGTGGTAGGCAGCAATCCCGTTTGCGCCACGACTTTCCCAAATTTCGTTGCTCTCAATCTTCCTGCATCATTGACAATCATTTCCGCTTCAACCAGCCACTGAATAGCATCCTCAATTTTCAAAATCAGTTCGTCTAATTTGGTCGGATTTTTATCTTGAACTTGATACCAAAATAATGTGTTCTCCAAAAATTCCCGGGTGCTTACCGAATCGGTAGCGTTTTCACAGGCAATTAATTGTAAAACTATTTTTCTGACACTTAAGGATGCCAGTTTCGAATAGAGCAATTCATTTTGAGTACCCACTAAATAGTTGGCATGCTTCATTTCAAGATTATCTCGAGGAATCATAATTGCATATCCCTCATTGTGCATACCAAGCCTGCCGGCCCTCCCAGACATATTACGATACGCCCCTAAAGGTATGTCAGCGGGAGGAATATAGCGGCGTCTAATTCTATCGAATAAAACCGTTTTAAATGGAAAATTAACTCCAGCAGCTAATGTAGGAGTCGCAAAGCAAACCTCGAAATGCCCCTCTGTTAATCCTTGCTCTACAACAGTTCTCTCACTGGATGTTAGATCAGCAGTATGAAATGCCACATTTGTTTCTGAAGAGGATTTCAATCGGATAGAGAATTCAGTTGCCTCAGAAAATAGTTCCAGTTGTTCCGCAAACTTATAGCCAGCAGCAGTCTTTGAGCATCTAGCTGAATACTCTGTCGCTAGCTTCATCGCATCGGCTCGCGTTTCGGTAAACACGAGAATTGGCCCTCGCCCTTCTTTCCTTAGCTGATCAACGGCGTCCAGCGTTGTAGTTGGCAGCCTAGTAAACTGAGTTGAAGCACCTTGATCCTGTCCAAATTTGACTTTGTAGATTTGATCTCTTGCCCATATTTCTTGTATGAGATCTACATCACGATGAGTCGTTTGAACAAGCTCACAATTCAACCATCCAGCCAAATCCTTACCGTTTTCAACTGTAGCAGTCAGAGCAACGAACTGCTTTGGATTACGTTGCCTAAGCGCTGCACATAAAACTTCAATCTCAGGCCCTCGTTTGTCCTCACCAAGAATCTGTAATTCGTCCGCTATGATGGTTGTCTCAGATATAGATAAAACACCCATCATAACCAGAGCTATTGCTTTCTCATAAGTTGTAACGAGTACATCTGGGTCAGGATCTCCGTCATCTCGGTCACCAGTTGAAATGCCGATTCGAGCAATTGGATCTTCTCCACTCAGGCCGTAACGTAGCTCAAAATCCTCAAACTTCTGATCCGCCAACGCCTTGTGTGAAACAAGGTAAAGGGTTTTTGCACCAGCACGAATTGCGGATAACATAGCCAATTCGCCAATTAGAGTTTTCCCAGATGAAGTCGGTGCGCAAATAACTAAGCTTTTGCGCTGACAAACTCCGGCGTCAATGGCTAATTGCTGAACCTTAGTAAAGGTTTTAATTTTTTGGAAATGTAGTCGGCTAATGAGCCAAGGGTCGAAAACGATTCCAGTTTGTTCTGAAATATTCATGACATCCTCAATCAAAATTTTCCCCATTCAACTTCATGATTGACACGAAAATCACCGCGTTACTGTTATGCAACTAGTAATTTCATTAAATACTACACACATTGGAATATTTAATTGTTAATTAATGTAGAAAATAAGATAATTAATAGCGAGATTGTTTTGCGTGCACAGCTTATGAAATACATGAATGTGAAATTTGCCCCCTGCCACAATGAGGCAGCATAAAGGTTTAAGGGCAGTCTTTCAGGCAGAGTGCGTCAATCTTAATACGCAAAGAAAGCTAAAAGTCATTCAAATGGACAAAGAACATTTAGTTTTTACTCCTTCGGAGCTAAATTTATTGACTTATGAAGAGGCATTAACTCTCACGAATGAAAGAATCTTATGATTGAAAAAGTTGGCCACATAAAGAATCCGCTTACGGTAATTGCTATCTTTGCAGCATTAGCAGAAGTGAGTGGAACTGTAGTTCTCCCCTTTCTAAATGCCACGACGCAAGAGCGCTATGTTTGGTTTCTGATGGGATTCCCACTATTTCTCGTGGCTATCTTTTTTTTCGTTCTTTATAAAAAAAATCACGTACTTTACGCGCCATCGGATTATAAAGACGATCAGACCTTCAGAGATATGCTCGTAGGTGCTTCCGTCGCAAAGGTCGACAAGATATTTGGCGAGATTGAGCAACCAGCCTCAGAGTCAAATGAGGAAACCACTTCATCGGCTTCTAATGGCACGCATCGAATCCCCGCTTCACCACTTACACCGTCCTCCGAGGCTTTAATTCGCGGTTTCCGTGGAGAAGGGCTTCTAGCTGAGGAATTGGTTCTCGCAAAATTTTCCAAAGATTTGGGCATGCGGTTTGAAAGAAACGTTGCTCTAAAAGATCAACCGAAGATCGTGTTTGATGGAGTGGCTATCTCGGCCTTGAAGGCAATTGTGTTAGAAGTTCGATTCACTCGTATGGGAGCAATCCCCATCACTTCACTTGAGGAATTTTTCGATCGAGCAAACAAATTCGCCAACGCACTTCCAGACAATCTAAAGGGAAATTTGGAATTCAACTATGTGATAGTGTCTGATCGAGAAGAAAAAGCGAATCAACTTGAAAGGACAATAAATCGCATCAACGAGCTTGCCCTAAATTACTCCTTCAGAACCAAAGTTCAGCTTTTCAAGCTTCAGGAGTTAGAGAGTGAGTTTCAAGTAGAACGCTAAACCAGCAGTAAGCGTGAGGAGGCGACTCTCAAATTGCAGCATTTGAATGGGTCTCAACTTTGACAATTCAATCTTCTCAACTAAAGGCAATTTTTAAAAAATTGCCTTTAGCAAGTCTGGGTACAACTGAAACATATGCAACTCAACGCTTTAGCTACAATAGCTTACACCTGCTGCTCAGCAAATCTTGGCTCATCACGAAACCCTCCCCAAACAAGCCCCCACCACAAACCAAGGCAAATGCAAACCCCCTTTGTGCAAAACAACACAAGCCATCCCACCTGCCGCAATACTTTCATAAACCTCACGCTCAACAGTCACATCATCCGCATGCCTTACTGGCCCCCAGGGGGCGAGTTGCAGGTGGTAGGAGGTGTGTTTG
Organism: Undibacterium sp. GW821-FHT07F11; assembly: GCF_059418665.1. Lineage (NCBI taxonomy): Bacteria > Pseudomonadati > Pseudomonadota > Betaproteobacteria > Burkholderiales > Oxalobacteraceae > Undibacterium > Undibacterium sp. GW821-FHT07F11. The sequence goes on from NZ_JBWKQH010000007.1 coordinate 318,172, forward strand.
CCGTGGGAGATGTGCTTGCTTAACACTTGCACCTGGTAGGTTTCTGCGGCGGCGTGGTCAAGCTGGCTGTTGAGCAGGCCTGTTGCGCCGTAGCCGTAGGCGAAGGAGATTGCTGTGAATACCAGTATCATCATTGGTTTGCTGCGCAAGGGCCAATCGAGGTGCAGGGCCAGGGCGGTGAATGTGAGGCTGCAGGCGAGTGCCATTTGTAGTGCCGGGGTGTAGTTGACAAGGTTGAAATCTGTCACTGCGCGCATCATGAGGGCCAGGCCGGGCATGAAGATCATGATGGCGAGGTTGGGTTTGATGTCCTTGGTATTGCCGTCGATCTGGTAGACGCCTTTTGCGGTCTTCATGAGCAGCAGGGCTAGCCAGGGCATGACCAGCAACACCAGCATCAGTATTTGGTAAGACTGCGGGTAGATGATCATCCAGATGGATAGCACGAAGGCTGCGCCGTTGAGTAGATTGGCTCTCTTTTTTGCGGTGGCGAGTTTTTGCAGGCGTTCTTCTTTGTTGCTGCCAAGGTTGGTGTCGGCGGCAATTTCAGCTAGTGTTTTTTGCTGGTCTTGCAGGTCGAGGTCTGTGATGGTGCTCATCCATGCCTGGAAGGCGGCATCGATTTTGAGCATGCTGGGGACGTGGATTTTTTTCTCATGAGATTCTCGTGGGATGAGTTCTATCTCTTCCGGGGAATTGTTACGGCGCACCATGCGGCGACCATGCAATTGGGTGCGCAGCAGGCGGGTAGTGGCGGATATCTCCTGTATTTCTATGGCATCGCTGTGCAGCACTACTTTATACCTGAGGGTTTTGAGCAGCATGTACAAGCCCAGGGCACTAATAACCAGGCTCAAAACCAGCACGATCCACATCAGCATGCCCGCTTCACGCAACATGGCTACTTCCAGTACTGTGGCAGTCAAACCACCGACGATAAAGATAAATGCCAGCAAAGAAATTGAGACGCGCCAGATGGGCTTGATGCGATATTCGCGTGGGTAGGTGTATCTGTCTTGTAAAGGAAAGGGATATTTGTCTTCTGTCATGCTGCTTCCTGTGAATTCCGTAGTGGTATCAGAGCCTGCCTTGCTTGCCAGGATGGCAAAACTGAGGCTGATTGTATCGAATCCTTTGTTATTGCAAAACGGGAAATTTGACAGTGCTGGCAGCAATCCACTCCGCACAAATTTACAACCCTGAAAGCGGATATGTTTACCTGCCTGAATTCTTACATGACGAGGCATTTTCCTACATACAAAAAAAAACCGGAGGTGCATTATTACTTCACGGCAAAATCAACTCTAACCACAAAAGAGTCAACAAATGCAAATTAATCATATCAATATTGCAGCGATATAGACAATTGCATAATATAAATGTAAATTTGGTAATCATGATATATTTGCACTGGTTTGCAAGCAGGTAACCAGGGCTGGTTTCATAGGTAAATTGTGCTGCGGTGGGCTTGTTACACATACCGTCTTACAGATGTTATGTTACAAATTTCGCGTTGCAACAATGTTGCCTTAGAGTATTATTAATTATTGTGCGCAGGCGAAAGGTGTCAAATGAATGACAGCATTCCGCAAACCAGACCGGTCACTATCCTGGTCGTCGATGACGACGATGTTGATGTGCTGGGTATAGAGCGCGCACTGAAAAAACTCAAGATCGCCAACCCCATAGTACGTGCCCATGACGGCGTCGAAGCGCTGGAAATCTTGCGCTCGCCCGAGGGCTTGCCACGTCCCTATCTGATTTTGCTGGACATTAATATGCCGCGCATGAACGGGCAAGAGATGCTGGCAGAACTGCGGCAGGATAAAAACCTGTCGTCCGCAGTTGTATTCGTACTGACCACTTCACAGGATGACCAGGACAAGCTCATGGCTTATTCCAAACACGTGGCCGGTTATATCGTCAAACAGCATGTGGGTGATGGCTTCATGCGTGTGACTGAGATGCTCGACCATTACTGGCGGGTAGTTGAACTACCCGTCGCCTGAGGTGTAATCATGATGCTGACCGCTCCCCCACAAACCTCTACCCTTGATATCCTCATCATTGACGATGATGAAATCGACAGGCGCAATGTTATCCGTGCGCTGAAACAGGTTTCTGTCAGCGTAAAAATCGTTGAAGCCAATAATGCCCTGGATGGTTTGCTGAAAGCCAAGGAGACCCTGTTCGACGTTATCCTGCTCGATTATCGCCTGCCTGACCGTGACGGCATTGAAGTATTAAAAAGCCTGCGCCTGGATAAAACCCATCACACTGCCATCATCATGCTGACGCACCAGGAAGATGTGAGCCTGGCCGAGCAAGCCATAGAAGCCGGTGCGCAAGATTTTTTGCTGAAAGAAGAAGTCAATGCCCGCCGCCTGATGCGCGCCGTGCACCAGGCACGCCACCGCCACAAGCTCGAATCTGAACTCAGCCGCAGTTATAACCAGTTGCGCGAGCTGGCCGAACATGATGCCCTCACTGGCCTGGCCAACCGCTATGATTTTGAACGGGCGCTGGCCTTTGCCGTCAGCCGTGCCAAGCGTGAGAACCTGCATGGCAAGATGGCGGTGCTGCTGCTTGATCTTGACCGCTTCAAGAATGTGAATGACACCTATGGCCATGCGATTGGTGACCAGTTGCTCATCAAGGTAGCACGCCGCCTGGGCACCACCACGCGCGGCAGCGACTTGCTGGCGCGCCTGGGTGGTGATGAGTTTGTGGTGCTGGTGCAGGATATGGACAGGGTTGACCAGGCTATCTTGCTGGCCACCCGCGTGGTCGAGGCATTCAAGAAACCCATCGTGCTGGATGGCCTTGAATGGCACGTGACCATGAGCATAGGCATTGCCGTGTTTGGTTCTTGCGCCAACGATGCGACTGAACTCATGAAGTGTGCCGACATTGCCATGTACCGCGCCAAGCAGGAAGGCCGCAACCAGAGCCATTTTTATTCTGACCAGTTGCACCAGGCCGTGCGCCATCGCATGTACCTGGAACGTGATTTACGCCATGCCCTGCGCAATGAACAACTGCAAGTGTATTACCAGGCCAAGATCAATCCTTTCGATGGCAGCATAGGTGGCATGGAGGCGCTGCTGCGCTGGCACCACCCGGTAGAGGGTGTGCTGACGCCGGGCATCTTCCTGCCCATGGCTGAAGAACTGGGCCTGATGTTTGAAATAGACCAGTGGGTCATGCGCACGGCCTGCGCGCAGTTGCAGGAATGGCGTTCGCTGCCGTTCTTGCATGCACAAGACCTGACGATGGCGGTGAATGTATCAGCCATACAATTGCAGGGTGACAACCTGATCTATACCGTGGATGAAGCCTTGCGTACCAGTGGCCTGGACCCGCGTTATCTGGAGCTTGAGATCACCGAGAATGCCCTGATCCGTGACCCCAGCCATGTTGCCGCGATCTTGCACAAGCTGGTGGGGCGCGGGGTCAAACTGTCGCTGGATGATTTTGGTACTGGCTATTCATCCTTCGGGCATTTGAAGTTATTCCCTATCCATGTGCTGAAGATAGACCAGAGTTTTGTCGCCGGTGTCGGCAAGGGTGAGTCACAAGAACGGCTGCTGTCTGCCATGATCGCCTTTGCCCAGACCATGGAATTGTCGCTGGTGGCCGAGGGTGTAGAGACTGAGCGACAGGCACTGTTTTGTGCTGAACGTGGTTGTGAACTTTTGCAGGGCTTTTTGTACTCACGCCCTATTCCATCGAGTGAATTTGAAGATCGCTACCTGACCGGAAGCTTCCGCCATGACCCCATCGGACCGCAATGAAGCAGATAGCAATCACCAGTCAGATTACGTGAATGAACAGCATGCTCTGCTGGCTGCCATTGTCAATTCGTCTGACGATGCAATCATAGGCAGCGACCTCTGCGGCAATATCCTGAGCTGGAACCATGCGGCAGAAATCCTGTTTGGTTATAGCGCCACGGCGATCTACCAGCGCCCTTTTGCCAGCCTCTTCCCCGCCGGACAATTACCTGACCATCTCTCGCTGATCAAGCTCATGCAGCAAGGCGCTTCGATAGGCCATTTTGAAACCATGCGGCGCTGTCAGGATGGGACTGAGTTACCAGTAGCATTGACCATTTCTGCCATGCGTGACGAGGGCGACAATATCATCGGCCTGTCGCTGATTGCGCGTGACTTTAGCGTCGGTTACCGCATGGCTGCCCGTCTGACGCAAAGCGAACGCCATTTCCGCCAGGTGGTGGATGCCGCACCGAACGCCATGGTGATGATAGACCGTCGCGGCCTCATCGAAATGGTGAATTCGCAGACCGAAACCATCTTTGGTTATACCCGCACAGAACTGCTCGGCAAGCCTCTGGAAATTTTAATCCCGTCACGCTTCCAGCGCCATCACCCCAGTCTGCGCACCGGTTATTTTGCCAACCCTGTCAGCCGCGTCATGGGCCAGGGGCGTGAGCTGTATGGGCTGCGCAAGGATGGCACAGAATTCCCGGTAGAGATAGGCCTGAACCCGATAGAAACAGCTGATGGCATCAAGGTCTTGTCTGCCATCGTTGACATCACTGAACGCAAGCGCCAGGAAGAACGCTTCCGTCTCGTGGTGGAAGCCGCGCCGAATGCCATGGTGATGATAGACAACCAGGGCATGATAGAAATGGTGAACACCCAGACTGAAGAAATCTTTGGCTATGAACGCGAAGAATTACTGGGCCAACCCATGGAAATTTTGATACCTGAGCGCTTTCGCCACCACCATCCCGGATTACGCACGCATTTTTTTTCTCAACCCAGCAGCCGCAGCATGGGCACAGGACGTGACCTGTTTGGCTTGCGCAAGGATGGTACAGAATTCCCGGTGGAGATAGGCCTGAACCCGATAGAAACTGCGGATGGTCTCAAAGTCTTGTCTTCCATTGTTGATATCAGCGAACGCAAGCGCCTGGAAGAACGCTTCCGTCTCGTGGTGGAAGCAGCGCCGAATGCCATGGTGATGATAGACAGCCAGGGCATGATAGAAATGGTGAATGCCCAGACCGAAGAAATCTTTGGCTATGAGCGCGAAGAATTGCTGGGCCAGCCTATGGAAGTATTGATACCGGCACGCTTCCGTGCCCATCACCCCGGTTTGCGCACACATTTTTTTGCCCACCCCAGCAGTCGTACCATGGGTTCTGGCCGCGACCTGTTTGGCTTACGCAAGGACGGTACAGAATTCCCGGTAGAGATAGGCCTGAACCCGATAGAAACTGCCGACGGCCTCAAGGTCTTGTCCGCCATTGTCGATATCAGCGAACGCAAGCGCCAGGAAGAACGCTTCCGCCTCGTGGTGGAAGCCGCGCCCAATGCCATGGTCATGATAGACAGCCGTGGCATGATAGAAATGGTCAATGCCCAAACCGAGCACCTGTTTGGTTACCAGCGGGCAGAATTGCTGGGCCAGCCTATGGAAGTACTCATCCCTGCCCGCTTCCGGCCACAGCATCCTGGCTTGCGCACCGGCTATTTTTCCAGCCCCAGCACCCGCGCCATGGGCACAGGCCGCGACCTGTTTGGCTTGCGCAAGGACGGCAGCGAATTCCAGATTGAAATTGGTCTCAACCCCATACAAACTGCCGATGGCTTGAAAGTGCTGTCTGCCATTGTCGATATCTCGGAACGCAAACGCTTCACCGATGAGCTGTCGAGGCGCAACCAGGAATTGAACAATTTTGCCTATGTCGCCTCGCATGATCTCAAGTCGCCTTTACGAGGCGTTGATCAACTGGCTACCTGGCTGACAGAAGACCTCGCTGGCAAGATCGATGACGACACCAATGAACACCTGCGCCTGATGCGCGTACGCATCAAACGCATGGAAAGGCTGCTGGATGATTTGCTGCTCTACTTCCGCGCCGGGCAACTGGGTGGCACGGTAGAGCACATCGACTTTGCCGACCTGGTACGCGATGTGTTTGACCTGTGCTGCCCTGACCAGTCTTTCAGCCTGGAATTGCAAGGCGATTTCCCGCGCTGCCATACCCACAAGGTGCCGCTGGAACTGGTGTTCCGCAATCTCATCAGCAATGCCATCAAACATCACGATACCAAACGCGGCTGCATCGCGATCCACTCCATCCCGAATGAACAGTGGCTGGAATTTGCGGTCTGTGACGATGGCCCCGGCATCGCGGCTGAACACAATGACCGCGTCTTCGCCATGTTTCAGACCCTGCGCCCGCGTGATGAAGTCGAAGGCAGCGGCATGGGCCTGGCCATCATCAAAAAAACCATAGAATCATTGGGTGGCAACATCAAGCTGAGCGCCAACCAGCCACGCGGTGCCATGTTCAAATTCACCTGGCCACGCAATACGGCAGAGGCGCTTTAAGATTATGGCCAATACCAACGCAAATACCGGCACAGATACCAGCACAGATACCGGCAACCACGATGCGCCGCTTTCATTATTAGCCGCCATCGTTAACTCATCCGACGATGCCATCATAGGCAGTGACCTGAATGGCCGCATCATCAGTTGGAACCATGCCGCCAGCACCTTGTTCGGGCATGCACATGATGTTATTTTTGGCCAGCCGTTTGAATCGCTCTTCCCTGCCGGGCAATTACCTGATCATGTCGCCCTGACACAGCTGCTGCAGCAAAACAGTGCCATAGGTCAGTTCGAAACCATGGGCAGGCGTGCCGATGGCAGCGAGATACCGGTGTCACTGACCATCTCAGCCATACGCGATGCCAGCGGCAATATCTTTGGTCTGTCGCTGAGCGCACGCGACTTCAGCAATGGCTACAAAATGGCTGCCCGCCTGACGCAAAGCGAAAGACATTTTCGCCAGGTCGTGAATGCCGCCCCCAATGCCATGATACTGGTGGGCAGCAATGGCCTGATAGAAATGGTGAATGGCCGCGCCGAACAATTGTTTGGCTATACCCGCACAGAACTCATGGGCCAGCCACTGGACATGCTGGTGCCCGAACGTTTTCGTGAACAAAATCCCGGCCTGCCTGCCACTTACTTTGCCCAGCAAGAAGCAGCTACCATTGCCAAGGCCAGTGAGCTGTATGCCCTGCGCAAGGACGGTACAGAATTCCCGGTTGAAGTGGGCCTCAATCCCATCGACACTGCTGATGGTGTCAAGACCCTGTCGGCCATAGTCGATATGTCGGAACGCAAACGCTTTACCGACGAACTCTCGCGCCGCAATCAGGAACTGAAAGATTTTGCCTATGTCGCTTCGCATGATTTAAAAGCGCCACTACGGGGCGTCAACCAGTTGGCCACCTGGATCACTGAAGACCTGGAAGGCCAGATCAATGAAGAAACCACCGAACACCTGCACCTTATGCGCGTGCGCATCAGCCGCATGGAAAAACTGCTCGATGATTTATTGCTCTACTTCCGCGCCGACAACCTGGGTGGTGGCACAGAATGCATAGACTTTGCCGAGATGGTGCGCGATGTCTTTGAGCTGTGCTGCAACAATCCCTCGTTTGCGCTGGAGTTGCAAGGGACTTTCCCCAAAGACCATACCCACAAGGTGGCCCTTGAACTGGTCTTGCGCAACCTCATCAACAATGCCATCAAACACCATGACAAAGCCAGCGGCCACATCATCGTGCGTTCACTCCCTTCCCCTGACGAACAATATTACCTCTTCGAAGTCGCCGACGACGGCCCCGGCATCGCCCCCGAACATTACGAACGCGTGTTCGCCATGTTCCAGACCCTGCGCCCCCGCGACGAAGTAGAAGGCAGCGGCATGGGCCTGGCTGTCATCAAGAAAACCATAGAGTCACTCGGCGGCGGCATCAGCCTTGCCGCCAACCAGCCACGCGGGGCGGCGTTCAGGTTTAGCTGGCCAAAGGTGATGGGATAGCTTGGCTGCCATGACTCTCGTTTTTATCCCGCCGACGGTACGCGATCCATAACAAACCCAACGCGCCCTACACACTGCTCACGGTACTCCCACTTCAATCCAGAACAGGCGCTTTGCCCGACAAAAGCGCAAAACGCCCGCATAGCCACTACTTGGGTGGGAAGGTGTAAGTCACCGTGTAATTCCCACTGCCAGAATACGATTTGACCTGCACATAGTAATAGCCCGTCGCGCCTGCATAGCTGATAGATTCGGTCGATGAACTGCCTTCGCTGCTGGCTACCTTGACCCAGGCGCTGCCCGAATATTTATACAGGTAAAGGTCAAAGTCGGTGCCTGCCGGGCCGCTCAACTGTACGCTATAGGTGCCATTGCCTGCCTGGACATAGCCAGGTGATGCACTGGGCGCATTGGCCGTGGCGCCGTTGGCCAGGTTGCCGGTCTGGGTGACTGGGCCGCCCGTTGGTGTGTACGAAGCAAACACTGTCCTGGCCAGGCCTTCGTTGACTGCGTGCCATGGATAGCCAAGCGTGCGCATGCGCGAATTTTCTGTAGGGCGGTATTTCCCGGTCTTGCAATATTGCGCTCCCTGGAATGTGCCTACCGTCCCGTTGGGATACTGCCCCAGGCCAGTTGGTACCGCAGTGGCAGACGAGATCAATCCACCCCATTTGACATTGCGCGTGCCGTTCAGTGATACATCACCTGAGGTCGGCTCAGCGCTCAGGCTGCAGGTGCCATAGTCATATTCGTCAGCCAGGGCAAAGGCGGTGTGGCCTATCTCATGCAGGGCAATTTCCACTGACTGGGCATGCATGGACAAGGTCGCTATCTCGCCACCAGAACCGCCATAGCGGGTGGAGTTGGACACCACCACGATGACATCGCGCTGGTCAGGTGCCAGTACCGAACCAACGATGTTGTAGACCTTGGTCGAGTTAACGCAGAGCAGGCGATCAATGTTATAGCAATAGAAGTTGCCATCCATGGCGGTGTCGCGGTAGATGCCTCTGTCCGGCTCGTCCACTCCCGATTGATTGCTGGCGATATCGACGCGGTGCACGTTCATGCTGGCCCGGTTGGCTGCAAACAAGGGGTCGTTCATGAAGCCATCAATGACTTTCTGCGCGTCAGTGTGCCATTTACTCATCTCGGCAGCCGTGTAGCCGTCACCGACAAAGACAATATCCATGCGCGCATTGGCCGGGCCGTTATTGATGATGGTGGTGGCAGTCGCGGCAGGTGGCGGGGCCTGCATGCGTTCTACCTGGCTGCTACGCAGGATTTTCTCCAGTGAGGAGCGGCCAAATACCACTGGCTGCGGCGGTGGCAGCGCCATACGTGCATCGCCTGCGGCTTGCTGCTGGATTTCTATACTGGCGATCTTCTCATCAAAAGGCATGGAAACCTCAAAGACACCGTCGGCTTGTCTGACTTGCTGTGACACGTCAATGGCACCGGTCCTGGGGTCGAATACTTCAACATGTCGCTGCTGGGCGTTACGCACCAGCACTTCATGGATGACCGTCCCTTGTGCATTTTTGGCGATGACACGCCATTTTTCACTTTGGCCACCGTCTGCCAAACTGGGCGTGAGGGCAAATTCGCCAAGCTCGGCATGAACCGGCGTAAAGCTCGTACCCTGCCTGCCATCGCTGTAAGCGACGCGTAGGGAAATATTCCCCGCATAGGCCGTACTGATTTGAAACACTGAAATTGCAACGGACATCAAAATAAGTTTGAATGAATTCATATTGTCTCCGAATAAAATTAGGTGAATATCTGAACTGTCGATGCTGCTAATGCTAATGCTGTTGACTAAGGAAGAGCCTCCCCCGATGTTAGAGAGCAGTTGATGGAAGATGTTATCGGGGCAGTCGCTGCGCGTGATACTGGCAGCTGGAGATCAGTATAGTAAAATAAATATATTAAACAAATATTAGTGTAAGCAAATGTGAATAAGCTGGATGGATGCAGGCGAACCGGGCCAGCCAATTCTGACATTGTCTATATTCGTTACTGATTTAAAATTCAAAAAAATTGAGATGACCCTAACCCAATTCAAGGTCATCCCAGCGCAGGCTGGGACCCATCTGCGCAAAGTCCGGTTACATGGAATAACCAGCAACTTGCAGGGTGCACCATGCAAGTTGCTATTGCCATGTTCACAGCTGCAGTTAGCAAAGGCCCGGTCGTAGGGCGCACGGATACGATTAGCAGAGTTCTATCTGACGTTAATGCGGCGTACACCATGTTCACAATGTTCGAGCGCATGGCTTTGAATACAATGGATTCCTGCCTGCGCAGGAATGACGATAGAGAGGGCATCCAAATAAGTAGATGGCACAGTTTGCCCAGACTTATGTAACCATAAGCGCAGGCAAAATTAGATAGTCGCCTGCAAACTGTGTTTGAGAATACCCACTAGGCATTGCCCAACAACGGCAACTCCAGTCCCCTCCCATACACCCTTATCAACTCGTCGACAGGCTTGGGGCGGCTCAGCACAAAACCCTGTATTAGCGTATCCCCAAACTGCCGCAAGAAGGCAAGCTGGTTGTCGGTTTCTACGCCTTCTGCAATGACATTCAGGCGCAGGTTACGGCCCAGTTCTATGATGGTGCGGACGATGGCGCGGTCTTCGCTTTGTTGTGGCAGGCCCTTGATGAAGGAGCGGTCTATCTTCATTGATGAGATGGGCAGGTTTTTTAAGTGGGCGAGTGAGGAATAGCCCATGCCAAAATCGTCAAGGCTGATGCCAAAGCCCAGCCGCCGCAGCATGCTCATGATGGGGATGACATGGTCGGGCTGGTGCATGAGCATGCTTTCTGTCAGCTCCAGGCAAAGGTGATGGGGCTTGATGCCGGATTTGTCGACGATGGCGCGCAATTCATCCGGCAAGCTGCTGGAGGTGAATTCAGAGGCGGCCATGTTGACATGCACTTTCAGGTTCTCAAAACCGCAACGGTGCAAATGTGCCAGGTCGTGGCATGCGCGGTGCACGACCCAGTTACCAATCTGGATGATGAGGCGGCTTTCTTCGGCAATAGGGATGAAGACATCAGGCCGCACGATGTCACCATTGGCGCGACGCCAGCGTATCAGGGCCTCTATCGCATGGATCTGGCCGTTGCCAGCGAAGATGGGCTGGTATTCGAGATACAAGCCTTCATCCGTAATGGCCTGATGCAATTCGGCTTCCATGGTCAGGCGCTGGGCCAGGTCAGATTGTTGCACCGCCAGCGTATACGAGGTGCTGCTGGAAAAATAGCTCATGGCATTGCGGCCATTTTTTTTGATGCGGTACATGGCAGTATCTGCGCCACGCAATAGCTCAGGGCCGGTCAAGCCGTTTTCAGGATAGATGCTGATACCTATGCTGGCCGAGACGGTAATTTCATGGCCATTGAACATGAAAGGTAATTGCGCAGCATGCAGCACTTGCTTGACCAGGCTATCAAGCTGTTCAATAAATGGCATGCCGGAGCCATCGGGTTGGTACAGTATCGCAAACTCATCACCGCCCAGCCTCCCGACCAGTTTGCCAGGTATAGACAGTGCCAGCACTCGTTGCGAAAAGCCGCGCAAGACCACATTGCCAGCTTCATGACCAAAGGCATCATTGACAGGTTTGAAGCGATCAAGGTCAATAAAAATCAAGCCAAATACCGTGCCATTGGCGGCGCTTCTTTTACAGGCGGCATCCAGTATCTGATAAAAATGGCTGCGGTTGGCCAGCTCAGTCAGGCCATCGATTTGCGCCAACTGGCGTATAGTTTCTTGCTGCTCCAGCCTTTGCGCCGTTTGCGCGATCAGTGCGCCTATGGTGGCCGACAGGGTCGGTAATTGCGCTTCGCTCTGACGTGTCAGGCGGCTATAAAATTCCAGCACACCGGGGCAATGACGATCACCTTCATCGGTGATATACGCCACCGGGAAGATATAGCCAGAACGCAACTGGCACAGGGCCGCGCTTTTATTGCGTAAAAAATCTTCATCGCTGTTCATGTTTTCGACCCAGCGTGGCTCGCCCTGCTGCCACACCTGCCCTACCAAACCAGTACCCGGGCGCACTTGCAGGGCCTGGCTTTCTTGCGTGAACAAACTCAATGTCTCTTGCTGAGCATGCCAATAATTTTGCAGCTTCAGTTGACTATCCTCAAGCGTATCTGTCTCAACAGTCCAATACGCGCCCCAATCCCAGCCCAGGTTCTCACATACCAGTTGTATGACCTTGGTGACGGCGACTCCGATGGAATCCGCTCCGACAAACAATCTGGTTGTTTCAAAACTCAGGCGCTCACGCATGGCTGCGTGCTTGGCTGTCGTAATATCTGTCAGGATGCCTTCGCAAATGCCAGATGCACCAGACTCAGGCACTTGCGCTGGCGGCAGGGATTGCAGACGCAACCAGCGCAGTCCGCTGCCTTCATTGAAAATACGGAACTCATACTCTATCTGTACCCGCCCGGCAGCCGCATTGTGCAGCATGGCATGCAGTTGCAACAAGTCATCCATGAGCACTTTGGTAAACCCGGCTCCCAGCGCGGCATGCCAGCCAGACGCCACACCCAGCATATTCGCCGCAACCATGGAAAACACAATCTCATCACTAGCAGCGTGATACCACCACCGTCCAAAAGCTGCCGCCTGCTCGACCGCATCCATACTTGCTGTTTGCACAAGCAAGGCACGCAGTTCAGGTGTGCGGCAGTGTTCTACATATTCTGGCAAGAATAAAGCATGGGATAGAGAGATGGATTCATGCATGGCGTGAAATACTTCCAGATATGCAATGGGAATATTTATAGCCAGCAATTTTTGTACCAGTCAATTCGGCAGAAATGCTGGTCTTTGGTGCATACTCAGATGCAGTTGGGGTCTGACCGGAAGGAACTCTTGCCTGATTGCGTGCGCACGGACGAATTTGCACCATCAAAGTACTTTGCACGGGCTCTCAATATAGACCAGATATGCGCAGGCATACGCTGGCCTCACGCCAGGTACTTGACATCTTGTCACCCTCTTGCAAATGTACTTGTCAGTTTTGTGTATTGCTTCCATACAAGATGCGGGTTAAAGTTAAAACGATAGAAAATTGACATGTGCTAGAAGATCTTCCATAGTCTTCTATTTCTTCTGTTCACAACTGCAAACCACACTCATCTGGACCTTCCATGAAATACCTGAGCGCTGACATCCTGTTCAAAGAAGAAACTGCAGCAAGCCACTTTTTTACCACCATAGAGCCGCATCTGAAAGCAGATGCATGGACACTCAACAAATCACTGGCGCGCTTACAGCTTTCACCAGCCATCCCCGCAGATTATTTTGAATTTTCCATCGACGCCTTCAAACAGTTTCGCAATGTCATCAATATCGAATTTTATTCTGGCACACGGGATGAATACGAAGAAATCATCAAGGCAATTTTTGCTGCAGGCGCGCACTTGCTCAAGTTGCGTGTGCGGGCAGATGAGTATAATGAAACCGAACGCTACGCCGCAGGCAAACGCATCAAGAAAATCAAGGAATTTGACAAAGAATTTGAAGGTCTGGTCATCCCCGATGTGAATCTTGAATTCACCCGTTCCATAGGCAAATACAACTTCAAAAAAGCCCTGAACCTGCTTGACCAGATAGACCTGAGCAGAATAGTCTTTGAAGAAGAACACCTGCTGGCACTGGTCGATGACGTGCCGTCCAGCGAACTCGTGCTGGCCCTGATCACACGCGGTGCCTTCCCTGAGAACCGCCTGATCCGCGAAGAGACACCTCTCTTCACATTTGTTGCCACCATGGGCAGCACCGCCGTATTGCAAGCTTTTTTTGAATTGGGTTTTGATCCCTACCAGGCCGACAGCAGTGGACACACTGTCTTGCACGCCGTGCTGTGTTCAAGCAAACCAGGCAGCATAGACGCCGCCCGTTATGTGGCAGAGCAATGTGCCGCCAAGCTCAATCCGGTAGGTGAAGATGGCAGCCCCTTGTGGGAAGCGTATTACCAGCAACTGAATATGGCGGGTGCAAAATATTTCCGCCAGCTCGGCGCACAATCGATAGCACCAGCAGGGTTCTATGATGAACTATCGCATGAAGAAATCATCATTGAAGCAGCCAGCCACGGCGACCTGGATACACTCAAGGTGCATTTCATTGAAGCCGATTACGACATTGCTGTGCGCAAAGCCATCTACAGCCAGGCACTGGAAATGCTGCAATGGCTGGACAGCATCAAGAAAATCGACTGGTTGAGCGTCGTAAAAACCGACCAGTTCGATGATGCTTTCCCGCGCGAAGTCTTGTTGTTTGAAACACCCTTCATATTCAACAGCGGCGACAACGTGGACCTCGATTTCTATGCAATGATTATCGACGCTGTCGCCCACCATTCCCCTGCCCTGGACGTCATCGCCGTCTATCTGGCAGGCTTTAACGGCAGCAACAAACTATTGCGCAAACTGGGCAAACTAGGTACGCGCTTTGCTCTCGCTCAGATAGAACATGGTGAGCAAGAATACCCACTATTCAAAGCCGCCCTCGGCGGCCACCTCAATAACATCAACGCTTTGCTGGAAATGGGTGCTGTTGTACCGACCTATGAAGATGAGACATTTGGGGAATTCGCATTGCGCAGTATTGACAAAAGCAAAGCGGCAGAGGCAAAGGCGCTGTTTGCCAAGTATGGGGTGTGAGTTGGGTAGCAGATGAGACCTGATGTTGGAGGTTGATTTTTTTTACCAGACCATTTTCATTCCCGACAGATTTTTAGATACATTCAATCGATAGCATCTAAGTCTCCGGCCACATCGTCGAAGTCGCTCAAGTAATCCGTCTGCTCAATACCGCATCCCCTTTCAATTTCAGGCTGCGCGCAACTGCAGTTGCCTGATCCTGCCACTCACTGCCTTGCCCTCCTTGTTTCTGCTTGCAGGAATGATATTGGCAGCACTTCCCTGACGACTTGACAAGCCGGTATCATTGAGCTTGAAGACACTGATCGCCTGTTGCAAATGCCTGGTCTCTTCAGCCAGGCTATTGGCGGATGCGGCGGCTTCTTCGACCATAGCGGCATTTTTTTGGGTCAGTTCGTCCATCTGGGTAATGGCCTGGTTCATTTGCTCTACACCGTCGCTCTGTTCACGGCTGGCATTGCTGATTTCATGAATAAGACCGGCCACACTCTGCACAGATGTCACAAGTTGCGACATGATTCTGGTTGTTTCTTCAACCAGTTTATTGCCAGCACCAACTTTGCTCATGGAATCGCCAATGAGTGTCTTGATCTCTTTTGCTGCTCCGGCAGAACGCTGGGCAAGATTGCGCACCTCGCTGGCGACAACTGCAAAGCCGCGCCCCTGTTCGCCTGCACGCGCCGCTTCTACTGCCGCATTCAGGGCAAGTATATTGGTCTGGAATGCGATGCCATCGATCAGGCTGATAATGTTCTCTATGCTTTTTGCCGAGTTGCTGATTTCATGCATGGTGGTACCGACTTTGTTGACCATGTCACCACCTTGCTTTGCGACGCTGGAAGCTGCTTCGGCGAGCTGACTTGCCTGCGTGGAGCTGTCTGAATTTTGTTTGATGGTGGATGCAAACTCTTCCATGCTGGCGGCAGTTTCTTCCAGATTGGAAGCCTGAGCTTCTGTGCGGTTAGACAAGTCGAGATTGCCGTCGGCGATTTCCCTGCTGCCACGAGTGATGGAATTGACATTGGTCCGGACATCACCAATGATAGAAACAAGGTTGATATTCATTTGCCGCATGGCTTGCATCAACTGCCCCATCTCACTATCATCCCCTTTGGGAACTGGCGTAGTCAAGTCACCACCTGCCATGGTGCGTGCCGCAAGAATGGCTTGTTGCAATGGCTTAATGTAAGCACGATGAATAGCAAAGCCGTTCCATGCGATCAGCACGCTTGCAAGGCTCAAGACCAGCATATCCAGCATTTGAAAACCTGAGCGCATGAATTGCGCAATGCTGCCAGCGGCGACGACAGCAAAGATGGCTAACATGCCCAAGGTAATTTTGGCAACACCTGACAACTCCAGCGCACGATGCAAGCGCCCCATGAAGCCTGTCCTGACAAGCTTCCCATGATGCAATTTCATACTGCCAGTCTTGTCTTCACGCATGCGCTGGTAGAGTTTTTCGGCATCGGCAATCTCGGCACGGCTGGGCTTGGTCCTGACGGACATATAACCAACTACCTGATTCTTTTCGATGACGGGCGTTACATTGGCGCGCACCCAATAATGGTCACCATTCTTGCAACGGTTCTTGACCATGCCATCCCATTGTCGCCCTTCTTTGATCGAGCCCCACAGATCAGCAAAGGCTTGCACCGGCATATCGGGATGGCGTACCAGATTATGCGGCGAACCTATCAGCTCGTGCTCTGCAAAGCCGCTAATTTCGATAAAGGTGGGATTGCAATATTCGATATTGCCCTTGAGGTCAGTTTTAGAAACGATGGATTGACCATCCTTGACTTCAACTTCATTCCCGCTGACTGGTTGATTGATACGCATAAGACTGGGCCTTTCAAAAATTTCATGCACATGAAGTTGCGAGAGTGGAAATGAATCCATCAGAAATCTGAATCAAATCTGTATGCGTGCCAAGTCTGGGTCTATCAAAAATTACACCTGATTTATTTTTGGGAGTTGATGAAGATCAAGATACGTTTGCGTTGCCCAATCCTGTAAGCCCCCGTTTAAGCAATCATGGCACAAGCGAAATGACATATATTGATCTGCGGCAATATTTTTATGCGGCTTCATGAATCTGTACAGCCGCGACAATGACATCCGGGCACTTGCACTTTTACCGCGCTCAGGTTAGCGTCTTGTCATCGTAGATATGTGAGCTAGTTGTACGAGGAAGACTCATATGCAGTGACAAGCAAAATCTTAAAGAAAAAGCCAGAGCACCCGCCCTGGCTTTTCTCATCCTACCTTGCAGACAACAGGCAAACCAAACTTCAATCCACTCGTCATCCACCTTCAATACAACTTACACGCCTTACACAAACGACGCCTCATTCACATCACAAGCCGCATGGCGTGCATAGATTGCACTGGCAAACGCCCTGCCCTGTGACAAAGAACGCAGGTCGGTCGTGTGACCGAACAGCTTGGTCAAAGGTACATCGGCCACCACTTCAACACGGCCTGTGTTTTCTGTGATGCCCAATACGCGGCCACTGCGTCTTTGCAAGTCACCGATGACATCGCCGGTGTTGATGGCGGGTGCATCGACGGTGACTTTCATGACGGGTTCGAGCAAGACCGGGTTAGCCTTGCGCAAGCCTGTCAGCACCGCTTCTTTGGCGGCGATGATGAAAGCCATTTCGTTACTGTCAACGGCATGGAAATCACCATCAAGCAAAGTGACTTTGACGCCTGTCACTTTTTGCCCCAGCGGGCCTTGTTGCAGGGCCTGCTGTACACCTTTTTCTACCGCCGGAATAAACGCCACCGGTATCGCGCCGCCTTTGACGACATTGGCGAAAGCAAATTCACCTGCATCGGCTGCCAGCAACTCCAGTCGCAAGACCACGCGGGCATACATACCCGTACCGCCGGTTTGCTTGCTGATCTTGCCTTCTGCTTCGACCACAGGCAGGCCCATGGTTTCTTTGTAGGCCACATGCGGCGCGCCGACACGTATGTCCACCGCAGCTTCACGGCGGGCACGTTCCAACACCACATCCAGATGCAATTCGCCCATGCCCCACAGAATCGTCTCACCTGTATCGGCATTGCTTTCCAGGCGCAAAGACGGGTCTTCACGGCGGAACTTGTCCAGCACGGCCAGCATCTTGGCACGGTCAGTACCACTGCCTGGTTCAACTGCCAGCGCCACCACCGGTTCACCGGCGTGGATGGTTTCCAGCGTCCACGGCTGCGCCTTGCTGGTCAAAGTCTGCCCTGTCAGCGCGTCTTTCAGGTTGGCGATGGCGATGATACTACCCGCGCCAGACTGCGTGGTACTGGTACGTTCATCCGCGTGCACGACATACAGACGGCCTATGCGCACAGAGCTGTCCAGGCTGGCATTCCAGATGGTTTCACCTTCATGCAAGCTGCCACCATAAATACGCACAAACGCCAGCGAGCCATGTTCATCATGCGTCACCTTGAACACCAGCGCTGCCAGGGGATCAGTATCACCAGTGCCAACTGTCACGCTATTGCCATGCAAGTTGGCAACAGGTGCGGCGCGGTCATCAGGCGCAGGCAGCCAGTCAATCACGGCATCAAGCAACGGTTCTATACCTGCATTTTTATACGCAGAACCGGCCAGCATGGGCGTGGCTTTTCTGGCCAGAGTCAAAGCGCGCAAACCTTGCAGAATCTCTGCATGGCTGAGCGTGTCGTTCGCCAGATAAGCATCCGTCAATGCATCACTTGCTTCTGCCGCGACCGAGGCTGCATACACATAGGCAGCCTGCGCTTGCGCCTGCAGTTCTGCTGGTATTGCTGTTACCGTCATATTGCCCTTGGCATCCCATTGCAGCAAACGCTGTTGCAGGACATCGATGACGCCACCGAATTCATCCGCCGCACCAACAGGTATCGCCAGCGGCACAGGGCGCGCACCCAGGTGCTTGCGCACTTGTTCTGTCACGCGGGCAAAGTCGGCACCCGTCTGGTCCATCTTGTTGACGAAGATGATCATGGGCACGCCATGTTTTTCGGCCTGATGCCAGACAGTCTCAGTTTGCGGCTGCACGCCAGCCACGCCGGACAAGACAGTGATAGCACCGTCAAGCACGCGCAGCGAACGTTCAACTTCAATCGCAAAGTCAATGTGGCCGGGTGTATCAATCAGCGTGAACTCATGGCCATTCCAGACGCAACGGGTCGCCGCTGCACCGATGGTGATGCCGCGTTCTTTTTCCAGTGCCATGGTGTCCATGGTGGCATTGCCTTCATGGACTTCGCCAGTACGGTGGATTTCGCCGGTTTTAAACAGGATGCGTTCAGACAGCGTGGTCTTGCCAGCGTCTATGTGCGCGATGATGCCAAAGTTGCGCCAGAATTGACGTGAAGGATGAGCAGATGCCTTGTTGGAAGCGGCACGGGGTGTGGTGTTCGTCATGATGGTACTTTCTACATAGCGAGCGGTCGTGGGTTGTCTTGGTGACAGCGCCGCGGGGCCATGCGACCACCCTCATTTCAGTGGACCCGCGCGCGTTCTACATCTGCTGACTTCATGTTATATGGCTCCTCAATAAGAGAGTATGTTGGTTCAAAGTGCTGACTAAAGTGGTGCTGAGTTTTTGGATATCAAGGGCAAAAACAGAGCGCCGGAAACAAAGTACTGGAAAACAAAAAAGGCCCTTGTGGGCCTTTTTTGTTTTCTGATGCTATCTGATCAGAGTTTCAACGGGCACACATCAGCGGCCCCGGGATGTCGTCTGACATGCCGGGAGGGCGGAGGTAAAAAAGAGTATGCTCAGTGTTTTCATCTTTATAGAATAATCCTGTTTTTATCAGTTGTCAAATGGGTCTATACTGCTCACGTCACAAAAAAAGCAGGTACAGAAATGCCATCCTCATAGGTAAATCCCCTGCATTTCTAGTTTGACCAGTACGCCGATAATAAAATTTAATCGATCTGATATAAACTATCAATCACCACGATGCGCTACAGATTTTGAACGTGGAATTCAGCGATCTCACCTGTTTTACCGCCGGAGATGCATACGTCCGGCAAGTACCAGCATAAATCCAATAATGATCTCAAACTACATGGCGGGACACCCAGGAAAAGACTATGGCTATGACCGCTTGATGGAAGCGGTACGCTACACCCCACATCTGGTGCGGGAAATGATTAACAGTGAACCAGAATTATTAAACTGCAAGAACTATTCTGGCGAAACTGTCATGCACTGGTTTGTCGTGGAAAACGACATCGAAATTGTTGAGTTACTCAGCTCTTGCAGTGGCATGGTATCCGATTACGCATTGACCGAGGCATGCAGTTTAGGGCATGTCGATATGGTCTACTTATTATTGGGCATTGGTGTGGTTCCAAATATGACATCCTGCAAAGCACAAATAAATCTTGGCTTCAATATGCCAAGAAAAACCTTGATCAAACTCCGGCGTGCATTCAACCGGTATGGGTATAAGCTTGATTGGCCCTTGGCCGGAAAGCTGACATTCTGAAACTGGTCACTTCTTTAGTCAAAGACGGTGCGTTATAACGCACCCTACACACTGAATCTAAGTAAGGAATGTTATGTATTCACGCCGTGCAATTTTCATGTTTTCTGTTTCTGTAAAAACCTCAGAAAGACTCGCTCTGTTAAGTCAATTTGCGAAAGTGTGTGAAGATGCGCACCCACGAAAAGACGAACAGTACCCTGTTGCGCTGACTGTTGATAGAAATGGGGAGTGTATTTATGATGCATGGAACCCTGCCAATTGGGAAGCAGCTCACAAGTTTCTCAAAAGAGCAGAGCGCGACCAAATCATCCTGATTCACTACCCGAAAACAACACCAGAAGAAATGGCAAAGCTAGACTAATTCTCAGCAAAGCGTCGCCAACAACGGGCATGAACTTCATCGTACGCATTTGAGCAAGAGAATGAAAATAGCAACGACAAGCTACCGATTAATTAATTTCTATGGAACCGTATTGTGAACTACCAAGAATTTAAGAAGACCTACTTCAAAACCTTGACGAGTCGTATGGCAGAGCTGGGGTTTATCAAAGGGAAAAACGATACGCCAACATACTGGTGTTATCCGTGTGAAGACAAACGGCTTGTTTGGGTTGTTTGCTTTAATTTCTCAGGCAGAGGAAATCCGTACTTTGATATCCTGATTGAGCCATATTGGATGGGATACAAACTTTTGTCTGATGACCCATTCCCTCGCTGTGTTGGGTACGCGGCAGGACTAGGAAAAGCAGGTGTCAAAAGATCTTCATCTTCGTGGGATGCAGAAGAAAATCAATTTGAGCTTGCGATAGACACTATCGCCACGCATGGCATGCAATTCTTTAGCCAGTATGACTCCCCGCAATCCTTGTTATCAAAACAGCCGCGGGGAATTTTGGCGTTTGATTTAGGCGATTATAAACTAGCTTACGAGCTTTTTTTTCGCGAACTCATCAATCTGTATATTGCTGACTATACCCATACAGCTTGCTCAAAAGCGGGGCAACTAATGCATAAAGAAGATTTGCAGCGTACTGAAGCATTTTTTTGTGAAACCGCACAGTTTTTGTCAAAAGAAAGCGAAACCACTCAGCGTTTACTTCACGCCAAAGGCGAAGCAGCAAGAAGGATGATCAATACCCTGCGTAATCAGCTCAAGCAAGACCCCAGGTCCCGCTGGATCAAAAGTACACTCAAGACTTGCGAAGATCAAGTACTTGCCAGTGGCTTACTCATCCCAAAACCAGTGCCATAGTGGTGCAGATTCTCAAAGAAACGGTCAGTGAGTCATTGCCAATCAGCTTGTCCAAGGCTCTCCCCTACTCCACCCCATAAACCGCCGACACCCGCGTCCCCAGCACCAGTAAAAAATGCGTGACCGCACAGGCACTCAATATCCAGGCCAGTGGCAAATCACCCACCAGTGCCCCAGACAACACCAGGCTCACCGGCATCAGCAGTTTGAATAGCGAACCTGTCAGGCCGGATATCCGCCCTATGTAGCGGCTGTCTGTGCTTTCCTGGCGATAGCCCCAGATGCATACATTGCCGATGACGGTGCAAAAACTGTTGATGGCCAGCGCCAGCAATAGCAAAGGTATGCTGCTGCCCCAGGCCAGCAAGAGCATGGAGCAAGCCTCGACACCCAGTTCCAGCGCCAGCAGGCGGCCCAGGCCGAAGCGCTGGCGCAGGCGGCTGGCGACCAGGCCGCCGATGACGCCACCTGTGCCTGCCACGCCATACATGAGGCCGACTTCGGCTGCACCCAGTTGCAACTGGTCACGGGCGCGGAATAAAAAGAGTACATCCACCACGCCCGCGCTGCCATTGATGACGACCACCAGCCAGGCCAGGTGCCACAGGGGTTTGTTGGCGACCAATACGCGCCAGCCATCGCGCCATTCACTCCAGTAGTTGTCGGCATCCGGCTTGCGCACCGGCAGTTGCAAGTCCCTGAGCAACCAGGCGGCCAGCAGCATGGCAAGCATGGGCAACCACAGGCCAAGGTCCATGCGTATGGAAATCACTGCACCAGCCAGTGCCGGGCCAAGAATGCTGAACACCTGGCTTAGAACCGTCAGATGCCCGGTGGCGGGTAACAGCATTTGTTCTGGCAACATTTCCTTGAGCATGCCCATGCGGCAGATCGCATACACATAATGCAGGGTCATGAGCAGGAAGGCAGTAATAAAGAAAAATGACAGCGCTCTAGCGCCATGGTCCAGCAACACCGCCTGCATGCCGGTCAGCACGACGATGCCGACGATGGCAAAACGTGCCCAGCGGCCACGGTCTATGCGGTCTACCCAGACGCCAATGAACATCGCCAGCAGCAGGTTGGGCAGCAATTCAACCGCGCGCATGCCCGTCATGACCCCGGCTGATTGCGTCAACTGGTAGAGTATCAGCGGCATGGCGAGCTGGTAAATTTGCGTGCCAAGTGAAAAGCTGATGGTCGATGCATACAGGCGGCGAAAGCTGGCGTGCTGCCAAAGCGAGGGAGTGGACATGAAAGTATGCAAGCAAGGTTGAACAGTGCCACTAGCGTATATCAAAGGCGGAAGGAAAAAAACGGATAGAATCAGGTATTTCTTTCCTCCTTTATTATTGCACCAAGATGCGACTGCTTGATCACTTCCAGCGTCTGGCCGAATGGTACCCCAGCGCCGATGCGCCCGACCTGGCCCAGATCGCCACCGCCCTGTGCTGCAGCGAACGCAATGCCCGCTTGCTGCTCAAGCGCATGCAAGAGCAAGACTGGATAGACTGGCAGCCAGGCAACGGGCGCGGCCACCGCTCAAGTCTGATCCTGTTGCAAGACCACGAAAGCCTGCGCCTGCAAAGGCTGCATCACTTGCTGGCTGACGGCAAACTGGAAGCCGCCTTTGATGGCTTGCCCAGTGCGGGGCGTGAGCGCCTCAAGCAATCGCTGCCTGGTTATCTTGGCAGTGGCCGCGCTGGCACTTTGCGCATGCCCTTCTATCGCCCCCTGCATGCGCTAGATGCCATTCACATCAACCGCCGTACTGAACAGCACATCATCATGCAGATTTGCGCTGGCCTGACGGAATATGACCGAACCAGCGAACAGATCATCCCTGCACTGGCGCACAGATGGGATGCCAGTGCCGATGGCAGTAGCTGGGAATTTGTCTTGCGGCCCGGCCTGCAATTCCACGATGGCCGCCCTGTGCGTGCCGAGGACGTGGTCTATTCACTGCAACGCGCCCGCGATAGCGATGGCCCCTACCGCGCCATGTTTGCTCACCTCGTCTGCATCAGTGGCACTGAGCGTAGCGTGAAGCTGCAACTCAACAAGCCTGATCATTTGTTGCTGCATCTGCTGGCCCATCATGCCGCCGTGATCGTGCCTGCGGATGATGCCCAGGGCGCAGATTTCGCCACGCTGCCCATAGGTGCCGGGCCATTCAGGCTCATGCGCAATAATGAACACAGGGCGACGCTGGCGGCTTTTGATGGCTATTTTCGCGAACGCGCACTGCTTGATGAAATCGATTTATGGGTAGTACCACACGGCAGCCCCTTGCCTGAAGTTGACCTGCACCTCGCACATGCATCGCCCGATCAAATACCCGCGCCTGATGATAGCTGGTCACGGATACGTGCCCTCGAACAAGGCTGTGACCTGGTGATGCTGAACCCAGCACGCACAGAATTTGCCACGCCTACCGCCCGCCTTGCCATCGGTGCCTGGCTACGCCCCGCTGCGGCTGAACTGGCTGCGAAAGAAACCCGCCCCATGGCTTTTGGCATGCTGCCTCAGTGGAATCACTTACCTGAACAATCGACGACAACAGCACCAGCATTGCCAGGCCACTTAGACGTAGTGACCTACGAACTCGACAGCCACATCGCGCTGACGCATTGCGTGGCAGCCAGGCTGCGCGAGGCAGGGGCAGATGTCACCATCCACATCCTGCCCTTCCCAGAATTTGGCCCCTATGGCTGGCGAGACTGGGCTGACGTGGTGATTGCCGGTGACGTGCTCGACAACGATATGGAATTTGGCCTGTATAGCTGGCTGGCCGGAGAGTCACTGGTCAAGCAAATGATGGATGCAGCAGAACGAAACTGGCTAGCAAAAGCCAGTATAAAAATCGCCGCTGAAGCAAACGCGGAAAAACGTGCCAGCCTCATCGAAGCCTGCTTCGCCCGCATGGTAAAACAAGCCTGGATACTGCCCATGCGCCACACCCGCCACGGCATAGATTATGGTCCGCAACTGGGCGGCGTCACTCTGGCACGCTGTGGCTGGATGGATTTTCGCAAGCTGTGGTTGCGGCCTTGACTATTCTGCCGGCAAGTGTCTCTCAAAATTTCGTCATTCATAAACGGTGCGTTGCAACGCAAGCTACACAGTAATCCATGCGCCACACCTGTCGCGATCTACTTATTTCATTTACAATAAATCTTCCCCCATCAATGACCGACATGTCCATGCGCAAAATAATCCCCCTCCTTTTGTTATCAACTGCATTCCACACGTCCCTGGCTTATGCAGATTTTGCCGCAGGACTTACTGCAGCAAAAAACAAGGACTTTGCAACAGCACTCAAAGAATGGAAGCCCTTGGCAGAAAAAGGAGATGGCAGCGCACAGTTCCATCTCGGGTATTTGTACTACATGGGTCTGGGTGTGGCTAAAAGCCATGCTCAGGCTTTTGAATGGTTTAGCAAAGCAGCAGATCAGGATATACCTTTGGCCCAGTTCAGGCTTGGTGTCATGTATGAACTTGGTGAAGGTGTCCCGGCAAATCCATCACAAGCGATCATTTGGTACCGCAAGGCTGCAGAGCATGGCTATGCCGATGCGCAATTCAATCTTGGCTACCTGTATTACCTTGGAAGTGGTGTCCCCAGGGACTATGCGCAAGCACTGACTTGGTACCGCAAAGCGGCTGACCAGGGAGCATCAGGTGCCCAGCTCAATCTGGCGCATATGTATGACAAAGGTGAGGGGGTCACCCAGGATCGTGTACAAGCCATGGAGTGGTATCGCAAAGCAGCAGAACAAGGTCAGGCTGTTGCTCAATATAATCTGGCGCTCATGTATGACAATGGCCAGGTGGTACCGCAAGACTATGCACAAGCGCTAGTCTGGTATCGCAAGGCGGCGGAACAGGGAGACCCACGTGCACAACTCAACCTTGGCTACATGTACAACAAAGGGCTTGGAATAAAGCAGGATCATGCACAAGCCCTGGCCTGGTACAGCAAAGCGGCAAACCAGGGCAATGCCAGCGCACAACACAACATTGCCACCATGTATCGTGATGGCGAAGGCATGGCACCGAATATCACGCAAGCCTACAACTGGTATCGCAAAGCTGCAGACCAGGGGCACGCCAAGTCACAATTTTCTTTGGGATATATGTATGCACATGGCATAGGCGTACCCAAAACATTCTCTTTGGCCTTGAGCTGGTATCGTAAATCGGCTGAACAGGGCAATGGCAGTGCCCAGACAGAATTGGCAACGATGTACGAAAAAGGTCAGGGTGTACCAAAAAACAAAGTGATTGCCTGCGCGCTTTACACGCTGGCAGCCAGCTCGGATACTTACAGTGCGAAAAAAAATCGAGACAACATCCTGGCGACGATGTCTGCACAATCAGCCGATGCAGCGCAAAAATTGTCAATGCAGATGGCTGGGCCTGGCAACTTGCTCAAGGCAATTGATCAAAACACGGCGCAGTGAGTTGGGTTAAATAAGCGGATCAAAGTGACTCACATGCAAAACATCCGCCCCATCACCCGCGCCGATATCAGCAACGGCGCTATCATCATTACCATCGGCATTCCGTATGCCAGCTTCGTTGACAAATTTGGTGAAAAGCATTCAGCACATCCCAGTGACTGGGATAGCCCCGGCCCGGTAGAGCTTTGGTTTTTTGAGCTACCTTGGGGACATAGAATCACGCTGGAATATCATCTCAGCATAGACCAGTGCAATATCTATCTGGACTTGCTGGAAATTGATGCGGTGCTGGATTATCTGCAGTTGCATGCATATGAAGTTCACTTATGGACAGCCAACATCACCTATATCAAGAAGTCTCATCCGGAAACGCAAGCAGCACTGCAAGCCCATGATTTATATCGTCTGGATGACAATGGCAACCGCATCTTGATGCATACTTACGAAAGCTTCAGGGTCGCTGACTATTACAGAAAACTGTATGAAGAGCGCGGACACAAGCAGTTGTACAGTGTGGAACGGGCGGTGAATTGATGTCATTCAATTTACCTTTTGGCAGGCTTGCAAACATCAAATGTATATGAGTGGAAAAAAATGCCTGATATCATTCATGATATCAATACGACTCTCGTGTAATTGGCTGAAGATGAGTGAGCTGAAATCAAGAAAATGATTGGTAAAGAATTTTCTATTTATGAAATCGATGAGTATGGCTCTGTTTGGGTAGGGCAATGGTGGGATGGGGCAGAAAAAGGGGCAATGTATGCCATTCTCTTGGCCTGCTCCTCAATAAATTTGAGCTCGTCGTCAAAAGAAATGCACTAACATAGCACGCAAGTCGAACTGACCAAATATGGTACAGTTCATTTTATTTCTCTGGGCGGCCAGCCGCTCAGTTCAACGTTAATCTATCACTTCCATGCTGTCATTACCTTCTGAAGAACTCCTGCAAAAAGCCATCGCCGTGCTTGGGCGTGACGGCATTTCTAAAGATGAAATAAAAGTTGAAATTGCTGCACTTGCTCAAGAACAAATGTTAGCAAGGCGCTTGATAGATTGGCTTCCTGAAGTCTTTGGCATTGTTCTAATTTCCCACACTGTGGATATTCAATTGCCGGATACTTTTAGTGCACAGGACAAACATGGCAATTGGTTTCGGTTGGAGTTTAGGCATGAGCCTATCATTCAAATGGCAGGTAAAGTAGCAACTGAAATGTATCATGTCGGGCCGCGTAATACCTTCAGCAACATTGCGTTTCGCAGTGCTTTGCTTGGTGCTGTAAATAGTGCTTTCAACGAATCAGGATCCTTCAATGGAGGATACTTATCCGGGCCTGCACTGATAGGTATTCCTGCTGAGGTTTATCTACCACCGGCAAAGCCATTTTTACAGAGGTTCTTCAAGTGAACCTTATTAAGGCTCACTGGATGGTCGATCTGGCTGGCAGCGATACTGCTCCATATTTTATAAACTTGTGGGCGGTCAGGCTTGCCGATCAACTTAGCGTTATACGACATGAGTTCTGTACACGAAAAAGTGCTGCGCCAGATTTCTAGCCGGAATCTGGCAAGTCACATGAACAACACCAAATGGAGCTTATTGCTTCCGGCTCTCAAAGATATTGCATTAAGAATTGATGTAAAGTGGCTATTGCAAGAGGAGCCAAATGGATGGACCACGCGATATTTAATTCCCAGTCCAACATATTTTGAACCGCTACCTCCAGGCCCAGTTACATTTCGTGAACTAGAGTGGCTGCTAATCGACCCGATCGAAATAGAACTGGCCAAGTCCCATTTGGCAGAGCCAAAAATCCCCTTCTCCTTGGAGGGCAGACTTCTAAAGGTATGGGGGTATTCAAGCCATGCCGTCAATTTCGTTTAACATGGCAGTCGGGGTCGCTACAGCCTGCGCTTGACATCCAGCAAGCGGGCCGCCACCAATCTAAAACATTAAACATCATGAAAAGGGTTTTCAATGCCGCAGTTTGAGACATGGCCGCACAAAGTTGAAGTGGATCTTCGAATTTTCCGAAGGGATGGGGATGAAGAACAAGATTATCGAATGATCTACAGCTATTCGATGGATGCATTGACTCCCGCCTCTCTGGAAGATGTTTTGAAACTTCAGCAGGCTGGCGTGATAGAGATTTATGAATTACCTGAGTGAGTATTAAAACTATGCTGTTTAACAGGTCAGTCGTCTCGGAACAATTGCCTGATGATGACTAACACGCCACACCCGTCACGGCATAGACTACACCCCGTCACTGGGCGTCACTCTGGCGCGTTGCGGCTGGATGAATTTTCGCAAGCTGTGATTGCGGCCTTGAGTAAAGAGATCATATGAAAACTTAGGAGATTTACGATCAGGTGTCGCGGACACGGCAAGCAAAGATAACTTCGCACAAGACTTAGGAAGGCCTTTTCATCTCGCCGCAAAAACACCTGTCTTCACTCTAGATACTGCATAATTACAAGCACGGAAAAACTGAGGTAATGATCTTATTCCCTATAATGAAAAACTCCTACAACGACGCAGCGTTTTTCTTGTTGCTTCATATCGCGGCTATACTCATCCTTATGGGTGGTCAGCTCATGGGGGTGACCTGGCCCATCGCTCCAGGAACAGGCGTTGGACGCATGTTGACGCACCCGGGGCTGGTAGCAGTACATCTGATTTTTTCCAGCAGCCTGCTATTTTTATTCTGGCTCAAGAATGAAAAGACATATAAGCTCATGCTGGGCATTACCGTGGCAGCCTGTATTTATGGTTTATTTACTGCTTTTTACTTTGCCATAGGTCCGGATTTTCTATTAATCTTTGGTGCAAGCAGGATCGCCCGCTACAGCGCACCTTTAGCTTTTCCAAACGGTCTGGGCATTTTTGCCAAACCCATTCATCGTGCTGATGAAGATAGAAAATGAATTCGGCGTTCACCAGCGACAACCCGAATACCCAGATGCAGACACACACATATTACCGTCACGGCTATCACGTTATCGTATGGACAGATATCTTCGATCCCTCGCTGGCAACACTGATCCAGAGTTGCCCTGAACTGGTTATGGGGCAGCATATAGCAATTGCTGCTTGTGATGGCGGCCCTTACATGCCTGATCAGCCAGAAATAGCAAAAGGCTGGGTGTTGCACAATAAGCTGGCCGTCAGTCCGCGCGTGCAAGACATAGCCGATTTGCCGACGCCTGGATTTGATGAATGGTATGTGTATGAGGGTGAGGTACCTCGTGCGCAGCATGTGATATCTGTGAGTCACTTTGAGTTTTCGATACTTGATGAGCAAAGTGAGCAAGCGCAGGTTTTCTGGTCACAAGTCGAGAATTTCCAGCCTTTGCATGTATTGGGGGCTGGTGTCGGTTCCATGTTTGTGCTGAGCCGTGATGAGCAGGCCCACAAGCAATTGCAAAAGATATTCATCATGCACACTGACATACCAGATCCCGCGGCGTTTTTTCTCACGCTTGGCGGGCTGCATGATGCCCGGTTTCATGCAAGCGCAAATCCGTCTGACAGGACACTGACGTTAGAGCTAGATGACATCAATATCAACTTGCTAGGTCTGCCTGAATATCCTGGAAAACAGCAGGCCATCTTCATTTTCTCAAATGTGGCAGGTATAGATATGGATTATGATGTTGACGATGCCCGCAATTACCGTATCTACGACCTGGAAATAAAAACAGAATGGGATGCACGCAGAAGCACAATGAACATTTCCATATCCCCGGGTGGCAGGCTGTCTTTTCTATTTTCAACTGTAAAGCGCGTCGAATATTTCAGCAAGTCTCAGCTTTGAACATCGGCCATACACAAAGCATCTACATGAAAAACGTCCACAGCAAGGCACTTATATTTTTGTCAATCCACACGGTCGCAACCCTGGTATTGAGCCTGGGGCAGATGATGGATGTGCATTGGTTCAACCTGAATGAACGCCAACTCAATAAACTTCATTTACATCCAGCGCTCGCAACAGCATCCATCGCAGTGTCACTGATACTGCTGTTCATGCTATGGCTGAAAAATGAGCGAACCTACCGCTTCGCGTACGTTCTGGCACTAGCTGGCTGTATTTATGGAGCCTTGCTGGTAATAACGAACGGCATACTATTTGGCTTCATGCTTGCTTACGGTGCGGTTTGCATTATTCACCTGTATGCGCCTTACGGTTGGCCTGGCGTGAACAAGATGTTTGCCCATCCTGGCCGTCGTACTGATGGAGATGAAAAATAAGCGTGCCTCACATCGGAATGAAAGAGGCAGATACCTTCACATTGCTGTTATTGAACACAGACAAAAAACTACATGGCCGAGATATTCCACTTTATTAATGCGACTCCCGTAAAACTGGTTTCCAGCAGTATTGCTTATGAACCGAGGCCTGTCATCCATATTGATATCTGCGAAGGTGAGCAGGTCGTAGCTGCTGCCCGTATCATGTATCCTTACCATGGTAGCATGCTCAACAGCAGCACCAGTAAAGCAGAAGAAGAGCTTGAGCTGGCGGTGCTGACGCTGTTCAGCAAAGGTTTGCTGCCATTAACACTGGGGCGCGTGATGGAACTCAGGCAACTGATGCAATCGATAGGGCATCACGAGATCGCACCCATGTACCAGCACCCTGCAGACGTGGATGGCTGAATGGTGCTCCGCCTTTTTACTCCACACCATTCTCAAAATCAGTCACCACCTGATTAAAAAAAACACGCATGCAAGCAGTGGAACAAAAGTAGGAATCATTGATGCTATCAAATAGCGTGAGCCCTCTACCAGATTTCGTTGCATGATGGCTTAGGAGATGGACAGAGATTTTCACATTTGCAGGTCCAGACGAATCCGTGTCACCAATTTTTTCTGACGCGCTTATTGAAAGACAAACGAAGTTTCCGTTAGTCGGATTGCCGCAAGTGCCACACTTGCCATGTGCAGGGAAGAATCCACCGGCCCTGTGTGTTTTTAATGGATATTTCATACTTTTATAAAGTTCCATGTTCAGCGAGTACAGAGGTATACCGCTCCGCTCTGAATACTCAAATGCACTGCAAGTTTTATGCAAGACGCGATGGTTTTTATGCAAATGGTTTCGATAAAAGGTACATGATTATTTGTCATCTTGCGAACGGTACGCTGCAACGCAGCCCTGCATACTATCAATTTACCGCACACCATTCTCAAAATCAGTCACCACCTGATTTAAAAAAGCACGCAGGCAAGTAGTGGAACAAAAGAAGGCATCATTGGTGTCATCAAATAGCGTGAATCCCTCATCAACACCGATCTCGCCATGAGGTGCCAGGCTTACAGAGGTAGTCACCTCTGCAAATACAGGCGAAGCCATGTCGTTCATTTTTTCTGAAATGTTTATTGAGAGACAAACAAAGTCTTCATTGGTCGGATTACCACAAGTGCCACAGTTGCCATGTTCAGGGAAGAATTTTCCGGTCTTGTCAGCTTTTAATGGATATTTCATGCTTTTCTCATGTTCCATGTGTCAAAAAAAAGTGGTGCGCACTGCGCGCACTGCCAGAGTGATGAAGCATTTTTTGATACTACGTTATTTTAACGAACCCCAGCATCAAACAAGAACGGCAACAGCCTTGCAATATTGCGCGCATCGTCTATGCCACGATGTGCCGTGCCAGAAAATTCCAGCCCCGCATGACGTATGGCCTGCCCCAAGCCCAGCTTTTTACTGAGATTAAAACGCTCAGACATCAAGGGTTTTAGATTGATGTGCAGTGCACTGATGGGGTTGGGGATGCGGTGAAATGCGCAGTCTTGCTGCAATTGCTTGCGGTCGTAATCGCCCCAGGAACAGAACACGAAGCCCTGGTATTGATAAAGCCAGTTTTTAAATCGTGCAGCTACGTCCTTGAACAAGGGGGCGCTATCGACGTCTTGCTGTTGTATGGATGTCAGGCCTGTGCAAAAGCTGGTCAGCACCGGATGTCTGACTGGCCGTACAAAACTCTGGAATTCGCTGACGACTTGAAAGTGACGTGCTTCGACCATGACGACGCCGAATTCTATGATTTCCATTTGTTCACGCGGCACACTGCCCTGGCCGCAGCAGGTGGCTTCAAAGTCGATGACGAGGTAATAGTTTGTTTTCATGATTTTTTTTATTGTTGGGCGCAAGGTGTCGATGGCCGAGGCCGTGGGCCATGCGTGTTTTTTATTATTGACTGAAAGAGGTTTCAGTTTTTTATATCGTAAGTTTTTATGATGCGGTACAGAGCTAATCTGTAAGGTCTGAGTAATGGCATCGCGCTGGACATTCCATGTTGTGCCTGGTGTTTTTGTGCTTCTTGTTCTGACCTGGCAAACTTTCCCGGAAGCGGGTGTTGATCACATAAAGTGCATGTGCGGTATTGCTACGATGGGCGGATTGTAGCAAGACTTGTTTGATGAATGAAAGCCTATTTGCGATTGATGTTGTGTGTTTGCTGCATCTGGCCCCGCTCTCAAGCCACCCGCAAGAACGCAATCAGCGACTGCAACGCTGCCGTCATGTGTCGCCTGCTGGAATAATACAAATGAAAACCTGCGCGTGTCGTCGCAAAATCTGGCAGCACTTCTTGCAAGCGCCCGCTTTGCAGATAGGGGCGTACATGGTCTTCTGCCAGGGATGCTATGCCTGCGCCGCTTAAGGCAGCAGCCAGGGCCAGGCTGGCGTCGTTGACAATGAGGTGACCATTGACGGCAATGTCTAGCGCCTGCCCTTTGTCCGTGAAAGCCCAGGGTATATACACTTCAGTCGTTGGGCGTTTGATGCGTATGCATTCATGCTTTTGTAAATCACGCGGGGTATGCGGCATGCCGTGCCTGGCGACATAGCTTTTTGAAGCCACGCAGACAAAGCGGCGCTCCGGGCCTATCTTGATGGCGATCATGTCTTGCGCCAGCAACTCGCCCTGGCGTATGCCTGCATCGAAACGGCCCTTGGCCAGATCGACAGTTTTATCTTCTACCGAGATGTCCAGCACGATGTGTGGATATGCTGTGCGAAATTCTGCCAGCCTGGGTGCCAGCAATAATTCTGTCGCTACCCTTGGTGCGGTCAGGCGCACCGTGCCGGATGGCGTATCGCGGAAATCGTTGATGGCTTCTGCCGCCTTGTCCAGCCCCTCGAGCACTGGCCGCAAATGATCCAGCAATTGCTGCCCGGCTTGTGTGAGCGAGACGCTGCGTGTCGTGCGATGCAGGAGGCGCACATCCAGGCGGGTTTCCAGTTGCCGCATGGACTGGCTCAGTGCCGATGGTGTGACTTCAAGGAAGGCGGCAGCTTTGACAAAGCTTTGCCTCTCAGCGATGGCCACAAAGGCCTTGAATTCTGCAAATTCACTGGCGCGCATGCTTACCCACATTCGTATCCATATTAGTTAGTCAAACTACATAGTTTAGTTAATATTTAGTGCATTATTTAATCATAATTCCTACTTATACTAAAGCCCTGATACAAACATAACAAGCGCAACGTGGCGAACAAAAACCTCACCAACGCTTTCAACCAACGACAAGGGTTTATCATGAAAAACAATTTACAACCGCAGGTCAATCTCATCACCAAAGCAGTCGGCACATTGGCAGCTTCGCTGGCTTTGGCAATTGCCATGACTTCAGGTGTTCAGGCACAGTCATCTGCACAAACCAAAACCCCGGTACCGATGGCAAAGTTCCAGGCACCCGGCTTTTACCGCATGATGCTGGGCAGTTTTGAAATTACTGTACTGTCAGATGGCACGGCCACTCGTCATGTTGACGAGATCATGAGCAAGCCGGAAGCAGTCAAGGCGGCCTATGCCCATCATCATGAAGAACTACCGGCTGAACTGTCGATCAATACCTACCTGATCAACACTGGCAGCAAGCTCCTGCTGGTTGATACCGGTGCTGGCGAACTTTTTGGTGATGCCAATGACGGCAGTGGCAGCAGTAACAGGTTGGTCAGCAGCCTGCGCGCTGCTGGTTACCAGCCTGAGCAAATCGATGCAGTCTTGCTGACGCATATACACGGCGACCACTCAGGCGGCTTGAGCATAGGTGGCAAGCGCGTGTTCCCCAATGCGGATGTGTATGTCGATAAAAACGATGCCAGCTACTGGTTGAGCCTTGCCAACGCCAATGCAGCACCGGCGGCAAAACAACTGACATTTACCCAGTCGCGTGTCACGGTCAATCCGTATGCGGATGCCGGGCGGCTGAAAACTTTCAGCGGTGCGCAAGAGTTGTTCGCCGGTGTCAGCAGCATCCCTTCTTATGGTCATACGCCTGGGCATACGGCTTACCTGATCAGCAGCCAGGGCAAGAACTTGCTGTTGTGGGGCGATGTAATACATGCTGGTGCGGCCCAGTTCAAAGACCCGACGATTACCATCGCCTATGATTTTGACGCTACCGCTGCTGTCAAATCGCGTCAGTATTTATTACAGCAGGCAGCAAGCAAAGGCTATCTGGTTGGCAGTGCGCATATTTCATTTCCTGGCCTGGGGCATATCGGCAGTTCACCAGCAGGATATGAATGGCTGACTGCGCCTTATCAGATTCAGGGCACGTATTAAATCACCGGAGCTGATGACAAAGGAACAGCCATGCGTGTCCGGCATGTCTGTTCCTGCTTACTCTTGCCTGCTTCAGTGAACAAGTTTAAGGGCAATTACCTATGATGTAATAGCCTGCCGCTGTCTGTGCCAGGGTCTTGGTATAGAACAGGTTGTCCAGCCCCATGTTCTGATTGGAACCATTGGCCAGTGCATAACCGCCGCTGTCATGCGCCCGCCCGGCCTGCACATGGGCATAGTTGCTGGCGGTGACCGCAGTGCACGTCCAGCTGGACGCGGTGGTGACGCTGAGGGAGGCTGACAATGCGCTCTCACCACTGCTGCCCACAGCCGAAACAGCAAAGCTATAGCTGGTGCTAGCAGTGAGACCGGTGACAGTGTAACTGGTGGCACTGAGCGGGGATGCGGTGATCTTTGTGCCATTGCTATACAGGTTATACCCGCTTGCGCCGCTGACTGCATTCCAGCTCAGCGCTACACTGGTGGCGGTGGGTGTGCCTGCACTCAAGCCAGTTGGTGCCTGTATCACCGGTGCTGTACCCACGAGGAATTGCGGGATACTGCAACTGGCGGATACCTGGCCAAGATTGTCGGTGGCATTGACTGTGCCCACGTAATAGCCACTCGATAGGTTATAGCTTTTGCTAAAGCTGCCGCCACTACCTGCTGCTGCATCGTTGACATTGCTGGGGCCGCTGAGGTTGACCGCATAGCTGGCTATGCTGCCGCTGGCTGAAGCTGTAGCAGCACCATTGATGGTGGCGCTGGTAGCCGTGATACCTGAGCTGGAACAGGCACTCATCACAGGTGCAGGCACGGTGGATGCGCGCAGGTTATTCTTGAACCAGAAATCCATCAAAAACGCCGGGTAGTTGATCTTGGTGCTGTCAACATAATGGCTGTTCTGGCCGCCGCTGCCAGCGGGCCAGGCATGGCTCATGCCACTGATGGTGATCTCATGCGTGCGCACTTTGCCATTGTCATCGGTATACGGGATATTGGTGCCACCGCCAGGTATGCTCACGCTGCCGCCCTGGGTGAAACTGCCGCCCTGGGTGAAACTGCCGCCATAGGCCAGGCGCATGGCTGCCACGTCCATGGGGCCATAGGCGGGTGCCACCGTATAGTCGCTGGTGCCCCAGGCGGCACCTGCAATCTGGGTGGCAAATTTTGCTGCATTGCTGCCTGCCATGGCCTGGCATTTACTGGCTGCCGTGGCAGCGGTAAAGCCTGAGGGTACGTAACCTATCTGCAAGGTGGTCGTGCCTGGTGGCGGCCCGGCATTGATACCAACACCGGCAAACACATCGGGTGCCAGGCATGCCAGCACCATGGCTTCGCCACCACCGGATGACAAGCCGGTGACGTACACCTGGTTGGGATCAATGGCGTATTGCGGATTGCTGACAAAGCGGTTGACCAGATCCAGCAAAACCGCATCATGCCCCGGCGCGCTGCGGGTGTGGGTGGTATTGGCATAGTCCCAGCAATGATTGCTATAGACATTGCCGGTGGCATTCGGTGCCAGGATGACGGCACCATATTGCTCGGCCATCGCCTTCCAGTTAAAACCCTTGTCGCTGGTTTTATCGATCACATCACCAGATGCAGTCTGGGTGCAACCGTGCAGCACCAGCACCAATGCGCGCTTACCGGCCAGCACGGGTTGTGCTGCAGGCCAGTAAAAATAACCTGTCAGGCTGCCACCATTGACGGTATCAGCAGCCCAGGTTTGCTGGGTACTCCAGTTGCCTGGCCCGGCAGTCACTGCATGGGCCGTCAGGCTGGCCAGCAATGTGCAGGCAATCAGCATGATGACTCGCAGCGCAATCTTGATATTGTTCATTCATGTCTCCGTTATTTTCTTTATGTGATTTGAAGCAGCTTGTGAGCTATGGCTTTGAAGACAAATCGCTTTACACTTGTGCGACGATCATGCCTGTTTCAAAGTGATAGTCCACCGGTCGGGCAGCCAGGATGAGGATGAGCAAGCGCATCTCATTCCTGATAAGGAAAAACGCATGCGTGCCGACATCGCCTGCCTGGTGAGGCTGGCGAGGTGCAACTTTCACTGTTATACCATCTGTTCATTCCTGGTTTTTTTGGTGACGCGCACGCGTACACCGGCTCAAAAAATGAGTCGCAAAAAATGAAACACTTGAAGTTTTGTCTCCTGATTTTTTTTGGTATTACATCCAGGCAAGCGGGGAGAAAACCAGATGCAGACCTGTACAGGTTGAAATCATGGTAAATCATTTATCTGCGAATACAAGACACATCGCCTGTGCAAATCTGCACATTTGGCTGGCAAAAACACGCATGCTTTTTTAATGCAAGCCTTGATGAGCAGATTCAGATTTCACCAGCCACAAACACTGCATTTGAGACTGCCCGCCTTTGCTAAGTTACAATGCCTTGCACACCGCATAGATTATTTTCCTGAGGACCCGCATGAACACCGTATTCGCCGCCCCCGTCTTTGACACCACCGTGATTTTTGAAGGCAAGGAACTCTTCAAAGGCAAGAGCGCCGCCGAGAACTGGGCAAAAAAACTGGGCGCAGAACTAGAATGCGTCACCACCGTAGAAAAGATAGGTACAGGCTGGGCTATCTTTGGCAATGTCGATGGTGAGGATTGTATCTGGGCGATTATGGGGCAGAGGTTGAAGAGGATTAATCGGGAGTGATGGGTTGAGAAACAATCTTTTTTTGAGTGCGTTATAGCGCATCTTACAAACTGGTTTTTAAAATAAACTCCCTCAAAAAAATGCCACCATGACGACAGAATTGCAGACAACAGTACAAAAACTGGAAGGATATCTGCTGGCCATTTCAGCATTAAAGGCAGATGGCGACAGTTTCCAATGTTATTACCTTGGTCAAGTTCCACTGGAAGATGCATTATCGCCTTTAAGTGGCTTGCTCAGGGTCGAAGAAAATACGCTGAGGCTTTTTCCTGCAGATGAACTAACTTTATCTGGTCTGCCATCTTCGTTTCGTCAATGGTTGGTTACCCGCAGACGATTGTGTGAGCCTGGTGATACTCAGGAAATCGACATCCGATTATTTGATGGATTTGTTGAAGCAATGAATGAAGAGCTTGGACGGCCAGAGCAATGGATACGCGCAGGGGCGGGGCCTGCTTACCAACCAGGGCGGCACTTTTGTGCAATCTGGGACGTCTATGTATTTTCGGCCAAGGGACATGCTTATGCAGTGCATTGTTCCTGGGATTCGTAGTTTTTGCAGTTTGTGTGCGATTGCGCGATGATCATCGCATACAGGGGAGAAATATCTGTGCCGCGCGCGTCGCGCACATGCGGCGCGTTACAATGCACCTCACGTTACGGCTAAGACTGCCCTGCTTCTACCGTCGCTATCTTTTGAATTTGAACTGACACTTCACCCCACTCACAAAAACTCCACCAGTTGCCCACTCACGCTGCGCAGGCGCTGGCTCATGAGTTTGGCCAGCCGGGCCAGGATTTGTACTGCCAGCGCTGGCTTTTCCTTGATGATGCGCTGGTAATTGTCCTTAGTCAGCAAGAGCAGGATGCTGGCTTGCGACGCGATGCAGGTGGCTGAACGTTTTTCGCCATCGATGATGGACATCTCACCTATGGTCTTGCCGTGGCCTACCGATACGATACGGTGCGGCGTGCCGTCAAGATCAGTCTTGAGTATCCCGACTTCGCCCTTGACCAGCAAACCCATGTAGGAACCGGATTCACCTTCCCTGAAAATGGTCGTGCCTGCCGGGACTTCATAGCATTGCAGATACGCCGCCAGGGCCTCGATGTCTTTCCACTCAAGGTCGGCAAACAGTTGTGATTCTGAGACCATGTCGCAGATATCGCGCGACTGGAAGGTCGTGCCAGCGCCAACGAGGCGAAAACCTGGCAAAGCTTGATCTGGATTCATTTTCTCACCCTCCAACATTTTACGCGTGGTAGTGGCTGATAGTTTATCGCAATCAGGGCATCTGTGACAGCAACTGTGATAGTAACAATCACAGGCATTTGCGCTGCAAGCGATATAAAATTTCCAATTATCAGTATGTCATATCCAGACTCGTGCACGGTGTTCTACTGTAAGACACCCTCACATTGCCATTCGCATACGCCTGATATCGCGCAATGGCGGTTCTCCAAACAGCCTTGTGTACTCCCGGCTGAACTGGGATGCGCTTTCATAGCCTACTCTTAACGCGGCACTGCTGGCGTCTATGTCTTCAACGAGCATGATCTGGCGGGCGTTTTGCAGGCGCAGGTGTTTCAGGTATTGCAAGGGGCTCATGCCTGCCACGGTGCGGAAGTGCAGCCTGAAGGTGGAAGCGCTCATGTGGGCTTTGCTGGCCAGCTCATCAATGGCAACGTCCTCGGTGTAATTCTGCTTGAGCCAGGCAATGACGCGGGCAATTTGCTGGCCTGGTGAGCCAGCGGTAACCAGGTGGCGCAAGACCGGGCCGTGCTCGCCATTGAGCAGGCGGACGATGATCTCTTGCTGTATCAGCGGCGCCAGCATGGGCACGAGTTGCGGTTCATCCAGCAGGCGCACCAGGCGGGTGATGGCGTCCAGCAAGCCCTCCTCCATCGTCACGACGGACATCGCCAGCGAGCTTGTCGCCTTTAGCGGCGTTGCGAATGTCATGCCGGCGGCGCACTGGGTGATGGCCAGGGCATCCAGCATCAGGTACATGCCCAGAAATGGCTGTGCGCTGCTGGCAGAGGTCACATAAGACACCACCGGCAAATCGACCGAGGTGACCAGGGATTGCCCTGGCACATAGTCAAATACCTCTTCCCCCAGATTCACGCGCTTGCTGCCTTGCACGGTCAAACCCAGGCCCAGGCCATAGAAGCAGGGCATGGGGTCGGTGACCTTGCTACGCCTGACCATGATCAGCCCTGGAACCTGGGTGATGCAGTCGCCGTCTGCCTGAATGATGTTGCCGACCATTTCAGCCAAGGAGGGGCTGGATGGTTGATAAGCGGCTGTCTGGTGTGAGGTCTGCATGATACGACGCTAGGTTTTTTGAACTGTCGTAGCCTACCATTTTCAGGGTGGAAATTTCAATTTCTGCCGGGCATTCATCGAAATAGGCAAGAAATACGTCGGATCAGGCAAACGCTTTATTGCCTGAAGAGCAGACAATAGCCGTCAATTAAGGTTTTGCAGCGGCTACCTGTACTTGGGCATGGCCGCCACCATTAACCTGGCACCAATTGGCATCAACCCGGCGTCAATCCGGCATCAACAACACTTTGTCACCCCATTTTGGAGGTTTTCATGATCAACTCAACTATTAATGGCAAGAATA
This sequence comes from Undibacterium sp. GW821-FHT07F11, assembly GCF_059418665.1. Classification (NCBI taxonomy): domain Bacteria; kingdom Pseudomonadati; phylum Pseudomonadota; class Betaproteobacteria; order Burkholderiales; family Oxalobacteraceae; genus Undibacterium; species Undibacterium sp. GW821-FHT07F11. The sequence goes on from NZ_JBWKQH010000007.1 coordinate 357,849, forward strand.
CCAGCGTCGATGTCGCCCCCGACACGCCCGTGCTATGGGCCCTGCGCGATACGCTGGGCCTGACCGGCACCAAGTTTGGCTGTGGTGCTGCTTTGTGCGGTGCCTGCACCGTGCATTTGAACGGCCAGGCCATACGCTCTTGCGTGACACCTATCTCTGCCGTTGCAGGCCAAAAAATCACTACCATAGAAGCAATGAGCCAGGACAAGGTCGGCAAAGCAGTGCAAGCAGCCTGGATCAAGCATGACGTCGCCCAATGCGGTTACTGCCAGAGTGGCCAGATCATGAGTGCCACTGCCCTGCTCAAAACCAACAAGAAGCCCAGCGATGCCGACATCGACAGTGCCATGGCAGGCAATATCTGCCGCTGTGGTACCTATGTGCGCATCCGCGCTGCCATCCACGACGCCGCATCCACCCTGGCCTGATTAGGAGCACACCATGCATTTTGATTCCCGTTTGGCCGAGATGCCAAAGCATTTGCAATCCCTGTTGCAGCAGACGTCTGCAGAAGAAAAGCCGGATGCAGGCGCTGGCAGTCTGAGCCGCCGCAGCTTCTTGAAGATGGCTACAGCCAGTGGCTTTGCCCTGGGTTGCTACCCCATGCTGGCGATGGGCCAGGACGCTGCCGCCAAGGCACCCGCAGGTTTGAAAGCGACTGAGCAGCCCGGCGCCTTTGTACAGATTGCCAAAGATGGCACAGTCACAGTGACGATTAACCGCCTGGAATTTGGCCAGGGTGTACAAACCGCCTTGCCCCTGATACTGGCAGAAGAGCTCGATGCCGACTGGTCCAAGGTCAAGTATGCCAATGGTAATAACCACCCAGCCTATGTCGACCCGGCATTTGGCATGCATTTGACGGGTGGCTCGAATTCCATCGCCCATTCTTATACTCAGTACCGTGAGCTGGGTGCGCGCACCCGTGCCATGCTGGTACAGGCTGCGGCAACACAATGGGGTGTCGATGCTTCTGCCCTGCGTACAGAAAAAGGCGTCGTCGTCGGGCCAGGTGGAAAAAAACTGGGGTATGGCGAACTGGCTGAAGCTGCCATGAAATTGCCCGTGCCAGAAAAAGTCGTGTTGAAAGATCCCAAGAGCTTCCGCCTGATCGGCAAACCCACAGGCCGACTTGATGCAAAAGCCAAATCAACTGGCACCCAGGATTTTGGGATTGATATGCACTTGCCCGGCATGCTGACGGCTGTTGTCGCGCGTCCGCCAGTATTTGGTGCCAAGCTCAAGTCTGTCGATGATACGGCTGCCAAAGCCATCAAGGGTGTCAAGGCCGTGGTACGCGTGCCGGTGGATCGCGGTGGCGAAGGCGTGGCCATTATTGCGACTGGCTATTGGCCAGCCAAGCAGGGGCGCGATGTCCTGAAGCTGGAATGGGATCTGGGCAGCGTAGAAAAAGTCGATAGCGTGAAACAACTGGCCAGTTATAAAGAATTGGCCAAGCAGCAAGGCGCATTGAAGTACAACGACGATGTATCAAAAATCGCCACGGCGCCGCACAAATTGAATGCGGAGTTCAGCTTCCCTTACCTGGCTCATACGCCAATGGAGCCTTTGAACTGCACGGTTGCCATCAAAGGTGATAAGGCAGAGTTGTGGATGGGTACGCAAATGCCTGGTCTGGATGGCTTTGCGGCATCCGCTGCGCTGGGCCTGAAACCGGAAAACATCGCTGTCCATACCCAGATGGCCGGTGGCGGCTTTGGTCGTCGCGCAATTGCCACCAGTGATTATGTAGTGGAAGCCTGCCATGTCGCCAAGGCAGCAGTAGCCGCTGGCCTCGATGCACCAGTGCGTACCTTGTGGAGCCGTGAAGATGACGTCAAGGGTGGTTACTACCGCCCCATGCATGTGCACAGGGCAGATATCGGTTTTGATGCGCAGGGCAATATCCTGGGCTGGGACCATGTCATCGTCGGCCAGTCCATCGTCGGTGGCACACCATTCGAAGGCATGATGGTCAAGAATGGTGTCGATGCAACCGCGGTGGAGGGCATGAAAGAGCCATATGAAATGCCTATGCGTCTGTCTGTCCATCACCCAAAAATCAATGTGCCGGTCTTGTGGTGGCGCAGTGTGGGCTCTACCCATACCGCCTTTGTGATGGAAACCCTGCTCGACGAAATTGCAGAAACCACCAAGCAAGACCCGGTGGCTTACCGCCTGAAACTGATGGGTGACAAGCATCCACGTCATAAAGCTGCACTGGAACTGGCGGTAGAAAAATCTGGCTATGGCAAGAAAAAACTGCCAGCAGGCCGCGCCTATGGGGTTGCCGTGCATGAGTCCTTCTCGTCCATTGTTGCCTATGTGGTGGAAGCGTCCATCAAAGATGGTCAGCCCAAATTGCATAAGGTCACGGCTGGCGTGCATTGCAACCTGGCTGTCAATCCCAAAACTGTGGAAGCACAGGTGCAGGGCGCAGCACTGATGGGTTTGTCGATGTGCTTGCCGGGTGCAGCCATCACTCTCAAGGATGGTGTGGTCGAGCAAAGCAACTTCAGTGATTTTGTGGTGCCACGCATTACCGATATGCCACAAGTTGCTGTGCACATCGTGCCCAGTGCAGATGCACCTACCGGCATGGGCGAACCTGGCCTGCCAGCCTTGGCACCAGCATTTGCCAATGCCGTTGCCAGGGCGGGTGGCAAGCGCTGGCGTGAACTGCCTTATAAACAAGTATAGGCCAGCTAAGGCAGAATCGGTTAAGGTCAAAGCAATGGAAAATCTCGATACCCTGGTCCTGCGTACTGCGCTGAGCTGGCACGCGCAGGACTTGCAAGTCATCCTCGTCACGGTGGCGCGCACCTGGGGTTCTTCACCACGTCCGCCGGGGTCGCTGATGGCGATCAACGGGCGCGGTGAAACCGTGGGCTCGGTATCGGGTGGTTGCATCGAAGATGATCTTATCCACCGCATCAGGGAAGAAGGCGTGCAGGCTGTCTGCTCAGGCAACCTGCCGCTGGTGCTGCGCTATGGTATCTCTGCCGACCAGGCGCACCGCTTTGGCCTGCCCTGCGGTGGCACGGTGGAACTGGTGCTGGAACCTGTCTCTGCGCACAGCCGTCTGGATGAATTGCTGCTCGCTTGCGAACAGCGCCGCAGCGTAGAGCGCACGCTGGATTTGCAGACCGGCCATGCCCAACTGCAGGCAGGCCAGTATGATGGCTTACCCAGGCTGGATGATCACAGGCTCATCACTTACCTCGGCCCACAAGCCCGCATCATCGTCATCGGTGCCAGTGACCTCTCGCGTTACCTGTGCCAGTTTGCACTGAGCCTGGGTTTTGCCGTCATTGTCTGCGACCCGCGCGAAGAATACCGCGCCAGCTGGCAATTGCCGGGCGTTATCGTCAGCGAAGAAATGCCGGACGACCTGATACTGCGCCTGCAACCAGACAACCGCACTGCCGTCATCGCCCTCACGCATGACCCCAAGCTCGATGACCTGGCCCTCATCGACGCCCTGCAATCAAATGCCTTCTACGTCGGCGCAATCGGCTCGCGCCGCAACAGCCAGCAAAGACGCGAACGCCTGCATACCCATTTCGACATCCCTGAATCTGCCTTGCAAACCCTGCATGGCCCCGCTGGCCTCTACATAGGCAGCAAGACCCCGGCAGAAATCGCCCTGTCCATCATGGCAGAAATTGTCGCGCTGAAAAATGGCATACCGCAGGCAACTAGCACACCTGTCGTGCTTGGCAAGGCGATGTATGAAGGCCAGCCACAACGCGATGTGCACACCTCCTCTTGCGCCATCTGAGTCTGATGAGTTGTATCCTCACTTAATCCTGATTGAGTGTTACTTTGATTTTGCCTGGCCTGCGCCCCTCCTGATCCTCTCCTCTGCAACATCTCCAAAGTCAAATCCATACCCTGCCGCAAGCGCATGTCAAAAATAAACAATTGACAATAAATGAATAATATTGCAAGATTTTATAGCAATATTTTTGCATACCTGATCATCTCAAGGAGGACATATGGCATTTGAACGCAAGGACGTATCAAAACTGGGTTCTGGCTGGAGCGACACTTTGATCTGGTATGCAAAAGCAGTAGGCAAGCTTAAGGAAAGGCCGCTGGCATCACGTACCAGCTGGCGGTTTCTGGCGGCCATGCATGGCTTTGATGAAGCGCTGTGGACAATCCAGGGCTATCTGAGCAGTACCGATGCCCTGCCTTCACAAAGTGACCAGGACAGGTTCTGGAAGCAATGCCAGCACCGGTCCTGGTATTTCCTGCCATGGCATCGCGGCTATGTGGCGGCATTTGAAGCCATTGTACGCAGTGTGGTGGTGGATCTGGGTGGCCCGGCTAACTGGGCACTGCCATACTGGAATTATTATGACCCGGCTTCGCGTTCTGTGCCCTATGCTTTCTTGCAAAAAACCATGCCGGATGGTTCGACCAACCACCTGTATGTAGAAGCCCGCTTCGGCCGCGGCGATGGCAGCTTCATCATCAAGCCGGAAGATATCTCTTTCAATGCACTCAAAGACCATGCCTTCATCGGTATCAATTCTGGTGGCAACCCTGGTTTTGGTGGACCAACAACCCCATTTACTCATAGCACGGGCACATTCAATGGCCATCTGGAAGCTGATCCGCACAATACCGTGCATGGCCGGGTTGGCGGCAATAAAATTGAGGCGGACAAAACTACCCCTGGCCTGATGTCGAAACCATCAACCGCCGCGCTGGACCCTATCTTCTGGCTGCACCATGCCAACATAGACCGCCTGTGGGAAGTCTGGCGCAAGCGCGACCCGCAAAATCTTGACCCCGACCAGGACAGCTGGCTCAAGGGCCCGGCTGACCGTAAGTTCATCGCACCTGATCCGATCGGCGAAGGCATCAGCTTTAACGCATCCCAGATGCTCGATACCACGGCAGCACCACTCAATTATAAATACCAGGACATCAGCGACCCGCTGGCTGGCAGCACCCGCAAAAAAATCAGGCTGACAGGCTTGCGCCTGCTCAGCGACGCGCCTATGGTGAGCTTTTTGGATAATCAATCTGCAGGAGGCCAGATGGCGACTGAATTAATCGGTGCCAATGACGACACTGTCAAACTGGCAGGCGACATTTCGCAAACCCGGGTAACCCTGGATAAAAGCAGTGTGGACAAAGTCAACGACAGCTTTGAAGGTGTCAAACTATTCAATGCCAAACCCAGGGAACCAGACCGCGTCTTCCTTAACCTGGAAAACATACGCGGCAAGAATGATGCCGCCATCTTTTACGTGTATGTGAATGTGCCCGCCGGTGAAAAACCGGAAAACCATCCTGGAAACAAGGTCGGTGTCTTGTCACTGTTTGGTGTTTCTGATGCCAGCGAAACAAACGGTGCACATGGTGGGGCCGGTATTACCCAGGTATTTGAAATCACCAGCATCATTGATAACCTGCAACTGGACAACAGCCAACTCGCCGATACACTGCAAGTACAATTCGTACCACAAAGTACCGTCATACCTGAACACGACATCACGGTAGAACGTGTCAGCGTATTCAGAGAAAGCCCGTAATCGTGTTGCTGCCAGTATTGCGCGCTGCCCTGCTGAGCTGCCCCCGCCCCCTGCTGTTGATCAGCCTGGCGGGCTGGCTGGGTCTGGCTGCGCTGCAATTTGGCGTGCGAGTACCAGAGTACTGCGGCAGCCTCGCCAACATAGACCTGGCTTATCTGGCGAATATCGGTGATCGCCTGGTCTTTGTCTGGCACACCAATTCATCGGGCAACATGATGAGCAACTGGCTACTCATGTTGCTGGCCATGATGTCACCCCTGCTGGCGCAAGAGGTGAGCTACCTGTGGCAACGCAGTCTGGCGCGCCGCCGTTTGCGCGCATTACTCTTGTTTGCCATCGGCTACCTGCTCGTGTGGAGCCTGGCAGGCGCACTCATCATGCTGGCCTCACTGGTGTTGCGCCTGGTCGTGGGCGACATGCGCTGGTGCTTTGCCTTGCTGCTGACGCTGGCATTGTTATGGCAAATCAGCCCGGCCAAACAATATTGCCTGAACCGCTGCCACAACCGCCCCCGCCTCGCCGCCTTTGGCTGGCAAGCCGAGCGCGACAGCCTGCGCTATGGCCTGCAAGCCGCCCTCTGGTGCGGCGGCACCTGCTGGGCCTGGATGCTGGCCGCCACCGCCGCTGGCCCCGCTCACTTCCCCTTCATGCTGCTATGCTCCGCCTGGCTATTGATAGACCGCCAGGCCCCGGGCCGCGTCCCGGCCTGGCAGTTGCCGTATAGTTTGAAATGGTATCGCCTGGCCTGATGCCAACCGCGTACCCCCGGTGATATCATCCGATATCACCGAGGAACCAACATGAATACACCAGCATGAGCACACCCACATCCCGCAGCCTGAATGGCATCACCCTGGAAGCAATCCTGGAACAACTCGTGGCCTATTATGGCTGGGAGCAAATGGGCAAATTGATAGACATCAACTGCTTCACCACCGACCCCAGCATCAAATCCAGCCTGAAGTTTTTACGCAAGACACCATGGGCACGGGCCAAGGTGGAGGAATTGTATTTGGGGATGCCGGGGTGAGTGTGTTGCCGTACCTCGTAGGGTGCGTTGCAACGCACCGCATGAATGCTTGATGACGAATGAATGTATTTTCAAACAAAATTTATATTCATATTGTTTATCCGCACCATAAAATCACTCTTTCCGTTTTTCAACATATCAAACGGTGCGTTATAACGCACCCTACACATCGCTGCATTTTTCCAGGTAAAAATGATTAATCTGGATAGTGAACGTGTGCTTCATCACCGCCAGCCCAATTCCGGGGATAAATACCTTGCTCTACAAGGCGGTGAAAAGTTGAATACGGCCAGTCTACTACTTTGCTAACCAGCCCATGTTTTTGTGGATTGATGTGAACGTAATCCATATGTGCAGAAAAGTCCTGTTCATCACGTATCAGATGCTCCCAAAAACGTCGCTGCCAAATACCACGTTCATTGCGACGTGATCGTGACGAAGAAATAGCTTCTGTAGCTGGGAGTGCTTTTGAGAAATGACTCTTGATAAGCCGCCAACGCACAGAAAAATCAATATCGCTCTGCGGTAATTCAATCACACAATGCAGGTGATCAGGCAAGACCACCCAGGCATGAATAATAAATGGATGTGTTTCGCGAACTAAGCGAACAGCTTCCCGTAATACATTAATATGACGGATTAACAAATCATTCCGTGAACGATTGAGAAGATTGACGGTAAAAAAATAAGTTCCGCCCGGATGCCAGGCTCGACGATAATTGGACATGAATAATATTCAAGGAATTTTTTACTTTGGATGTATAAGGCCCGGAGTTCTATATCGCATCACTCTTTTCATCAGACCAGCAGGGTGCGTTGTAACGCACCAACCGAGTACCTTGGTTCAGACCAAAATTTCAATTCAACTTCTTCACGGTCTCACAAATACGCTACGTTCATTTTTAACGTTCGTATGGTGCGTTATAACGCACCATACGGATGAAGCATCATGCGCCTCCATCACATATACAAACTCTTATGATGCAAATAATTGCGGTACACGATCTTGAAATCATCCAGTTTGCGGTCATCGTCTTGTATCAATAAATCGCGCACTTCGTATTCATTGCCGTCAATTTTATAGACCCAGAAATCGAGTATCACTTCGGGGTGATCTTGCGACACGATGGAGACGCCCTTGCCACCGCCTATCAGGTTCGAATATTGATAGACCATGAATTTGCCCTTCAAAATCTTTTTGTCTATCTTCAAACCATCAAGAACCAAGGCAGCTCGTTCATCCACTGCTGAAACTTCATCACGCTTGTCGGCATAGGTATTTAAAAACTTGCGCAGGTGTTTGACTTCAGCAGTTTGATATGACTTACCGTATTTGCTTAGTTGTTCTTTATTGAGTACCAGTTCTTTGGGAGCTTGCGCCTGGCTGACGAGGGGGAGCAGGAGCAGGGATAACAGGAGGATTTTACGGAGTGGCATTATTTCTTTCGGTATTTTTTTGCCATTATAGTATACGGCGGTATGCGATGACCTAATCCGAATGGTGCGCCGTGCGCACCGTTTCCATCTAGTGCATACAGCCTGACAAGTACATGGTACGCGCGGCACACCTCACTGCGCAGGCGTTGTCCTCAATCCTTCCCCACATACAACTCCCGCGCCATGACGACGACGTCATCGACGCTGAGCTCACTGAAATTGCCGATGTGCAGATGCGGGACGGCGGCCCTTTCCAGCACGGCGCGGGCACCAGATTTGAGTCGGGCAAACATCAGGTGCTTTTTTTGCAGATACAAGGCTGCACAAAAGTCAGCAATGGCTTCTATGCTGGTGCTGTCCAGATCGGGGGATTCTTCGAGGCTGATGACGACTACTTTGGCATCGCTGGTGGCGACATAGTGTTTGGCTTGCGTCAGGGCGCGTTCGGCATTGGCGAAAAACAGGCCTGTCTCTGGCCGCAAGATCAATACACCGGGGATGACTTTGGCTTCAGGATAATTAACCAGGTTGACGAAATCATGACCGCCATTTAATCGGCCCAGCACAGAAATACTCGACTCTGCCAGCCTGCGCAATAACATCAGCAGGCTGATGCCGATGGCGACCAACAAGCCATCCAGCACGCCCAGCATGAGCACGGCGACCACGGCAGCGAGGGCGACGAACCTGTCCCTGTGCAAAGTAAAATACGGGTAAAACATGGATGGCCGCAGCGAATGGCTGACCGCATGGATGACGATAGCCGCCAGCACGGGTGAAGGTGTCAGCGCTATCACAGGCAGCAGTGTCAGGACGATGATGAACAAAGCCGCAGCTGCTGACCAACCGGCCACCTTGCTACGCGCGCCATTGCTCTCATTGGCGGCAGTGGCAGAAAAACCTGCACCCACTGGCAAACCCTGGAACAGGCCCGACATGAAATTGGCCGCCCCCAGCGCCAGCAGGTCACGGTTGGGTGCGACGATATCGCCATGGCGTATCGCAAAATTGCGGATGGAACTATACGACTCGGCGTAAAGTATCATCAGCATGGCGATACTCAATTCACCTATGCGCAGCCACTGTACATAGCTCATGTCGGGCAGGCTGGGTACTTGCAGTTGCAAGCTTATCTGCCCTACCAGCTCTACCCCGCTTTGCGCCAGACCCAGCCATTGTCCGGCCACAATGCCCAACACAATCACCAACAAACCAGCTGGCATATAGGGTAGGCGCGTCAAAGCAAACAAGAGCAATAGCGCCACCACACCTACCACCAGCGACAGCCAGTTCCAGCTTTGTACCTGGCTCAGCAAGGCATAGATAAAACGTGGCATGTCGGTGTAATGCACATGCGCACCTACCACATGGGCAAACTGCTTGATGATGATGACGGCAGACAAGCCAAAGGCAAAACCACGCAACACGGGCCGCGCAATAAAGTCTGAGATGCTACCCAGCTTTGCCACGCCTGCGAGTATAAAAAACACGCCCGTCATGATGACCAGGCCCATTGCCACCAGCATACGCAAACCCGTGTCACCATTCGACATGGCCGCCGATGCTGATGCCAGCACTGCCGCGGATGAAGAGGTGGCAGCAACAATGGCAAAGCGGCTGCTGCCTATCAGGCCATAGCAAATCAGACCGGCAAACACGGCGACGATGCCTGCTTGTGGCGGCAAATTGGCGATACTGGAATAGGCCACGGCTTCCGGCAATAACAGCCCCGCCAGCGACAACCCCGCGATGATGTCAGACCAGGCCCAGGTTTTGTTCATGTAGTTTTAGTGAATGCGTTTGGGTGAATGCGTTTCATGAAAGCGACCATATATTGTCTAAATGATTTATCTTTTTATTTCAACCAGTATACGCCGCGCAGATATGGGAGTGGGAAATCTCAGGCTTGAGCAGGTATTTTAAGAAGATGAACCATGAGGTAGCTCAAAGTGACGCCAGTAAAGCGCACCGCACGCGCCACATGGAGAGCAAATTGCGAAGAGGGATATTTTTAATCGGTAAGCCTGCGTGGATTCTATTCAGGGATATGGAACCTTGCTGCTTTATACCTGACATGTGGTGCGCACATAATAAACCCGACACTCCCTGCTGGCTGTTCCTGCCTTTAAATTCAGGCATGCACTTAATCCTCCGGCTCGATCCCGACAAGTTTCAAGGCCAGCACGGCAAGACCCAGCACGATGCCAACAAAGATATCAGTGATCTTGCCCGAATAAGGCAGCAGGAAGATGCTGTACAGGATACAAGCCAGGATGATGACAATACAGGCCCCTACGATCATCGTCCTGATGATCGTCGCTTTGCCTGCGGGAGGTTTGCTCATGTCAATCATGCCTTGCTAAGCCAGACCTGGATTGTGCTACGTACCTTTGTTCCACATTTTACTTCGTATTAGCAAAAAGTATTTCGTACTTCGCAATTTATATTTCCTATCAGCAACAAGTTCGCTTGCCTGCATTAGCTATTGGCGCACTGTCAGATTGCATCCAGCTTTTCCTATCGTTTTCAGTCGCGGGCAACAGATTGCCATCGCACTTGCATGCAAAAACTGCGGAGGCAAATCACACAAGAATTGATGCGAATTGCAACATAACGTTACAAAGCAAAATATCTTGCGTGAAAATCGGCTAACTCCGGCTTTTTTCTTTACCAAAATCAATATAATTTCTATGCGGAAATTCTTCTTATTTGTTATTTTCTGCCATCTCCAGACAAAATGATGACAAATTGACGACAAAATTATACTTGCTAATATATTCCAATCTTTGATACATTGAGTTACATTATTCTGCAGTACGAAACAAATGGTGCAATCGTGAATATTTTGAACTGGCGTGAGCTGTGGGCTGCAGGCAGGGTACCGGAAGCTATCGATACAAAGAAGTTGCATGCCTCGGGCAGTTTCATGGCCAGCCTGCGCTGGGCCTTGCATGTGCGCCTGACGGATGGCAACAGCAATCTCAAAAGCAAATGCCTGTTCCTGTTGCGCAGCAGCTTGCGCCCGCAGGTCAGCTTGCGCTGGTATCACTTTCTGCATCAAACCTATTTACGCAAGGCCGCACCAGACGACATCGCGCTGCTGGATGCCATCCACCGCCCCTTCTTTGACCGTCAGATTTGCTGCGTCTCACGCCTGCGTCTGCTGCGCAATCATTTTCATTTGTCGGCCCAGTTATTTGGCAAGCACCGCGCCCAGGATATGCTGACCGGTGGTGACTTTACCCTGGCAACCCTGCAGGGCAAGGACCAGGAAGACTATCGCATCAGCCTGTTTCGCAGTTGCGCCTTCAAGCGTGAAGGTGGTCTTAGCCTGGGTCTGTTCCAGGGCAACAAGCTGCTGCAATGCATCAGCTTTTCTTTTGACCGTAAAGACCATCAATTGATGATACGCGTAGGCGGGCTGCAATCGTGCAAGCACAATGCGCGTGACACCATGCGCGCCTGCACCAAGAACCTGCATGGCATACAGCCGCGCCTGCTGCTCATCGAAGCCTTGCGCAGCCTGGCCCGCGAGCTGCATTGCACGGGCATAGAATGCATTGCCAAAAAGAATCACATCTACCAGTCATGGCGCTATCGCTTCAGCAAGACCATCAAGGCCGAATACGACAGCCTGTGGCAAGCCGCCGGCGCTGCGGCACAGGCGAATGGCAATTACCTGTTGCCACTGGCAAGTGAGGAGGTACCGCTGTCAGAGCGCCCTTCCAACAAGCGCAGTGAATACCGGGCGCGAGATGGCTTGACGATGAGCATGCGCGAGGGCATCAGACGGAGTCTGGTGGGGGTTTGATGCAGGTTGTGGTGCACCTTTCTATGAGTCTGCCACGATTGCCATCATCACAGTGACGTAGCCCGGCTTGCTCTGGCTGGAAAAGGTGACAGTCTCAAAAAAAACAGGACGACTCCATCGCGGTGAATTGCTGCCACCCAAGCCATCACGGCCAGATTTGGATACACTATCCAACATCAGTTGCGCTGTCCTCCCCCAATCACGCGACGAACACCACCAAAACAATTGGAGATATTCATGAGCGATGAAGCAATCTCAACGCCAGAGGACTTGCGTGCGCAGACGCTTTACCACGGCACGCGGGCTGACCTGAAAGTCGGCGATCTCATCGCACCGGGTTACAGCTCCAACTACGGCAAGAAGAAAACAGCAACCTACGTCTACCTGAGCGCGACCCTGGATGCTGCCACCTGGGGTGCAGAGCTGGCAGCAGGTGCCGGCCCTGGCAGGATTTATATCGTTGAACCGGTTGGCGAGATCTTCGATGACCCCAACCTGACGGACAAGAAATTCCCCGGCAATCCGACCAAGTCATACCGTAGCCGTGAGCCATTAAAAGTCATTGGTGAAGTCAGTGATTGGCAAGGACATCCGCCAGAAACGCTCAAGGCCATGAAAGACCATATTGAACAACTGAGGCTACAGGGGATAGAGGCAATCGACGATTGAGTTACTTTCATGCATGGACATGTGGTGCCATCATGCCAGATGGGATGGATTGACGAGAGCCACAGCCAGACTCATTCATCTTGCAGCCATCGCAAACCGCATTTTTGAGAGTGCCGTAAGGTAGGGCGCAATATATTGTGCCGCATGTGTACCTCGCACACGGCAAAGATAATTTACTTGAGGATGCAATGATCACAATGATCACGCAGGCGCCTCATGTTAAATCTGCCTCCCTTACTAGCTGCAAAATTTGTATTAGTTGCAGTGCACAAATCGCGCAAGCATCAATAAACCACACCCGCCCGGCCTCAGTCTGCAATTTCCACCAGAAAATCGTGTAAACTTAACCACACTATAGCTTCAACCGGAGAACAAGCTTGATGACAGCCCAGCACGAGCCCACGTCCGCCGCCAGGGTATTGCTACCGGCCTGCCTCTGGTATTTTGTGCTGGCAGTGGCGGGTATGTGGCTGACGCGGGGCGAAAACCAGGTGTCGATTTTGTGGTTTGCCAATGCGCTGGCGATAGCTTATATGTATGGCCAGGGGCGTACGGGGCAATTACAGATACTGGTGCTGACCATGGTGGCCAGCCTGGCAGCAAATCTGCTAACGGGCAATGACCTGGCTGTTTCTACCCTGTTCACGCTGGCCAATGCGCTGGAAATCGTGCTGGTCAGTTATACCATCCGCCATGCGGGGCTGGACCAGAACTTTGAGCAATCCAGCGGCGATATGCTGAAACTGATCTTGCTGGGCTTTTTGCTGCCCTGTGCCTGCAGTGCCACGCTGGCGGCAGCGCTGGCTGCCTGGGTGGGCCTGGGTGAATTTGAGTTGATTTTCACTGCCTGGTATGTATCGGCCTCGCTGGGGCTGATCCTGATTTACCCACTGGTGCGCATGATGCGGCGTGACGCAGCTCCTGCCTGGGCCAGCCGGATCAACTGGAAACGCTTTACCCGCTTTGCCTTGCCCATACTGCTGCTGGTACTGGTCTCGCTACTGTATCTGCCACTGCCCTTCCTGTACATTTTGGTGGCGCTGACTTTTGCCACCCACAAGCTTAATTTTGATGAATCGCATTTGCTGACCGTGCTGGCCATCACCAGCCTGGGGCTGATGTTAAGCCTGGGCAATGTCATGCCTTTGGGTGGCGTGGCACGCTGGCAGTTATTGTTTGTCTACCTGCCTATCCTGATTACCTCAGTGCCGCCTATGCTGATGGCAGCAGCGCGCAATGAAAACCTGATCAAGGAAGCCGAACGCCAGCGTTTTTCTGAAGAACTGCAAAAGAGCAAGCAGTCGCTGCAATCCACCATCGACCATATGCCGGCCATGATAGGTTACTGGGACCAGCAATTGCACAATCGATTTGCCAATGCTGCCTATAAAAAATGGTTTGGCCTGACACCTGAGCAGATACGCGGCATGCACATACGTGATGTCGTTGGCGCAGAAATATATGCACAGAATTCTGGCCATATGGCGGCCGCACTGGCTGGTGAACCGCAGATATTTGAGCGTTCTATCGTCGACCCCGAAGGTAATCAGCGCTATGCCCTGGCTTATTACACCCCGCATATCGTGGCTGGCCAGGTACAGGGGTTTTATGCCTTCGCCACCGATATCACGCCACTGAAACAGGCACAACTGCAAGAGAACCGCGCCCAGGCCAAGCTGACCAGTGTCATCGAGGCGGCCAGTGAATTTGCCATCATCGCGACCGATATGGAAGGCATCATCACCCTGTTCAGCAAGGGGGCAGAACGTATGCTCGGCTACCAGGCCAGTGAACTGGTCAATCACAAAACACCCACCATTTATCATCTGCAAGAAGAAGTGGTCAGCCGTGGTGCAGAGTTGACTGCTGAACTGGGTTACCCGGTACAAGGCTTTGAAGTCTTTGTCGCCAAGGCACGCCGGGGCCTGCCGCAAAGCCAGCAATGGACATATGTCAGCAAGCAGGGCCAGCACATCCCCGTCAGTCTGATCATCAGCACCATCCATGATGAACATCAGCAAAACATCGGCTTTTTGGGTATCGCCACCGACATCAGCCGCCAAAAACAACTGGAAGCCTCGCTGATTGCCGCCCGCGACCAGGCCGAAATGGCCAGCCGCACCAAATCAGAATTCCTGGCCAATATGAGCCATGAAATCCGCACCCCCATGAATGCGGTGCTGGGCATGAGCTATTTGCTGGGCAAGACCGACCTGACCTCTACCCAGCGTCATTATCTGGAAATGATACGGTCGTCCGGCCAGTCTTTGCTGGGGATTTTGAATGACATCCTCGATATCTCGAAGATAGAAGCAGGCCGCATAGAATTGTCGCCGACCCGTTTTTACCTCAAGGATGTGCTCAGCGCACTGGCCAATATGATGTCGGTCAATGTCGGTGAAAAGCAGCTGGAATTGTCGATAGGCATAGACACTGCCGTGCCCAAGGAACTGATAGGCGACGCCCTGCGCCTGCAACAGGTGCTGATCAACATCATCGGCAATGCCATCAAGTTTACGGCGAATGGCGAGGTGTCGCTGCTGGTACAGAAAGCAGATCCAGCAAACCCGGCAGAAGCGACTGAAGAAAATATCCACGGCGCAGACGATTTGCAAATCCAGTTCATCATCCGCGACACTGGCATAGGCATGTCGGCTGAACAGATCAGCCGCCTCTTCAATGCCTTTGAACAGGCCGATGCCTCGACCTCGCGCCGCTTTGGTGGCACTGGCCTGGGGCTGGCAATCTCAAAACGTTTTGTCGACCTGATGGGCGGTGATATCCGTGTCATCAGCCAGGAAGGTACAGGCACAGAATTCATCGTCAGCGTGCCCATGCAAACCGCACCTGCACTTGAGCAAGACAATGCAGAGAGTAGCAACAGTACTGCAGGCAGCAACCAGGCCAGAAAAATCCTGGTGGTGGATGACAATGCCACCAGCCGCAGCTATATCGCCAAGACCATAGAAGCCTGGGGCTGGCAAGCTGACACCGCCAGCACTGGTGAACAGGCCCTGCAAAAAGTGCGCGACCACCTGTCCCATATGCCCGCCGCCGAAGATGAATATTGCGCCATCCTGATCGACTGGCACATGCCAGGCCAGGACGGCCTGGCCACCCTGGCCGCCATCAAGAGCATGCAGGCCAGCCAGCGCATCCCCCTGATTTTGATGAGCAGCGCCTATGACCGCAGCGCCCTGCAAATGGATGGCCAGCCGGGCGCACCCGATGCCGTCTTGCTAAAACCCGTCACCGGCTCCAGCCTGTATGATGTGCTGCAAGAAACTAGCCTGCACCTGCACCATGCCGCAACTGCTGCACTATCTGCTGCAAACCCGCATAATCAAGCAACCATGATCAATAGCAACAACATTAATAGCAATAGCAGCCACAGCAACAGCCCCGTCAAAGTCGGCACTGGCAGTTTCAGTGGCAAAAACATCCTGCTGGTGGAAGATAATTATTTCAACCAGATCGTCGCCACCAAAATCCTGGAACAAACCGGTGCCAGCATCAAGGTCGCCAATAATGGCAGTGAAGCCGTAGAAATTTTTAAAACCGCAGAAGAACAGTTTGACCTTGTCCTCATGGACGTGCAAATGCCCATCATGGATGGCTGGACAGCCACCGAAATCCTGCGCAAGGAACTGGCCCTGCCCATCCCCATCCTGGCCATGACCGCCGGTGTCATGACAGCAGAACGCGAGCAATGCATGGCGGCTGGCATGAATGATGTCATCTCCAAACCCATAGACATAGACCAGATGCTGGGTGTGCTGGCGCGCTACCTGTCGCCAGAACAGCCCTCTGTATCGGTACCTGTATCTACACCCGCATCTGCCCGCGCACCTGCAACCGTAACCGCCCCGGCACCAGTGCCTGCCCCCTCGCCTCCCCAAAGCCCGCCTTTCAGCGCAGAATCAGAAGCACTGCCCGTTGCCAGCGCGGTAGCAACACCCCCGGCCAGTGGCACCTTTGACCCGGCCAAGATCATGGCGCTGGCCAAGGGCAATCCCTCACTTATCAAAACCCTGTCCGGCGTCATACAAAACATGATCAATCACGCCAGAAAAGACTTTGACCAGGCCGTCAGCCATTGGCAGCAGGGTGAACCCCAGCAAGCCGCCCGTACCCTGCACACCATGCGCGGCAGCATAGGCACCCTCGGTGCCAAAGACTTTGCGGGCGCTGCACTGGCACTGGAACACGCCATCGCCCAGCAAGACCAGCAACGCGTCCCCAAATTGCTGGCAGATGCCGACCACCAGCTCAGCCTGACCATCTCCAGTGTGCAAGCCTGGTTGCACGAACAGATGGCGAACATCGCTACGCCCGCCCCTACCGCAACTACCGCAACTACCGCAATTATCCCAAGCCAGATCAAACCTGCTGAACTGCAAGAATTAAAAAGCCTGCTGCAGGCCCAGAACATGCGCGCTACCGTCCGCTATGAAGAACTGCAGGCCAACCTGAAGCAACACTGGCCTGCCGGGCACCAGCAAGCCATGCAAGATGCCATGCTCAACCTCGACTTTGCCACCGCTTTAAACTTGTTGGATGAGATCATCGTATAAATATTGCAACAAAGCAAAATTCGATTGCGTTCTGCATAACAAATGTTATCCTGAGAACTCGCTGCCACACAATGAACAACGGCAATGAATAAAGGCAATAAATAAAAGCACCATGTAGAGCCATGCCCAACAAAAAATCCCTGGCCAGCCTGATCGACAATCTCGAGTTTTTGGCGCATCGCCCGCGCATACTCGTCGTGGATGATCAAGTCATCAATATTCAGGCCCTGTACCAGATTTTTGCCAAAGACCATGAAGTCTTCATGGCCACCAGCGGCCAGAGCGCCCTGGATTTTTGCAAAAAAACCCCACCCGACCTGGTTTTGCTCGACGTCATGATGCCCGACATGGATGGACTGGAAGTCTGCGAACGCCTGAAACAGGGGGAATACACAGCCGACATCCCGGTCCTGTTTGTTACCGCCCAGAATGATGCCAGCCAGGAATCACGTGCCCTCATGGCCGGCGGCATGGATTTCATCAGCAAGCCCGTCAACCCCGATGTCGTGCGCGCCCGCGTCCGTACCCATGTCACCCTCAAGCTGCAGCGCGATCTGTTAAAAAAACTGGTCTTCACCGACCCGCTGACCGGTCTCGCCAACCGCCGCAGTTTTGACCAGGCCATCGCCAAAGAATGGCGGCATTGCCAGCGCAACGGAAAATCCCTGGCCGTACTGATGATAGACATAGACTGCTTCAAACAATACAACGACACCTATGGCCATCAGCAAGGTGACGTCTGTCTGGCCGCCGTCGCCACTTGCCTGCAAACCAGCCTGGGCCGCCCGCACGATGTCGTGGCCCGCTACGGTGGTGAAGAATTCATCTGCCTCATGCCCGAATGCGAACTCGCCGGTGCCATCACCAAAGCCAGCACCCTGCTACGCGCCATCACAGACAAGACCATCCCCCACAGCACATCCAAAGTCAGCGACATCGTCACCCTCAGCATAGGCGTCGCCGCCATCGTCCCCGATGATAAGAACAGCACCGCCGACCTCATCGCCAAAGCAGACCAGAAATTGTATGAAGCCAAACAGGCTGGGCGGAACCGGGTGGTGGCGTAGAATAGATTTTGCAGGGTGCGTAGTGCGCACCATTTTTTCAAATTCTTGGAAAAGCTGCGTTATGATGCGCAGTCCGTAGGGTGCGTTATAACGCACCGCTTGTATGGGCGCATACATAAAGCAACTACAATACTTCTCAAAAAATAAGTTCCTTTGCCTACGTAGCCCACCATCTTCATCAGACGACGCATTCGGTGCGTTGCAACGCACCCTACTTATCTGCGACCACATGCGGCACATTGCAATGCGCCTCAGGTTACGGCTATATCACGGCGATGCTTGCGGCTAGGATATGCGCAAATCCTGTCCTGTAGGGTGCGCCATGCGCACCGATATCATCAAGAAAAAACGCGCCACATCTCACAATGGCGCGTTTCTCTTTGCTACTTAATTTACTGCTCAATTTACGGCTTACGCCACAAACTTATTTCACTGCTGGTGTGACTGTTTTGCTGCTACCTGCTGTTGCCACTTTGCCTGCATCGGTTTTCACTTCAGCTTTTACTTCTGGCTTGACTTCCGTTTTCACTTCAGCCTTTGCCTTGGCATGCTTTTCATGAGCGACATGCTTGGCGTGTTTTTCATGTTTCTCTGCAGTTTTTTCTACTGCTGCAGTTTTGCCTTCAACTGCTGGTGTTGCTTGTGCAACTGCTGTCGCAGGCGTCGTTGCTGTCGTTACTGCCTTGCTCACTGGTGCTGTAGCGGTCGTGACTGCTGCGGTTGGTGTTGCGGCCGTCGTTGTCACTGTTGCTGGTGCTACTGTTGTTTTTGCTGATGTAGTTGCAGTTGCGGTTGCAGGTGTTTGTGCAAATGCACTACCCATCAAAACGGTAGAAGCGATCAGGGCGGTAATGAGTTTGTTCATGGTGATAATCCTTAATATGTCTGTGAGCGATTTGCTTGTTTCTTTACCGGCAGCTCGTGCTGCCGGCAGGTTTCAAAAATTTACTGGCTAAAACTTATTTCGATGCTGCGCTGGCTGCGGCAGATGCGCCTGCTGCTTTTGCTTCTTTCTTGGTGTGCTTGGTATGTTTTGCAGCTTTTTCACCTGTATGCATTGCTGGCTTGGCTTCAGGAGCAGATGCTGCTGGAGTTACTGCAGAAGCACTGGCTGATGCAGAAGCAGCTACCACTTTAGCGGCTGGCGCAGATTTCGCTACACTCGCTGCTGCAGCGGCTGTTGCTGGCTTGGATGCAGCAGTTGCAGATGCGCTCGCTGGTGTCTGTGCAAATGCGCTACCCATAACAACTGTGGAAGCGATGATGGCGGTGATCAGTTTGTTCATGATATTTCCCTCTTTATGTTTGGGTTGCTTGCTTGGTTTGTATTTCGTTTTTGCGTTTCGTAGTCACGCTACGTAAGCCAAAAACGCCGCCCGGATACTTTGCGTTGACGCGAAAAACCACAGAGCACGAGGCTTAGTGTTGTTGTTCTAAACGACATGTCACCTGTCAACCGAATGCCATGCTCATGCGTTACGCGCGCAGGAACATAAAAAACGACGCCTGCTTGCAGCATGGCGTCGTTTTGTTTTTTGAAGGGAACACAGCAAACCGCGCACCTTGAACGCAGCCGTAACGTAGGGTGCGTTATAACGCACCACATTAGATGCACAAACAAGGATGGGCGATGGCTGGAACGGTGAGGTAAAAGGGAAAATATTTTTACAATATTGCGGCCACCTTGCCTGTTCATTCGTCCAAGCGGTGCGTTATAACGCACCCTGCAGACCTGACTTTTCGCACGCTCAAAAAAAACTCTTGACCTTCCTTACCCCACGCCTGCCCCAGCGTCGTGCTGTCCTTTGCGACTGGCTGACGCGGTCCAGCTGCACGCAACGCAGGTGCGAGCTGATACTCTGGTCTATGTTCCACAAAGCCTGGGTGATGAGCAAATCCATTTCTGTGGTGAACTTGCCTGTCACCGGTGCATTGGTGTTTGTACGCGGTGTATCTGCCATGCTGATGCGCCAGGCGTCTTCCAGCGTGATGCCACCCGCAGGTTTGGCGAGGTTCCAGTGCAGGCTGTCTTCTGCTGCAGAGATCAAGCCTTCTTCCTGCAGGCGCAGGCAAATTTTGCGGATGGCGTACTTGCTCATGCCGCAGTGTTTTGCAAGTTGTTCCAGCCTCACCTCTGCCGGGGCGGCTGCCACAAACTGTTCCAGCACCCTGGCCAGTTTGCGGAACATGCCGTATTGCGAGGCGGGTAAAAATTGTGCTGTGCTCAAACTCATGGCAGGATCTTTCTTTGATACTCTCTTTGATACTCTCTTTGATACTCTCTTTGATACTCGCTTTGATACTTTACCGGCATGGCACATACAGGCGATGTATGTGCCATGCGTATTCACAAAACAATCAGTGGGTCACAGCGATGAGTTCGCGTTTGCCACCTTTGTAAGTGTACAAAGTCAAAGTGCCATCACGGATATCACCACGCGCATCAAATGCAATTTCGCCTGTCACGCCCTTGTGTTTGATCCTGGCCAGCTCTGGCAAGTATTTGGCTGGTTCGGCGGAATTGGCTTTTTGCATGGCGGCGACCATGGTCATTACGCCGTCATAGGCATAGGGCGCATTCAGCACGACTTCATGACCATATTTTTTACTGAAGTTAGCTTTGAACTTATCCAGATCTGCCTTCTTGCCCTCTTCTACCCCGCCTGCCTCGGCACAGACCACATTGCCTTCACCGATGGCATCACCTGCCAGTTGTGCCAGTTCTGTCGAACAGATACCGTCGCCGCCCATGAACTTGACCTTCATTCCCAGTTGCTTGATTTGCTTGAGCATGGGGCCGCCTACCGCATCCATGCCGCCAAAGAAAATCAGGTCCGGATTTGCCGCCTTGATGGTGGTCAGGATGGCGCTGAAGTCCGTTGCCTTGTCAGTCGTGTATTGACGCGAGACGATCTTGGCGGGGGTGAGTTTGCCCGTCGCGCCCTTGACAAATTCATCTGCCACGCCTTGCCCATAGGCAGTGCGGTCATCAATCACGGCGATGTTTTTTGCCTTTTGCATTTGCACCGCATAGCGGCCCAGCGTGCCACCGAGTTGGCCATCATTGGCGACAACGCGGAAAGCTGTCTTGAAACCCTGCTGCGTGTATTTTGGATTGGTGGCGGAGGGCGAAATCTCTGGTATGCCCGCATCATTGTAAATTTTTGAAGATGGGATGGTGGTGCCAGAATTCATGTGACCGATGACGCCATTGACCTTGGCATCGACCAGCTTTTGCGCCACGGTAGTGGCTTGCTTGGGCTCACCCGCATCATCTTCTGCCAGCAGTTCAAACCTGGCTTTCTTGCCGCCTATGGTGACGCCTTTGGCATTGAGTTCATCCACAGCCATGCGCGCGCCTTCTTCGGTATCCTTGCCCATGTGTGCAGATGGCCCGGACAAGGGGCTGACATGGCCTATCCTGACGACAAGATCCTGGGCACTGGCATTGCCTGCCAACAGGATGCCTGCAGAAGATGCGGCGACGATGAGTTTGATGGTAGTGGACATACAGATTCCTCTCTAGGTTTAAGTCTTAAGTATTAGAGAACCTCTGATTAAGTTACTGCGCGACGCTATTTTGGGTCTGCGATACTCGCCGTACTATCGTACGACTGCGCTTCTTAACCCAAACTAACGCCGCTCGCTACACATAATTAGAGGTCCTTAGTTTTGGTAATTCGGTTTCGCCTTTCGGTGATGAATGATTGTCTGGCGCATCTCAATGCACAAGGCAATAATTCTAAGGGTATGAATTAGCAAGACTAATGCGTAAAGACAGGCCATGCCCTGTGCGGGTGCAATGGACAAGAGGAGAAATATGGATTAGCAGGGGTAATACTATTGCGCTCAATCTGCCGTCGCAGCGAGCCAGAAAATCAGACCAGTCGCGCAATACCTGACAAAATTGCATTGCGCTGTGTTTCAAATTCGCGACACTCTTCCGTCAACCAGTCCTTGAAGATACTCACAGACTTTTTATTACCCACATGCTCATTGATGACTAAAAAATAAGCCGCGCTGGCCTTGACGCAGATAGGTACGGTAGGCGTCAACTGCCCCTGGCTGAGTTCATCCAGTATCAGCGAGGTACGCGCCATCGCCATGCCTTGCCCGTAAGTGGCAGCATTGATGGCCAGGTGCGAGAGATTGTATTGATGCCCGTGGCGCACAAAATCCTGCACCTCGTTATCATTGCATTGGGTGGCAATGCGCATCCACTCACCCCATTCGGCATAGGGCGGCGCATTCTCCCAGGGTGAATCATCATGCAGCAGGATGTGGTCTGTAAAATCAGATGCCTGCGCCAGCGCCGGGTAACGCGTGAGGTAGTCACTGTTGGCCACCGGCAGCAGGTATTCAGACATCAGCCTGCTGGCATGGTGGTTACTCTGGTCTGGCCCCTGGCCGTACAGCACCAGTATGTCTATGGATTCTGCACTCATCTTCAGCGCACTCATGCCAAACAGCTCGCCGCGCAAATGGATTTCTACCTCTGGATACAGCCGTCCAAAGCCACTGAGCCTAGGCATGAGCCACATCATCGAGAATGAGGGCGATGAGCGTATCGCCACACTCTTGTTGTTCAGGCTCGGTTGTATGGCCTGCAATTGCAGTTCCAGCTCTTGCAGCAGGCGGTTGACCACCCTGTGCAACTCGCTACCCTCACGCGTCAGCCGCAGGCTGCGCGTCATGCGCACGAACAGGCGCGCGCCTATCTGCTCTTCCAGCCCCTTGATCTGCTGGCTGACCGCTCCCTGGGTGACATGCAACTCAGCCGCCGCACGGGTAAAACTCAGATTGCGCGCCGCTGCATCAAAGTATTTGAGTGCATGTAAAACCAGGGGAGTAACAAGCTTTTGGGTGCGCATGGGCGGGCTTTTAAAAGTGGGGCTAAGGTGATTATAAGTTTGAAACGTACAAACCGGGCTATGTCGGACGTATGTACTCATCGAGGAAACAGAGCGGGCAACTATTCCAAGGCAGCTCTAAAAGTGTCTTTATAGCAAAATTATTAAAATACCTTGCCATAGAATCTATTCGCGAATCCATTCACCAATCCATTCACTAATCCATTCACTAATCTATTCATTTATAGTAGTCTTCTCTATGAAATATACCCAATATTATCTATTCACTGAAACACAGTAAAATGTCTAAAAACCAACAACTGGACAAGCTCAGGCATTTGCTCATGCAAGGGCCACAGAAAACCGCTGCCATCCTGGCTGTGCTGGACATCAGCCAGCCAACGTTTTCGCGCCTGTGGTCTACTATGAACGATGGTTTCGTGACAGGAGCAGCCAGGGCGCGCAGCTATGCCTTGTTGCGTCAGGTTGCCGGAGTGGATGCACCAATACCGGTATTCAGGGTGACTGAGCATGGGCAGATCGAATCCATAGGCAACATCGATCCCCTGCAAGGCGCTTATTACGCACTCACAGGCAAGTCCAGTCGGCTATTCCAGGGCATGCCATATTTTCTCAGTGACCTGCGCCCGCAAGGGTTTTTAGGCCGCATGGAGCCTGGCAAAAATCCTGACCTGGATTTGCCAGCGGATATCCTGCGCTGGACGGACGAACACGTCCTCAAATACATTTCTCGCCGTAGTGAGCATGCCGCAGGCAACCTCATACTGGGTAATGAATCGTATGCCAGATATCTCGCCGATACAGGCAGGATACATGCATCAGTGATACCAGAATCACAGCGTCAGGCGCTCTACCCTGTCATGGCGGAAAACGCCATGCAAGGAGAACCACCAGGTTCATCTGCCGGGGGTGAACAACCCAAGTTCACCGCCATCATTCAACGACATGCACAAAGCAGCGCAGCAGAAGAAATTGAACATGTCATCGTCAAGTTTTCACCGCCTGTGGATACGGCAAATGGCCGCCGCTGGGCCGACCTGCTGATCTGCGAGCATCTGGCGCTGAAAACATTGGCGCAGAACCAGATTGCTGCCGCAAAAACCGCACTGCTTGAAGCCGGTGGGCGCGTGTTTTTGGAAGTGGTGCGTTTCGACAGAGTCGGACTGAAAGGTCGCAGCCCCATAGTCACCTTTGCCGCCATGGATGGCGACCTTGGCATGCTTGATCAAAAATGGACGGCTGTCGCCCGCGAACTTGCACGCATGGGCCAGTTGTCGGCAACAGATGTAGAGACTGTAGAAATCCTGGACCTCTACGGCACATTGATAGGCAATACCGACAAACACCACGGCAATATCGCGCTGGCATGGACATTTGAGCAGCGTCACCATTTGCTGCCAGCCTATGACATGCTGCCTATGTTCTACCGGCCCAACGCACATGGCGAGATCGTGCCACGGGCCTGGGTGGCTGATCTTGCCGCAGGTCTTGAATTACGTCACCTGCCCAGATGCTATGACATGGCACATCAATTCTGGACGGCGGTATTACATGACAGCCGTATTTCCCAGGCATACAAAGACGAAGTGGCCAAGCCTCATTTGAATAGACTGAGCACTTTAAGCAGCACCACTAATACATGAAGCTGATTCCACCACCAGTTTAAAACGCAATAGCCCCGCTAATAGCCCCAATTAGAAATTATCGTTTGTTGCACAAAACGGCAGCATCCACAATCGCAGCCATCATGTGCACCCGCTCATGAATACGATTGGGGAAATACCATGCACGTACTTAGCACAACACAGCAGGCAGCCAAGCTGATCATGGCAGCCGCAGCATTCAGTTTATGCAGCAACACAGCAATGGCGGGCGAGACGCTGGAGCGTATCAGCCGCAGTGGCAGGATCGTGCTGGCAACCAGGGAGGCGTCGATTCCTTTTTCATACAAAGACAATCATGGCAAATCCCTGGGTTATACCGTGGATATCTGCCTCAGGCTGGTCGATGCCATCAAGCTGCAACTGAAGCGGCCTGAGCTGCGCATAGACTATATGCAGGTGACGCCGTCCAGTCGTTTCAAGGCTATCACTGAGGGTCAGGCGGATCTGGAATGCGGGCCTACCACCAACACCGCAGAGCGTCGTGCGCTGGTGGGTTTTACGATTGCGAATTTTATTGCCAGCGCCAGGATGCTGGTCAAGAAAGATTCTGGCATACGCAACTGGGCAGACTTGCGCAACAAGACCATCGTCACCACAACGGCCACCACCAATGCCAAATCGATTGCTGAACGCAATGACGTGAGTGCCTTGCGCATCACCCTGCTGGAGGCGAAAGATGACCTGGAATCTTTCCACCATGTTGAAACCGGCAAGGCCGATGCCTTTGCCATGGATGACGTCTTGCTCTATGGCTTGAAGGCCATGTCACGGCACCCGGCAGACTACCAGGTCGTCGCCAGCCCCTTGACGGTGGAGCCGTATGCCATCATGTTTTCTAAAAACGATGCTGAACTGAAGAAGCTCATGGATGCAGAAATGGCCAGGATCATTTATAACGGCGATGTCGAAAAGCTGTATAAGAAATGGTTCAACAATCCCATCCCGCCATCTGGTGTGAATCTGGATATGCCCATGAACGCTCTATTGCGAAATTCGTTTCAGTTTCCGTCTGATAAGGTGGCGGATTGAGCTTGTGCTACCTCATACGACACATCACTTCGCCCCCAACTCCAGCCGCACAATCTCAGCAAAATACTGCGCCCCCGTCGCCAGGATTTCATCATTGAAATCATAGCCCGCATTGTGCAGGGGAATGCCGCCCTGGTCGAGGGCGACACCATTGCCGATGAAGCTGAAGTTACCCGGCACGACTTGCAGGAAAGCGCCAAAATCTTCAGAGATCATCATGGGCTGCACGTTGGCATCGACCTTGTCTTTGCCGGCGATGTTGGCGGCGGCCCTGGTGGCGACATCGACAAACTCTGCGGAATTAATGGTAGGCGCAAACTCATGGGTATATTCAAACACGCATTCTGCACCGTGCATGTGGCAAATTCCTACGCTGATGTCGCGCATGCGCTGTTCCAGCATCGCTTGCACCTCACGCGAATAACTGCGGGTATCACCCTTGATGATGACATTGGAGGGAATCACGTTCCTGATGCCGTCGGTAATAAATTCGGTGCAGGAGATCACTGCCTGCAAACCAGGATCAAGATTGCGCGAGACGATGGTTTGCAAGGCCAGCACGATTTGCGAGGCGATGACGATGGGGTCTATGCCCATATGCGGCCTGGCTGCATGGGTGCCACGTGCCTTGATGTGGATGACGAAATTATCTTCCGATGCCATGATGCCGCCTGCGCGGGTGGCAAAAGAGCCCGCGGGCATGCCCGGCATATTGTGCACACCAAAAATCGCATCGACAGGGAAGCGTTCAAACAGGCCATCCTGCATCATGGCCTTGGCACCGCGCCCGTGTTCTTCTGCCGGTTGAAAGATAAAGCGTACCGTGCCGTTGAAGTCTGGCCTGGCAGTCAATAACCTGGCCGCGCCCAGTACCATGGCCATGTGGCCGTCGTGTCCGCAGGCATGCATTTTACCGTGCGTGCATGAGGCATGTGGCCTGCCGGGGGCGTTCTCGGTGATGTGCAGGGCATCCATGTCGGCGCGCAAGCCTATCGCCCGCTCGCCCTTGCCTGCACTCAGGCTGGCCACCAGCCCGGTGCCACCTATGCCGCGATGCACTTCCAGCCCCATGTCCTGCAAGGCTTTGGCGACATAATCAGCGGTTGCAATCTCTTCAAAACCTGTCTCTGGATGCTGGTGCAAATGCTTGCGCCAGGCCAGCAATTCTGTCTGCAATGCCGATTCCAATTCTGATGTCAATGATTCATTCATGATGCCTGTCCTTCCAGGAATTTTGCTGGGCAAGTACCGCTTGTGCCGACATGCCAACCAGATCGTGATACACGGCTGCTGCCGTTGCGCCTTCAGTATTGATGACCAATACCCTGGAACTGGCATCCAGGCCCACTTGCTTCATGCAGACCTTGTTGCTGCAAATACTCAACAAGCCTGCCAGGCCCGCTACACCAGATTCACCAGCAACGATGGGGATATCAGCCTCACTACCCGCCGCCAGCACGCGCATGGCATGGATGGCGAGTTCATCTTCTATCGTCAAAAAATAATCGACCGCAGGCTGCAAGAAGCGCCAGGCCAGAGGTGAAGTCTCGCCACATGCCAGGCCTGCCATGACAGAGTCGATAGAACCCAGCGCCCTGCTCGCCTTACCATGCAAAGCACTTTGGTAAAGGCAATCTGCCTGCGCAGGTTCTACCACGATGAAGCACGGGCGCTTGGCGCCATACAATTCCCAGAAATAACTGACTATTCCCGCAGCCAACCCGCCAACGCCACCCTGTAAAAAGACGTGGGTATAAGCGCTTTGCCCATCATGCCCGGCAACTTGCTCAACCAGCTCGGCAGCGATAGCTCCATAGCCTTGCATGACATCACGCGGGATATCTTGATAGCCTTCATAAGACGTATCTGAAATCACCTGCCAGCCATTGCTGCTTGCCAACTCCGCAGCCACTTCTACCGATTCATCATAATTGCCGGTAATGCGCACTATCCTGGCACCATAGGCCGCAATCGCCGCTTCGCGCTCTGCGCTGACATGCGCATGCAAGACAATCACACACTGGCAGCCTGCAGACTTGGCAGCCGCTGCCAGGCTGCGCCCATGGTTGCCATCGGTAGCGCTGATGACGGTGTAGTCTTGCAGCAGTGTTGCATAGCGGCCTGTCAGCACCTGTTCCGGGACGATATTGTGCGCAGGGTAGAGCCGCAAAACCTGCCGCACCAGCGCGACAGGCGCGCCCAGTGCCTTGAAGCTGCCCAGCGGTGAGCGAACTGATTCATCCTTGACATGGACACTGCCCACCTGCAATTTGCCTGCCAGATCAGGCAGGGCATACAGCGGCGTTGCAGCGCGGGCCAGCTCTTTCCAGGCTGCCAGCCAGCGCCGGCTTTCCTGTGCACTCTCTATGTTCATGATGGCAGCAAGATCATCTGGATAAGACCGACGTAGAGCGTGTGGATTGGATAACAGCATGCTTGTTCCTGACATTGGTGATCGATAGCCTGAAATAATATTCCGTAGTCAGTGGTAAGATTTACGAAAATAACAGGAATAAACGCAAAATCTTTGCATAGATGAGCATAAAAACGATGGCGGAGCATATATGACTACCTTGGACAATTTTGACCGCCGCCTGCTGGCAGAAATCCAGCAAGACAGCAGCCTGCCACAAAGCACTTTGGGGGAAAGGGTTAACCTTTCCACCGCCGCCGTCAACCGCCGCCTGAAACGCCTGAGTGACGACAAGGTCATAGAACGCTACAGCGCACAACTGCGCCCGGATGCTCTGGGCTACCCCCTGACCATCGTCGTCGAAGTGGAAGTAGAAAACGAACGCATGGATTTGCTCGACGCCATGAAGACCGCCTTTCTCGCCTGTCCCCAGGTGCAGCAATGTTATTACGTCGCTGGCGAATGTGATTTTGTACTGATCTTCATCGTACGCGACATGGTGCAATACACCGAACTGACGCGCCAGCTTTTCTTTGAAAGCAATAATGTCAAACGGTTTAAAACCCTTGTCGCGATGAGCAGGGTAAAGACGGGGTTGGATGTGCCTGTCGATGAAATCTGATACCTGTCACTTAAGCATTCAGATTAAGCAGTCAGATTAAGTAGTCAGATTAAGCACCATACTATGCATTAGAAAAACTAATGCCTGAACATAGAATTCATGGTTTGCGGTATCTGTTTTGAACAGGGATGATGACAACATCAAACCAATCAAAACAAGACCAATGACCAGCTCTCTACCACCCCGCATAGGCATCACCCCCGACCGCAACGCTGTCGCAAGCGATATCGAAGCCCTGTTCTTTGTACGCCGCAATTATTGCGCGGCAATCAGTGACAACGGTGGCGTGCCGCTGGTGCTGCCCTATGACATGGGCGCGGTAGAGACTTATCTCGACCAGATCGATGGCTTGCTCATCACCGGCGGCATGTTCGATGTCAACCCTGCCCTGTACGGCATGCCTGCCCGCTATCCTGGAAAAATGGCACTCAAGGAAGACCGCACCGCATTCGAACAAGCCATGCTGCGTGCTGCCATTGCGCGTGACATGCCCGTGCTGGGCATCTGCGGCGGCATGCAACTGATCGCCGTTGAGATGGGTGCAACGCTGCTGCAGCATATACCTTCTGATATTGCCACCACCATAGAACACAAACAGACTGAGGACTGCGATCTGGCCAGCCACGCCATCCACATCCGCCAGGGCAGCAAGCTGCGGGCGATTCTGGGTGTGGAAAGCTGCGAGGTCAACAGCCTGCATCACCAGTCCGTTGCAGCATCCACCGACAAGGTCAGGGTAGCAGCAGTGGCCGATGATGGTGTGGTCGAAGCCATAGAAGTGCCGTCGCTGTCATTTTGCATGGGCGTGCAATGGCACCCTGAATACCGCGTCAATGCCAGCGAAAAAAACCTGTTCACTGCCCTGGTTGCAGCAGCAAAGAAAAGCGCTGCACGTCACCTGACAGCCATCGGCGCCTAATTTATTTTCACTTATTCAGTCCTCATTAAGCCCAATATGAAAGTTTGTATCATCGGCGCAGGTGTCATCGGCCTCACCACCGCGTACGCACTGGCAAGACGCGGCCATGATGTCAGCATTGTCGAGGCGCATGATGGTGCCGGTGAAGGTGCCAGCTTTGGCAATGGGGCGCAGCTCAGTTACTCTTATGTTGCGCCGCTGGCAGATGCCTCGGTCTGGGCCAGCATGCCCTCTTATCTGTTGAACCCTGATTCGCCTTTAAGCTGGCGTCCTGCGCTGGAGCTGGCGCAGTGGAAATGGTTATGCAGTTTTTTACTCGCCTGTAACCAGCGCAAATCCAGGCAGACCACGGCTGAACTTTTACGTCTGGCCTTCTATAGCCGCGATTGCCTGGCGACTTTGCAAGCACAGTTATCACTGGATTTTGATTTGCGCCAGGCAGGCAAGCTGGTCATGTATTCATCTGATGCTGCGCTCAAGGCTGCGGCTGCGCAAGTCGCCTATCAGGCGCAACTGGGTTGTGAGCAGCAAGTCTTGTCCACCCAGGCTTGCCTGGATATAGAGCCTGCCCTGGCACATGCAGCCGCCCGTTGGGTGGGCGGCGTCTACACGCCGTCTGAAGATGTCGGTGACTGCGCCCTCTTTTGCAGGCAGTTGTCGCAGGCATTGATACACAATTATCCTGATGTGAAGTTCTTGTATCGCACCCAGGTCAATGGCATGCTCGTACAGGCAGGCAAACTGCAGGCGCTGCAAACCAGCCAGGGCGATATCAGCGCAGATGTCTTTGTACTGGCAAATGGATCGCATGCCGCCACGCTGGCCACCAAGGCTGGCCTGCACTTGCCTGTGTATCCACTCAAGGGCTATAGCATCACGCTGGATGCATCCGAGGCAGACGCCAGCCTGCCCAGCGTCAGCATCACCGACAGCGCCAGGAAGATCGTCTATGCCCGCATCGGTGAGCGCCTGCGCGTGGCAGGACGGGTAGAAATTGTCGGCCATGACCTGCAAATCGACGCTGCCCGTGCACAAAGCTTATTGCAAGAAACTCGGCAATTATTTCCCTCGGTGAATGGAGACGCAAATGCCATACACCCCTGGGTAGGCATGCGGCCAGCAACGCCCACCGGCATTCCCATCATAGGCGCTTCGCCCGTCAGCAATCTCTACCTCAATGCAGGTCACGGTGCACTCGGCTGGACGCTGGCTTGCGGCAGTGCCGAACTGTTGGCCCAGCAAATCGACGGCGAACAAAGTGCGATCAACAATCACTCCTATCAATATTAAGGACACATCATGCAAGTCATCACCAACGAGCAAGTCGCCTCCCTGCTGACAGTCAAAGACGCCATCACCGTCATGCGCAAGGCTTTTGCCCACTATGCAGTGGCAGGTGCCATGCAAGAACGAGTACGCATAGACAGCGGCAATACCAAGCTCAGCGCCATGGGTGCCATCATCCCTGGCCTGAATGCTGTCGGTGCCAAGATTTACTCCACCATCAATGGCAAGTTCACCTTCGTGATCGTCTTGTTCGCGGCTGACGATGGCCGCCTGCTGGCCGTGATGGAAGGTGACACCATGACAGAATTCCGCACAGCAGCCGTCACCGCTGTCGCTGCCGACAAACTGGCGCGGCAAGACGCCACAACCCTGGCCATCTTTGGCACCGGCATACAGGCCCGCGCCCACGTCCCTGCCCTGCTGGCCGTACGCAACTTCAGCGAAGTGCTGGTGGTCGGCATAGAAGGCCAGGAGGCTTTTGCACAGCACATCACCAAGCAATACGGCATCCCCGCCCGCGCCGCCAGCGCTGCTGAAGCCGCCAGCCAGGCCGACGTCATCCTCACCGCCACCCGCTCAACCACGCCGCTATTTGATGGCAATGATGCTAAACCCGGTGCCTTTGTCGCCGCCATCGGCTCCAGCAAACCCGACACACGCGAAGTGGACGACACCCTGATACGCCGCGCCAGCAAGATCGTGGTTGAATGGAAAAAACAGGCTGCCTATGAAGCAGGTGATTTGCTCTTGTGCGACAAGAACAGCTTTGCATGGGACGATGTGCTGGAGATGACCGATGTCGTGAAGGATACAGGCATACGCAGCAGTGAATCCGACATCATTCTCTACAAGGCCATAGGTGTAGGGCTGGAAGACGTGGCGCTGGCGGAATTTGTTTATCGCAAATTGGTAGAGTAAATTTTTCTTATAGGGTGCGCCGTGCGCACCCACAAATTGACGGTCAACCTACCTCAACGGATTTTGCGCCGCATGGCATAAAAGCATACAAAAACAGATCAAGAACCGCGTATTCCAGACTACAATTGCACCTGATCCATCCACACATCACGTGCCATGCTCGCTTTCGCCCTCATCATTCTCTTCTGCATCACCCTGCACTTATTCAGCATTGCTGCAGCAGGCCAGGCCGCAGGTACCAGGGTACTGGAATTAACCATAGGCATGGGACCAGTCTTGTTCAGGTACAAGGCTTTTATCCTGAAACTGATCCCCCTGAATGGCTATGTCAAATTCATCGACACCCGCGAACGCGTAGTCAGTGACGCCGACCTGCCCTTTGCATTTGACCAGCTGAGCCTATGGCGGCAAATCATGGTCACCCTGTCTGGCTGTGCCGCCCTGATGATACTGGCCGCCGTCTTGCTGGGTACAGGTGCATGGCAAGACTTTATCGCATTGCCAGTACAATATGTGATGGGTGCGCTATCACCTTTTGGGACAGCGCAAACCCTGTTGCTTGAGGCAGCCCGCGTGATCCACACCGCCGCATTGCCAAGCCTGCTGGGCATAGTCGCAGCCAAGCTGGCGGCTTTTAATCTACTGCCACAGGCGGGTTCCAATGGCAGCTACGTCATCAATGCTGTGGCCCAGCGCCTTGGCCTAGTCAAGCCCTATCCCGGTGCTGTCCACAAGCTTGTTGTCTTCATGACGATTGCTGTGATGATCTCGTGGTGTCTGGCGATAGCGTATGCTGTCTGGATGCAATTTTGGCTTGTAGGGTGTGCCGTGCGCACCCTGCAAATCACCATCTGCCCATGCATTGTCGGCCCCCGCTGCAGATAAGATAAAATACCCCATCCCCCAACAGCCAAGGACTCCCATGGAAAACTACGCTTCTCTCATCGGCATCTGCGCCGCACTCACTGTCGGCGTCATCAGCCCCGGCCCCAGTTTTGTGATGATAGCCCGCACTGCGATGGGTTCAACCCGGGCTGAAGGTGTCAGCGCAGCCATAGGCATGGGCATGGGCGGTACACTGTTTGCACTGGCTGCCTTGCTGGGCTTGCAAGGTGTCTTGCTGGCGCTGCCTGTGTTGTTTATCGCCTTGAAGGTATTGGGCGGTCTCTATCTGGCCTGGCTGGGCTTCAAGATCTGGCGTGGTGCGCATGCGCCTTTGCAGATCAATGCGGCTGAACAAACAGGTGAACGCAATTTGCGCAAATCATTGCTGCTGGGCTTTACTACCCAGGTCAGCAATCCCAAGACATCCATCGTGTATGCCAGCGTGTTTGCTGCCTTCATGCCGCGTACGCAAAGCTTGGCGTTTGATGTATTGCTGCTTGCTTGCGTCTTCATCATCGAAGCCAGCTGGTATGCGATAGTTGCCGTCGCCCTGTCTTCAGAAAAACCACGCACGACTTACCTGCGTTACAAGACCTGGCTGGACCGCGTTGCCGGTGGCGTCATGATGGCGCTGGGGATCAAGCTGGTGGCATCAGCACGCTGATACCCGTTTTACTTGTTACGCATAACAAAAGACGCTTCATCGCGAATGATGAAGCGTCTTTTTTTATAACCGGTGCTGCCTGCTGCTAAAACCCCTGCAATTTATTTTGTTGCTGGCGTTGCTGTCTTGCCTGTGCCTGCTGTCGCAACTTTAGCTGTATCAGTTTTGACTTCAGCTTTTACTTCTGGCTTGATTTCTGTTTTCACTTCAGCTTTTGCTTCAGTCTTTGCCTTGGCATGTTTTTCATGGGCGGCATGTTTGACATGCTTTTCATGTTTCTCTGCAGTTTTTTCTACTGCTGCAGTTTTGACTTCTGGCGTTGCTGGTGTAGCTGCAGGCGTAGTGACAGATGTAGCTGCGGCCGTGGTGTTTGTTGCCATTGCCGTCGTCGTTACTGCCTTGCCCGCTGGTGTTGCTGTGCTTGTTGCAACTGTGGTTGCGTTAGCTGGGGTGGCTGCCGTCACTGCTGGTGTTGCCTTTGCTGCAGTAGTTGCAACAGTAGTTGCAGGTGTTTGTGCAAATGCGCTACCCATCAAAACGGTAGAAGCGATCAGGGCGGTAATGAGTTTGTTCATGGTGATAATCCTTAATATGTCTGTGAGCGATTTATTTTTTGCTTGATTGACCGGCAGCGTCTGGCTGCCGGTATGCGTTCTACAACTACTTGCTGAAACTTATTTCGATGCTGCGCTGGCTGCTGCAGATGCGCCTGCTGCTTTCACTTCTTTTTTGCCGTGCTTGACATGTTTTGCAGCTTTGGCTGGCTTGGCTTCTGGTGTAGAAGCTGCTGGCATTGCCGCGCTGGCGCTGGCAGATGCAGAAGCGGCTACCACTTTAGCGGCTGGCGCAGATTTCGCTACACTCGCTGCTGCAGCGGCTGTTGCTGGCTTGGATGCAGCAGTTGCAGATGCGCTCGCTGGTGTCTGTGCAAATGCGCTACCCATAACAACTGTGGAAGCGATGATGGCGGTGATCAGTTTGTTCATGATATTTCCCTCTTTATGTTTGGGTTGATTTGCTCGGTCTTGCGTTTCGTTTTCTATCTCGTAGTGTTGCTACGTAAGCCAAAAACGCCGCCCGGATACTTTGCGTTGACGCAAAAAACCACAGAACATGGGGCTTAGTGTTGTTGTTCTAAACGACATGTCACCTGTCAACCGAATGCCATGCTCATGCGTTACGCGCGTAGGAACATAAAAAAACGACGCCTGCTTGCTGCATGGCGTCGTTTTTTTTGGACGGTCATAATGCGTAGGGTGCGTTGTAACGCACCATCAGGACAATGGTCATGTAGAGATATAAATATTATATAAATAATTTATACTTTATTTATATAAACCACGATAAAATTTCCTTTACGGCTTTTCTGGTGCGTTGTAACGCACCTTACTGTATGCAAGCTCCCTACCTCAAGCGGAGCCCTAACATAGGGCGCAATATATTGCGACGCATGTCAACGTCGAACACGAAAAAGATATTCGGCTTGGGAATGCGATAATCATACCCGCTCATCGCTTACCACTACTAAAACGAAGCGATTGCAGAAAATCGCGCCGCCCTGTGACCAGCACATCGCCACCAGCATTGAGCAGGGTTTCTTGCGGTACACCGATGCCAGAATAATTCAAGCTTCCATGCTGCATGGTCACCTCCAGTTTCCCGACCTGGATTTGACCATTGAAATCAAGATTGAGTGAGCAATCATTTTCTTTAGCAGGATTTTTACAGCCAGACGCCAGTTTGAGCCGGCTGATCAGCAATTCATTTATCGTGACGCGTGATGCGCTATCCAGGAATTCCACCGTCAACTCTGCTGACAGTGCTGGCAAACTTCCAGAAATCCGAACATTACTCACGCCAAAAAATTCTACTTTACTGACTGTAGCAGGCAGGCGGATTTCGGTTTTACCTCGTGGATAACCCCCTCGTGTTGCCACGCCCTTACCGATGGTAATATTGAAAACACCGTCGATAAACTGCGCACTGGCCCCAAGCTGCATATTCTCATTACTGATCGTTGCCTGCGTAGCTGCGGGGTCGAAAATGAGATCAATCTCTACGCCACGCGCATCAGTATCCTGTGTACGAATCACCGCCCTGTTATTACTGCCGATATCTGCTTGCTGCTTGGTGACATGGATGCTTTGAGCATGGGATAGCTGCTCTTTCTTTACATTGTTCAGCAAGAAATTGCCTGCCAGATACCAGGCCACTGTCAGCATGAAAAGCCAGACCCCGATTTTTGAAAAATAACGTGACATCATGCTACCTCACGTTCTTTGATGTGGAAGAACAGCACTATCCACAGCAACAGCGGCACACCCAGCCACAGCCCCAGTGAAAGCCCATATTCCATGGTGCTGTACTGTATTACACCTTCGCCATAATACCGGGTGAAAATACCTAATTGCGGGGCGCTGCCTATCCAGATCGACAAGACGAACAGCAAAAAGGAAAACAGTACCGTGCGTAATACGGGTGAGCGTTTGAAGAATGCCGTTCCTCCGGCAATAAGCGCTTGCGCGCCCGATAGCAGCATGAAGAAAAATAACTGGGACTTCAAAAAAAATTCCGCATCATTTGTGCTTTTTTCCGCTAATTCTGCCGTCAGAAAAGGGATGTAGAGTCGAAAATCCCTGGCACAAGTTTCGCAACCTGATAATGAGCCTGACATCACCCTGGCCAACTGAACAGCAGGATAGTTGAACAGGATATACAGCAGGCTATAGGCCAGGGGATAAAAAATACTGATGACCAGAAAAGCCATCAGCCATTTTTCAAACACTGACGCCGGGCGCATCAGTGCGATCAGGCTGGCGCCAGGATTAAGCAGGTATTTGAAATACCTGCCCGCAAAAATCACTCCCGACAAGGACAAACCCGTCATATACCATATGAGCTGCCCCTGAAATTGGAATTGCCAGATCATGCTGCCAGATGTAGTGCTGAAAGAAATCACAATAGCGATCAGATCCAGCATCACCAGCGCACCGGCAAACCAGGCATATTCGCGCCAGCTCTCGGCCCAGTGCGCACGCAGCAGGCGGCCAAAACGCTGCATATCAAAAAAGTCCGTCATTGCGTATTCCCCGCCATGTTTGTTGCATCTGCTGAATTTGCTGCGTTTTTTGCACTCAGATAGCTCGCCACCGCATCGAGCACGCCTTGCTTGTTGATGCTCAGCGCCTTGTACAGCAATTCAAGATTAACGACACCTGGCGCAGTACCCGCATTGCGGCTTACATAAGCCCATTGGTGACCATAAGCTTCCTGGTAAATACTGCCAGTAGTGTCAGCCTGGTTATCGGCCACACCCAGGTGCAAAGCACGCTGCAGCGTCTCCATGCTGGCTGACAGGGCAAGCTTGCCGCTATCGACGAACAACACATGGTTCATCAGGCTCTCCAGGTCATGTGCCTGGTGGGTGCTGATGATCACCGTGCGGTTCGCATGCTCCTTGCCGCCCAGGATGGTCTTGAATTGCGAGCGCCCGACGATGTCAAGGCCATTGGTCGGTTCATCCATCAACAGCAAGGGTGTGTGCGTTGCCAGGGCAAAGGCGATGACAGCCTTCTTTTTTTGCCCCAGGCTCATGGCGGCAAAACCCTTGTCACGCGGGATTTCAAAAATCTCGGCATACTTTAAAAAATCACTGCCAGAAAAGCGTGGATAAAACGGTGCATGGGTTTTATACAGCACCGCCAGGCTGATATCGGGCAGATGAAATTCTTCCGGCACGACATACACCTGCTCCAAAAAGGTCGGCAAGCGTGCCGCTGGCTTGTAACCCAGCACATCCACTTCGCCACCATGTGGGAACAGCAAACCCGACAATATCTTCAACAGCGTTGATTTGCCACTGCCATTGCGGCCAAACAGACCATACACGCCGGGCTTGTTCAGCGTCAGCGAAAAGTCGTCATAGACGCGCTTCTTCCCATAATCAAATTGTAGTTGCGTGACTTTGATCATTACATTCCTTAAGGCATTTTTATGTGCA
Source organism: Undibacterium sp. GW821-FHT07F11 (assembly GCF_059418665.1). Lineage (NCBI taxonomy): Bacteria > Pseudomonadati > Pseudomonadota > Betaproteobacteria > Burkholderiales > Oxalobacteraceae > Undibacterium > Undibacterium sp. GW821-FHT07F11. Next base: position 395,258 of record NZ_JBWKQH010000007.1, read on the forward strand.
GCATGGCGTATTCAGTGCGTGAGGCTGGCAGCAAACAATGGGATGAGCATCATCATCCCTGCTGATAAAAGTGTGTGTATCAAAGGCAGGAGTGTATTACTATTTTGAAAAGAATGGGAAATTCTTGGCAGCAGACAAGATCATTGAAGGGACATTGCAATGCGCCCTGCTCCACAACATGACGGCTACATCACGGAAATTGCGGCCCGAAGAAAAACCTATCCCCGCACCACGACCCTGCCATGGCATACCGCCCGCACCGGCCCCGTCATCATCACTTCAAATTCTGGTGAAATAAGTATCTGGATATCCCCACCCCGCATATGCACCGTCAGGTTTGCATCAACCAGGCCCAGCTTGTGCGCCACGGCTGCGGCGGCGCAACTGCTGCTGCCGGATGCGTGGGTGTAACCTGCACCACGCTCCCAGATTTCTATCTGTATGTTCTGGCGGTCCAGCACCCGCAAGAACTGCACGTTACTGCGATTGGGGAAAAGTGGATGCTGTTCCAGCGAGGGGCCCAGTTCTCTTGCCACCGCTTCAGTAGCTTCCTTTGTCAGCACCACGCAATGGGGATTACCTATGGTGGCGCAAGACACCTGCACGGTGCGCTCGCCAAGAGCGATCTCTTCGAGCAAGACTTCGCGTGCTGGCCCGAGCACCGGTATCTGTTCTGCCTGAAAACTGACCTGCCCCATCGACACTTCCACCAATTGCTGTTCAGGAAAAACCCTGGCCTGCACAATGCCACCAATAGTCTTGACGCTGAAAGCCTGTGTGCCAACCAGCCCCTGGTCATGCAGGTATTGACAAAAGATACGCAAGCCGTTACCACTTTTCTCGGCCTCACTGCCATCTGGATTGATGATGCACAAACCAAAATCCGCGTCATCCGGATAGCTGGGGCCAAACAACACACCATCACTGCCTATGCCGGTACGGAAATCGCACAGGCGCTTGATTTCATCCACGCCCATATCTATCGCCGCAGCATCAACGACCAGATAGGCATTACCCAAAGCCTGATATTTTGCGAAACTGATTTCCATGCAGGTATCCACCGTTTGCATCGTTTGTACAGACAACAAAGATACGGCAAACAATTAGCTTGTTCAAGAAGATTTGTACATGTGCTGGGGCGGGATACCGCTTATGCCGCTGCCCCAGTCCTTAAGATGGTCGCGTCAAAGCTGCCGCTATCACCAACCAGCGTCGCTGAGATCCATCTGCGTAATATTCAATTGCCTGATGATGAGCATGATATCGGCGCCAGGCGCAATCTGGCCACACAAATGCATATCCTTGACGCCACTGTAGCAGCAGGATAATATCGCGCAAAATTTTATCCTGCAGGATAGATAAAAAATCCAGTACCCTACCCACATCAAGGCCAGCCCGTGACATCCCTATCTCCATACGCAAGACCTCTCGCCTGGGCATGTTGCCTGATCAGCTCGCTGCTGGTGAGCATCATCAACACCCTGGTCTGGCGTGGTACCGGCCTGAATCTTTTTTCATTTTCTTATCTGGTGTTCCTGCCGATAGGTGCGATCCTCATGGGGTTTTGTGCCCTGAGCGGGTTTTACCTGGTCGCAAACCATTTCAAGTTTCCAGCCCGCCGCATTGATTTTGCCTTTTTGCTGCTGGCCGCCGTGGCTTTCGTTTTGCAGATTTTTTTGGGCATTTACCTGTCTTTCTACTTCATGGGCACTGTCTCACATCCATCAGCCGCTTCGTTCATGGAATTCATTTCCCTCTACGTGACCAGGGTCAAGCACGCCATGCGCCTCAATAGCCATACCCAGGACGCAGTCGCCGCCGGTGAAGCGGGATGGTATTTGCTAATGGTGCAAGTCATGGCGCTGTGCGCCGTTGCACGTACCATTTATGGCGCGACGGACAGAAGCGGCAATGCGCAATGGGAATCGAAGTTTTAAACCGGAGGGCAGGCGCGCTGCGTCGCAGCATATCGCACTACGCCGCGCCACCCCATCTACGTTTCTTTTAGCGCCTTGAAGATCAGCGAGCAATCCATGCTCAAGGCGACAGCCGCCCTGGCCCTCGATGAATAAACGTCGCTTCTTTAATCCCCGGCAAGCCAAGGAATAAAGCTGTCAAACGTGCCAGGCCCAGGCCAAAGCCGCCGTGCGGTGGTGCCGCCAGTTTGAATGACTCCAGATAGAATTCCAGGCCCTTCCCTGTCAGCCCCTTTTCTGCCAGTTGCGCCATCAGGATATCGTACCGGTGCTCGCGTATGGCACCCGTGGTAATTTCAACGCCACGATAGAGCAGCTCAAAACTCCTTGTCAGGCTATCACCTTCGCGCATATGGTAGAACGGCCTTTGCTTCCATGGTACGCGGGTCAACGCCACCAGCTCATGGCCCTGCTCTTGCATCATTGCACCGAGTTTTCGCTCTTCCTCGGCGCTGAGAGATTCGTCGCCGGACACACCAAGCAAGGCCTGCGCTTCTGCAAATTCGAGGATATGGCAGGCCGCTGGCACTGTCGTTTTAGGGTAGTGCAAGGCCAGCTCTGGCCCAATCCTGGCAAACACCTGGTGCAAGGCGGCGGTGATCATCGCACACTCAAGCTCTATGATCTCGACTTCGCTTTTGACTCCTTCCAGCTCAACGTCAAAGGAGATGAACTCGGTCGCGTGGCGCGATGAAAAACTGGGCTCTGCCCTGAACACAGGGCCAACTTCATAAATCTTGCCCAGACCAGCCATGATGGCAATTTGCTTGTATATCTGCGGTGACTGGGCCAGATAAGCACGCTCGCCAAAATACTTTACTTCAAACACTTCTGAGCCTGATTCAGACGGCGCCCCCATGAGCTTGGGCGAATGGATACCAATGAAGCCCTGGCTCCTCAGATAGCCAGTCATTTCCATCTCAATTTCGCTTTGCACTATCAGCGCCAAAGCCTCTTTGCGCTCGCGAAAACGCGCTGCCGGCCATGCCAGCTTTGTGCCAATTTCACTATCGCTGGATATTGGCCACTGCACCGTCGGTGACAGCAATTCGATTGACTCTGCCTGTATCTCAAAACCGCCTGGTGCCTGCGCCGACGCGACTACGGTACCTTCGACCGCAGCATACGCCTGTTGCATCAATGCCTTCGCCTGCTCACGTGCCGCGCCAGATGCCACGACCTGCACTTTGCTCGCGCCAGACTGCAAAATGACGAATGCCATTTTGCTTTGTATGCGGGTGGTTGCCACGAAAGCCTCCACTCTTACTTTCTTTCCTGCTTGTACGGCGATTTCCTCGAATGTAAACATGTCCTTCTCCTTGATTGCGGGTTGATAAAAATGCCGCCTTCGGATTCCGGAAATGAAAAAGCCCGGAATCTCCGGGCTTTTTTGAATCGTGGTTTTCGCTATTTATTTAATCTGATACAGCGCAGATACAGCGAAACGACTCCAGCCCGAGTTCGAGTTGGAATCATTATTATTAATGCGGGCAACCAGCAGCAAACCACTGCTCGCACAGGCGAAGCTACGCATGGAGCGTGGCTCCGGCGTACTTGCTATGCGTGGATACAAAGTAGTTTGCATGATTGTTGTCAAAAATGGTTGGGTGTCTGCATGACACCGAGCAATTAGGCTATATCAAGATGATCCTGGCTGTCAATAGCCCAGCTGTCAGCAGGGTACATTGCAACGCATCCTGCTCACTGCCCCCCTGCTCATCAGGATAAGCAGGGGCAGCTTGCTAAACATAGTTCAAATTTCAGTACAAATCAACAACTGGTGCATTTCAAATTAGCCGCACAGAGGTAATGGACCATGTCTTATTTCGGCGTATGGTTGGCAAACCAGTCCAGGATAATTTGCGTGCGCTGAATCGACAAATCCCGGATGACCGGCATATGCAAGGCATCATCCATTGGTTTTGCAAGCACCGTGCGGATAGGCTCGGCATATTGAACCACAGTCGCATAGTCGTCCAGCTTGAAACGGCCCATGATGGGATACAGCTTGGCATATTGCGGCAGAATGAACTGGATGCAGTTATCCCAGGTCGGACAATCGGGGAAGTTTTGCTGGCTAAACAGCAGGATGCTAATCAAATCGTCAGGATGCTGGGTGTAGCCTTTTGCGATAGCCTGATCGGCGAAATTGTAGCGGACAAAGTAAATTTGCCCATCGACGTTTTGACTGGCGCGCGGAAAACCAGGGTCAGTGCCGACGATTTTCAATTCGACCATGCCTTGCGCATTGGTCATCAAAGGCGCAGTGTTGAAGGACAAGGCATTTTGCGGTACCGCGATGTTTTTCAATCCAGAAGTGCCGCCAGTACCCATGGTATTGCTAGTGTATTTCACGGAATCTTCCGGCGACATCAGCGTTGCCTGTAGGCCGATATTGGCCGCAGGTTGACCAAACCTGGTGGCATATAGGCGAACCAGCGCCGTTTCGCCGTTAGCTCCCGATGGAATGCCGGGGTTCATCCTGAAGACAAACTGATCGGCCCGTAAATTATAGCCATTGATATTTTCTGCCAGCCAGATAATTTGAAAAAATGCATTTTTTCCCACTAGGCCCAGGGGCATCGTCAGTACCCCTTGTTCCGCCTGCTGCACAGTCAAGCCAGGTGGCAGTAAGGCAGGATTGACTTTCACCGTCAGAATACCACCGCTCACTGTCATCAACTCTGCCATCTGGGTCGGGTCGTTTGGCAAAGCGGCGATAGTCACCGCGTTGTTCAAGTTAATGCCCGCCCCTTGGCTTTGATCAAAATAAACCAAAAACAGATCGCCCAACGCATACAAGGCAACCCCGAACCTTTGCGCCGGATCGTTATAGCCTGGCTTGTCGGTGGAGAGCGAGTTGCCCAGATTAACGGTAATCAATACTTCCTTGCTGTCATTGCTATCGCTAAGCACCTGCGTGCAGAACGGGGCAAAATTACATTGGGTATTGCTATTGGGCAGCGCAATCGGCGCCATCATGCGTGATGGCGTATAAAACACAGGGGTCGCCGTAGCCTGCGGCCCTATCGTGCCAGTTAACAAACCGGTTGGAAACGTAGTATTGATGTTCGGCGGTGGCACTGGCGACGGTGGCGGTGCCAGGGTCGTTGCCAGGATAGTGGCGCGATAGGTATCGGCGTCGGCTTGCCCTAACAAAATAGTGAGCTGATTATTGACATACGATTCAGTCGGAACCTGGCCCAGCTTGGCAGGTAAGCCATTACTACCGAGGTTCATGAAATATCGGGTCATGGGCAGTAATTTGTCAACGATATTGGCGGGTACGCCTTTTTTCACCAATGCCTGCAAGGTATCCGTATTGAACAAATAGATCACTGGCGCATTGTTATGCGCATTCACCACAAAATTGACGCTCAATTGGTTTGGCGATTGTTGCTGAAGCAGACTGAGAAATTTAGACTGCGGTTTTGTCGCAGTCGTCCAGCTCAGGTTGGTCAGGCTTGATTGATATACCCCGCAACCACTGCCCGAGCTACGTGGGCCGTTGATGGCCTGGGCCCACACCGCGTTATACGAGCCAGCGACGTAATCACCGCGGACAAAATCGCTGATCGATGCCGGGTTGGCGCTAACGCCCGCCACTTGCAGGCTCAGCCCCCATATTTCGCTGGTATTTTGCTGATCCGGGTCAAGGTCAACCAATTTGGGTGCGGCCATCGCATACGCCGCAATGACTGGTTGGCCAATCACAGGATCAACAGCGGGGTCGGTGGTTTCATCGCCGGGCCCATAGACGACCTTGGTGACAAGACAGTTTTGAAAATCAAAAATACCGGTGCCGTTGGGATTCCAGTAAAGCTGCAACTTTGCGATGTCATCATTCGCATCGGTATAGTTGTCCGGTGTATTGTTCACCGTGCTTGGATCAGCCAGAAAGCCACCGCTAAAGTGCAATCTTGGATAGGTCAAATAGCTCATGTCAATTCCTCTTTTTTTGAAAACGGTTTTTATTTTTTAGGGCCACCGTTGGCGGCGCACATTGCGTTGCTTGGCAGCACGCCTGTGCTGCAACCTTTGGTTTTCAGATTCAGTAAATTGAAGATGTGGGAAAGCCCGGCTGGCGGCAACTGAACTTTGATTGCATCACTCAGTGACTGGCCTTTACTCTTGCCATCCTGGTTATGGCAACTGAAGCAATTGTAGGGATTTTGAATATTGGAGACGCCATTTTGCACATAGGTTTCCATGCTATTGTTTGCGCCCGACAAGGACCCGACCTGTACCTGCATTGAGGGCGGTAATGTCCCCCTGGCTGTCCAGACATTGCCGACCAGTGAATAGTTGGCCCATAGTTTATTGGCGTCGCCCGCAGGCAATGCGGCCAGCATTTTTTGCACTGATAAATCCAATGCCTGCAAATTGGCGGTGCTGGGCTGTATGACGAATTTTTGGGTATCCGGGTCACAGATATAGCCAGGTGGCGGGGTGGAGCTACAATTCAAATTGTTGGGCATGGTACCAAGGGTCGGATCGCCCCAGGGGTGCATGGTGCAAACCTGGGTGGCTTTGCCTTCGGCATAATGATTGGGGGTGCAGTTGCCGCCAGTGCAGTTGGGATTATAAAAAGTCCAGTTTCCACCCAGAGGGGGTTTGGCATCGGTCGAGGAGCAATACGGCGCGTTATTACGGTGTTCAAAAGTGCCCCAGATAAATTCCGGCTGGGTCGGTGTCTTGCTCACGATGTGCATGCCCACCAACCCCAGGTCCACATTCTCCATACAGTTTTTGTCGGGTGCCTGAACCGAGCCTTTAGTGCTATAAAAGGTCTTGCCCGCCAGTTCATCGGGCGTCAAAATCTTCCATGCAGTTTTCAATTGCATGGCACCGGTGGGAAACTCCAGATTCGGGTACAAACCCGGAATGTCCACCACCTTGTAGCCAACCGGATCAACCAGGTCGGGCGCGAGGGTCAAACTGCACTGCGCCTGGTACAAGCCGCAACCGGTGATGAAGTCATAGCTCGGTTTATTCACCGATACGCCGTAAAAAACCCGGTTCAGCGATTTGTCGATCAAGGGTTGCCCAACGCCCGCCTGCAAGGTCAGGTTGGAAAAAACATAGTTCTGTTTAAGGTTCTGCTTTAAGCTGGATGGCCCTTTGCAATACGCCGGTTTGGGTACTTTCCCCCATGGGGTCGGGGTCTTGCCAGGATCGACAAAAATGCCATAGCTAGGCATATAGGTTTCAAATTGCAGAACCTTGCTGCCCTTTGCTACCGGCTGCACCAAATACAGCATGGCCTGCCACATATACTGCTGGAAACTGCAATTGTCGGTATTCTGCACATCGCCTGGCAAAGACGGGTTGCTGACCCATGTGGAGCTGGCGTTGCAGCTTACGGTACTTTGAACCGGGGCCTGTTGTGCCAGAGCGATAGAGGGAAGTGCCGTGATGATGCCGATGGCAGCAATGACATTGACAGCAGCCGAGCTGATCGAGCTTATTAAGAAACGGCGCTGAGGGGTGATTTTTTTCATGAGCATTCCATTCTTTGTGATAAAGAAGCTTGTTGGCACTTCTGACGGAAGACGACTTTCTGCATAACTAATTGCGCAAAAAAAACAGCAAAAAAACCATCAAAAACAGCATCCATAGACTGCATATCCAACCTGACTTGAGACGGTGCAGCAAGGCCTGCAGCAGCGATCAAACTGCCGCTTTTTGATCATTCAGGAAAGAGCCAAACATAGTGACGCACCGTCCCTCGCGTTGATGCCGGGGGAAGTGCAGTGCGCACTTTGGACAACACGGATAAGCTGGTACTGGACATGGGGACATGGCTTCTCAAGTTCTATCGTGCGTCAAATAGGGAACGAAACGTTTAATGTCAGTTTTCTTGAAGCTATTTCTGGAACCCGGGGGATGAAAGGCTCCACTCCTACTGAGGTGCAAATCCTATTAATGCGATATGTGGCCGGACTCAACGGGAATGCCTGGTAGTTAATAAATTATAATGCAAAATATACCATTATTTATATTTAATCAATTGATATTTTAAAAACAAATTGAGACTGCAGAATGCGTACCCAGGTGCAGGAAAATGAGATCAGTGCGAGATCTCGGCCTTGCACCATTTTTGTGCATCGCATGCTTTTGTGGACCTCGCGCACGGCACAGATATTTTTCTTGTAGATTTGGAGATTGCATGCAGCACTTGGCAATGCGCCGCAGGTGACGGCTGCGTCACGGTGAGAATGGCCAGTGGAGCGATCACAATCCGCAGGCCTTCAGCATGCCTGGCTGCTACTGCCATGTGCGACGATATTCCTGGTGCAAAGCAGCCTCAGTCAAACCAGAAACAGCACATCAAAAAAAGCGCCGATTGCTACCTGCTTACTCCCGCTGACAGGCCCATGTTCCCCCCAAAAAAGCGACCCCGGGCACATCACAAACCGCTTCATCAGCCCGCAAATCTAGAGGGGAAATTCTAATTCCTGCTTTATTGGGCTGATGTGATTCACGCATGAGGCAATCAACAAAAAACCTGTATCACAACACCTATTATTACCCCCTTTTTTTGTTCAAAACACGCACATCAATGCGCAAATCGGCACAAGAATTTCAGCCAGATGTGCGCTTTTTGCGACGATTTTGTTGTGATTTCGCAACCATTTTTTGCGCTCCAACTCATTCCTTTTCAGTAATGAAAGTATATCTTTTCCTCTATGAAAATAAGTTTTCATAAATTTCAAGGTAAATGATAAAAAATATTTGTCTATACATCAGTAGTTATTGCTTTTGACATATTGTTAAAGAATGTCAATAATTTGCCTCTGTTGCAAAACGGCAAACTGGTATTAGTTTTTTTCAGTGCCATAAAAAAATTCAGCAGTGCCAATAGTCTTGTACGGCGGTCGCCGTGTGCAAGTGGTCTTACTATTGCCTGAAAGAATTGTTATGTGGGGAATTTGATCAATTGCCTGCATGGCAATGCGGAACCAAGGGTGGGCCTCGCGCAGCCTGCCTGGGTGTTCCTGGATGTAGGGCCTGGACGGTGCGGATACACCGTTTTTGTCTGTGCATCCATCCCTGTTTTGGGAAGAATGGGGATGAGTAAATAGCTGGATCGGCGTCGCCAACACGAACCGATCACATACTTCGTATCAAAAAAACAAGGAGAGAAGTAATGCGTATCAGTTGTAATCTCAAACTAGCAGGTGTCTCCATGGCTTTGGCCATGCTGTTCGACACGGCCCAGGCAGCAGAACAATGGGCACCGACAGCAACCAAAGCCACCAGGGTACCAGCGACGGTGGCTTCCAAGTCAGCCGCCACGTTGATGCAGGCGGGTGCACCGACACAAGTGTCGGTCGCGCTCAAGTTGCGCAACAAGGCTGAGCTGGATGCCATCACAACGGGCATATTGAACGGCAAAAATGTCAAAACGATTTCCAGTGCCGAATTCATGTCCCGTTTTGCACCAACAACAGCCCAGGTGCAGGCAGTAGTGAATTATTTGAAGGCCAGTGGTTTCGTCAACATCACGGTGTCGGATAATCGCATGCTCGTCACTGCAGAAGGTGCGGCAGCGACAGTAAAAACGGCCTTCAATACCGATCTGCAAACCTTTAGCGTAGATGGCCGTACCGTGCATGCCAACACGACAGATGCACAAATACCGCAATCGCTGGCTGACACGGTGCTGGCAGTACATGGCCTGCAAAATGTGCATACTTATCACACCAACCTGGTGCGTCCAAATGCCAATACGCTGGCTGTAGGTGGGCATAATCCTACCGAGTTTTCTGCGATCTATAACGCCACCAGCTTGCCCAGCGCAGTGAATACCACTATCGGTATCATCACGCAAGGCAGCATGACGCAAACCATCAAGGACTTGAACACCTTCACCAATAAGGCCGGTTACCCGACCGTAAATGTGGAAACAGTCACGATAGGCTCGCCCAGCTCTGACACCTCTGGTGTCGGTGAATGGAATATGGACACGCAAGATGCGCTGGCAACTGCGGGCGGCACCATCAAGAAAATGGTGCTGTACACAGCCAACACGCTGAACCTGACTGACATTACTGCTGCCTACAACCGCGCTGTCACTGACAACGTGGCCAAGGTCATCAACGTGTCTTTGGGCATGTGTGAAAACGATGCGTTCAATGGTGGTATCACGGCCAGTAATGACCAGATATTCCAGACAGCGGTTGCACAGGGCCAGACTTTTGCCGTCTCGTCCGGTGATTCCGGCGCGTATGAATGCGGTGGCCCTGGTACTTCACAAAGCTATCCATCGGCTTCGCCTTATGTGATCTCGGTGGGCGGTACCCAGCTCAATACTTCGGGCACTACCTGGGTTTCTGAATCGGTGTGGTCTTGTACCTCAGCGTCCAGCTGCCAGGCAAATGCAAACGGTGGTGCGGGTGGTGGGCCATCCCTGACAGAATCAGCACCTAGCTGGCAAGTCAGTTCCGGCGTATTGGGTTCTTCTACCAAACGCGGCACGCCAGATATCTCGTTCAATGCTGACCCTGCCAGCGGTGCTTTGGTGATTGTCAATGGTTCCAACCAGCAGATCGGTGGTACCAGCCTGTCAGCACCTATCTTCACCGGCTTTTGGGCACGTGTGCAGTCGATGAACAATAACAGCCTGCCTTTCCCTGCTGCTGCGATTTACCAAAAAGCGGCCAGCACACCGGGCATGTTCCACGACGTCACAACCGGCAGCAATGGTGGTTATACCGCCAAGGCAGGCTGGGATTATGCCAGTGGTTTTGGTAGCCTGAACATGGCAAACTTTGCAGCCGCCATGGGCTCGACACCGCCACCACCCAATGTCCTGGTCAAGGATGTACCTGTCACCGGCATCAACGTAGCAACAGGTGCCAACCTGGTCTACACCTTTGCCGTGCCAGCTGGTGCAACCAACCTGACGTTCAAGACAACGGGCGGTTCAGGCGATGCTGATCTGTATGTACAAGTGGGTGCTGCTCCAACCACCACGGCCTACCTGCAAAAATCAGACGGCTCTACCAGTACTGAAACCATTACTGTGGCAACACCAACAGCAGGCACCTACTATGTCTTGCTGAACGGTTACACTGCATCCAATGGCGTCAACCTGGTTGCCAGCTATCAAATCGGCACACCACCGAACGTGTTGAGCAATGGCGTACCAGTGACAGGCATCAACCTGGCATCAGGCGCATCATCGATCTACACCTTCGCAGTACCGGCTGGCCGTCCGACAGTGACATTCAAAACCAGCGGCGGCTCTGGCGATGCTGACTTGTATGTCAAACTGGGTTCTGCACCAACGACATCGTCGTACCTGCAAAAATCCAACGGTGCCAGCAACAATGAAAGCATCACCATCAACTCACCTGCAGCAGGCACTTACTACGTCATGGTCAAAGCGTATAGCGCGATCAGCGGCGTAAGTCTGGTAGCAACAGACTAAGCTATGTCCTGATCTGATGTTGATTTAAAAAGTAACGGCATTAAGGCCCCGGGGTAAAACCCGGGGCCTTATTTTTTTGTCGGCGTATCGGCCTTATTTCAATGCCTTTTACCACAGAGACGCAGAGGTTTCACAGAGGTTCACAGAGAGCGACATCGTTCACATACCTAAGATCGCAGAAAATGGACAGATGCTGGGCGCATTGCAATGCGCCTCCCGTTACGCCCACGTCACCGTAAGGTGCGTCGTACGCCGGATTAAACTTGTATGACGAGAAGCCGAAACCGGATTGAAACGGGGGAAGAGTTAAAATGCTCCTGAAACCTGTTAACGTCATCCCAGCGCAGGCTGGGATCCATCTGCGCAAAATCCGTTTGCACGGAATAAGCAGCGGCGCAACCTACAAATACACGAGCACCACTACATTACGCAATCTAAGGGATTGAATGCTACAAACAAATTTTGCCATAGAAACCAAACACGAGCACGGTGGTGGTTATGGCATTGATGAAGGTGAATTTCTGTATGCGCTCAGGAAAAAAAGCAAATTATTGATGCTCAAAATTATCACTCGTGAGCTATCGCTCTGGTCTACGTTTGTCAGCCTGTTTTTTTGGGGGCCGGTACTCTGGAGCCTGATCCTGTATCCAGTTTTTGTCATCCTGTCTCTCATACTTCGCAATTTTATCGAGATTTCAAATTCGTCTGTCAACACGTATGCTGTTTTATTGGCTTATGCGACGGGCGTCTGGCTGAGCTTGCGCAAGCAAACCCCGATACATGATTACCGCACCAGAAAGCAGCATGCCGGCACAAAAACCTTGTACCTCGATTGTTCGCAGAGCATGCTGGTGGCAGAAGAAAACTATCGCTTTGTGCCAGAAAAAAATCGCGTGGTGATGGTGCCGTTTGAGCACCTCCACACCTGGGTAGTCTGGCATGAAGCAAATAAAGAATTGGCAGATGACGATACCTATCTGGATTCAGTCAGCATCTACCTGAGACTGAGGCGCAGCGGCACGCTGAATATGGACTGGGTCAAGAAAAAGATCGGTGACCCAGTTTTTTATCATCAATACGATCGCAGCAATGCCACGCAGAATGCGCATGCCAGAGAAAAATTTGATGAAGTCATGGCTTTGCTTGAGGCTTGCCAGATCAGGCAGAAATAAGCGATAGTCTCGCACTCTGGACAGCAAGACCTCTCACCACAGCGAAAAATCCGTTCCCATAAAATGACCAGCAACTTGTAGGGTGCGTTATAACGCACCAGTTCCCTGAAAATTCAAACTCGCCGGAACATTAAACTAGCATGACTGATCATCATTCATAATATGACGTCTCTTATTGTGGTTCATTTGCGGTGCGTTGCAACGCACCCTACGCACCTAATCGCCCCTACGTCACGGCAATTTTATATTCGTTTGTCATTACCACACACAGGGAAACAAGATAGTTACATGCCAACTCGCCTGTTTACCCCCAAAACCCCGCCAAAGTCACAATAAAACGGTGCCCCCGCCGTTATTCTATGATTAATCCCCAAAATTGATTACACTCATATACTGTCGTTTTTGCGCTATTTTCTTGATTTCTACCTGACCCCGCACCATAACGTGAAGCCCGCCATCGAGCCTGCCAACAAATTTATCGTCTGCCATGAATGCGACCTGGTTTGCATTGATGTGCCTCTGGTGACGGGCGAAGCTGCCAGTTGCCCGCGTTGCCAGGCGACGTTGTACAGGAATGGCAAGGCCAGTGTTGACGTGGCACTGGCGCTGGCCGTCACGACGGTGATTTTGCTGTTACTGCTCAATAGCTTCCCGCTGCTGTCGCTCAAAGTGCAGCAGGTCACCCGTGACACCACCCTGCTGCATGCAGCACTGGCGATGTGGGATGACGGCATGCATATCCTGTCGCTATTGGTAATTATCACCACCATACTGGCACCAGCCATGCAGATATCGGTAGCCATCTACTTATTGTGCGTACTCAAGTTTGGTGACGCCAGACGCGCCCTGGGTGCACCTTTGCGCCTGTTACAGACCCTGCGCCCCTGGAGCATGATAGAAATTTTCATGCTGGGCTTGCTGGTGTCGCTGGTCAAGCTGCAGCACATGGCCGATATTGTCATCGGCCCGGCCTTGTGGTCATGCGCGTCACTGATCTTTTTTACGGCAGCGCTGACATCGGTACTTACGCCGCGCAATGTCTGGCTGTGGGCACATGCTGCAGATAATATGGAAGACAACAAGTCTGCACCCGCCGGAGTGCCCCATGGCTGAACACGAATACCGCCACATCCCCGCGACCAATCTGGCTGGCCAGACGGGCGCTGCTACCGGGCTCATCACTTGCGACATTTGCGAAACCCTGTGCTGCACCCATGACGAAGCCGCGACCCACTGCCCTGTTTGCGGCGCGTCCCTCCATTTGCGCCATCAAGACAGCCTGACAAAATCGCTGGCTTATCTGGTGGCCGCGGCGATACTGTATATCCCCGCCAACCTCTTGCCCGTCATGCAAACCAATACCATCTTTGGTGCGCAGAATGACACCATCATGAGCGGCGTGCTGGTCTTGCTGTATTCTGGTTCGTGGCCATTGGCCTTGCTGGTATTCTTTGCCAGCATCGTCGTGCCTTTGCTCAAGCTGTTTTCCATCAGCCTGCTGCTCTTCACCTGCTGGAAAAAATCTGCCTGGAACCCTTTGCAGCGCACACAATTGTTCCGCATGATAGAAGCCGTGGGGCGCTGGTCGATGCTCGATGTGTATGTGGTGACAGTGCTGGTGGCACTGGTCCAGTTTCAGTCACTGGCGGCAATACACCCTGGCGGTGGCGCGCTGGCTTTTGGTGCTGTGGTGGTGTTGACGATGTTGTCGGCACAAAGCTTTGATTCACGTTTAATCTGGGTAACAAAGACGCATGAGTGATCCAACTTCAGAAAAACCCGCCACACCTCCTGCAGAAAAACCTGCAGAGGCTGTCGCTGCCGCAAATACCGCAAATGCCACTAATACCGCGAATGCAGCCGATACAGTTGATGAGGTAGATGCGGTAGATGCCATGGTGCCCGTCGTCAAGGTCAAGCCACAGCGCCGCCTGCCCTCCTTCATTTGGGCCGTGCCCATCATTGCCGCCCTCATCGGCATCTGGCTGGTGGTACAAAGCGTTACCAGCCAGGGTCCGGTCATCACCATCACCTTTAAATCAGCCGAGGGGCTGGAAGCTGGCAAGACCAGGCTGCGTTACAAGGATGTGGATGTCGGCCATGTCAAAGCCATTGCCCTGTCACCAGACCGCAAGCGCGTGCTGATCACGGCGCAACTGATCAAGAGTGCGTCAGACATCCTGGCGACCGACACCCGTTTCTTCATTGTCAAACCACGCATTTCTGGCGGCTCGGTCTCTGGCCTGTCCACCCTCTTGTCTGGCAATTACATCAGCGTCGATGTGGGTACAGCCACTGAGACCACCAATGAATTCACCGGGCTGGAAGAACCGCCCCTGATCAACCGCGATTCACCCGGACGAGAATTTGTCTTGCATGGTGCGCAGACCGGCTCGGTCAATTACGGCTCACCTATCTTCTTCCGCCACATCAATGCCGGCCACGTCACCAAGTTCCAGCTTGACCGTGATGGCAAGGGCGTCACCATCCGCGTCTTCATCGACGCGCCCTATGACCAGTACGTGACTGAAGATACCCGCTTCTGGCATGCCAGCGGTGTTGACATGCAGCTTGATGCCAACGGCCTGCGCGTCACTACAGAATCACTGACATCATTGATCGAAGGCGGCCTCGCCTTCCAGGAACATGATGATGCCCTGCCAGGAGGCAAACCCGCATTCGAGGGTTCCGTCTTTCCCCTGTTTGAAGATCGCGAACATGCCATGCGCGCTCCCGACACCAAGGTGCGCAACTTCCTCATGTACTTCCCTGAAACCCTGCGTGGTTTGTCCAAAGGTGCGCCTGTCGATTTGCGCGGCATTGTCATTGGCGAGGTTAAATCCCTGGGCGTGGAATTTGCCGAGAATGGCCGCCTGCCGCGCTTCCCGGTCGAAGTCAGCCTCTACCCTGACCGCCTCAAATCCCGCGTCAGGTCAGGTGCACGTCTGCCAGATGATGATACCGAAGCCAAAGAAAGATCGCTGCTAGACCACCTCATCGCCCGCGGCCTGCGCGCCCAACTGCGCAGCGGTAATCTGCTGACCGGCCAGTTATACATCGCCCTCGATTTCTTCCCCGATGCCGCTCCCGCAAAAATGGACTGGCGTACTGACTACCCCGTGCTGCCCACCGTCGGTGGCGGCCTGGGTGAAATACAAGACACCGTAGGCCGCATCGCCAAGAAGATAGACAAGCTGCCTTTCGACAAAATATCCGACGAACTGGTGCAAGCCCTGAACAAGCTCAACAGCACACTCGCCAGCACAGAAAAACTGGTGCGCCGCCTCGATGTTGAAGTCACCCCAGAGCTGACATCCACCCTCAAAGAAGCACGCGGCACCCTCAACAGCGCCAACGCAATACTCGCAGAAGACGCGCCGCTACAGCAAGACATGCGCGAATCATTGAAGCAAGTCGCCAAGTCCGCCCGCGCCGTCGCCAACCTGGCCGACATGCTCGAACGCCACCCCGATGCCCTGGTGTTTGGCAAACAAAAGGTAAAACCATGATGCGAAGCACACACGTCCTGACGATTTCCCTGCTTACCCTGCTGCTGACCGCCTGCGCCACGCCGCCAGTCGAACACCTGTATCGCCTCGACTATCCGCTGACGACCAGCAATCAGGCAGAACCGCAGTATGAACTCGTCATCACCACCGTCAAACTGCCAGAAGCCGTCAACCGCCAGCAACTGGTCATCCAGAAGTCCGCCACAGAATCCATCATCTCTGACGAACAACGCTGGATAGCCCCGCTGGACGAACAACTGACTCTCGCCCTCATCGCCCACCTGCGCACCCGCCTGCCCGACGCCTGGCTCTCATCCGATACCGGCATCAGCGCCGGCATCGCCGCCACCCCTGGCGGCAACCTGCCCCGCTACCTCGTCAAAGTACAGGTAGATCAGCTACTCATCAACAGCGGCGACCAGCTCACACTGGAAGCCAGCTGGGTCGTGCTGGACAGCAGCCGCAAACTGCTCAAACGTGAACATAAAGTATTCACCGTCCGTTTGAATGGATCAGCCTATGAAGCCGTGGCACCGGCGATGTCAGAGGCGGCGAAGCAGTTGGGAGAGCAAGTGGGGGTGAGTGTACAAGCAGCGCGCAGATAAAATTTCCGCGTCGCCACGTTGTAGCCTTCATAGGAATGATTGAGCGCAATGCCATCCTGCATTTGACATGCATTTCATGCTTTTCAAACTGAATAAATGCTCAGGATTGACATGCATGCGATGCGATCTTGCTTCTGCCATGGTCGCCCCCATCAAGCGGCAGGCAGTATCAATGCCAAAGCTTGCCGCACATCAAAAAAGCCATCCCCCTCCCCTCAGATCAACCTTGGTAAATTTGATAAATATTGCTACATCTGCAATTTTCATCAAAATCAACAGCCATCTTATGTTAGTGTTAAGTAAAACTATCTACACTGGAAAACAGCAGCTTGCAAATTGGAGTGAACAAGCATGGCAAAGAATTGGACGAGGGTTATTGACGATGTGGCAGACGCTATCCGTAATGCCGACGGCGAATGCGTTTTTCTGATCGGCGCAGGATGCTCTTACAGTGCCGGTATCCCACTGGCAGGCAAACTGATTGACGAAATTAAAACTACCTTCAAATCAGCCTATGACCGTGCTCAAGACAAAGGCAACTACAACAGCGTCATGTCTCAGTTGACCCCACAGCAAAGACGCACGCTACTAAACAAGCATATAGAAAAAGCGAAAATCAACTGGGCGCATCTGGCGTTGGCTCAACTTTTCCGTCAAGAAAAAATTAACCGGGTGTTGACCGTCAACTTTGACCCGCTTGTCGTCCGCGCCTGTGCATTGGTAGGTAAATATCCCGCGATATACGACCTCGCCACCTCATCTGTATTCAAAGCAAATCGGGTCGCCCCAAACTCTATCTTTTACCTGAATGGCCAGCACACCGGTTTCATCACGCTCAATACCGAGAAAGAGCTGGAAGAACATCAATCAAGGCTGCAAGAAATCGTTGACGACACCGGCACCAAACGGACATGGGTAGTCATAGGCTACAGTGGTGATGCAGATCCCCTCTTGAAAATTCTGGCAAAAGGCAGGGTTTTTGATGGTGGACTTTACTGGGCAGGTTTTGACAAAGAGCCATCTGATAATCTGGTGACACAGTTGCTGGGGCACGAATCGAATGAAGCCTATTACATAGGCGGGCAAGATGCAGACACATTCTTGACCACGCTGGCACAAAAATTAGAATGCTTCCCACCACCGCTATTGACCAAGCCATTTGATCATATTGAAAGCATCGTTTCTGATCTTGACTTCAGTACCGGTGGGGATGTTGGTCGCGCACTTAAATCAACACTGGATGAGCAACTAAAAAATGCAAAAGATCAAAATGCACAAAACCAGAACGATCTTGATCTGTTTGAACTCTTGCTAGCAGGAAAATATGAGGATGTACTTGATAAATACAGTTCCATTCAAAACCCCGATCCAGATCAAAAAGAGGCCGCAGCCTGGGCCTGGGTGGAGATCGGGAATTCATTGCTCGCCACGTTGAACGAATACTCTGAAACGTATTCTGCTGAAATACAGCAAAAATTCCAGACAGTCACAGAAAAATATCAACAAGCTCTGGCATTGATTCCAGATATGAATGCAGCTTTAAATAATTGGGGACTGGCACTAAGTAATGAAGCGGATATGTTGTCTAACACAGATTCTGCTCAGGCCAGCAATAAATGGCAACTGGCTGGCGAAAAATTTGGCCAGGCATTTGCCATCAAACCAGATGGGCATGATGTATTGAGTAATTGGGGATTGGCATTAAGTAATGAAGCAGAAATGTTGTCCAGCACAGAGCCCAATCGGGCCAGTAGTATATGGCACTTGGCTGGTGAAAAATTTGGTCAGGCACTTGCCATCAAACCAGATGGACATGAAGCATTGTGTAATTTGGGAGTGGCATTAAGCAAGGAAGCTGATATGTTGTCCAGCGCAGACCTTTTTCAGGCCCGCAATAAATGGCAACTTGCCTGTGAAAAATTTAGCCAGGCACTTGCCATCAAACCAGACGGGCATGAGGCTTTGAATAATTGGGGACTGGCATTAAGCAATGAGGCGGGTATGTTGTCCAGCATAGACCCTGCTCAGGCCAGCAGCAAATGGCAACTGGCTGGCAAAAAATTTAGCCAGGCGCTTGCCATCAAACCAGATAAGCATGATGCATTGAGTAATTGGGGACTGACATTAAGCAAAGAAGCGGATATGTTGTCCAGCACAGACCTTGCTCAGGCCACCGATAAATGGCAACTGGCTGGCAAAAAATTTAGCCAGGCACTTGCCATCAAACCAGATAAGCACGATGCATTGAGTAATTGGGGACTGACATTAAGCAAAGAAGCGGATATGTTGTCCAGCACAGACCTTGCTCAGGCCAC